>NZ_JAFCTZ010000002.1:0-659475 GCF_049896285.1 Pseudomonas sp. DWP3-1-2 | reverse complement strand
CACATCCCGCCGGCATCGGGCGCATCCGCGCTTTTGGAGCACGCGATCAGGTTGGCCATGTGGCCCCGTGGGGTCTGGAAGGGATGAGTCATTGCAGGCTCCTTGCCTTGGGCGGGCGCTCTCTCTGAGAACCAGGGTCAGATGGGCGCGCGCGACGAGGCACAACCGGATCCCTGAATAAGGGCGGCAGAGTGGCTTATGAGCGGGATGGGCTCAATGCGTCCAAGGGGGTTTGGGAAAAGGCCTACAACAATTGTCTTGATAATCCGGCCGAGGTGACAGGCGAGCGACCGTTACGCACATTTCAAGCCTGCATTCACTCCCCCAAGCGGGACCCGAAGCAGCGTAAAGAACAACGGCTGCCCCTTCCCGGCGCAGCCTCGACCATAAACACGCACGACTCGGCTTTCCCCTGAAAATTGGTTCACCCACCACCGAACCAATCCTGATTCCCACCACCGAACCAACACCGCGAACCATTGGCTATTGGCCCGCCCACCGTGAGGTAGAACGGTGGCGGCCTGAATCGACGCAACTGTCGCGCGAACCAATTCCTATTGGCATCGCTCTTGCAGCCGCCCCAGCAGCCCTCGCTCCAACTTCCACGCGACCGAGGGCCTTTCTTTTGGCCTGGCGTGAGTGACCGCGATGCAACGGTTCGACCCTGACTTAACCATCGATAACGCGTCAAAGCTGGCCCTGGATGCCTTGCGGCAGATGGTGGCGCAGCATGCGGCCTTCCCCCAGCGGGCGTTGCCGACTGAACGGGATCTGGCGACGGATTTCGGGGTAAGCCGCCGCGCTATTCGTCGCGCCTTGTCGGTGCTGGAAGCCGAGGGCCAGATCTGGCGGCGACAGGGCAAGGGTACGTTTGTCGGGCCGACACCGCCCAGTGCTTCGTTGAGTTTTGCGCGGTTGTCCGGGCGGACCAATTTCAGTGAAGTCATGGAAGCGCGGCTGCATCTGGAGCCGGCGTTGGCTTCATTGGCAGCGGTGCGGGCCAACGGCGAGCAGATGGCCATTTTGCGCCGTCTGGCCGAGCGCACCACGCGCCAACAGAACGCCGATGAAATTGATGCCGAAGGGCTCGAATTGTGGGACAGCGCCTTGCACCGGGGGATCGCTGAAGCGGCCGGTAACCGGCTGATGCTGGACATCTTCGAAATGCTCGATGCCATTCGACTGGACCCCATGTGGCGGGACCTGCGGCAGCGGGCGCGCAATGCCGATCGGCTCGACAGTTACCGGCATGATCATGACGACATCGTCACCGCCATCGAAAGCCGCGACCCGGTAAAGGCTGCCACCGCCATGCGCGGGCATTTGCGTGCCCTGCAACAGGCGCTCGACACCGTGATCAACCAAGATCTGGAGGCGAGTTTATGAGTGCGACCGGCAACGATTCGGACCACTGGGTGCTCAGTGTCAGCGACCTGACCGTGGGCTTTTCCGGGGCGCCAGCCAATGTCGTCGACGGCGTGTCGTTCAAGGTGCAACGGGGCAAGACGCTGGCCATTGTCGGTGAATCCGGCTGCGGCAAGAGCGTGACCTCCATGGCATTGATGGGCTTGCTGCCGGACAGCGCAACCGTCGCCGCGAGCGCTTCCAGCCTTTTGGGCGAATCGTTGCTGGGCATGCCGGAAGCTCGCTTGCTTGATGTGCGGGGCAATCGCATGGCGATGATTTTCCAGGAGCCCATGACCTCGCTGAATCCGGTGTTCACCATTGGCGAGCAAATCGTTGAAAGCGTCATTCGTCATCAGGGTCTGTCAGCGAAAGAGGCGCGGCAGCGTGCTTTGCAAATGCTGGAAAAAGTCCGCGTCCCGGATGCCGTGCAGCGTCTTGATGCCTACCCACACGAACTGTCCGGCGGCATGCGTCAGCGGGCGATGATTGCCATGGCGCTGGCCAACGATCCGGCGCTGATCATTGCCGACGAACCGACAACGGCCTTGGACGTGACCATTCAGGCGCAGATCCTTTCGCTGGTTGCCAACCTGCAAGCCGAAACCGGCACCGCGATGATCCTTATCACCCACGACCTGGGCGTGGTGGCGGAAGTCGCCGACGATGTCATGGTGATGTACGCCGGGCGCGTGGTGGAAAGCGGTTCGGTGAAAACCCTGTTCGACGATCCGCAGCATCCTTACACCCTTGGCCTGATGGGTTCGATGCCCTCCATTGGCCCTCGGGAAGGTCGCCTTGCGACGATCAACGGCCGCGTACCGACCCCGGCTGAAATGCCGGCGGGCTGCCGGTTCGCCGGGCGCTGCCCGTTCGTGATCCCGGCCTGTCGCGAAACCCGACCGCCGCTGCTTGAGCTTTCCCCCGGACATTTCGCCGCGTGCATCCGTGCACCCCTGGAACTGCATGTGGGAGCCAGCGCATGAGCCCTTCAGACCGCGACGTTGTCGAGCGCATCACCTTGGAACGCACAAGCCCAAAACCGATCCTTGAAAGCATCGGCCTGAGCAAGCACTTCAGTGTGGAAAGCGGCCTGTTCCAGCGCAAAAAGCCCCCCGTTCAGGCGGTCAATACAGTGTCGCTGTCAGTGCGCAAAGGCGAAACGCTGGCCTTGGTGGGTGAGTCGGGGTCGGGTAAATCGACATTGGGCCGACTGTTGCTGAATTTGCTCAAGCCAACAGCGGGAGACGTGATTTACGAGGGCCGTAACCTGGCCAACCTGTCACCGGAAAAGCTGCGTCAGGTGCGTCGCGACTTGCAGATCATTTTCCAGGACCCGTTCGCGTCGCTGAACCCGCGCATGACCGTGGAATCGATTATTGGCGAGCCGATCTGGTTGCACAGTGAAGCCGGTCGCAGCGACCGCCAGGCCAGGGTCGCCGAGCTGTTACGCACCGTGGGCCTGGCGCCGGAGCACGGCAGTCGGCATCCCCATGAGTTTTCCGGCGGTCAGCGCCAGCGCATTGGCATTGCCCGCGCCCTGGCGTCCGAACCGCGCCTGATTCTCGGTGACGAGCCGGTGTCGGCACTGGACGTGTCGGTGCAGGCCCAAGTGGTGAACCTGCTGGAAGACCTCAAGCATCAGTTCGGCTTGACCCTGGTGATCGTCGCCCACGGGCTGGCGGTGATCCGGCACATGAGTGACCGCGTCGCCGTGATGTACCTCGGAGAGATCGTCGAACTGGCCCCCGTCAACGGGCTGTTCGAAACCCCGCTGCACCCCTACACCCAGGCGTTGATGGCCGCCGTGCCGGTCAGCCACCCGGACCTGCGCCACCCCCGCCCCTTACTGGGAGGCGACATGCCCAGCCCTAGCCGTCCGCCTTCGGGCTGCCGGTTTCACACGCGCTGCCCTCATGCCCGCGCACTCTGCAAAGAGTCCGCCCCCGTCATGGAAAGTGTCGAGGCAGAGCGTCAGGTGGCGTGCCACTTCTGGAGGGAAATCGCCAACGCTGGCGCGGGCACGTTAATCCTTCCTACACCCAGCGCGGCCTACACCCGGCGTCTGAACCTGTTCAAGACTCATCAATCCCTATCGACGGAGAGCCAGCCATGAAAACCGCACGTCTTTTGACAGGAACATTGTTACTGCTGGCCGCCAACGCCGCCTTTGCCGAATCCACCTTGCGCATCGGTATCCAGGACGACCCGGATGTCCTGGACCCGCATCGTTCACGCACCTATTCCGGGCGCCTGGTCTACACCGCGCTGTGCGACAAACTGGTGGACGTCAACCCGGACCTGACTTACGCACCGCAACTGGCCACGGCCTGGAACTGGAGCGAGGACGGCAAGACGCTGACCATGACCCTGCGCGAAGGCGTGACCTATCACGACGGCGAAGTGTTCGACGCGGCCTCGGTAAAGTTCAACCTGGACCGCGCCCGCACCCTGCCCGACTCCCTGCGCAAAAGTGAACTGGCGTCGGTGGACAGCGTGGAAGTGATCGACGCGAAAACCGTGGCGATCAAACTCAAGCAGCCTGACGCCACGCTGGTTTCGCAACTGTCGGACCGCGCCGGGATGATGCTTGCACCCAAGGCCGCCCAAGGTGAATTCGGTGCAAAACCGGTCTGTTCCGGCCCGTACAAATTTGTCCAGCGCGTGCAGCAGGATCGCATCGTGCTGGAGCGCTTCGACCACTACTGGAACAAACAGGCCTACCACTTCGACAAGGTGATTTTTCTGCCCATCCCGGACACGTCCGTGCGTCTGGCCAACCTGCGTTCCGGAGACCTGGACATCATCGAACGCGTCGCGCCCACTGACGTGAAAACCGTCAAGTCCGACAGCAAACTGGCGATCTACAACACGCCTGGCCTGGGCTATATGCAACTGATGTTCAACGTTGCCAACGGCGAGAAAGCCAATACGCCCATGGGCAAGGACAAGCGTGTGCGCAAGGCGTTTGAACTGTCCATCGACCGGGACGCCATCAATCAGGTGGTCTTCGAAGGCTTATATGCACCCAGCGCTCAACCGTTCCCGAAAAACAGCCCTTACTACGACAAGGATCTGCCAATCCCGGCCCGCGACATCGCCAAAAGCAAGGTGCTACTGGCTGAAGCCGGGGTCAAGCTGCCGCTGGCGGTGGACCTGAAGGTCGCCAACAACCCCATCGCCCAACAGGTCGGGCAGATCATCCAGGCCATGGCCGAAGAGGCGGGTTTCAAGGTGAATCTGGTCGCCACCGAATACGCCACGTTGCTCAGCGAACAGCAAAGCGGCAACTTCCAGATCGGCATGAGCGCGTGGTCCGGCCGGCCCGACCCGGATGGCGACATTCATCAGTTCGTGACCTGCAAGGGCGGCCAGAACGACGGCAAATACTGCAACGCCAAGCTCGACGAGTTGCTGAACAAGGCGCGCACGGTCAACGACGTGGCCCAACGTCAGGCGCTGTACAACGAGGCGCTGCGCCTGTTGGCTGACGAAGTGCCAACTGCCTACCTGTATTTCGATCCGCGAATCATCGCCATGCGTACCGCCGTGACCGGTTTCGTGCCGAACCCGGACGGCCTGATCCGCCTGACCAATGTCGCGTTCAAGCCGTGATTGACGCGCGCACCCGCGAGGATTCGGCATGCTGATGTTCATCCTGCGACGCCTGCTCAGTGCGATTCCGACGTTGATTCTGGTTTCGCTGTTCGTTTTCACCCTGCAAAAACTGCTGCCCGGCGACCCGGTGCTGGCCATGGCCGGGGAAGAACGCGACCCGGCGGTGATGGAATACCTGCGGGACAAGTACCGCCTCAACGACCCGTTACCGCTGCAATACCTGCACTGGGCAGGCAACGTCCTGACCGGCGATTTCGGCACGTCCCTGCGCACCGAGCAGCCGGTCACCACGCTGCTGGCCTCCAAGTTGCCGGTCACGCTGGAACTGGCGGTGTTCGCGCTGTTGATCGCACTGCTGATCGGCATTCCAACCGGCATCATTTCCGCCGTGCGCAAAGGCACGGTGGTGGATTACGGGGCGAACGTGGTGGCGCTGTCGGGCATCTCCATCCCGCACTTCTGGCTGGGGATTCTGTTGATCATGGTCTTCGCGGTGAAGCTGCAATGGTTGCCGGCTTCAGGCTTCGTGCCCATGGACGAAGATTTCGGGCAGAACCTGAAAACCCTGATCCTCCCGGCGTTTGTGCTGGGTGCCGGGTTGTCGGGGATTCTCATGCGTCACACCCGCAGCGCCATGCTGGAAGTGTTACGCACCGACTATGTGCGCACGGCACGGGCCAAGGGTCTGTTCCCGCGTACGGTGATCCTCAAGCATGCGCTGCGTAACGCCTTGATGCCCATCGTGACGCTGACCACGTTGTTGTTCGGCGAACTGCTGGGCGGCGCGGTGCTGACCGAACAGGTCTTCAGCATTCCCGGCTTCGGCAAGATGATCGTCGATGCGGTGTTCAATCGCGATTACGCCGTGGTGCAGGGCGTGGTGCTTTGCGTCGCCATTGGTTTTCTGCTGCTGAACCTGCTGGCCGATGTGCTCTATCGCATGATCAACCCGCGTTTGAGGACTGCCTCATGACTGCCATCGCCAGTGTGACTCATCCCGTAATACGGCCCCGCAGCCGCTCGCCCTTTATCAAGAAATTCCTCGCCAATAAGGGGGCGGTGCTGGGCGCGGTGGTGTTGCTGCTGTTTATCCTTGCCGCTGTCTTCGCCCCGTGGATCGCGCCTCATGATCCGCTTAAAGCCAACTTCCTTGCGGTGCGTAAAGGGCCATCGTTGATCTACTGGCTGGGCACCGATGAGCTGGGCCGCGATCTGTTTTCACGCCTGCTCTGGGGGGCGCGCAGCTCTTTGCTGGCGGGCGGGGTTTCTGTGGCGATCGCCATGCTGATCGGCGTGCCACTGGGCCTGCTGGGCGGTTACTTCGGCGGCAAGCTGGATGCGATCCTTTCAAGGATCATGGAAGCGCTGCTGTCCTGTCCGTTCCTGGTGCTGGCGATTGCGCTGGGGGCTTTTCTCGGGCCGAGCCTGACCAATGCCATGATCGCCATCGGCCTGTCGGCAATGCCGATTTTTGCCCGACTCACCCGAGGACAAGTGCTGTCGATCAAGCACGAGGATTATCTGGAGGGCGCCCGGGCCATTGGCCTGCCGGATCGCTGGATCATCCTGCGTTACGTGCTGCCCAACGTGACATCGCCGCTGGTGGTTCAGGCGACGCTGACCATCGCCTCGGCCATTCTGGCGGAAGCCAGCCTGTCGTTTCTCGGCCTGGGCCAACAACCGCCCTCCCCGTCCTGGGGCTCGATGCTCAACACCGCGAAAAATTTCATGGAACAAGCGCCGTGGATGTCGATTGCGCCGGGCGTGGCCATCTACATCACCGTCTTGTGTTTCAACCTGCTGGGTGACGGCCTGCGCGATGCGCTGGACCCCAAAGGCTGATCTGCCCTTCTGCCATCTTCTGCCAAAGAGAACCGCTTATGTTTGATGATCTGGATTACAGCCAACCTTACGCATCGGCCCGCTCGCCGGTGATGGGCAACAACATGGTCGCCTGCTCCCAGCCCTTGGCGGCACAGGCCGGGCTGGACATGCTGCGCCGTGGCGGCAATGCGGTTGACGCGGTTATTGCGGCGGCCATGGTCTTGACGGTGGTCGAGCCCACCGGTTGCGGGATCGGCAGCGATGCGTTCGCCATTGTCTGGGACGGCACCACACTGCAAGGCCTGAACGCATCCGGCCGTGCCCCGCAAGCCTGGACGCCCGAGCACTTCGCCGGGCAAAGCGAAATGCCCCAACGGGGCTGGGGCGCGGTGACGGTGCCGGGTGCAGTGTCGGCCTGGGTTGCGTTGTCCGAGCGTTACGGCAAGCTGCCCTTCGCCACCCTTGCCGAACCCGCCATCGGCTATGCCCGGGACGGTTATCAGGTCACGCCGATCATTGCTGAGTTGTGGAAACGCGGCTCGAAGTTACTCCAGTCGCAGCCCGGTTTCGCCGAGTGTTTCATGCCCGACGGCAAGGCCCCGCTGGCAGGCGAGAAGATCACCCTCAAAGACCACGCCCGCACCCTGGAACTGATTGCCCAGACCCAAGGCGAAGCTTTCTATCGTGGTGAGCTGGCCGAGGCGATCATTGCCCATGCCAACGCCAACGGCAGCGTCATGAGCCTGGATGACCTGGCAAGCCACAGCGTGGACTGGATCGAAACCCTCTCTGTGCCTTACGCCGGGGCGGTGGTGCATGAGCTGCCACCCAACGGCCAGGGCATCGCCACGCTGGCAGGCCTGACGCTGCTTGAAACGCTGGGCGTCGGCGAGCATCCGGTGGACAGCCTGGAAACCGTGCATCCCGTGCTGGAAGCCATGAAGCTGGCGCTGGCAGACCTGGACGAACACGTCGCTGACAGTGAGCACATGCGTGTGGCTTCAGAACATCTGCTGGACCCGGTCTACCTGAAGGAACGCGCAGGGCTGATCACCGAACACGCCGCCAATCCCGGCCACGGCTCGCCGAAAGCGGGAGGGACGGTGTACCTGTGCGCCGCCGATGAAAGCGGCATGATGGTGTCGTTCATCCAGTCCAACTACATGGGCTTCGGCTCCGGTGTCGTGGTGCCAGGCACCGGCATCAGCCTGCAGAACCGTGGTGCCGGGTTCTCCCTGGACCCGCAGCACGTCAACGTCGTCGCACCGCGCAAACGTCCGTTCCACACCATCATTCCAGGCTTCGTGATGAACGCCGACGGCACGCCATTGATGGCGTTCGGCCTGATGGGCGGGCCGATGCAGGCACAGGGGCACTTGCAAATGATGATGCGCATCCTGCGTTACAAGCAGAACCCGCAGGCCGCCGCCGATGCGCCGCGCTGGAGAATCGAGTCTGGCCTGAAAGTCGCCGTGGAGCGGGCCTTCGACCCGGAGGTTGTTGAAACCTTGCGTGCCAAGGGTCACGACATTGACGTCGAAGACCCCAGCGGCGTATTCGCTTTCGGCGGCGCACAAATCATCCAGCGTACAGCCCACGGCTATGTCGGCGGAACTGATCCGAGAAAGGATGGATTGGTGGCCGCTTATTGATCAGTAACTTCGATTCTTGCGCGCAGGTCTATTAACGCCTGCGCGCAGACTTTTTACACCAAACGTTAAATATATAACTTAATCTCCATCAAACTTCAGAAAACTCCCACATGAAATAAAGATAGTTATATCCAGAAACCATTAACCCCGCCACTGAAATGGATTAACAGCAGAAGCCTGTATAGCATCGCCAGTGCTTGTTTATTGACTTCGGTGACAACCCATGACACTTACAAAAACCGTGTTCACTGTACTTACTCCTCTGACACTCGCTCTACCCTTGCCTGTCCATGCCAGCCAGACCACCACTTGCACGAAAACCGACACAAAACAAATAGCGCAGTTGTTTGATCGGTGGAACACGGCGGTGAAATCCAGTGACCCAGAGGCGGTGGCGGCGCAGTACACCCGCGATGCCGTGTTGCTGCCCACCTTGTCCAATCAACTGCGTCTGGATGAAGCAGCGCGCATTGACTACTTCACGTTCTTTCTGGATAAAAAACCTGAAGGCAAGATCGACAGCCGTCGTATTCAGATTGGCTGCAACAGCGCCATCGACACAGGTCTCTATACCTTTACCTTCGCGGACAAGTCGACAGCTCAGGCCCGCTATACCTTTACCTACGCATGGTTAAACGGTAAATGGCTGATCACTTCCCACCACTCATCGCTCATGCCGGAAACGGTCACGGACTAACCTTCAGGAAATAATACTTCAGTAGGTGCCTGCGCCTTCAGACAGGCGTTCGTCGCCCATCGACAGGTAAACCCCATCACGTGCATGCTCATGCTCCGAACGACTGGCAAGGACAATCGGTTAATGGACTATCAACTACGCGACGCCCATGAGGACGATGCAGAGGCCGTGAGCAAGGTGATCTTGCAAGCGCTGCGCGAGACCAACGCTCAGGATTACCCGCCCGCCATCATTGCGCAGGTCCAGCACAGCTTCAGCCCGCAAGCCGTTGCGGCCCTGATCCGTCAGCGTCAGGTGTTTGTCGCACTGGCGGGGGACCGGGTGGTCGGCACCGCCAGCCTGGACGCCAACGTGGTGCGCACAGTGTTCGTGACGCCCGACCTTCATGGTCAAGGCATTGGCCGCCTGCTGATGAGCCGGGTTGAACAGGTCGCGCGTAAGGGAGGGATTGAAGTCCTGACTGTTCCGTCGTCGGTCACGGCGGAACAGTTTTACGTGAAGCTGGGTTTCAAGGTGGTGCGCGAAAACTATCACGGCGAGGAACGCACCCTCATCATGGAGCGCTCGCTGCTATCGCGCTGAATTCACTGCAGCAACGAATAGGCCAGCGCCGAGATAGACACCAGACCCACCACCACCACGAACACGTTGGAAACCTTGCCCGCGTACTGACGCATGGCCGGGACTTTATGGATCGCGTACATCGGCATCAGGAACAACAATGCCGTGATGACAGGGCCACCCAGGGTTTCGATCATGCCCAGAATGCTCGGGTTAAGCGTGGCAACCGCCCAGCACACCACCAGCATCAGCGCAGCGGTCATGCGATCCAGCAGCAAGGGTGCGGGGCGATAACCGGTTTTCATCACCAACCCTTTCAAGCCTTCGCTGGCACCGATGTAATGCCCCAGAAACGACTTGGCAATCGCTACAAAGGCAATCAACGGTGCCATGAAGGCGATGGTCGGATTACTGAAGTGATTGGCGAGGTAGGACAGGATCGACAGGTTCTGCACCTTGGCCTCGGCCAGTTGCGCCGGTGACAGCGTCAGCACGCAACTGAACACAAAAAACAGCACCATGACCACCATCAAGCCGTGGGCGCGGGCGAGGATCTGCGAGCTGCGGCCCTCAGCCTGATCGCCATAGCGGCGCTTCTGGTCCACGGCAAACGCCGAAATGATCGGGGTGTGGTTGAAGGAAAACACCATCACCGGAATGGCCAGCCAGAAGGTGTGCAGAAACGCCGAAGGTTCCGGCAGGGTAGTGGCTGTTTCGAGAATACCGCCGGTCCAGTGGGGGATCAGGAAGACAGAGAGGAACAGCAACGCCACGATGAAGGGATACACCATCAGGCTCATGGCCTTGACGATCACCCGCTCACCGCAACGCACCACGGCCAACAGACCGAGGATCAAGACGAACGCCAGCAGCGCACGCGGCGGCGGTTGTATATGCAGTTGGTGTTCGAGAAAGCTTCCCACGGTGTTGGTCAGCGCAACGCTGTAGATCAGCAGGATCGGAAACACCGCGAAGAAATACAGCAGCGTGATCAACGCGCCGGCCCCCTTGCCGAAATGTTGCTCGACCACTTCGGTGATGTCCGCCCCTTCGCGCCCGGACAGCACGAAACGGGTCAACCCCCGGTGCGCGTAGAAGGTCATGGGAAAAGCCAGCAGCGCGAGGATGATCAGCGGCCAGAAGCCGCCAATGCCTGCGTTGATGGGCAAAAACAGGGTGCCCGCGCCGATGGCGGTGCCGAACAAGCCGAGCATCCAGGTTGTGTCATGGCGGTTCCATGAAGCAATGCTGGCGGGGGCCGTATCGAAACGTTGTTCGACGCTATTGGCCTGATCATTCATCCGGTCGAATCTCCGTTGCCGGTTAATACAACAAGGCGGGGGCGCATCGAAAAACCTGGCAGTTCAACGTCCCCCTCGAAACAGGGGCGCGATTGTCCGGGATCGGGCTTGAAAATCAAAGGGTTGTCGGACGAGAAGGTGTTGATCAGGATCAGTCTTACCTGAAACTCAGAAGGCGAGCACACCCAAGGGTCGGGTAGCAACGGCGCTGCTCACACCGTTTTGCAGGCTCCTGAGCAGGCGGTGCGGGACTGCCTTAGCCGGGAGAGCCCCTGTGCAACGAACCGGAGGCGTCGCCGCCGCCATTGCTCATTCAAGAATCGACGTCACATCCAGCCCAGCCACTCCCAGTAGGTGGCGGCGAACAGCAGCATCAGCAAGTAGCCGATGATTGTCACCGGTAGGCCGACACGGGCGAACTGCCGTGCGGTAAAGGTTTCCGTGCCCAGACACACCATGTTCTGCGGCGCGTTGATCGGCAGGATAAACCCGTAACTCACGACAAAACCCAGCAGCATGGTCATGCCCAGCCGATTGAAATCACCCGGCAGGGTTTGCAGCACCGCGATGAGAATCGGCAGCATGGCCGAGGTCAACGCGGTGGCGCTGGCGAACCCCAGGTGAATCAGGATCAGGAATGCGCCGAGAATGGCAAAAACACCCAGCGGACCGACCTGGTCCAGCCCGGTATTGGCCACGACCTGCGCGCCCAGCCACTGGCCCGCGTGAGTCGTGAGCAATGCTGTTCCCAGGCTGATGCCGACGCCAAAGACAATCACCGTGCCCCAGGGAATGCGCGACTGCACATCCTTCCAGGTCATCACGCCCCAACGCGGCAGCAACAACAGCACCAGACCGGCATAAGTCGTGGACGTGGTGTCAAAATGGTGCAGCTTGCCTTCGGTGGCCCATAGCAACAGCAAGCCGATGGACACCGCCATCAAGCGTTTCTGCGCGCCGGTCATGGGGCCGATTTCAGCCAGGGATTTCTCAACGGCTTCCTTGCCGCCAGGGATGCTGTCGCTTTCGGGCGGCATCAGCTTGAGGACCAGCAGGATGAGCACGCCGGACATGATGATCGCCCAGGGCGCACCGGCGATCAGCCAGTCGAGCCAGGAAACCCGCGCACCGAGCATTTTCTCCATGAACCCGGCCGTCAGCAGGTTTTGCGCGGCGGCGGTTTGAATGCCGACGTTCCAGATGCTGGTGCCCTGAGCAACGATAATCATGATCCCGGCGGCGATGTTCGAGCGTTTATCGACGCCGAACGCCGCAATCACCCCCATCATGATCGGCACCACACAGGCACTGCGCGCCGTGGCGCTGGGCACCACGAGGCTGAGGAGGATCGTCACCACAATAGCGCCGAGCATGATGCGCCGGGTACTGGTGCCGACCCGTGCAAGAGTCACCAGGGCAATGCGTCGGTCCAGCCCGGTATGGGTCATGGCCGCCGCGATGAACAGCGCACCCGCCACCAGCGCCAGCGCCGAATTGGAAAAACCCGTCAACGCCATGCTGATCGCGGCGGATGACCCGTAAATAACGGTCGGATCCTGTAATGTCGGCGCGGTGCCAATCAGGAACGCGATGAGCGCGGTGATCATGATCGCGCTGGCTTCGTAGGAAACCGCTTCAGTGATCCATACCACAACGGCGAAAGCGAGGATCGCCAGCATTCGATGCCCGGCAACGGGCAGATCCGCGGGCAGCGGCAGCAATAAAACGCCAACCATCACCAACATGGCGATGGCCAGTCCGATGGGCAACTTGACCTTCGCGGGCGGTACTTCGGGCGTCGTCACAGTCGCATTCATGGTTTTTCCAGGGGTCCATCGAAATCGGCACGCATGGCTGACGCAATAGGCGCAGCCCGCTATCGCGCGCATCATGATGCAAGGCCGTCGGATACCCGTTGAGATGGATCAATACAACCGTTGGCGCCGGGGACAGAAGCTACTGGGGAACACTCGCCTGACAGAGAGGCATCCGCAGTTCCACACGCAAACCGTCCGGTTGGTTATCGAATGTCAGTGAACAACCGCAACGCTGGACAATGGCCTGCACGATCGCCAGCCCCAGTCCCGCACCTTCGCCCGTGTCCTGCCGCCAGAAGCGCTGCGTCACAAGGCTGAGGTTCTTCTGGGCAATGCCGCTGCCGTGATCCCGAACCTGAAAACAGGCCTGACTGGACGAAGTGCTCAAGGTCAGCTCAACCCGAGTGTGCGGGGGCGTGTGGCGCAAGGCGTTTTCCAGCAGATTGCGCAATGCAGCAATCGCCAGCACCGATGGCATGTCCAGCGCGGCTGTGGAGAGATCGGCCGACAGGTGCAGATCAATGCGCGACACATGCCCATGGCTGGCGTCGTGCATGGCCAGGCGTGCGACGTCTTCGGCGCTGCTTTGCACGCCATCATCGAACGACAGACTGCCCTCGACTCGCGCCAGTAACAGCAGTTGTTCAAGGGTACCGTGCAAGCGGTCCGCGCCCTCCTCGGCATGGGCCAGCGACCGGTCCCGGGTTTCGCCTTCGGTCATGCGCGCCACTTGCAGGTGGGTCTTGATGGCGGTCAACGGGCTGCGCAGCTCGTGGGCGGCATCGCCGGTCAGCCGGCGTTCCCGCTCCAGGGTTTGCGCAATGCGCTGAAACAGTTGGTTCTGGGTGTCCAGCAAGGGCTGCAGTTCACTGGGCATACCCGTGATATCCAGAGGCTCCAGCGAGTCGGCACTGCGTCGTTTCAAAGCGTCGCGCATGCGGTTAAGCGGCGCCAGGCCCTGACCGATACCCAGCCAAAGCAGACCAAGACTGCCCAGCAAGGCCACCGCCACCGGCACCGACGCGGCCAGCAGCACCGACTGTTCGAGGGTGTCGCGTTCGTCCTGACGATCAGCGGTTGTGACCCTCAGTTCACCGTGGGTCAGGGTGAAACTGCGCCAGCGTTCGCCATTGATGATCTGGTCGTGAAAGCCGCTGGCATGGGCGGCCAACGGCTCGTCCGGCGTGGCGTGACTGCGGGCCAGCACTTCGCCGCGCAATGAACTGACCTGACAGGCCAGCCCGCCGGGAATCCCCAATTGCTCGGCGCTCAGGGCGGCACCGTCACTGCGGGCGGGCACTGGCAATTGCTCCAGCAACCCGGACACCATACGCGCCGACGCCGCCAGACGTTGATCAAGGGACTCCATCATTTGTGCACGCAGATCACACAACATCCAGGCCGCCGCCAGCGTCCAGATCGCCACGAAGGCGGCGCCCAGCGTCAGGCTCAAACGCAATCGCAAGCTCATGGGCTGTCCTCCGGAGGCTGGTCCTTGCCAGCCGCGCCGAGTCGATAACCCAGGCCGCGCACGGTCTGCACAATATGGCTGCCCAACTTGCGACGCAGATGATGAATGTGCACGCTCAGGGCATTGCTTTCCACTTCATCGCTGAAACCGTAGATGCAATCCTTCAGTTGCTCGCCCGACAGCACGCGACCACGGGCGTGAAGCAGCGCATGCAACAGGGCCTGTTCGCGACGGGACAAATCCACCGGCTGGCCGGACAGAAATACCTGGCGGCTGCTGGGGTCATAACTCAGGCAGCCATGCTCGATGAGATTGACGCTACGCCCAGCCACCCGCCGAACCAGGGTGTGCAGCCGTGCGCTGAGCTCGCGCAAATCAAAGGGTTTGAGCAGGTAGTCATCGGCCCCGGCCTGAAGACCATCGACCCGATCGCTGACCGTATCCCGCGCCGTGAGGATCAATACCGGCAGCTCAACGCCTTCCTGGCGCAATCGCTTGAGCAACTTCAAGCCATCCTCATCGGGCAAGCCCAGATCAAGCACCAACACATCGAACTGCGCCGCCAACAACATAGCCCTTGCGGCTGCGCCAGTGGCCACGCGATCAACCGTCAGCCCTTGGGCATTCAGGCCCGCCACTATTCCGCTGGCGATCAGATCGTCGTCTTCACACAGTAATACATGCATGCTCTGGCTCGTGAAAATGGGCTATTGAAGCGGTTCAGGATTAAGGCAAGATTATGCCTTTGCGAGCAAGCCTGATGCGGCTAATGCGGTGCGTCGCCTTAACCATCACTTAATCCACCTGCCCCATCCTTGGCCCGACTGTAATCCCAAGGCCTTTTTATGCGTATTTTTCTGCTTCTGGTTTTTCTGCTACTGCCCGGGCTTTCCCAGGCACTGTCAGGTAGTGATCCCTTCAATCAACAGCCGCCATTTCTCCACGTTGACCAGGCGTTCACCCTGACCAGTGACCGCCTGGAATCCGGCGAAACGCGCCTGCACTGGCGCATCGCTGACGGCTATTACCTCTATAAACAGCGCATCAGCCTTGGCGGGCTAAAACCGGAAGATCAACCGGTGCTGCCTGAAGGTGAAGCCCACAGTGATGAGTTTTTCGGCGAGCAGCAGGTGTACCGCCACAGTCTCGAGTTACTGATCCCCGCCTCCGCCAGTGGCAACGTGAAACTGGGCTGGCAAGGCTGCGCCGACGCGGGCTTGTGCTATCCGCCGCAAAGCCGGTCGCTGGACATCGGCGGCACCGGTATCGAACAAAACGGGCTGCAAGCCGAAGATCAGGCATTGGCCAGCTCCCTTCAGCAACGCTCGTTAGGCTGGAGCCTGCTGATTTTCTTTGGTCTTGGCCTGCTCCTGGCGTTTGCACCCTGCTCGCTGCCCATGCTGCCCATTCTCGCTGGCGTGGTGGTCGGCGGCGGCGCCAGCCCACGGCGCGGTCTGGCCTTGGCGGGCAGTTATGTGCTGAGCATGGCGCTGGTTTACGCAGGGCTCGGGGTACTGGCGGCGTTGCTGGGCGGCAACCTGCAAGCGCTGTTGCAACAGCCGTGGCTCCTGGGCAGCTTTGCCGCGCTGTTCGTAGTGCTGGCGTTACCGATGTTCGGCTTTTTCGAACTGCAGCTGCCCGCCGCCCTGCGTGATCGCCTGGAAACTGCCAGCCGGGGCACACGGGGCGGCAGCCTGCTGGGAGCGAGTGTCCTGGGGGCGTTGTCCGGGTTGATGGTCGGCCCCTGCATGACTGCGCCACTGGCAGGCGCCTTGCTGTACATCGCACAAAGCGGCAATGCGTTGCATGGCGGCCTTGTGCTGTTCGTGATGGGCCTGGGCATAGGCTTGCCGCTGATGCTGCTGGTCACTGTCGGCAATCGTTTTCTGCCCAAACCCGGACCATGGATGGACGCGCTCAAGGGCGTATTCGGGTTCATGTTCCTGGCCACGGCGTTGTTCATGGCGCGGCCGCTGCTGGATGAGCCTGTGTGGGTCGCTGGCTGGGGCGCGCTTGGGCTCATCGCCGCTTGCAGCGCACTTGCGCTGACCCAACGAATGAACAGCGCCACCAAGGTTTTCCGCCCGATCGGCTTGATCCTCGGCCTGTGGGGCATGCTCCTGTTGGTGGGCGCAGCGGGCGGCGCCACCGACCCTTGGCAGCCGCTCAAGGTTTACAGTGCGGAGCGTGCCGAACAGGCCAATCTGGCCCACGATGCGTTTGTCACCGTCACGGAGCCGAGCGCCCTGCAAAACGAACTTGATACGGCCAAGGCCAGCGGACGCTGGGTACTGATCGATTACTACGCCGACTGGTGCGTGTCCTGCAAAGTCATGGAGAAACAGGTGTTCGCCAAATCCGAGGTATTGAATGCCCTGCAAGGCGTGCATCTGCTGCGCCTGGATGTGACCGCTGACACTCCCGCCAGCCGCGAACTGCTGGAACGCTACCAGGTGCCGGGGCCGCCGAGCCTGTTGTGGATCGGGCCTGAAGGCAACGAGCGACGTGACAGGCGCATGACGGGGCAAGTGAACGCCCAAACCTTTCTGCAACAGTGGCAAACGACGCGGGAGCGTGGGTGATGTTGAGTCTGTCTATCGGGCCTTTCGCCCTGGCCGTCGTTCACCTGCTGCTGATCGTCGCTCTCGTCCTGGCAACGCTGGTGGGCTGGCTGGCCTCACGGCGTACCGGCGCTAACCCTGAGTCGGCATTGTTCGGTCTGTTCCTGCTGGGTTTGCTGGCTGCCCGCGCCGGTTTTGTCATCGCGTACTGGCCGCAATACCGTGGGCAACCGTGGCAGGCGCTGGACATTCGCGACGGCGGTTTCCTGATCTGGCCGGGCGTGCTGGCGGTGATTCTGGGCGGGCTGCTGGTGGCTTGGCGACGTCGGGATTTGCGCCGCCCGCTAGGGCTTGGACTGGGCTGCGGGCTTTCGTTCTGGCTGCTTGCCACGCTGAGTCTGAATATCTATCAGCAAGGCGTGCGCCTGCCCGAACTGGCATTGCGCAACGCCGCCGGGGAGCCCGTGCAGTTGGCGGATTATAAGGGTCGCCCGTTGGTGATCAACCTGTGGGCGACCTGGTGCCCACCCTGCCGTCGGGAAATGCCGGTCCTGCAGGCGGCTCAATCCGAGCGCGACGACGTGGTGTTTCTGTTCGTCAATCAAGCCGAATCCCCCCAGACCGTGGCGCATTACCTGAGCGCACAAGGCTTGCAACTGAGCAACGTTCTGTTTGACGGCACCGGCCAACTGGCGCACCACGTCGGCTCCATGGCCCTGCCCACCACCGTTTTCTACAGTGCCGAGGGTCGCCTGATCGGCAGTCACCTCGGCGAACTTTCCCGTGCCAGCCTGACGCGCTACCTCGACAGTTTCCCGAGCACGGCCACATCTTCAAGGACACTTACACAATGACCTCGATTCGCTCCCTTTCGCTGCTCGCCCTGAGCCTGATCTCCCTGCAAAGCCCGCTGTTGCAGGCGCAAGAACTGCCCGCGCCCATCAAAGCCCTTGAAGCCAAAGGCGCGCGCATCATCGGCAGTTTCGATGCGCCGGACGGCTTGCGCGGATATGCCGCCGAATACCAGAAACAAGCCATAGCGCTGTATCTGACCGGTGATGGCAAGCATGTGCTGGCTGGCAACCTCTACGACGCACAAGGCAAGGACCTCAGCGAGGCGCCTCTGCAAAAGCTGGTGTATGAACCCATGGCCAAAGAGTTGTGGAGCGGGCTGGAAAAAAGCACCTGGATTGCCGACGGCAGCGCGGATGCCCCCAAAGTGGTTTACCTGTTCAGCGACGCCAATTGCCCGTACTGCAACATGTTCTGGCAGCAGGCACGCCCATGGGTCAAGGCTGGAAAAGTGCAACTGCGCCACATTATGGTCGGCATCATCCGCGAGGACAGCGCCGCCAAGGCGGCTGCCTTACTGGTCGACAAAGACCCACAAGCTGCGCTGAAAACCCATGAACAGGCTGGCAAAAGCAGCCAACTCAAACCCCTGAGCGACGTCCCCAAAGACATTCAGACTCGCCTGGACGCCAACCTGAAAATGATGACGGATCTGGGCCTTTCAGCGACGCCTTCGATCTTTTACCTCGATGCCCAGGGCCAACTGCAACAGCAGCAAGGCGCACCGCAAACGGCACAACTGGAAAAGATCCTGGGGCCTAAACCTTAAGGCGCGTTGCAAGTCATAACCGTCCGGGCACGCCGCAACGCTACGTGCCCGGGTCTGGTAGCGGGTCAATCCGAAGCTTCCAACTGCGCCATCAGGTCGCTCAGCCGATCCGCCCTCTCTTCAGTGATGGCGCAGCACTCCAGGCCGTGCACCAGAGTGTTGTGAAGTTCGAATACTCGATCGATGCGGCTCGGCGTAGCGCCGCAGCAACGCAGCAAGGGGCCTTCCTGCCCCTGGAGAAAGAACAGGCCGAAACCCGGCTTCCGAGCCGGCAAAAAGCCAGTACTGAAACATCCCGTTAGTTATTTTTCTCAATTGACAATAATTATCATCTAGCCTAATTTGTTGCCCGGTGTGCAGGGGGTTTCTCCTGCAAAGCTTCAGCTGCCCATTGCTGCAAGGTGATTTCCATGCCGGAACAACTATCCACAAGTACGTGCGATTCACCGTTACTCCAGGCGTTCGTAGAAAACCGCCTTATTCTGGTCAAGATCGCTGCCCGTATCACGGGCTGTCGATCCCGAGCCGAAGACGTCGTGCAGGATGCCTACTTCCGACTGCAATCCGCGCCACAGATCACTTCATCGATCAAGGCCCAACTGAGCTATCTGTTTCAGATCGTGCGCAACCTGGCCATCGATCACTACCGTAAGCTGGCTCTGGAGCAGAAGTACTCCGGCAGCGAGGAAGAAGGGCTGAATGTGGTCATCCATGGCGCATCTCCTGAAACATCGCATATCAATTTCACCACCCTGGAAACCATTGCCGATGCGCTGACAGAGCTGCCCAGCCGCACCCGGTATGCTTTCGAAATGTATCGCCTGCATGGCGTCCCCCAGAAGGACATCGCCAGGGAGCTGGGCGTATCGCCAACGCTGGTGAACTTCATGATCCGTGATGCCCTGGTTCATTGCCGCAAGGTTTCTCGTCAGGAGCCCCGCGCGATGCGTCGCTGACCGCTATCGGGCAGGTCACGCCTGTCCGCGCTGCACGCTTTTCGAGCAGGTATTCCTGGAACATAAATGAAGGCTGCAACGATTCGCGCATCCATGTGAAAATGTCGACCACCATTTTACGAGCCAAGTCGGGAGGCTCAACATGCGTTATGCGCAGGATCACAAAGCCCAAACTCACCAACGCATTCTTCAGGAAGCGTCGGCGCGCTTTCGTCGCGACGGCATTGGCGCAACGGGCCTGCAACCTCTCATGAAAGCCTTGGGGCTTACCCATGGGGGGTTTTACGCGCACTTCAAATCCAAAGACGACCTGGTGGAAAAAGCCCTGCGTTGTGCTGTGGATGAATGCATTGAGCGCACCGAACCCGTTTTCGCTCAAGAGCGAGCACTGGAAACGTTCGTCGATTTTTATCTGTCCGAAGGGCACCGCAACAACGCCGAACAGGGCTGCCCGCTGCCGACCATGTCCTGCGAACTGGGCCAGCGCGGCCAACCCAGCCCGATCACAGACGAATTCATTCAGACACGGCTGGCCTCGCTCAAAAATGTACTCCCCGGCCCTGATGCCGACGCCCAAAGCCTGGTGATAATGTCGACGCTGGTGGGGGCGCTGATGTTGTCACGCAGCGTGCAGGACCCGAAGCTGTCGGACCGGATCCTGGCCACGACCCGCGAATGGTTGAAAACACCCCCAGACCAGGCTTGATCACCCCCGCCAGCGGCGAAACAGTACGCTGGCGTTGACGCCGCCAAAGCCGAATCCGTTGGACAGGGCATATTCAATACCCATCGGCCGGGCGGCGCCATGGACGATATCCAGCCCCAGGGCGGCCTCATCAGGATTGTCGAAGTTAAGGGTCGCCGGTGCGACCTGATCGCGAATGGCCAGGGCGGTGAAGATCGCTTCTATCCCTCCCGCAGCGCCGAGCAAATGCCCCGTTGCCGACTTGGTCGACGTCACCGCGATGGATTGCGAGTCACCAAACACCGCCTTGATCGCCGACATTTCACCTCTATCCCCCACTGGCGTAGACGTGGCATGGGCGTTCAAATGCTGGATCTGACCAGGCTCAATCCCGGCCTGACGAATTGCCATCTGCATGGAGCGTCGGGCACCGTTGCCGTCCTCTGGGCCGGCTGTCAAATGGTATGCATCGGCACTGGTGCCGTAGCCCACCAATTCTACGAGCGGCGTGGCACCTCGGGCCAACGCGTGCTCCAGCGTTTCGATCACCAGTATCCCGGCCCCCTCGCCCATGACGAAGCCGTCGCGATCCCGATCGAAAGGTCGTGAAGCCCGCTCGGGCGTTTCGTTGAAACCGCTGGACAATGCCCGGGCCGCTGCGAATCCCGCGAGACTGACCCGGTCGATCGCCGCTTCTGCCCCACCGCAGATAGCAATGTCCGCTTCACCGCAGCGAATCATGCGCGCCGCATCACCGATGGCCTGAACCCCGGCCGCACAGGCGGTCACCGGCGCGCCCAACGGTCCTTTGAAGCCGTGGTGAATGGAGACGTGGCCTGCCGCAAGGTTGACCAGAAAGGAAGGAATCGTGAAAGGCGAAAGACGGCGTGGCCCTCGTGTGTCGGTCGTACGCACTGCCTCAGCGATGGACACAAACCCACCGATCCCCGAACCGATGATCGTTGCCGTGCGCTCCTGGGCTTCGGGCGTGTCCGGAGCCCATCCGGCCTGCGCCACAGCCTCTTTAGCCGCCGCAAGAGCGAACAGAATGAAGCGGTCCATTTTCTTCTGTTCTTTGGCAGGCACTGCCCAGTCGGCATCGAAGCCCGCTTCGGCATCATTTGCCAACAACGGTACGCGACCACCCACCTTGCCCGGCAAATCCGCCACGACATCCTCGCTCAACCTGACAATGCCGGATCGACCTGCCAGCAAACGCCGCCAGACGGCCTCGACGCCGCAACCCAAAGGCGTTACGAGGCCCATACCGGTGACTACTATTCGTGGACCCGTCATCAACTTGCTCTCCTGGTTTTCATTGAACGCTTCTACCTTTGTAGCGGGCCGCGGTGCGGCTGAAAGGCAGATTCGGGCCAAGTGCCAAAACGGACCTGATCCCGGGCAACCAGAATCGGATCATAGGCCCGCCTGGCTTGCCGATCTGCATAGATCGCTCCGATCTGCGGAGTGGTGGCTATCTCGATTTCTTGAGCCTCAGAGGCACCGCCATCAGATTACGATCATAATTCAATTCATTGTATGTTGACCGACATTCATCGTGTCAAGTGCCAAGGGTTGGCATAAGAAGGGAGACTGCATGGGGGTGACGATGCGCAAGAAAGACGGCCGATCATTGACCGGCCGGGGTGGACGTGATGTCAGGGTGTTATTGAACCACTAGCTTGTCGCGGTTTTTTTCCAGAATGGCTTTCCCGATACCTTTGACCTCGATGAGTTCGTCAATCGACGTGAACTCCCCGTTGGTCTGGCGGTAGGCAACAATCGCATTGGCCTTGCCCATGCCAATACCGGATAACTGCTTTTGAAGCGTCTCCGCATCGGCGGTATTGATATTGACCTTATCGGTCATCTGCTGCTCTGCGCTCGCCATCCTGGGTGCATCCATCATCGGAGCCTCCATCGATGAGGGAGTCATTGGCGCAGCCGTTACAGCAACTGAGGCACTGGTGAACAAAGCAAACAACAACGAGGACAGAAACGTTTTACGCATGAGCAGGCTCCATAACTTCATTAAATTACGCGACATTCCAACTGTCGCCCACTTAAATTAGTTCAGGCAGAAGAACTGTCAAAGGCTGCAACGGTATCTAATTATTACTTAATACGGAGGTAAACATAACTCACACATTATGAGTTGATTAATTAACTGTTACCCATCAAGACTCACTGCGGCGCTCCTGATATATCCAGTCAACAATTTCGCCGTCTGGCGAGTAACCGTTTACGGTCTCTCTCAACAGTTGTCTTACGGTGGTGTAGTCGTCCTCTTCAACGGCGGCAAGCAGCCTTGAGAGACGCACCTTCAAAACATCCCAGGACAGGTAATCTTCATGAGCACTCATGATCATCGGGTGTTCGGTAGACACTACGTTATCGCCAATCAGCAACTCTTCGTATAACTTCTCGCCTGGACGCAGCCCGGTAAACTCAATAGAAATATCGCCCTGCGGATTTTTCTCGGATCGAATACTCAGGCCTGATAAATGCACCATTTTCTCTGCCAGCTCGACGATCTTGACGGGTTCGCCCATGTCCAGGACAAACACGTCTCCGCCCTGCCCCATGGAACCCGCCTGGATAACCAACTGCGCAGCTTCCGGAATAGTCATGAAGTAGCGGGTAATTCTGGGATGCGTAACCGTCAAAGGCCCGCCGGACTGAATCTGCCGATGAAACAACGGGATTACGGAGCCCGAGGAGCCCAGGACATTGCCAAAACGAACCATGATGAAACGCGTCTTGTTGACCTGATACACATTGCCCTTGTCACCAAACATGACGGGAGCAGTTTCACGGCTCAGGGCTTGCAAGGTCAGTTCAGCCAGACGCTTGGTGCTTCCCATGATATTGGTTGGCCTGACGGCCTTGTCCGTGGAAATCAGAACAAAGTTCGCAACACCGGCCTGCAAAGCCGCCTGCGCCGTATTCAGCGTTCCCACGACATTGTTGATCACACCCTCGGCAATATTGTGCTCGACCATAGGCACATGCTTATAAGCTGCCGCATGGTAAACCGTCGTGACATGCCAGGTTTTCATGATATCCAGTAGCTTTGAATGGTTACGGACGGACCCCAGAATCGGCAGGAGCTTCACGGTAAGGGATTCGCGGGCAACACGCTGTTCAAGCTCGGACAGGATAGTGTAAAGATTGAATTCGCTGTGATCGAACAACAATAGCGTCGTCGGCCCCAGCAGTACTATCTGACGGCACAGTTCGGAACCGATTGACCCACCGGCTCCGGTTACCAATACGACCTGGCCTTTTATGCAGCGCTCCAGCAGATCCTCCTGGGCAGGCACAGAGTCACGCCCCAACAGGTCAGCGATGTCCACTTCCTGAAGATCGTCAACTTTGACACGGCCAGCCGCAAGGTCCATGAAGCCGGGAACGCTTCGTACATGCAGCGGGAAGCCTTCCAGATACCCCAGAACCTCGCGACGACGGCCACGGGTCGATGACGGAATCGCCAACAGTATTTCCTGCGCTCCGGTGACTTCAATCATTTGCTGTATATGCTTGGGTTTGTAAACCTGCAAACCGGAAATCACCCGATTGGAAATCGACTCGTCGTCATCGATAAACGCAACGGGACGCATAAGACGCCCCATCCGCAGCGCCGCGACAAGTTGATTGCCCGCTGCACCCGCGCCGTAGATGGCGACCTTGGGCAAGCCATCGTCGCGGTTGGTGAACGGCACATGCTGAGCGGCAGAGAACCAGTCGCCGAGAAAGTATTGGCGCATCGCCAGACGCAACCCGCCGATCATCACAAGGCTTAGCCACCAGTAATTGAACATGATCGACCGAGGCACTACGGGCTTATGGTTGCTGTAAAAATAAACGACACAGCCCAGAATAAGTGCTGAAAGGCTCACGGCCTTGATGATCGCTATCAAAGCATCATTGCCAAAATAACGCATGACAGCCCTGTACATGCCGAAGCGAATAAACAGGGGAATCGCGACAATCGGCGCGCTTATGAACAGCCAGGTATGTTTTTCCAACGGATTGACCAGATCTTCAATTCCGAGACGAACGACGAACGCCATCCAAAGCGCGAACCAGACCAACACGACGTCAGTTGCAACCTGAATCACCCGCTTTTGCCGGCGTGGCAATGCCACCAGAAAGTTCCGTAACCTGTTCATGACGCCTACCTGCACCTTTTGCTACCCCTCTTGCCTCGACACAACACACTGAGCTGCCAGGCAATACGGATGTATTTCAATTTATCTGAAAAATGAGTGACGCGTTGTCAATTGCTCTCAAGCGCACCCGCTCTGTATTTGACTGCCAGCACCAACAACGGGGCATACGCAATACAAACCCCTGATAGTCCGTCAATCCCGGACGTCGCTACCCACAACGCCACAGGGAGCAACCACAACACGTTGATCAGGCCCACCACCAGGGTTACGGGAAGATGCTGACCGTACTGCCGTGATGCGAACTGGTAAGCATGGCTGCGATGGGCTTCGTAAACCTTGTCCCCACGAAACAGACGCCGGATGAGCGTGAATGTCGCATCCACGATGAACACTCCCAGCAAAATCAGCCACACCCAAAAAAAACGGGGTGACGCCCAGCCAGCCTGCAGTGACGCCACGCCGAGCACGACGCCCAGAAACCCGCTACCGGCATCGCCCATGAAAATTTTGGCGGGCGGGAAATTCCAGACCAGAAAGCCCGCGACTGCAGCCGCCATAAGCATCGGCATCCAGATCAGTTCCGGAAAGCCGCACACCATGTAGATCAGGCTCACACCACAACATACGCTCAACGCTTCAATACTGGCGATCCCGTCAATGCCATCCATGAAGTTGTACAGATTGAGCATCCATACAAGATAGAAGGCTGCAAGAACATTGCCCACAAAACTCAAATTGATGTGCTGGCCAAAAACCTCCAGCGGTGCAAGGCCACCCAGCCAGAAAAGTGCCCACACTGCCGCAGCGAAATGCCCAAGCAGGCGCCAACGGGCAGCGATGTGACCGTGATCATCCATGAAACCGATCACCGCGACCAAAGCCCCCGAGCCCGCTACCGCTATGAGGCCAGGAACGGGCAACTTTTGTTGTATGCCCAGCAGCACCAGCGCCAGCAGGAATGTAACGACGATAGAAACACCGCCCCCCCTTGGCGTTGGCACCGAATGCGAACTACGCGCATTGGGCACGTCCATCAGACTTTGAGACAGCGCGTAACGGCGAAGAGCGGCCGTCAGTGTTAAAGATAAAAGAAATGCTGAGACAACCCACCACCACTCACTCATCGTTTTTGTGTTCCAGATAATATTGGGCCGTTTTTCTCATGGCCTCTTCGACACTGACCGGCGGAGTCCAGTCAAGCATCGTACAGGTTTTAGCTATATCGACCTGCAGCGAACCACAAAGCCGTTGTGAAAATGCTCGCTTGCCCAGCAGTGTTGCGACGGTAATCAGCCCCCACGCCGGGACGGGAACCAAACGCGGCGGTTTGCCCAAGGCTCTGGCCATCTGTTTCAGCAACTGCGTGGTGGACAAGTCTTCGCCGTCGCTGACCAGAAAGGTCTGATTGGCCGCAGCGGGGTGTTCGATACAGGTCGCAATCAAGTCCACCAGATTATCCAGCGCAACCAGGCTACGACGGTTATTGATTGCCCCCAGCGGCAGCGGTACCCCCTTGTCGAGCCAACGCATCATACTCAGAAAGTTAGCCTTGACGCCGGGACCGTAGACCAGCACTGGCCGGATGATTACAACTTCCATACCGGTGCGGGCGGCAAGTTCCCGTAGTCCTTGTTCGGCCTTGGTCTTCGAAACACCGTACGGATCACAAGGATCAGGAAGCTGATCTGCGACAAACGACTGACCTGCGGCTGTTGCTTCGCCGTTGACCTTGATTGAACTGATGAAAATGAAGCGCTTCACACCTGCCGCTGCAGCCTGTTGGGCGAGATTCAGCGTTCCGTCTACGTTGATGCGCAGATACTCGGCTTCGGGATCTGTCGAAGTATCGTTCATTACGTGGACGCGGGCGGCGGCGTGGATGATGACATCGGCATCTTTTACAAAGTGATCCCATTGCACATCTGGTTCGATTGATGTGATCCTGACAACTTCCAAAGCGTTAACTGGATCAACGTAATCACCACGTACAGCGACGCGCACCAAGAACTCGGAGTGGGTCGACAAATAACGCGCAACGGAACCGCCAACAAATCCTGTTGCTCCCGTTATCGCAATCAACGCTGTATTAGCCACCATCAGGTTACGCTCTGAAAATTTTACGGATACTTACCGACCACACCTGAAAACTCAATTGAAATATTCCACCAGTCGAGAATTTACCTTTACGGCGTCGAAACTGGCTTGGGCCATAGCATAACTAGCTAGCCCCATAGACTCGATCCGGTCCGGGTTCTCTATGAAATAAACCATCTTATCCACCAGATCAGGAACAGAGAATGGAGGAATGATAAATCCATTCTCCCCATCAACGACGGTGTCTCTACAGCCGGGAACATCAGTCGTAATGACCGGCCGCCCCATGGCCATTGCTTCCTGGGTGCTTCTGGGAACGCCCTCTCGATAGGAGGGCAAGACAAAGACACTGGATTGCTCCAGCCAACCACGCACGTCTTCGACATGACCAGGATGTATCACTACGCCATTACGGATAAGCTGTCCAAGCTCCCCACGGGACAATGCACCTGGATTGGCTTCGTCCAAATCTCCCAGCATGAAAAATTTGGCGGAGGGGTATCTGGATTTTACCAATCTCGCAGCCGCTACGTACTCACGAACACCTTTCTCGGCCAGAAGACGCCCCACAAAAATAAAACCGACCTTTCGCGACGGGGGTTTTGAATACAGGTACTTTTTCAGATCAAGCCCGATACCACCTAACACCTGTACCTTGCGAACTTTCAACTGGTAGCGATCTATCAAATCCTTGGGATCATCGTTATTCAGGAATATCAATTCATCCAAAAAAGGAAATGCCATTCGATACAACAGGACCTGAATGCGAATGACAATATATTTTTTTAGACCGGGTTTATCGGGGCAACAGGTAAACGCATAGCCAAGCCCTTCAAGCATGCCCATACGCTTTTTTACACCCGCCAGGACGGCAGCGAACGTTCCAAAAATGACCGGTTTGGAAAAATACGAGAACACCACATCCGGAGCAAGCGCCCTGATTTCCCCCGCAAGCCTGAAGGTATTAAACACATCGCTGAAGGGGTTCATTCCGCCCCTACTGAGTTGATAGTTGATAGGTAACGCCCCCAGATCACAAACCTGACGCCGGGTTTCCGGGCAATAATCACTCGCGAACGCATAAACGATATGCCCCTGCTGGACCAGCAGCGCAATCATATCTGCACGAAAACTCAACACGCAGGCGGCAGTTGTCCCAATTAATGCAACTTTCATATCAATTAATCTTTTCGTTCAAATCCTAGAGGCTTTTTTCTTTTGAACATGAATCAGCGCAACACAAAGAAAAATAGAAATGTAATTGAATATACGCAACCTCACTGCGGTTCCCATATTGTCATTGGCCAGCAACCAGATAGCCCCGTAGACAATGGAAAACACGCACAGAAACTTACTCAACTCATTAGCGTGCCGCCAATTTCGGCATACATAGATCAGACCCAGCAGTACCGGAGCACTCTCGAAAACAAAAAGAAACACGGCCTTAAAGCCATGAAAATACCAGCCAAACATCTGAACAGACAAACTCTGCAGGAGCGCAGGAACAAACCAGAATGGCGAGCCGAACACTATTCCAAGATTACTCCCCCCCCTGAGCTCCGCGCCAAATTTTGCTCGATAAATCATGATGTCACCCAGGAAGCCGGCCGCATAAAGAAGATTCAATCCAATGACGAACAAGCCACCCGCAACCCAAGCATTGAAATTGCGTGCTCCGAGCAACGGAATAGACACCAGGCTTACAATAAGGCTTACACCTAAATATGGACGCATAGAAGTCAACAGCGTACAAAAACCTAATATCCCCATCAACACCAAAAACTTCTCTAGAAAAAAATTCGACTCGTGAAGCTTTTGCAAACACAGCACAACAACTAAAAACCAACAACACATGACAACGTCACGGTAAATATCCAAAGAGTAATAAAAAAGCGTCGGATAAAGGCTGACAATCAACGCGATGTGCCAGTAATTTTTAAGATGATTCGCTTTATCCCTCACCACGATATTAGCTGCAAGAAGAGGGATAACCACAGCCCCCAGCGCACCCAGGAAAAATCTGATTACCTCACGAGAGTAAACCCCGCAATCATTGAGCCATCGCAAAAAACCGGCCCAAGAATTTAGGGCTATTTCGATCTCACCCAATGCATACTTGTGATAATAATCCGCATCATTCTCTTCTCCAAACACCACCAACCCATATTCAGATACGTAGAGCAAGACAACAGCCTTGGCTATAATGGTGAAAAAAAATAATAACCGTAAGAGGCGTGCGTCCGGAGACTTGAATATCAACCGTGATAATTTCATTAAATTAAGCTCTATGAACAAAGGGGGTTGACGAGGACCTTTTTTCTCTGCCAATAGACTGCAGCCACCAGCGATGTCACTGCGCTGTATGTAAAAAAACCGAGCGCGACGGCATACACGCCGAAATATTCAAACAAGGCAAGTATCGTCAGGTACTGACATATCAAGCCTGATGCCACCAAATACATATACATACGTTTATTCTGACAAAACTGCATCGCAGAAACGCCAATCCCCAGCATCGAAGAAACGAGACCACCAACAACGAGAATCATCAACACGCACATCGCCACCGGCCGGTCGATATCGATAAGACCGAAGTAAACATACGCTGCGGGAATAAGCAACGCGCTGAGCACACCTGTGACTTTTAACATCAACTGTCCTTCCCGGCGCAGCGACCCGGCATTCTGCGTAGCAACCTTCGCGATATCCGGCATTACCGAATTCAAGACTGCGTGGGAGCCAAATAGCACCACGGTATAAAGCGCTTGAGCAGCGAAGTAAGATGCCAGCTCTCGTGCATCCCCCCACCGTTCGATGACAAGTCTGTCAGATTGCGCAACTATCACGATCAGCAGTTGGGGCAGCACTATGGGCACAGCCTGTTTTTTTTCGATCAGCCAGACGCTTAACCTTAGGCGGTAGTCAATCCTCCAGCAAGGCTGGCGATGGACATACAAAATCAAAACCGGAAGCAGAACAAATAGAGTCAGGTACGACACGTCGACAAGCATACCAAAAGGTACGTTCTGCCTATATAGAATCAGAAACATCACCAACAGCGGAACAAAAGCGCGACCGAACTCGTTGCATAAAATCGCCGCGGCGGGCCTCTTGCGAACAATCAGCATCGCGGCGATCAAACCGGCGATACCCAGCGGTATCACTGCCGATAAGCCTGCACGCCAGTAACCCGAAGCATTCAACAGCAAGTAAAAAACAGTGGCAGCGATCAGTCCGTCCAGCAGCTTATGGCCCATGCGTATATCGCTTGACGCTTCGACTCTATGAGACTCAGTGTCAACAGCAATAACATTGCTACCCCATACAGCCACCACCGTTCCCAAGTTAAATAAAAACATGAAGACCGCATAGTGAGCGATCTCTTCACTGCCATACGCTCTATCGATAAGCAAGATGGCCAACAATGTGCCCAGGCCAGAAATCACCCGAAGCGTATAGACAACCGCCAGACTGATAAACATAGATGCGTCCGTCGCTACCATTACTTTTTAAATGGTGACTGAAACGGACCGTTTCGTAATCGCGTACTTACGTTTGAGCAGTGCGCTCAATGCTTGCTTGGCATTATTTTCACCATGAACGAGCTTAATCTCGTCTGGCCACACACTCATTCCGGCAACAAACTCAATCAATTCCCCCTGATCCGCATGCGCCGAATAGCCACCAATAGTGGTCACGCCTGCTTTGATTCCATAACGCTCCCGATCCAGCTCAACATAGCCACCCAGGGGCCCGTACTTCTGGATTGCAGCACCTGGCGTACCCTTGACCTGATAACCGACGAAGACCACGTTGTGTCTGCTGTCACCCAGCATTGCTTTCAGGTAGTTGACAATCCGGCCGCCTGCGCACATGCCGTGGCCCGCGATAACGATTGCCGGGCGTCGGGTGCTCGCAAGGTAGTTAACGACTTGCAGATGTTTGTCGTGGCTGTCGATAGTGAGCAGTTGTTCGAAGGCCAAAGGCTTGCGCCCTTCGCTTTGACGCTCCTGAGCGTCGGCATTCCAGTAGTCGTTGAACTCTCTGTATATTCTGGTGAAGCGAGCTGCCAGAGGTGAATCAAGAATGACCGGCAATTGGGACCACCCTTCCCCGGGCCGCTCTTGCATTCCTTCCGGAAGTGCAGGAAAGGGCACTGCATCAAGCACTTTGCGGCGCAGAATATCTTCGATTTCGTAGAGCAGCTCTTGAGTGCGGCCGATGCTGAATGCAGGAATCAACACCGTACCGTGATCAGTCAGCGCTTGATCAATAACCTGCTCAAGCCTCGACTGCTGGCTGGCACGGTCCTCGTGTAAACGATCCCCGTAGGTGCTCTCCAATACCAACACGTCAGCTCGCTCGGGCGACTTGGGGCTTGGCAAAAAAGGCGTATGACTGGAGCCCAGGTCTCCGGAAAACACGACCCGTTTATTACGATTCTCCAACGGATAATTCATGTCGCATTCGACGTACGCGGAGCCGAGGATATGGCCTGCTCGCTGCAGGCGAATCTTGCACACCAGATGGTCTGTTTCCACGATCGTGAACCAGCTGCCAAAGGGTAGCGCGACGATACGCTTGTTTATAAGCGTCAGGTATTTATCCCGTTCAGCCGGAGAACGACCGAATTGATGGTTGAAGGCATCCTCCAGCACGACCGGTAACAGATGTGCAGAGGGCTCGCTACATAAGATGGGTCCACTGTAACCCGCGGCGAGCAGCTGAGGAATGCGCCCGATATGGTCTGCATGCACGTGCGTCAATATGACGGTTTTTATGTTATCAAGCGCAAATTGAATTGCACTTTCATCCTGTAGCTTTTCTTTGTCGGTAGAATCTAACAGGGAGCCACAATCAACGAGCAGGCTGTGAAACGCATCCATATGCAATTCATGACACGAGCCGGTAACACGTTCAACGGCGCCATGATGAGTAATTCCTGGATATTGCATGAATGACCTCTCAATTCTGACTCAGGGACATGACAGCGCTATCGTCAAACGAAGATTTAGTGCGTACCAACATAGGCGCACGCAATATTGTTAACGAGCTTTGACCCGACCAGACACACTTTCCATATAGGTTATGAGAGGTATTCTGCTCTCAAGCAGTTTTTTTGCAACAGGTTGACAACACGACAAAGCCGGCCAACTTAATGCAAGCTAAACGTGTGACGCTGTAAACAAAGGGGTCAGCGAATACACCTACTAAACCCTGATTAAAGCCTCACAACTTACCGTTACAGTTCAGACCGAAACAGATGAATAGTCCTACATACTTAAGTAACTAAAACTACAAAAGCAGTCGGCTTTCTGGAAGATGAGAATGGCCGAACACACAGTCAACCGGCTGATATTTTTTTCGAATGAATTAGGACCGATCCAAATACCTATTGGATCGACTCAGGAATAGCGGAAGGAGATGGGCAAAACAATAGAAGGTGTCGACGGGAAGGTTAAACAGTTGCCCTCTTGCCTTTTTTCCGAAAACTCATCGCCCATGACAATGCCGGGCCTATGAGCATGCCTACCAGAAGCGCCAGGACAATCAGAATCGCCAATGACAGCTGCGGGGCCGACCAACCCAAAAAAGCCAACGAAACAGGTTGCTGGTTTTCAAGGATGAAAATGATCGTGGCCGCCACTACGACCAAGGCGACAAGGCCTAGCAGGGCGCGTACAAGAATCCGCATCTATCTATTCTCCATTCAGAGGGCCTAGAGCGCCTCTTCTTCATCTTCGTTGACGCGGTCGCGCAATTCCTTGCCCGGCTTGAAATGCGGAACAAATTTGCCATCCAGGGTAACTGACTGGCCAGTCTTTGGATTGCGACCGACACGCGGGGCGCGGTAGTGCAAAGAAAAGCTGCCAAAGCCCCGTATTTCAATACGGTCGCCAGTGGCCAGACACTGGGACATTTGCTCAAGCATGGTCTTGATAGCCAGCTCGACATCCTTGGATGAGAGTAGCCCTTGATGGGTGACAATTCGTTCGATCAACTCCGACTTCGTCATATTTTTCCCTTCTTTTTCAAGCAGCTAGATCAGCGCTCCGAAGGTTTTAGCATGACCGCATCGATTTGAACAGCCCGAGTATTGACTTATGTGCAGCTGTTACCACTGAAAAATTGTCGGGCGCATCCGAAGCCCCGCAACCAAACCCGACGATCCAGCCGCCTCTGGATGCTCACAAACGCGGAAACACTGAACAAGACGCCCCAAGCCGGGGTATTTACCCTACGCCTCGTGCCGGCGCCTGTGGCGCACCACTCAAATTCCGCCCAAAAAAAAGGGCGACCGAAGTCGCCCTTTTTTATGGTTAATCAGAACTTAGTTCTGTTTTTCCATTTGTGCACGAAGCAGGTCACCAATAGTGGTAGGACCGGTGCTTTCTGCAACTTCAGGCTTGCTACGCAGGCTCTGGATCGCTTCTTTCTCGTCTTCAACGTCTTTCGACTTGATGGACAAGCTGATCACGCGGCTCTTGCGGTCAACGCTGATGATCTTGGCTTCGATCTCTTCGCCTTCTTTCAGAACGTTACGCGCGTCTTCAACGCGGTCACGGCTGATTTCGGAGGCTTTGAGGGTAGCTTCGATGTCGTCGGCCAGAGTGATGATAGCGCCTTTGGCGTCAACTTCTTTAACGATACCGCGGACGATTGCGCCTTTGTCATTGACAGTGACGTACTCGGAGAACGGATCGCTTTCCAGCTGCTTGATACCCAGCGAGATACGCTCGCGCTCTGGATCTACAGACAGGATAACGGTGTCGAGTTCGTCGCCCTTCTTGAAACGACGTACGGCTTCTTCGCCCACTTCGTTCCAGGAGATGTCGGACAGGTGAACCAGACCGTCGATGCCGCCGTCCAGACCAATGAAGATACCGAAATCGGTGATCGACTTGATGGTGCCGGAGATTTTATCGCCCTTGTTGAACTGGCCAGAGAAATCTTCCCATGGGTTGGATTTGCACTGTTTGATGCCGAGGGAGATACGACGACGCTCTTCGTCGATGTCCAGAACCATAACTTCCACTTCGTCGCCGACTTGAACGACTTTCGAAGGATGGATGTTCTTGTTGGTCCAGTCCATTTCGGAAACGTGTACCAGGCCTTCCACGCCTTCTTCCAGCTCTGCGAAGCAGCCGTAGTCGGTCAGGTTGGTAACACGGGCAGTTACGCGAGTGCTTTCCGGGTAACGAGCCTTGATAGCAACCCATGGGTCTTCGCCCAGTTGCTTCAGACCCAAGGAAACACGATTGCGTTCGCGATCGTACTTCAGGACTTTTACATCGATCTCATCGCCAACATTGACGATTTCCGATGGATGCTTGATGCGCTTCCAGGCCATGTCGGTGATGTGCAGCAGGCCATCGACGCCACCCAGATCGACGAATGCGCCGTAATCCGTGAGGTTCTTGACGATACCTTTGACTTGTTGGCCTTCCTGCAAGGATTCGAGCAGAGCTTCGCGCTCGGCACTGTTCTCGGCTTCGAGGACGCTACGACGGGAAACGACAACGTTGTTGCGTTTCTGGTCAAGCTTGATGACCTTGAACTCGAGCTCTTTGCCTTCCAGGTGAGTCGTGTCGCGCACAGGGCGGACGTCAACCAAAGAACCTGGCAGGAACGCACGGATGCCGTTAACGTCGACAGTGAAGCCGCCTTTAACCTTACCGTTGATAACGCCCTTGACCACTTCTTCAGCTGCGAAAGCCGCTTCCAGAACGATCCAGCACTCAGCACGTTTGGCTTTTTCGCGGGACAGCTTGGTTTCACCAAAGCCATCTTCGACCGCGTCAAGAGCAACGTGAACCTCGTCGCCGATCTTGATGGTCAGCTCGCCAGCGTCGTTGTGGAACTGCTCCAGCGGGATGAGGCCTTCAGATTTGAGACCGGCGTGAACCGTCACCCAGCCAGCCTGGTAATCGATATCAACGATGATCGCGGTGATGATCGAACCGGCCTGAAGGTTGAGGGTCTTTAGGCTTTCTTCAAAAAGTTCTGCAAAGCTTTCGCTCATTTTAATTCCTGTTGATCAAGGGCGAAGAATACGCCCATCTGCCACATTCCAGACAACGTGGGTTTCGTTCAAGTAAAAGAAAGCCTGCGGGACTATGACTGGTCTCCCACACGCCTCTTTGTCACCCGGCGATATCGCGAATCGCGATTTCACTCATGATGCGTTCCAACACCTGCTCTATGGATAATTCAGTGGAATCCAGCTGTATGGCGTCATGCGCCGGTTTAAGCGGTGCTACCGCTCGCTGGGTGTCACGCTCATCGCGTGCACATATCTCATCTAGCAGACTCGACAGACTAACATCATCTCCCTTGGCCTTCAACTGCAAGTAACGGCGACGGGCCCGCTCCTCGGCACTGGCGGTCAGAAAAATCTTCAGTGGAGCATCTGGAAACACAACCGTACCCATGTCGCGCCCGTCTGCAACCAGCCCGGGTTCTTCCTGGAATGCCCGTTGACGTTGCAGCAAGGCATCGCGCACTGCCGGCAACGACGCAACCTGCGAGGCGCCGCTACCGATCTGCTCATTGCGAATCGAATGGGTGACGTCTTCGCCTTCGAGGACGATGCGTTGCCCCTGCCCGCCAGGGCCGGCCTCGAACTGCACATCGAGGTGCGCGGCCAGCAGCTTCAGGGCTTCTTCGTTGGTCAGGTCCACGCCATGGTTGCGGGCCGCAAAGGCCAGCAAACGGTACAGGGCGCCGGAGTCCAGCAGACACCACCCCAGGCGCTTGGCCAACAGACCTGCAACAGTGCCTTTACCTGAACCGCTTGGTCCGTCGATGGTGATAACCGGTGCTTTAATCTTCACAGCTGTCCCTCTTGCACTACGCGCATGCCGACTTGAGCGCAAAGCGCGAGAAAATTTGGGAACGACGTAGCGACGTTCGCACAATCATGAATGTGGATCGGGGCCGAAGCCCGCAGTGATGCGACGCTGAAAGCCATGGCGATACGATGGTCGCCATGAGCATTCACCACGCCGCCGCCAATCGGGCCTGCATCAATGATAATCCCGTCCGGCACAGGTTCGACGCTGACACCCAGCGTCAGCAGACCATCGGCCATGACCTGAATACGGTCCGACTCTTTTACCCGTAACGCCTGTGCACCGCGCAGAATAGTACGCCCTTCTGCGCAGGCTGCCGCGACGAATAACACCGGAAACTCGTCGATGGCCGAAGGGACCAGCGCCTGAGGTATCTCGATGCCCTTTAGTCTGGCTGAACGCACGCGCACATCAGCTACAGGTTCACCACTCACTTCCCGTGGATGCTGGAGGGTAATGTCTGCCCCCATCAGGCGCAGGATTTGAATCACACCGGTACGGGTCGGATTCATGCCCACATGCTCAAGCAGCAGGTCGGCCCCTTCGGCAATCGACGCTGCCACCATAAAGAATGCCGCCGAAGAAATATCGGCAGGTACTTCAATACGGGTAGCGGTCAACGCGCCACCTGATTCAACCGAAACGGCCACGCCCTCAGCGCTTACGGGATAGCCGAAACCACGCAACATCCGCTCGGTATGATCACGTGTCGTCGCGGGCTCGATCACGGTCGTCTTCCCGTCGGCATACAAACCCGCCAGCAGCAGAGCCGATTTAACCTGCGCACTGGCCGTCGGCATGGCATACGTCAACCCTTTCAAACGCTGCCCGCCACGGATCGTAATCGGCGGATGACCTTCGGGGCCGGTCTCGATAACAGCCCCCATCAAGCGCAGGGGATCGCAGACCCGCTCCATGGAACGCCGCGACAACGAAACATCCCCGGTCAGCGTACTGTCGAAATCCTGAGCGGCCAGCAGGCCGGCGAGCAGGCGCATGGTCGTACCGGAGTTGCCCACATAGACAGGGCCCGGCGCAGCCTTGAGTCCGTGCAGCCCCACTCCGTGAATCACCACTCGACCATGATGCGGACCCTCAATCACCACGCCCATATCGCGAAAGGCCTGCAACGTCGCCAGCGCGTCTTCGCTCTCGAGAAAACCTTCGACTTCCGTAACGCCGTCAGCCAGCGAACCCAGCATGATCGAGCGGTGGGAAATCGACTTGTCACCCGGCACCCGGATGTGTCCGGATACACTTCCGCCCGGCCCGGCCAAAAAAACCAGATCACTGGGGTGCTTTTCATCTACATAGGCACGACGCGCGAGGATCTTGCCGAAATGTTCACGTGCCACTCGGGCACGCGTGAACACGCCCAGCAGTTGGTGCCCATCACCGGCATCCACCGCATCGCGCAACGCGTCCAGATCGGCCCGAAACGTGTCCAGCGTTCTTAAAACCGCCTCGCGATTGGCGAGGAATATGTCATGCCACATCACAGGGTCGCTGCCGGCGATGCGCGTGAAATCGCGAAAACCGCCTGCGGCATACCTGAAGATATCCAGGTTTTCATTGCGCTTGGCCAATGAATCCACCAGCCCAAACGCCAGCAAATGGGGCAGATGGCTGGTTGCAGCCAAGACCTCGTCATGACGCTCGACTTGCATATGCTCTACATCGGCACCCAGCTCGGTCCATAAACGGTCCACAAGCGTCAGCGCCTCAGGATCGGTTTCCGGCAACGGGGTCAGGATCACCTTGTGGCGCTTGAACAACAGGGCATTGGACGCCTCAACCCCGCTCTGCTCCGACCCTGCAATGGGATGCCCCGGCACAAAACGCGAAGGCATCCCCCCGAACGCCAGCGTTGCAGCGCGGACAACATTACCCTTGGCGCTGCCCACATCCGTCAACACGGCATCTCCAAGATCAAAGGTGGCCAGCAGCGCAAGCAACTTTTCCATCGCCAGAATGGGCACCGCGAGCTGGATCACATCAGCACCGCGACACGCGGCGGCCAGGTCATCTTCACAGCGGTCGACCACACCCAGCGCTACCGCCAGCTTGCGTGACTGAGGATCAAGATCGACACCCACCACTTCCCCGCACAGCCCGCTCTCGCGCATGCCTTTGGCGAATGAACCGCCAATCAGGCCCAGGCCCACGACCACCAGGCGGCCGATCATAGGCCGGGCAGATTGCATTGCGATGACATCAACCACGCGCAAGCACCTTCGCCAACGCTTCCAGGAAACGTGTGTTTTCCTTCGGCAGGCCGACGCTGACACGCAAGTGGTTGGGCATACCGTAGCCACCTACTGGCCGGACAATGACCCCTTCGCGCAACAGGCCTTGATAAACAGAGGCGCTTTCACGCCCCAGATCCACGGCAATAAAGTTGCCTTTGGAAGGAATCCAGTCGAGCCCAAGCAGACGCAGACCGCCTTCCAGCTGCTCCATACCCACTTCGTTCAACTGACGGCTCTGAGTGACGTAGTCCACGTCATCCAGCGCTGCGCAAGCCGCCACCAAGGCAAAGCTGTTCACGTTGAATGGCTGGCGGACACGATTGAGCACATCTGCAACCGCAGGCGAAGACAAGCCGTAACCCACCCGCAATGAAGCAAGACCATAAGCCTTGGAGAAGGTGCGAGACACCAGCAGGTTTGGATAATCTGCCAAGTAGTTCAGGCCATCGGGCAACTCGGCCCCCTGGGCGTATTCGATGTAGGCCTCGTCCAGCACCACCAGAACATGCCGGGGCACCGCGGCAAGAAACTCGTTCAGCGCATCCGGCCCAAACCAGGTGCCGGTCGGATTGTTCGGATTGGCGATGAAAACCACACGGGTATTGCTGTCAATGGCCGCCAGCATCGCAGGCAAGTCATGCCCCCAGTCCTTGGCAGGCGCCACGCGAGCGTCCGCACCCACAGCCTGGGTCACGATGGGATAGATGGCGAAGGCGAACTCGCTGAAAACGGCATTAAGGCCCGGCGCCAGATAAGCCCGGGCAACCAGCTCCAGAATGTCGTTGGAGCCATTACCCAGCGTGACCTGGCTGATGTGCACGCCACAGCGACTGGCGAGGCGCTTTTTCAGCTCAAAACCATTGCCGTCCGGGTAGCGGGTCAACTCGGCCAGCTCATCGCCCATTGCCGCCAGCGCCTTCGGACTGGGTCCGAGAGGGTTTTCGTTACTCGCCAGCTTGATGATGTTCGCTGGATCGATGCCCAGTTCGCGGGCCAGCTCATCCACAGGCTTGCCCGGAACGTAAGGCGACAGTTTTTGCACGCCCGGCTGCGCCAGAGCGAGGAAGTCGGCAATCATGCTCGCCCCTTTAAAGAACTGCTTTCGGGTAGGAACCTAGCACCTTGAGCGCCACGGCCTCCTGACTGATCTGCTCCAGCACGGCCTTGACCAGTGGATCGCGATGATGGCCGACGAAGTCGATAAAGAACACGTAGGTCCATTTACCACTGCGTGAAGGCCGAGTCTCGATGCGCGTCAGGTCGATTCCGTTCTGATGGAACGGCACCAGCAGCTCATGCAGCGCCCCGGGCTTGTTGCTCATGGAGACGATGATGGAGGTCTTGTCGTCGCCCGTCGGCGGGACTTCCTGGTTGCCGATGATCAGGAACCGGGTGGAGTTGTCCGGACGGTCTTCGATCTTTTCTGCCAGACGGGTCAAGCCATACAGGCCAGCAGCCATATCGCCGGCAATGGCCGCCGAGTTCCACTCGCCCTTGACCCGCTTCGCCGCTTCGGCATTGCTGGCGACAGCGACGCGCTCGACATTCGGGTAGTGCGCGTCCAGCCACTTGCGGCACTGGGCCAGCGATTGGGCGTGAGAATAGATGCGGCTGATGCTCTCGGTCTTGGTGCTTTCGCCCACCAACAGATGGTGGTGAATGCGCAACTCGACCTCGCCACAGATGACCATGTCGTGCTCAAGAAAGCTGTCCAGCGTGTGATTGACGGCACCTTCCGTGGAGTTTTCCACCGGAACCACACCGAAGTTCACCGCACCGGCAACGACCTCACGAAACACTTCGTCGATCGCGGCCATCGGCAGGCTGATTACGGCATTGCCGAAATGCTTGATGGCCGCAGCCTGGGTAAACGTGCCTTCAGGGCCCAGATAGGCCACTTTCAGCGGTTGCTCCAGCGCCAGACAGGACGACATGATTTCGCGAAACAGACGCGCCATCTCTTCGTTGCTCAGCGGACCGCGATTGCGGTCCATGACACGTTTGAGCACCTGAGCTTCTCGCTCAGGCCGATAGAACACCGGCACTTCGCCCTCGGCCAGGGTCGACATCTTGACCCGGGCCACTTCTTGCGCGCAGCGCGCGCGCTCGCTGATCAACTCCAGGACTTTCTCGTCCAGGCTGTCGATGCGAACCCGCAGCGCCTTGAGTTCCTGTTCGGACATTAGCCGTGTTCCTTCTCGAACTCTGCCATGTAGGAAACCAGCGCGTTGACGGCGTTGATGTCCACGGCGTTATAGATGGAGGCACGCATGCCGCCGACGGAGCGGTGACCCTTGAGATTGAGCAGGCCGCGAGCATCGGCACCGGCCAGGAACGGCTTGTCCAGACGGTCATCGGCGAGGCGGAACGGCACGTTCATCCAGGAACGATCGGACTTGTTGATCGGGTTGCTGTAAAGACCGCTGGCATCAATGAAATCATAAAGCGTGCGCTGTTTGATCTGATTGAGCTTGCCGATGGCCTCGACCCCCCCCTGCTCTTTCAGCCATTCGAACACCAGACCGGAGAGATACCAGGCCAGGGTCGGCGGCGTGTTGTACATCGAGCCGTTATCGGCCGCGACCTTGTAATTAAGCATGGTCGGGCACAACGAGCGCGCACGCCCCAACAGGTCTTCGCGAATGATCACGACAACAACGCCGCTGGGTCCGATGTTTTTCTGTGCGCCGGCGTAAATCATGCCGAAACGAGAAACATCGATCGGGCGGGAAAGAATGTCCGACGACATGTCGGCAATCAGCGGAACGTCGCCGGTTTCCGGAACCCAGTTGAATTCCAGCCCGCCAATGGTTTCATTGGGCGCGTAATGCACGTAGGCCGCGTTTTTGGACAGGGTCCACTCGTTCTGGCCGGGAATAGCGAAATAGTCATACGGTTTGGCGCTGGCGGCAACATTGGCGTGGCCGTAGCGCGACGCCTCTTCGATGGCTTTCTGCGACCAGATACCGGTGTCGATATAGTCAGCAGTGCCTTCTTCAGGCAGCAGGTTCAGTGCAATCTGGGCGAACTGCTGACTCGCGCCACCTTGCAGGAACAGTACTTTGTAGTTTGAGGGAATCGTCAGGAGATCGCGCAGATCCTGCTCGGCCTTGTTGGCGATGGAGACGAATTCATCACTGCGATGGCTCATTTCCATGACGGAAAGGCCTTTGCCATGCCAGTCCAGCAATTCCGCCTGGGCACGCAGCAGAACAGCTTCAGGTAACGCAGCAGGACCTGCGCAGAAGTTAAAGGCTCGCTTGCTCATATCCACTCTCACTACGCGCTGATCTCTCAGGCTTGGGTCATTTGAAGGTGGAAGTGCCGAAGGCTGCGACGGGGTTTAAACCGTTCGCAGCCTTCGGCAACTCCTGCAGGTGATCCCGGGACCCCCTGTTATTTACGTATCAGATCAGTCCTGTGGCTCTTCTTCATCCGATGCGGCATCAGCTTGAAGCTCGTCGCCTGCTTCGCTGTCATCGGTGACGTTCAGAACGTCACCTTCCAGCGCTTCCCCGTCCAGTTCTACACCTTCAAGTTCCTCGCCTTCAACTTCCGAAGGTTCCTGAACGCGCTCCAGACCCACCAGTTTTTCGTCGCTGGCCAGCTTGATCAGCGTGACGCCCTGAGTATTACGACCCAGGCTGGACACTTCTCCGACACGAGTACGCACCAGTGTGCCCTGATCGGAAATCAGCATGATTTCTTCGCCGTCGAGGACCTGAACCGCGCCGACCAGTCGGCCGTTACGTTCGTTGCTGACCATGGCGATAACGCCCTGACCGCCCCGTTTGTATTCAGGGAACTCGGAAATTGCCGTGCGCTTGCCGAATCCACGCTCGGAAGCGGTCAGGATCTGGCTGCCTTCTTCGGGAATCAGCATGGAAATCAGCTTTTGCCCTTCAGGCAGACGCATGCCGCGCACACCGCGAGCGGTACGGCCCATGGCGCGAACGTCGGATTCCTTGAAGCGTGTCACCTTGCCGCCGTCCGAGAACAGCATGATTTCCTGCTCGCCATCGGTAATGGCAGCGGAGATCAGGATGTCGCCTTCGTCCAGTTCCAGTGCGATAAGGCCACTGCTGCGCTGACGGCTGAAGGCCACCAACGGGGTCTTCTTGACGGTACCGTTGGCAGTGGACATGAAGATGAATGGTGCCTTCTTCTTGTCGGCGGCCTTGATACGCGCCTTGCGCTCTTCTTCGGTCTCGGTGCTGGCTTCATTGGTGTCGGCGTCGTCGATTTCGCCGTCGATGACGTCGCCTTCTTCCTCGTCAGCACGCTTGCGCATGGCTTCCAGGTCCACCGGCAGCATGGTGGTGATGTACTCACCTTCGCTGAGCGGCAACAGGTTGACCAGAGGACGTCCGCGAGCAGCGCGGGACGCTTCAGGAATTTCGTACGTCTTGAGCCAGTACACCTTGCCCTTGCTGGAGAACATCAGCAACGTGGTGTGACTGTTGGCAACCAGCAGGTGAGCGATGTAGTCCTCATCCTTGACGCCGGTAGCCGATTTGCCTTTACCGCCGCGACGCTGCGCCTGATAGACCGCCAGTGGCTGGGTCTTGGCGTAACCGCCGTGGGAAATGGTCACCACGCGCTCTTCTTCGGTGATCAGGTCACCCAGGGTCAGATCCAGACGCGCATCGAGAATTTCAGTGCGGCGCACATCGCCGTATTCGGCGCGGATCAGTTCCAGCTCTTCGCGGATGACTTCCATCAGGCGCGTGGCGCTGTTGAGGATGCGCAGCAGTTCGCCGATCTGAGCCAGGATTTCCTGGTACTCGGTCAGCAGTTTTTCGTGTTCAAGACCGGTCAGGCGGTGCAGACGCAATTCAAGAATCGCCTGAGCCTGTTCCGGCGACAGGAAGTACTTGCCGTCGCGCAAGCCATATTGCGGATCGAGGTTGTCGGGGCGGCAAGAGTCCGCGCCGGCACGCTCGACCATGTCCACTACGGCGCTGGATTCCCAGGCGGTGGAAATCAGGCCGATCTTGGCTTCAGCCGGGGTCGGCGAGGCCTTGATCAGGGCAATGACCGGGTCGATGTTCGACAGCGCGACTGCCTGACCTTCAAGCAAATGCCCACGTTCACGAGCTTTGCGCAGTTCGAAAACGGTACGACGGGTGACGACTTCGCGGCGGTGACGAACGAAGGCTTCGAGCAGATCCTTGAGGTTCAGGATGCGCGGACGTCCATCGATCAGCGCGACGATGTTGATACCGAACACCGCTTGCAGCTGAGTCTGGGCATACAGGTTATTGAGAATAACCTCCGGCACTTCCCCACGACGCAGCTCGATCACAACGCGCATACCGTCCTTGTCGGACTCGTCGCGCAGCTCGGTGATGCCGTCGAGCTTCTTCTCTTTAACCAGTTCGGCGATCTTCTCGATCAGCCGAGCCTTGTTCAACTGGTACGGCAGCTCGGTGATCACGATTTGCTGGCGACCACCGACCTTGTCGATGTCTTCGACCATCGAGCGGGCACGCATATAAATGCGGCCACGACCGGTGCGGTAGGCTTCGACGATACCGGCACGACCGTTGATGATCGCGGCTGTCGGGAAGTCGGGCCCGGGGATGTACTGCATCAACTCGTCGACAGTCAGCTCGGGGTTGTCGATGAGCGCCAGGCAACCGTCGATGACTTCACCGAGGTTGTGCGGCGGAATGTTGGTCGCCATGCCCACGGCGATACCGCTGGAGCCGTTGACCAGCAGGTTGGGAATACGGGTCGGCATGACCGCGGGGATCATTTCGGTGCCGTCGTAGTTCGGCACCCAGTCCACGGTTTCCTTGTGCAGGTCAGCCAGCAACTCATGCGCCAGCTTGGTCATGCGCACTTCGGTGTATCGCATGGCAGCGGCGTTGTCGCCGTCCACCGAACCGAAGTTGCCCTGACCGTCTACCAGCAGATAGCGCAGCGAGAACGGCTGCGCCATACGAACGATGGTGTCGTAGACAGCGGTGTCGCCGTGGGGGTGATACTTACCGATAACGTCACCGACCACACGGGCGGATTTCTTGTACGGCTTGTTCCAGTCGTTACCCAGCTCGCTCATCGCGAACAGCACGCGCCGGTGCACGGGCTTCAAGCCATCGCGTGCATCGGGCAGTGCTCGACCAACGATCACGCTCATTGCGTAGTCGAGGTAGGACTGCTTCAGCTCGTCTTCGATATTGACCGGGAGGATTTCTTTGGCCAGTTCGCTCATGAGAAGCGTGATTCCTTTTTCTGGTGAAACTCCGTCTCATCCATACGGGACGAACGAAGCTCGCCGCTGCTGGCATTTGCCTGGCAACGACTTACGACAAATCAACGAGTTAAGCTCTGGATCTGCGCAGTAAGGACGACTATCAATAGCCCCCTTGGAAACCGCCGGATGTTACCACAAACGCCGCTACGCACCTATCCTTTGAAAGCCCTGAAAATGAGCCAGCGACCTGTAAGACGCCTGAGAAACGCTTACAGGACCGCATAGCACCCTCCGGACCAACGGCTGACAGCACTGCAACGTGATCAATGCAGCCGTTTGCGACACATCAATTGTGTCATTTTTGCGGTATCCGGACGCTCGACGACACCCTTTTCGGTGACGATGGCGTCGATCAGGTCAGCCGGCGTGACATCGAAGACCGGATTGAATGCATCGACGTCCGCACCGACACGCTGCCCGCCGATTTCCAGCAATTCGCGGCCATCGCGCTCTTCGATGACGATGTCTTCGCCGCTGGCGGTTTCCATGTCGATGGTCGAACTCGGCGCCACCACCATGAAGCGCACACCGTGGTGCATGGCGGCCACGGCCAGCTGATACGTACCGATCTTGTTGGCCACGTCGCCATTGGCGGTGATGCGGTCAGCGCCCACGATGACCCAGGTGATGCCTTTGGTGCGCATCAGGTGCGCGGCGGCGGAATCGGCATTGAGTGTCACGGGAATGCCCTCGTTGGCCAACTCCCAGGCAGTCAGTCGCGAACCCTGCAGCCACGGACGGGTTTCATCGGCGTAGACGCGCTCGATCATGCCTTCCAGGTGCGCGGCGCGAATCACGCCGAGGGCCGTGCCGAAGCCGCCGGTCGCCAGCGCGCCGGTGTTGCAGTGGGTCAGGACCGTTTGCAGGTTGCCTTGATGCTTGCGGATCAGATCCGCACCCAGTTGAGCCATGGTCAGGTTGGCTTCCCTGTCACTCAAGTGGATCGCGACCGCCTCGGCTTCCAGCGCCCCGAGAGGATCATCGCCGTTTTTTACGCGCTGCAATCGATCACGCATCCGGTTCAGCGCCCAGAACAGGTTCACGGCGGTCGGACGTGAATCCGCCAGTTTCTGGAAATCTGCTTCCAGGGCGGCCACCCAGTCGCCCCCTGCGGCCATCCGCTCACGCGCCCCCAGCACCACGCCGTACGCGGCACTGATACCGATTGCCGGCGCACCCCGCACTACCATGGAGCGAATCGCCTCCGCGACTTGCCCCGCACTGGTGTAGGTCAGCCAGATTTCCTGGAAAGGCAGGACACGCTGATCCAGCAGATGCAGAGCGTCATCCCGCCAATCGATGGCCTTCACCTTCTCCGCAGCCATAAGTCGATCGCGCATTGCACACTCCATACTAAAAACCAATGCCTGACGTTAAAAGCCGCCGATTATAGCGAGCCGCCCACGAAGACGCTCGGGTATACTTCGCCGCTCCTGCAATAAGCCTTGGAAACCCTGCCATGCCGAACACCTCAGCCCCCCTCGATCTGCTGCTCCTGCCCACCTGGCTGGTGCCGGTCGAACCCGCTGGCGTGGTGCTCAAGGAGCACGGTCTGGGTATCCGCGAGGGCCGTATCGTTTATATAGGCCCAAGGGCCGAAGCCATCCGGCAATCGACGCTGGAGACCCTTGAAATGCCGGGCATGCTGCTCAGCCCTGGCCTGATCAACGCCCATGGCCACGCGGCAATGACCTTGTTTCGCGGCCTGGCCGATGACCTGCCCTTGATGACCTGGCTGGAACAACACATCTGGCCCGCCGAAGGCAAATGGGTCGATGAAGACTTCGTGCGCGACGGCACTGACCTGGCGATTGCCGAGCAACTCAAAGGCGGCATCACGTGCTTCTCTGACATGTATTTCTTCCCGAAGGTTGCCGCCGAGCGTGTTCATGCCAGCGGCATGCGCGCGCAGATCACAGTGCCCGTGCTGGACTTTCCGATCCCCGGCGCACGCACTACCGACGAAGCCCTGCACACGGGCGTCGAATTGTTCAACGACCTGGTGCATCACCCGCGCATCAGCGTCGCGTTCGGCCCCCATGCACCTTATACGGTGGGCGACGATAATCTGGAAAAAATTCGGGTAATCGCCGACGAACTGGACGCCATGATTCAGATGCATGTCCACGAAACAGCGTTTGAAGTCGCTCAGGCCGTCGAACTGACCGGCGAGCGACCGTTGGCGCGCCTGAACCGCATGGGCATGCTCGGACCGCGCTTTCAGGCCGTGCACATGACCCAAATCAGCGATGAGGACCTGGCTTTACTGGTAGAAAGCAACTCCAGCGTCGTCCACTGCCCTGAATCGAACCTGAAACTGGCCAGCGGCTTCTGTCCGGTCGAACGTCTGTGGCAGGCTGGCGTCAATGTAGCCATAGGCACCGACGGCGCAGCCAGCAACAACGATCTGGATCTACTGGGCGAAACACGTACTGCGGCGCTGCTGGCCAAGGCCGTCGCCGGTTCAGCCACGGCACTGGATGCCCATCGGGCGTTGCGCATGGCCACCTTGAATGGCGCGCGCGCTCTGGGCATCCAGCATGAAACCGGGTCGCTGGAAATCGGCAAGGCGGCAGATATTGTCGCCTTCGATCTGAACGGCCTGGCTCAGCAACCGATCTACGACCCGGTATCGCAGCTTATCTATGCCACCGGCCGCGAATGCGCGAGCCATGTCTGGGTGGCAGGCAAGCAACTGCTGGAGAACCGTCGTCTGACGCGCATGGATGAACAGGCGCTGTGCGAAACCGCCAAAGCCTGGGGTCAGCGCATTTCAGGCCAAACCGAATAGAGCCGCGCTGGCACCACAATAGCCAGCCTGGCGACACGACTTATCAAGTTTTGAGAGGACATCCCATGAGCAACGTCGACCACGCTGAAATCGCCAAATTCGAAGCCCTGGCTCACCGCTGGTGGGATCGCAACAGCGAATTCAAGCCCCTGCACGACATCAATCCATTGCGCGTGAACTGGATCGACGAGCGCGTCAATCTGGCGGGCAAGAAGGTTCTGGACGTTGGCTGTGGCGGCGGCATTCTGAGCGAAGCCATGGCCCTGCGCGGCGCAACGGTGACCGGTATCGACATGGGCGAAGCGCCTCTGGCCGTGGCCCAGTTGCACCAGCTGGAGTCCGGGGTCAGCGTCGAATACCGGCAGATCACTGCCGAGGACCTCGCAGAAGAAATGCCCGAGCAGTTCGACGTCGTGACATGCCTGGAAATGCTGGAGCACGTGCCGGACCCCTCTTCGGTGATCCGCGCCTGCTTCCGCATGGTCAAACCCGGCGGCCAGGTGTTTTTCTCCACCATCAACCGCAACCCCAAGGCGTTTCTGTTCGCCATTGTCGGCGCCGAGTACATCATGGGCCTGCTGCCCCGTGGCACCCACGACTTCAAGAAGTTTATCCGCCCTTCCGAACTGGGCGCCTGGAGCCGTGCTGCGGGCCTGCAAGTCAAGGACATCATCGGCTTGACCTACAACCCGCTGACCAAACACTACAAGCTGGCGGCGGACGTCGACGTCAATTACATGATCCAGACCCTGCGGGAGGCATAATTCATGCCTCTCAAAGCGGTTCTATTCGACATGGACGGCACCTTGCTCGACACCGCGCCGGACTTCATCGCGATTTGTCAGGCAATGCGGGCCGAGCGCGGCTTGCCTGCGATCGACGACAAACTCATCCGTGACGAAATTTCCGGCGGGGCCAAGGCAATGGTCGCGGCAACGTTCGGCTTGTCTCCCGAGGCAGAAGCCTTCGAACCCCTGCGCCTGGAGTTTCTAGAGCGCTATCAGCGCGACTGCGCCGTACACAGCAAACTGTTCGACGGCATGGCCGAACTGCTGGCGGACATCGAAAAAGCTCACCTGCTCTGGGGCGTTGTCACCAACAAACCCGTACGTTTTGCTCAGCCGATCATGGAACAACTGGGCCTGGCCCAGCGCTCGGCCTTGCTGATTTGCCCGGACCACGTCACCCGCAGCAAGCCCGACCCGGAACCCCTGATTCTAGCCTGCCGCATGCTGAAACTCGACCCGGCCAGCGTGCTGTTCGTCGGCGACGATCTGCGCGATATCGAGTCCGGCCGCGACGCGGGCACCAAAACCGCTGCGGTCCGTTACGGCTATATCCACCCCCAGGACAATCCCGATCATTGGGGCGCAGACGTGGTGGTCGATCATCCACTGGACTTGCGCAAGGTGCTGGATAACGCGCTGTGCAGCTGCTGAGCACCGAGCGCGTCAATTTCCCACATTGATATTCACCGAGGCTTTCATGTTCGACTACTCCCCTCGTCCTGACCTGTTGACCGGTCGGATCATCCTGGTTACCGGCGCGGGCCGGGGCATTGGTGCTGCTGCCGCGAAAACCTACGCCGCCCACGGCGCAACCGTGCTGCTGCTAGGCAAGACCGAGGCGAATCTGACCCGGGTCTATGACGAGATCGAAGCGGCAGGCCATCCTCAGCCCGTCGTTATCCCGTTCAACCTGGAAACCGCGCTGCCTCATCAATACGATGAACTGGCCGCCATGATCGAAACCGAGTTCGGCCATCTGGACGGCTTGTTGCACAACGCATCGATCATTGGCCCACGCACGCCACTGGAGCAGCTGTCGGGCGAAAATTTCATGCGCGTCATGCAGATCAACGTCAATGCGATGTTTATGCTGACCAGCACGCTCCTGCCGCTGCTGAAGCTGTCCCAGGATGCGTCCGTGGTCTTCACCTCCAGCAGCGTCGGACGCAAGGGGCGTGCGTACTGGGGCGCTTATGGCGTGTCCAAGTTCGCCACAGAAGGCCTGATGCAAACGCTGGCCGATGAACTCGACACCGTGGTGCCGGTGCGCGCCAACAGCATCAACCCTGGCGCTACCCGCACCAGCATGCGCGCCCACGCCTACCCTGGCGAAAACCCGCTGGACAATCCGACACCGGATGAAATAATGCCGGCCTATCTTTATTTGATGGGCCCCGACAGCACCGGCGTCAATGGTCAGGCCTTCAACGCGCAATAAGTCCGACTTATTAAACACTGTGCCCTGCCGACGAGCGAAACAGCCGTCGGCAACGAACAGTCAAATAGTTGGCTCGAACTTCGCGTCATTTAAATGTCGCCAAACGACCCGACTTTCGGAGTTCGGTTCACTCGGTATCCGAACTTAAAGTTATATATATAAATGAACTAGATGGCACGAATTTCGCTCTAACCGAGCCAAGTCAGCAATATGTGCTGAGGAGTGAGACCATGATTTCTCCTACCCAGACCAATAAGACCAACGCTATTGATTTTGATGCTGCCAAATTGCAACGACTGGGTTTCGGCAACAGGCAAAGTCAACCCATCGCACCACCGCCTGTCGACTTGCCCCAGTTGGTTCATCAACTCGGCCTGCATTTACAGACCAGCCTGGAAGTCGAGCGCGTTCTCTCGATTTTTTTCCAGTGTGTACAACGCTGGATTACGCTCAGTGCGTTGACCTACGATCACCGGGACAGCGATCTGCACATCCAGCTTGGGGATCGCACGCGCCATAGCATCAACTACAGCCTCAGCAACGATGGCGAACACCTTGGCACCCTGATGTTCCAGCGCAACCAACGATTCAGTGACCAGGAAATCCAGGACCTTGAATCGCTGCTGGCCTGCCTGCTGTTTCCGATGCGCAATGCACTGCTTTATCGCGCTGCCACCCAGAGTGCCCTGCGCGACCCGTTGACTGGAGCCGGCAACCGGATTGCCATGGACCAGACCCTTTCAAGGGAAATAGAGGTTGCACGCCGTCATCAGCAGCCGTTGTCATTGCTGATGCTGGATATCGACCATTTCAAGCGAGTCAACGACACCTATGGCCATTCATCGGGCGACGAAGTGCTCAAGGCCATATCCCAGGCGATCAAGGGCCAGTTGCGCAATATCGACCGGGTTTTCCGGTACGGCGGGGAAGAGTTTCTGATCGTGCTGTCCAACACCGGCCGCGAGGCTGCCGGGATGATTGGCGAGCGCCTGCGTCGAGCGGCCCATGATCTGATCTATCCGATCCTGGACCATCCTCTGGAACTGACCGTCAGCCTTGGGTGTTCGACACTGCTGCCGGCGGAGTCCGCCGACAGCCTGTTGCGTCGTGCCGATGCCGCGCTTTATGTCGCCAAGCGCGAAGGCCGCAATCGCCTGGCAATGGCGAGTTAGCCCTCAGCTTTCAAGCTCGGCCTCCCGCACGCGCGGCGTCGCCACCGCTTTATCCAGTTGCATGCAGCGCTCCAGAAACAGGTACATATAGTCATAGCTTTTGGTGACTGCCTGCCGCAACTCAGCCTGCAACTGCACACTCGGGTTATTGCCCGCCAGGGTACAGATGATTTCAAGCGCTTCCCAAGGATGCGAATCGTCATATTGAGCGTGCATTTTCAACCACTTCATGGCGCGCTTTCGCGACTCATCCGGGAAGGATTCAGCGTACTCATCGCTGGAACACACCACCGCCGACCATTCTCCGGTCGCACCCTCGATGGCGTAATTAGTGGCTGCGATAGCCACAATCAGCGAATCGGACGTGCTGGTGTGCCAACACCAATGACTCAACGCATGCAGCTCCGGCGGCACACGCTGCGCTTTCAGATCATCGAGAGACACGCCGTGGGCTTCGCTCCAGTTGATCCAGTAATCGGCATGGTTGAGTTCCACCCGGATATTCCGCATCAGCCAGCGCCTGGCCATATCTTCGCCAGGGTGCCGGGCAAAGCGCGTCTTGGCGAGGTTGTTGGCCATGTAAACAGCGAACTGTTCAACCACCGGCCAACCGCCGATCAGGTACTGGCGCATGATCTTTGGACTGAGCCGTGCATCACGCATGTGCTGATAGAGCTCATGCTCCACGACCCGGGATTTGGCACCGCTGCAATCCTTGATTAACTGCTGTGCCCAAACTGGATAACTACTGGCTTCCATAAGCGGACCGGTTCTGCTGTAAGCTTCGATCACTGTGTGGCTCCTTTTTTCGTAGGTGTCAGTTAATGGTTCAGCGAAACAGGCCAGGTGTGCCGAGTAACAAAGGGGCAGTCCTCACAGGCCGGGGCCTCAGACTTTCACAGGTAAACAACATTGGACGCTCAATCAGAAACCCTTGAGCAAAATCCACACCTATTTCCCGCAGTGCTTCTTCGATTTCCGCCGTTTCTACAAATTCGGCAATAGTACGCTTGCCCATGACGTGACCAATGTGATTGATCACTTCGACCATAGCTCTATTAATGGGATTGTCGAGCATGTCCTTGACAAAACTTCCGTCAATTTTCAAAAAGTCCACAGGCAAGTGTTTCAAATAAGCAAATGACGACATACCCGCGCAAAAATCATCGAGGGAAAACTGGCAACCGAGCGCCTTTAATTCGTTGATGAATCGTATGGCACTTCCCAGGTTGGCAATTGCACTGGTTTCGGTAATTTCGAAACAAACCGACGAAGGGGCAATTCGATACGTTCTGAACTGCAGTTTCAGGTATTCAAGAAACGCGTCGTCGCCAATACTCGAACCTGACAGATTGATTGCACACACCGCCATCTGTCCCCTGTAGCTTTCATCGTCATCACACTGCGCGATGATTTTGAAAACATTCTGCACGACCCACCGATCCAGCGTAGGCATCAAGCCATAACGCTCCGCTGCCGGAATAAAGCTGTCCGGCAGGATCATGCGCCCGGACTCGTCGCGCAAGCGCAGCAATATCTCGATATGGCCCGCGTGCCCGCCGTCATAGCTGATGTCAGCAATTTCCTGGGCATACAGGCAGAAGCGATTTTCTTCCAGCGCCAGATGCAATCGCTGAATCCACGCCATTTCGCCGAAGCGCACTGAAACCTCTGAATCGTCCGCATGGTAAACCTGCACGCGGTTTCGCCCCTTTTCCTTGGCCATGTAACAGGCCATGTCAGCCGTGCGAAGCGATGCCTCAAGCGTGGTGGGAACATGGGAAATATGAACCAGCCCGATGCTGACCGTGGTGACGAACGGCCTGCCCTTCCAAACAAAGTGCAGGCTCTGAACCGTCTGGCGCAAAGCCTCGGCGATGTGTTCCGCCGTTTGTGGCGGGCAGTTTTCCAATAATATGCCGAACTCGTCGCCACCCAGGCGGGCCAGGGTGTCGTCTGCCCGCAACCCTTGCTGCAACAGGGTGCATATATGTCGCAACAGTTCGTCACCCGCCGCATGACCGCTGGTGTCGTTCACAAGCTTGAATTGATCCAGATCCAGATACATGACGGAGTGACGACTCGGCTGACGCACCAGACCACTCAATGCCTGGTCCAGACGATGCTCAAACTCCCGTCGATTGGCGAGCCCGGTCAGCGCATCGTGAGTGGCCTGCCAGGAAAGATTGGCAATGTACTGGTGCTCTTGCGTCATGTCGTGCAACACCAGCACGGCCCCGCTGATTTTGCCATCCGTCTGGATAGGTGAGCCCACCAGGGCAACCGATACGGTGCTGCCGTCCAGCCGTTGAATCGACTTTGAATGTTCACTGCCGCCACTCAACTTGCCGCTCAAGATCCGATCGATCAGGCTGTAGCTCTCCTTCTCATCATTTTCATCGAGCAGGTTGAACAAGGCCGCGAGGGGGAGCCCGTTGGCCTGTGCGCTTTTCCAGTGAGTCAGGCTTTCAGCGGCCGGGTTCATATAAACGATCGAACCTTCAACATCCGTCGTGATAACCCCTTCGCCAATGGATTCCAGGGTGATTTGCGCCCTTTCCTTCTCAACCTGCAGAGCGTCGGCAAAGGCGTGGCGCTGAGCAAGTATTTTGTGGGTTCGCAACAGGGCCAGAAGAATAAGCACCACGGCAGTTGCCAGATTGACGATCAGCAACAGCCGGAGGATATTTCTGGAACCCTCCCCGAGCGCTGCGGTGAATGCCCGGGTCGCAGGCGTCACGCTTTCGTTGATCAGATTGATCTGGACGCGCCACGCATGGGCATCGCTGTCCGTAGCCTCACCTGTAGCAATCCGCGAATGCATCTGCTGCGCAATCTGGTTCAGATGCAGCAGGTATGCATCGCCTTGGGCCCAGTGATCGATAGCCTTTTGCATGTAGCTGTAGTTGCGAAAATTCAGGTACAGCCAGATCACGCCGGAAACATCGTCAGGATGAATACCTGCCTGCAGGATACCCTCGCGAGCCAACGCCAGCGCCGGTTCGGCCTGGTCCAGCGCCAACCGCGCCATGTGACCACCCGTGGGTACGGCGATAGCTTGCTGGTACTTGATGTAATCACGTTCATTGCGGCTATCGGCATAAAGAGTGAGGTAGTAAATCGCGTCTTTCTGCCCCTTGGACCAGAGGCTTTCGCCAGCCACGTAACTGCGCACGGCAGATAACGTGTACAAGCTGAAGCATCCAAGCAACGCCTGGAATAACGCAACAGCAATAAATGGCCAGACAATGCCCAGCAGACGGGGCTTTTCGAGGATCCGCTTTTGCTTCATGGGTTCCCTTTCATAAGCGATGCTAGATGCTCAACAAGCTGCCGGATCTGTTTTTCCAGCCAAGCAAAAGCCTAGGCCATTTCGGTGAAAATGGTCGGGATTATTCTCGGAGATGTAACACGCCATCGTTTTACCGCAGCAATGGCTACGGCGCTATTAGCAGACGGATGCGAAAGAAAATAGTTCGTACTTTTTTGAAGCGAAGCCAGTTAAACAGCATTAACGTTTAGACGTGTTGCAAATGACCGTAGAGTTTTGCATAAAGCCCGCCGTCAGCAATCAACTGCGAATGATCGCCATCTTCGGCAATTCTCCCGCCGTCGAATACCAGCACCCTGTCGGCCTGCTTAACCGCCGAAAGACGGTGCGCAATGATGAGCGTCGTGCGCCCCTTGAGAAACCGGGCCAGCGCTTGATGCAAACTGTATTCCGTGGCTGTGTCCAGCGCCGAAGTGGCTTCGTCGAGGATCACCACTTTGGGGTCGGACAACACCATTCTGGCGATGGCCAGCCGCTGGCGCTGCCCCCCTGACAGGCGAACCCCGGAGCGCCCCACAATACTGTCCAGTCCTTCGGGAAAAGCCCGAATCGTCGGCGCCAGTTGAGCGATTTCCAGGGCCTGCCAACACGCTTCGTCGCTTCGCTCGCGCCCCATGCTCAGATTGGCACGCACGGTGTCATTGAACAGCGCAGGATGTTGCAGCACCACCGCAACGTTTTCCCGCACGGTCTCCAGGCCGATCTCTTGCTGGCTCGCCCCACCGAAACGGATCACCCCGGATTGCGCGGTGTACAACCCCAGCAACAGCTGAACCAGCGTGCTTTTACCGCCGCCGCTGGCACCCACGATGGCAACTTTTTCGCCGGGAGCGATGGTCAGGTTCAACTCATCCAGAATGTTTTCTTCGCCATAACTGAAGCTCAATCCGCGAATGTCGATCCCGACGGTCTCCTGCCCCTTGAATGGATCGGTGCCACCGGGATAGTGCGGTTCATCGGCACGGGCCAGCAGCTCATTGATCCGCGTCAGGGCACCGCCTGCTGCGTAGTAGGCGTATTGCAGATTCAACAATTGCTCCACCGGGCCGATCATGAACCACAGGTAGCTGAACACCGCGAGCATTTGCCCGATGGACAAGTCGGAGAACAGCACGGTGAGCATTGCCGCCGCACGAAAAATATCGATACCGAACTGAAATAACAGCCCGCTGGCGCGGCTCGACGCATCGCTCTTCCATTGTGAGGCGACGGCATAATCGCGCACCTGTTGGGCCCGCAGCCCAAGACGCCCGAGGAAGTAACCCTGACGGTTGCCCGCACGAACTTCCTGGATGGCGTCAAGGGTTTCGGTCAGGGCCTGGGTGAACCGCGAGGTGCTGTCGTTCTCCTGTTTCTTCAGGTGTTTGACCCGCTTGCCCAGCTTGACCGTGGCGTAGATCACCAGCGGGTTGAACAGCATGATCAACAGCGCAAGCTTCCAGTGCATCCAGAACAGGATTCCTGCGGTCCCGGCCAGTGTCAGCATGGCAACCAGAAACCGGCTGAGGGTGTCACCGATGAATTTGTCCACCGTATCCAGGTCGGTGACCAGATGCGTGGTGACGGTGCCGCTGCCGAGACTCTCGTACTCGCCCAGGGATATACGCTTGAGGCGCTCGATCAGCCGGATGCGTACCCGATAGACGATGTCCTTGGACAGTCGCGCGAACAGCCGGGCCTGAATAACGTTGAACACCAACGCGCCAATGCGCAGGAAAACCGTGGCCAGCAACATCAGGCCGATGTAACCGACGGAGGTTTGAAGGCTGGCAGGCAGGAACCGGTTCATGAACGTGAGCGCCGCATCGCCATGCCCGAGCAACACTTCGTCCACCAGCAACGGCAGCAATAGCGGAATCGGCACGCTGCACAGCGTTGCCAGCACCGCAACGCCGTTGGCAATCCACAAGGCTTTTTTATGCCGCACGGCCAGACGCCGGATTTCTGCCCAACTCAGCCGGTCAACGCGACCGGCCTGCTCGCACACGCCCTGTTCAGGTTCAAGCACTGGCGGCACGCTCCAGCCATCGACCCAGCAACGGCGAGAGTTGTTCCAGGGGTTGATAGCCGTTGGTCAGCAATGCCAGTTGACCATTGCGCTCGGCCAGCAAGGTCGGAAACCCAGCGATACCGAGGTCCTGTACCCACACGAAATCAGCCGCTGTGGCAGCGCGTTGTTCAACACTGTCGAACGCTTCGGCGAATTCAATGCGCGGCAGGCCCGCTTGCTCGGCCAACTCGGTCAGGACGGCAGGCCGCGTGACATCCCGACCCTCCAGGTAAAACGCTTGCTGGATAAGCTTGACCAGACGCCACGCGCTCTCTGGATCAAGGCTGCGGGCGGCGACCACGGCACGGCAGGCAGGCTCGGTGTCGTAGACAAAGCCACCGGGCAAGGCGTCCTGAAAACGGAACGACTGACCGGTGGTCTGCGCCACGGCCTCCCAGTGCTCCAGGATATAACGCCGGGTAGAAGGTTCCAGCGCCGAGCCGCTGCCGGTGCGCAGCCCACCCACAACCAACTGTAAGGTCATGCCGCCCGCTTGCGCCTGTTCCACCAGCGCTTGGGCCACTTCGGCAAAGCCCCAGCACCAGGAGCACATCGGGTCCATCACATAGAGCAGGCGAGCGGACATGAATCAGGCCTCGGTTGGCAGACGATAGTTACGACCGATAGGGTGCGGCTGATTGCGCGCCTTGGCCAGTTCGATCTGTTTCTGCCGATCTATCGCGCTGCGGCGGGTTTTTTCGCTCAGCGTATCCCAGCAGTACGGGCAACTGATGCCCGGCGTGTAGTGCTCACTGGCGCGGTCTTCAGCGCTGATGGGCGTGCGGCAGGCGTGACATTGGTCGTAGTCGCCTTCGGTAAGGTCATGGCGCACGGTGACGCGATTATCGAAAACAAAACACTCGCCACGCCACAGGCTTTCTTCCTGAGGCACTTCTTCAAGGTACTTGAGGATCCCGCCCTTGAGATGGAAGACTTCGCCGTAGCCCTCGCCCAACATATAGCTGGAAGCTTTTTCGCAGCGAATACCGCCGGTGCAGAACATCGCGACTTTCTTGTGCACGGCCGGGTCGAAGTGCTCCTTGATGTACTCCGGGAACTCACGAAAGCTTGTGGTCTTCGGGTCGATGGCGCCTTCGAAGGTACCGATGGAGACTTCGTAATCGTTGCGCGTGTCGATCACCAGCACTTCCGGATCGCTGATGATGGCGTTCCAGTCCTGCGGGTTGACATAAGTGCCCACGGCCTTGTTCGGGTCAACGCCTTCGACACCCAGTGTCACGATCTCTTTCTTGAGTTTGACCTTGGTGCGGTAGAACGGCTGTTCGTCGCAGTACGACTCTTTATGGTCGATGTCGTCCATGCGCGGGTCATTCTTGAGCCAGGCCATCAGCCCGTCGATGCCTTCACGTGTGCCGGAAACGGTGCCATTGATACCTTCTTCGGCGATCAGCAGCGTGCCTTTGATGCCGTTGTCGATCATGGCCTGCAACAACGGCTCGCGCAGGGCGACGTAGTCGCTGAGGGTGACGAACTTGTACAGCGCAGCCACGACGATCGGTTGGGTCATCGGCTTTTGAGTCATGTGTTTCTCCAGGTGGTGACCCTCGCAAAGGGCCTACCGGATCAAAAAACGGAATGAAAAACGCGCCGACTGAGCGGCGCGGTGTGGATTCTAGCAAAAGTCAGGGTTAATCCGATAACCCGTTGGAGCAAGGCTCGCCAGGCTCCAACCGTTATTCAGGAAACGGTCAATGACCACCCGCACAGGTCGGTGAGGCCGGTGCAGCACCCGTTTTTGCCCATTCCTGCGGGGTAAAGGTGTGCAACGCCAACGCGTGGAACTCCCCCATCAAACCACCCAGAATGCCGTAGACCTTCTGATGACGCTTGACGGCGTTAAGCCCTGCGAATTGCTCGCTGACGATAACGGCCTTGTAGTGCGTCTGCTCACCGCGACTGTGCATGTGGCTCTCGTCGAGCACTTGCAGGTGCAGCGGCTGAAACACAGCCAGCGCCGATTCGATTCGATTTTGCATGGTCATGACAGGTTTGGCCTGATCAGTCAGTTAAGGCTTTTTGGCCGGCGCCGGAGCTGCCTTGGCAGGTTCCAGTTCAGCCGTCATGTCAGCCAGCAGTTTGTTGACGACAGGCACTGCGCTTTCCAGTTTGCCCTGGGTCAACTGGGCCGATTGCTGAGTCATCTCCGGCATCTTGGTCAGCACTTTCTTGCCCAGTGGCGACTGGTAGAACGCGACCAGGTCCTTCAACTCGCTTTCGGTGAAGTTGGCGGTGTAAAGCTTGATCATGTCAGGCTTGAGCTTGTTCCAGCCAATGGCCTGATCCAGTGCCGCATTGGCTTTGGCCTGGTAGGTTTCAAGCAACGCTTTTTTTGATTCAGGGGCTTTGGTTTCGGCAAAGCGCTGAGCGAACATCTGTTGCACTTGCATGTAAACCGGCGTGCCTAGCTTGTCAGCATGAGCCAGCTTGAGGAACGTTTCGGCGCTGGCGTTATGGCTGGCGGTATCGGCAAGAACCTGACCGCTGGCACAAACCAGAACAACCGCTGTACAGATGGCACGAAGACGGGTCATCGAGTTTCCTTTCTATGTCTAGCAGGCGAGGCAGTACCTCAAGGCCGACCATTCTGCGCCTATGTCTGCTTTTGGCTCAACCCCTGACGCGCCGAGCGGTTAAAAACGCCAATTAGGGAACCCAACAGGCATCCCGACGCCTAAACTGCGCACTGATGCCGCACTGAACTTTAAGGAGTGATTCCCGTGAGCCGTACTGAAACCGACAGCCTTGGCCCGATCGAAGTCCCGGATGACGCTTACTGGGGCGCACAGACTCAACGTTCGCTGATCAATTTCGCCATTGGCGACGAACGTATGCCGTTGCCGGTGCTGCACGCTCTGGCCCTCATCAAAAAGGCTGCGGCCCGGGTCAACGACCGCAATGGTGATTTGCCTGCCGATATTGCCCGACTGATCGAGCAGTCCGCCAACGAAGTGCTGGCCGGGGAGCATGACAGCCAGTTCCCGCTGGTGGTCTGGCAGACCGGCAGCGGCACCCAGAGCAACATGAACGTCAATGAAGTGATTGCCGGCCGTGCCAACGAACTGGCCGGACAAGGGCGTGGCGGCAAGACGCCCGTGCACCCCAACGATCACGTGAACCGCTCGCAAAGCTCCAATGATTGCTTCCCGACTGCCATGCACATTGCCGCCGCACAGGCGGTGAAAGAGCATCTGTTGCCCGCCATTGCGGAGCTGTCCTCCGGCATTGCCGAGCAGTCGGCGCGCCACATGAAGCTGGTCAAGACCGGTCGCACCCACATGATGGACGCAACACCGATCACATTTGGCCAGGAGCTTTCGGCTTATGTGGCACAGCTCGATTACGCTGAAAAAGCCATTCGCGCCACCTTGCCCGCCGTGTGCGAGCTGGCCCAGGGCGGTACGGCGGTGGGCACCGGCCTGAATTCACCCCAGGGTTTCGCCGAAGCGGTGGCCGCAGAACTGGCCGCATTGTCTGGCTTGCCCTTCGTTACCGCCCCCAACAAATTTGCAGCACTGGCCGGCCATGAGCCACTCACTGCGCTGTCTGGCGCACTGAAAACCCTTGCCGTCACCCTGATGAAAATCGCCAATGACTTGCGCTTGCTGGGTTCAGGGCCTCGCGCCGGTCTGGCCGAAGTCAAACTGCCCGCCAACGAACCCGGCAGCTCGATCATGCCCGGCAAGGTCAATCCGACCCAGTGCGAGGCGCTGTCGATGCTGGCGTGCCAGGTCATGGGTAACGACGTGACCATCGGTTTTGCCGCCAGCCAGGGCCATTTGCAGTTGAATGTGTTCAAGCCGGTGATCATTCATAACCTGCTGCAGTCCATTCGCCTGTTGGGTGACGGTTGCAGCAACTTCAACGAACACTGCATCGCCGGCATGGAACCCGACGCCGAAAAAATGGCTGAACATCTGGAACGCGGGCTGATGCTGGTCACCGCACTCAACCCCCACATTGGCTATGACAAATCCGCCCAGATCGCGAAGAAAGCCTACAGCGAAGGGCTGACGCTGCGCGAAGCCGCACTGGCCCTGGGTTTTCTGACCGACGCCGAGTTCGACGCTTGGGTACGCCCGGAAAAAATGCTGGAGGCGGGCAGCAATGGTTGATCCGAAAAGCGGCGCGACCCCACTGGAAGGGGATGGCAAACGTATCCTGATGATTTTCGGTACGCCGAAATCCTCAAGCCTTGGGCATGCGCTGGGCGAAGCATATGCCTTGGGCGCGCGCAGCGAAGGCCATGTGGTGCGCATGCTCAAACTGGGAGAACTGGACTTCGATCCCGTGCTGCATAACGGATACGACCAGAGCCAGAACCTGGAGCATGACCTGCTCGAAGCCCAAAGGGAGATCCATTGGGCCGAGCATCTGGTGTTCGTCTACCCGGTCTGGTGGGGCGGTTTGCCCAGCGTGCTCAGTGGTTTTCTGGACCGGGTATTGATGCCCGGTTTCGCCTTCAAAACCCATGGCCGCAAACATATTTCCAATGAGTTGCTCAGGGGCCGCACGGCTGAACTGCTGGTGACCATGGACACCCCGCCGCGTTATTTTCGCTGGGTATACGGCGCACCGGCACATCGGCAAATGATGCGTACCGTGCTGGCATTCTGCGGCATCAAGACCAAACGCCTGACGGAGTTTGCCCCGGTGCGCACTTCCACCGAGGAACAACGCCAGCAATGGCTGCGCAACGCCGAAATGCTGGGACGCAAATAAGCCCGGCAGGCGTCATACCTCCACTGCCAGCCTCGCCTTCCGTGCGCGCCATCCCGCCAGCATTGAAGGACCGAGTGCGACCAGGGCCGAACCGGCCACCACCAGAACAGCCCCGCCATAACCCAGCAGGTTGATGGCCTCGGCCTGCACGTAATCCGGCCACAGCCAGGCCGCCATCGCGACGCAGGCAAAGGTGACCAAGGGCGTCAGCGCCAAGGTCGCGCTGACGCGTGACGCTTCCCAATGGGCCAGCGCTTCGGCAAATGCGCCATAGGCAACCAGGGTGTTCAAACAGCATGCCAGCAACAGCCAGCCTTGCAGAGGACTCAGTTGCAAGGCCTCAGCCGGATGCGCCCACGGCGTGATCAGCAGCGCGCAGAACAGATAGATCACCATCATCACCTGCACGGAATTCCACATTGTCAGCAGCTGCTTCTGGCTCAAGCCATAGAACGTCCACACCACCGCGGCCATGAAAACGGTCAGCACACCCGCCGTGTATTCGCTCATGGACGTCAGCAACTCACCCAGGCGCTGGTTGAAGAACAAGGCAAAACCAACCAGCAAAACCGCCAGGCCGACGCCCTGGGCGATGCTGAAGCGCTCCTTGAACAGAAAAATGCTGCCGATCAACAGCAGAATCGGGCCCACCTGAATCATCAGTTGGGCGGTGCCCGGGCTGAGAAGATTGAGGCCGATCAGATACAGAATGTAGTTGCCCAGCAAGCCCAATACCGCCATGGCCACTAGAAGGACGCCCTTGCGGCCCAGTACCTTGAAGCTCGGCAAGCGTCCGACTGAAACCAGCCAGATAAACAGCAGCGCTCCGGAGACCGATAATCGGAACCACGTCACAGTGACAGGGTCCATCACTTGCAGCACTTGTTTGAGCTTGACGGGCAGGATGCCCCAGAGCAGCGCCGTCAGCAGCGCCAGACACAGGCCATAGATCCATCGGCCAGACGAGATGTGCATGAAAAATTCCCAGGCGAGTGACGCAGCTTTCAATTATCAAAAGCGTGCAGGCGAACAGTGTAGGCGCGGATGGCGGTGCAACACAGTTGCAGTTGAAGACGTAATACAGCCAGAACTGTTTCAGTCGGCCATCGTGTCGCGCAGCTTCCGGTGTTCATTTCCAGCAGCAGGAGAAGACTATGTTCGGCAAGCGTGAGCAGGACCCGGCCCCTACCGTTCACTACCGCAGTGATCGGGTGACGCGGGTCAATGGTGAATACTTTTTCAGCACCCGGGAAAACACCCTTGAGGGCCCCTACCTCAGCCGCACCGAGGCTGAACGCGAAACCGAGGCGTATGTCCAGCGCATGCAGGCACTGGGTATGCTCACGTCAGCGTCACTCAATGGTTAGTCTTCAACCGTGATTGCGCTGGAACGTGTCAGCCCCCATCGCCTTGATCTGCCCCTCGATTAAAGCCTCGAAAGGCGCCATAAGCGGCGCGAACGAGGTCGGTGCCTCCAGGGTTTGCAACGCGTGGGTGATGGCTTCCAGGGTGGACAAGGCATCCGGACCCGGCGCCTTGCGCAAACGGTAACGAGACTTGGGCACGTGGGCCAGTGTCACGCGGGGCAACGCCGCCAGCAGTGGATTGAGGTGCAGCAGTTTGCGGGCTTTGCGCCATGTCCCGTCCGGCACGACCAACAGCATGGGCAACGCATCCGGACCCTGCATGACCAATGGCTGCGCATGGTCACCGGGGAATAACAGCCGCGCCTGATAGCCGGGTGGATAAAGCAGCTCGTGCAGGTTCTCAAAGACCTCGCCAACGACCAGTTGCGCATTATTCAGGCCCAGCGCCGCCAGCCGACCGGTATTCAACGCATGATGAACTTCACCGGGATGCTGCAGCACCAGCACGCGGGTCCGGCTGTCCAGTTGCGGGATCAACGCGCACAGGCAATGGCTTTCAGGACGCAGACAGCGTTCACAGCGCGGGCGAGACATCAGGCATTCCTCAGACTGGATTGAGCTGCGCTTTGAGCAGGTCGCGAAAGGTTTGAATCAGCGGTTCGCGGCTGCGGCCCCGACGCAAGATCATTGAAAACGGCGCCTGATAACCAAAGGTCGCGGGCAACAGGACACGCAGTTGCCCCGAATCCACCCAGGACTGCGCATAGTGCTCCGGCAGATAGCCGATGTAAGCACCCGACAACACCAGAATCAGCTGCGCTTCCATACTCTCTACCGTGGCGGCACTGTGCTTGAAGCCATGGCGGGCCAGCTCCGCCTGGCTCCAGTAACCACGCCCCACCATGCGCTGCTGCGCGATCACTGGCTCGGGGATACGCCGTTCGGCATACAGCGGATGACGATTGCTGCAATACAGCCAGTGCTGCTCGCGATACAACGGCTGGTAGAGCAACCCGTTCATTCGCGTGGAGAACGAGCCGATGGCCAGATCCAGACGATTGTCCAGCACGCCGAGCTGCAGTTCGTAAGGGCTCATCACCGACAGATGCAAATGCACGGCGGGATGCTCTTCGCTGTAGGCACCGATGACTTCTGCAAAGGGCAACGCCCGATCACTGACCGTGGAGTCCAGCACGCCAAGATTCAAGGTGCCGCGCAGTTCGCCTTTAAGGGCCGCTGCATACAGCTCGAATCCTTCCAGCTCACCCAGCAGGCGCAGGGTTTCCTGATGAAACAGCTCGCCCTTGCTGGTCAGGCTGAAACCGCCCCGCCCTCGATGACACAAGACAATGCCCAGCGTAGCTTCCAGTTGGCTCATGTAAGTGCTGATGGCTGACGTGGAGAGGTTGAGCTCCTGCTGCGCGCTGGCAAAGCCCTGGTGGCGCACGACACTGGCGAAAATACGCAGCAGTTTCAGATCGGGTAAGGCGCTGGCCATGGAAGCCCCAAACGTGACTGTAAACGCCAGCAAGCTGGCGCCTACAGAAGGTCTCATAAAGGCCCGCAGCTTAGCTCAAAACGCCTTTAGTTCTGAAATTTCTAAACTAAGTATTTCGCCCCAGCGATTGTTCTGTGCTGCCGCACTTCCCAAAATCGAGGCATTCAACCAATGATGAGGCAATCCCGTGGAAAAGATTTTTCACCAACCACTGGGCGGCAACGAAATGCCGCGCTTCGCCGGCATTGCCACCATGATGCGCCTGCCGCACCTGCAATCTGCGGCAGGCCTGGACGCTGCTTTTATCGGCGTGCCCCTGGATATCGGGACTTCCCTGCGGGCCGGCACGCGTTTCGGCCCGCGTGAGATCCGCGCTGAATCCGTCATGATCCGCCCCTATAACATGGCAACCGGTGCGGCACCGTTCGATTCGCTGTCGGTGGCTGATATCGGCGACGTGGCCATCAACACCTTCAACCTGCTGGACGCTGTGCGCATCATCGAACAAGCCTACGACGAGATCCTCACCCACGACGTCGTGCCGATGACCCTGGGCGGCGACCACACCATTACCCTGCCGATCCTGCGCGCCATCCACAAGAAGTACGGCAAGGTCGGTCTGGTGCACATCGACGCCCATGCCGACGTCAACGATCACATGTTCGGCGAGAAAATCGCCCACGGCACCACGTTCCGTCGCGCCGTTGAAGAAGGCCTGCTCGATTGCGATCGCGTGGTCCAGATCGGCCTGCGCGCCCAGGGCTATACCGCCGAAGACTTCAACTGGAGTCGCAAACAGGGCTTCCGCGTGGTTCAGGCCGAAGAGTGCTGGCATAAATCCCTCAGTCCGCTGATGGAGCAGGTTCGGGAAAAAGTCGGCGGTGGTCCGGTGTATCTGAGTTTTGATATCGATGGCATCGACCCGGCCTGGGCACCGGGCACCGGGACCCCGGAAATTGGCGGTCTGACCACCATCCAGGCCATCGAAATCATCCGCGGTTGCCAGGGCCTGGACCTGGTGGGCTGCGATCTGGTGGAAGTTTCGCCACCTTACGACACCACGGGCAACACCTCTCTGCTGGGCGCAAACCTGCTCTACGAAATGCTGTGCGTATTGCCGGGCGTCGCTCACCGATAGGCGCATGCTTTTCACCCACGGAAGGTGGATGTCTTGCGCAACGGCCCACGCGAAGAACAAAAAAGGATGTCCACGGACATCCTTTTTTACATATGCATCAGAGTATTGGCGGATATGAGCTAGCCTTGATAAAGCGGCAGCAGGTAGCGCTCTAGACCCCATTGCTGTGCATCAACCCGATCACATGAACACGGAAACGATGTGGAAGCACCCTGTTTTTATGGAAGTTAGGGCTGATCCTCTAAACGACACAAGACAGGGCCTGTCATGAACCGCGAAGACATCCAGCAACACGTTTTCAACGCGATAGGCATGATCCTGGTCGACAAGTCCGAGATCCATGAAAATTCGAGCTTTGAGGATTTGAAGCTTGATGACGCGGATGTGCACAGCCTGTTCGACCAGCTGGAAGCCCATTACAGGTTCGAGTTTCCGGACGCGGTTAAAACGCGGGCGGTCAAAAAACCGGAGGAATTGATATTGGCCATGGTCGTGGACTTGATCCTGATGCTAAGAAAGGATCAACCGCAGCGCCCACAAAAAAAGGCCCGGCACAGAGACAAGAAATGAGTCTGAAAGCAGGGTGCAACGCGTCAGCGCAGCACCTGTCAGCAACGGGACGCGGGCGCGCCCCGGCAGAGTGAAGCGTCGGGACTATCGACGTGGACGACGTTGCTTGTCGTTGGTGCGAACAGGGATCGGTTGCAGTTTGGGACGTTCGATCAACCCCAGTGCAACACCCAGATCGTGAAGCCATTCTTGCAGTTTGGTATTCATATAAAGCCCCCTTCAGGGAAATACTCGACGACCGACATCTTCAAGCCGCTTCAACAAATGATAGTGCTATATCGCACTTTACGCCTGCTACCGAGTGTCGCGGATAAAACATTTTTCCCGATGCGCCCAATGTGACAGTTCTCAAGGGTTTTCCACTTGGCTTTACGACCAACGGTGCCCCAGGAAACGCAAAGACACAGTTATTACCGAACCAGAGCGCTCAACCTGCGGCGAATCCATTGTTCGCCGCTGACCAGCGTGATGCCCAGCAAAACCAGAACCGCCCCGATGACAAAATTCATGCTCAGCGGCTCATCCAGCAACAGCACGCCAAAGGTCACACCGAACAACGGCGTCATGAACGAAAACACCGCCAGATTCGACGCCAGATAACGACGCAATAGCCAGAACCAGACCAGATAGCTGGCGCAAGACACCACCAGCCCCTGGAACAGCACGCTGCCAACGCCAACCGGGGTCAGCTTGACCTCAGTGATCTGGCCGCTGGCCGCCGCAATCAGCAACAGGCCGACCAGGCAAACCATCAATTGATAGAACAACGTCAGGGTCACAGGCGCTTCGGACAGGCGAGAGCCACGCACCACCACCGTGGTTGCGCCCCAGGCCATGCCCGCCAGTACGCCGAGGCCGTCGCCGATCAGCACAGTGCGATCAATGCTGGTCAGGGACATGCCGCCCACAAAAGCCGTGGCGATCCCCAGGAAAGCGAGCAGAATCCCCAGCCACTGCAAAGGCCGCAAGCGCTCGCTCGGCAAGGTCCAATGCAGCCCCAAAGCGGTAAAGATCGGCGCGGTATAGAGAAAAACAGACATGTGCGCAGCGCTGGTCAACGCAAGCCCTTGGGCAATAAACAGGAACTCCAGACCGAACAGCGCGCCCGCAAGCAGCCCGGCTCGCCAGGTGCTCCTGACCTTATCAAGGCCGCCTTGCCAGCACAGGGCGATGCCCACAATCAGCGCGGCGATACCGGAACGCCCGGCCGCCTGCATGATCGGCGCGATATCGGGTGCCGCCCATTTGATCAGCACCTGTTGCAGGCCCCAGATCACGCACAACACCAACATCACTTGCAGGGCAAAACCGTCAGCGCTTTTGCGCGTCACACTCATGGTCGAAGAGTCCGTTCAGATAGAGAAACGCGGCCGATCATCTCACACCTTTATTCCGGCAATTGCGCCAAGCCTTCATCATCCGTCATCGCCCGCTCCAACAGATCGGGCGGCAGGTTTTTACTGGCACGTGCGCCGAGCAATTTGAGCTGTTCACTGCGACTGACGAGGTTGCCGCGCCCCTCTGTCAGCTTGTTGCGCGCCGCGCCGTAGGCTTTGTCCAGTTGCTGCAAGCGATTGCCGACTTCGTCCAGGTCCTGAATGAACAGCACGAACTTGTCGTAAAGCCAGCCGGCACGCTCGGCAATTTCCCGGGCGTTCTGGCTCTGGCGTTCTTGCTTCCAGAGGCTGTCGATGACCCGCAAGGTTGCCAGCAACGTTGTCGGGCTGACAATGACAATGCTGCGATCAAAGGCTTCCTGAAACAGATTGGGGTCGGCTTGCAACGCCGCCGAAAAGGCCGCCTCGATCGGGACGAACAACAACACGAAATCCAGGCTGTGCAGACCTTCCAGGCGTTTGTAGTCCTTGCCGGACAAGCCTTTGACGTGATTGCGCAACGACAGCACGTGCTGTTTCAAAGCGCCTTGGCCGATCACGTCATCGTCGGCGCTGACATATTGCTGATAGGCCGTGAGGCTGACCTTGGCGTCCACCACCACTTGTTTGTCGCCCGGCAGCATGATCAAGACATCGGGCTGGAAGCGCTCGCCATCCGGCCCCTTGAGGCTAACCTGGGTCTGGTACTCGCGGCCCTTCTCCAGCCCGGCGTGTTCCAGCACTCGCTCAAGAATCAACTCCCCCCAATTGCCCTGGGTCTTCTGGCCTTTGAGGGCACGGGTCAGGTTGGTCGCTTCATCGCTGAGGCGCTGATTGAGCTGCTGCAAACGCTCCAGTTCCTTGCTGAGGGAGAATCGCTCCCGAGCTTCTTGCTGGTAGCTCTCTTCGACGCGTTTTTCGAATGACTGGATGCGTTCCTTCAGAGGATTGAGCAACTGGCCAAGCTGCTGCTGACTGGTTTCAGCGAAGCGCTGCTCGCGCTCGTCGAAAATCTTGCCGGCCAGCTCCGCAAACTGGGCACGCAGCTCGTCACGGGATCCCTGGAGGTCGTTCAAGCGCTGTTGATGGCTGTCCTGTTGCTCGCGTAACTCGGCGGCCAGGGACGCGCATCTCGCGTCCAGCTGACGCAACTCAGCCTCCTTGGCGGAGCGCTCGACACTCCAGGCCTGGGCGGCGTCCTGAGCGGCATCGCGCTCCTGGCGCAGCAGCTCCACTTCGCGGCGCAGTGCTGCAAGGTCAGCCTGTTTCAGCGCGTTGGCCTGGCTCAGGTCGCTGATTTCGTCACGACTGGCGTCCAATTGTGCGCTGAGGCCGTCCTGAGCCATTTGCGCAGTGCTCAAACGCTCGTCCAGCAAAGCGATTTCAGCCTGCTGACCAGCCCCTTTACGCTGTAGGTGCCAGGCTAACGCCAGCAACGGTATCGCCGCCCCACCCAGCCCCAGTAGGAGACTGGTCAAGTCCATAACCATAGAGACTCCTGGTGTCCTGTCTCGAAAAGATGCGAACTCATCAGCCCGGCATTATGCGCAGAACAGCGGCGCACGTCAGACTTCAATTCAGGCAGGGGCGCTGCGACTCAGTAACGGTTCAACTGGCCGAGCAGGCGTTGTGCCTTGAGGGAGCCCTTGGCCGATGCAAGCTCCAGCCAATGGCGTGCCTTTCGGGGTTCGCTAATGGGCGCCTGAGCGCACAGACGTCCGTACTCATATTGCGCGTTGCAATCGCCGGCCTTGGCGGCCTGACGCAACAACTCATGACCCATGCGACGGTCACGGGCATTGCCACACTCGTGACAAAGCATTGTGCCCAACCGACTTTGTGCGATAACGACCCCTTGGCGAGCGGGCTGCTTGAGCAGACGTCCGGCCAAACGCTTGACACTGGGCTTGCTGCCCAAGTGCGGACTGTCGAGCAGCCACAAGGCTACGCGTAACGAAAACCGCGCGGGTTCGCTTGAAGACGTTCGAGGTTCCAGGGACAGATCAGGGCGAGGCTTCATAAACACTGTGGGGCAAATCAGGAGGCGCGCAACTCTACACTTTTTTTCGGAGAGGTAAAGAGCCGGAACCCTAATGCCCGGAATAGAGCGAGCGCTTGGGACAATCCACAGAACCTGTGGATAACTCAGTGGACAACCGTACTTTAACTCTCGCAAAGGCAGACAGAATGGGGCCTGCGCTCAAACTGACGATTTTTTCACCAGTTAAAAAAAACGATGTTTTTCATTGACTTAATAATTCACCACGCTAAATCAAGCTCTTACGAGCGGTTGTGACAGTGATGTGGCAGCAAGCTTGCGCAATGTGCACAACTCCATTTCCGATGGCTATCAGACCCGCTGCCGATCATCGCAAATGGTCATGAATCGAGAGGCAATCTCAGTCAGAACAGCGTCTGCAAGCCATTTTTTATCGCATCGATGATCGTTTTCCAGGCGCTGAAAACGGGTTAATCCGGCATTCAACTTTCCAATTCCGGCGCGCCGAGCGACTATAGGCGGCCATTTTTCAAGCTGCGGCCTTTCCCTTGCGTGAAGTTTTCAGGTTTTTCGCCCTGCTGTCGTTTGTCTGCACCATGACCGTTGCGGTCACCTTTGCGCTGCCCGCCCCCGATAGCACGTGGTTCGCCCTGGCAATACTGTTACCGGCCATAGCCTTGGCGCTGGTCATCTGCATCGAGTTGAGCGAAGGCCGAATCAACGGTGTCGGCGAGATCATGCACGCCATCCAAACAAGACGATCCGTGCGACTGACCGTGTCCGCGTATCTGCTGGGCTGCGCCCTGGTCGCCTCGACTCTGGTCTTGCTGTACGACGCCTTTCCCCGTCACCCGTGATTTTTTTCAATTGCCCCTTCCCAAGAGGCAATTGTTGAGTTAGCATTGCCGCCGTTAGTACCAAGCTGAAAGTCAATTCTGGTCGAACAAGTCCCCTGACAAGCATCCTTTTCCATTCGAAGGTGTTGTCACCCACAAGGGATCGACCACCTCGATGGTTTCCAGACATGAACCCTACGCGCTGACTACCCCGAACGGGAGCTGTAGCGTAGAAAATTTCATGGCCTGATAGAACCAGCCTGCAAATTGATCAGGATCTCCACCCAGAGCGTCGAACCTTTGCTCTTGTTGTGTTGCCTGCCCTCCTAAGTACCTACCGGTCAGCCGAACGCCATACTATCCAGCGCGCTTCGATTGTCTGCTTTGTTCCAGTCAGGTTCTTCGCCCTGCCCTATCTGAAAATACAGGTTTTGGCCCGCGTTTACTGGGACGTTTAATTTTTGCACGGCTATTCCGTGTTGTTCAGGAACACCAGAAACATGACAACTTATAACCAGACTCAGGATGCTATCCGCACCCTCACCCACGCTTTCGCTCCAATGAACTGCCTGATCATGGCTGCTCGCAAAGGCTGCTTCAGCTTCACCATCGTCAACGAACATGGCATCGCTCGTCACAGCGAACGTCTGTACCCCGATCAATACTCCAGCGCCGAGCCGCTGCAGGCAGTGATCGAGCGTACACGTCAGGCGCTGATTGCCTGATAGAGGCTGAATGCCGAGATCAACTCGGCCAGTCACAAGCCCCGCCCTCAACAAGCGGGGCTTTTTTTCGCCTTTTTTTTGCTGTTGTACTTTCTCTAACGATCGCAACGGCCTATCGCAAAGGGATATATAGAAAGAGTTGTTTGACAGGAAATATTTTAAAAACAGCATATTAGAAGCAATAGATGACACTACACTTCAACTTGAGCGGCCCAAGTCGCTTCCGGCAAGCCTGACCCGATTTATCGCTGCCATGCGCAAGGGCTCGTCGGCCACTACCTCCCGAGGGTGTCATGGGAATTGCAGCCGGTGATCTATCTCGACACGTTATTCGGCCGACATTGATTTATCTCGATCGTCATAGCGCGTGCGCCGAATCCTTCCTGCTGGGTGTCGCGGCCAGCCAGTCAGCCCTGGGTGCCGCCCTGGACAGCCGTCGCGGCCACGGTCTGTATGGCATCCCTGCACTGCGACACCGACAGCTCTGGGACAACTACCTTGCCCTTGATCCTGAATTGGCCAGCCTGGTTCGTGGCCTTGCCAGTCAGCATGCCTTTCTCACAGGCCCCCATCTGGAGCTGACCGTGAACCTGCGCTATTCGACGGCCATCGCATGGTTGATGGTCGAGGCCAACGGCGTGTACCTGCCCACTGACGAGAACCCGCTGCTGATGGCAAAAATCTGGCGGGAAATATTCGACCCGCAAGGACGGCTAAGGGACTTCATCAGCGCCTGGCAGAACTGCGTAGCACCACTTTCCCACCCTGCGTAACCGGGTTTTCGCTCAATCACGATAGCGAACATTCCCGACACATTATAAGGATTGTCCTACAAAAAACGCTCTAACTCGGGTAATACAGGCTATAGCGCATTACGAAAAATGTTGGTAATTTCCGCGCCGTGATCAACACGGAGTTCTAATAATGAAAAAAGTAATGCTCAAGACCACACTTAGCCTCGCAGTCAGCCTGGTATCCACTCAACTGTTCGCCGCCGGCTTTGCTATCAACGAGCAGAGCATCAGCGGCATGGGTACTGGTTTCGCAGGCCGTTCTTCTTCTGCCGATGACGCCAGCACGGTGTTTGGCAACCCCGCAGGTATGTCCCGCCTGAAGAGCGAACAGGTCAGTGTTGGCGCCGCAGCCATCATTGCCAAGACCGATATCAGCAACGCCAAGAGTACTTTTGGCGGCAGTAATGATGGCGATATGGTACCGGTCGTCGGCGTACCGATGGGTTATTACGTCAAGCCAATCGATGATCATTGGGCATTTGGCGTGGGTGTTTACGTTCCTTTCGGACTGGTCACCGACTATGAAAGCGGCTCCGCCGGCCGTTACTGGGGCGACAAGAGTTACGTTCAGGTGGTCACGTTCCAGCCGACCGTCAGCTACGCCTTCAACGACAAGGTTTCCATCGGTTTCGGCCCGACCATCAACCGCATCGACGGTGAATTGACATCGTCGACGCTGAACTCTGCTACTCCAGGCCGCAATGACGGCAAGGTCAAGATCGAAGGCGACGACACCGCGCTCGGCTTCAACGCTGGCATCCTGGTGCAGGCCACCGATACCACTCGTCTGGGCCTGACCTACCACTCCAAAGTTGATTTCAAGCTTGACGGCAAAACCAAGATTCAAGGCTCGGGCTTCGGGCCGTTCAGCGGCCAGAAATACGACGCATCGCTGGACCTGACCACGCCAGAGTCGGTTGACTTCTCGGTCACCCAACAGATCGACGAAAACTGGACCGTCTATGCAGGCAGCACCTGGACACGCTGGAGCCGTCTGAAAGACATCACCGTGAACAACAGCGGCGTACCGGCCCAACTGGGCGGCTCCAACGGCGCTATCGGCACGATCACCGAAGAGCAGAATTGGCATGACACCTGGGCACACGCCATCGGTGCCTCCTACAAGGTCAATAAAGAGTGGACCTTGCGCACGGGTTTCTCTGTGGATCAGTCGCCTACCAACAACGTTAACCGTTCGCCACGCATCCCGACCGGCGATCGTAAAGTGATCAGCTTCGGCGCCGGCTGGAGCCCGACCGACAACATGACCATCGACGTGGCGTATTCGTACCTGCGCGAAGAAGAAACCAAGATTCGTGATTCCAGTTCCACCAAGGGCGTGTACAGCGCTGACTACCAGAACAGCGCTCATGGCCTCGGTACTTCGGTCACCTATCGCTTCTGATGCTGCGAAGGCAGCAGGCTGACGCAGCTGCTGTCCGATTAACAAAAAGCCCTGCATTGCAGGGCTTTTTGCTGGATGAACGGGCGATCAGGGCCTGGAAGCAATCGCCTTTTCGACAGCCGCTATCAACTCCGGATCATCCGGCTTGGTCAGGCTCGAGAAATGGGCGATCACCTTGCCCTGACGATCAACGACGTATTTATAGAAGTTCCAGCGCGGCGCACTGCTTTGCTCGGCCAGCACCTTGAACAGGTGCGTGGCATCGGGGCCTTTGACAATCTGAGGCTCGGTCATGGTGAAGGTCACGCCGTAATTCACATAGCACACCTTGGCGGTCTCCTCCCCATCTTTGGACTCCTGCTTGAAGTCATTGGACGGTACGCCGAGGACTTCAAGCCCTTGCCCCTTGAAGCGCTGATTCAACGCCTCCAGGCCTTTGAACTGCGGCGCAAAGCCACAGAAACTGGCGGTATTGACCACGACCATCGGCTTGCCTGCGAATCGCTGGCAGAGATCGATGTTTTCCTTGGCGCGCAGTTCAGGCAGCTCGCCCTGTAACAACGACGGGCACTCGGCAGCCAGCGCCGGCCCTGTCATGGCAATCAAAAGAACAGGAAGAGCAATCCAGCGAATGGTCATACGGCATCCCGAGCGCGCGGCAGCGCAGAAGTTGTTGTAGGTGACAAATTACCCCGCGCAGGGGCAAATGCCTAGCCGAGCGTCGTCGCACGCTCTGGATACCCGCCGGTTGCCGGGGCGTCGCTGACGCACTCGCCGTACGACGTTAACCCGCTGTAGTGGACATGAAACGAGCCTCGAGCGCTTGCATCTGCGCCTGCAAAGGGTGAAATGGTGCCCGATGCCCTTCCCCGTCGGCAAAGCCAAACAGGCCAGCCGGGCAATAACGACCGTCGTCCCAGCCCGGGTAATCCAGAAAGGGATACCAACAGAGCGCTTCAACGGGCACCCCTCGGGCCAACGCGTGTGCCGCCTGTTCACTGACGTAGTCGAGCCAGGGTACGCGCTCGTCGTTTTCGGCACCGGTTTCCGAAATCAGCAACGGCCTTCGGTAGCGCTGATACACCTCCATCAACATACCGGCCAGCGGGCGATAACCTCGTTCGCCTTGTAGAATCTTCGGCCCGTTGAAAATCCACTGGTTATGGGGATAGAAATTAACGCCAATGATATCCAGGTATTCCTCGCGCCCCCCCAGCCCTGGCCATTGACGCCCGGCCAACATGTCCCAGGCTTCGAACTGCGCATTGCGGTAATGCTCGGCGCCACTGATCTCATCCGCACGGCGGGAGCCGGCGATGACATGGATCAACGGGTCGCATTGCACGAATCGGGCGGCCGGCGCCTGAGCACGCACCGCCTCGATCGCGGCGATGCTGGCGCGCACCAACTGATGTTTGAGTTCCTGACCCCGCCCGTGCCCGCACGGGTTGAAATAACCGACCTGCCCACCCGCCCAGCTCCAGAACGACATCTCGTTGATGGGCGAGTAAAACGGAGTGCCCACGCCTTCATCTTTCATCAGCCGCGCCACGGCCCCGGCAAAACGGGCAAAGCGTTCGACGAACTCGGGGCGCCAGACATCCAGCCCGTCGGGATAACCGTAGTGGCAGAGGTCCCATACCACCTGGATGTTGTGATCCCGTGCCGCGCGCAGCATCGGTAAAACGCTGCTCCAGTCATAGTGTCCCGGGCGCGATTCGATAAGGTGCCAGCGCAGACCATCTCGGGCGCACCGCACGCCAATCGCGCCCAGGGCGCGGTAATCCGGGTCGACCCATTTGGCATGCCCGGTGGTGGCCAACAAGTCCAGACGCTGCCCATCCTGTCGGCGGTGCGCCGCGCATTCATAGCCCGCCATCAAAAAGCTGCTGAATAAAGAGGACGAGCTCACCCCGCAACTCCGGCCAGCCACGCTGGCACCCCGCGTGTCATTCTGTTTCCACTGCGCGATCCATGACCTCGACGCCCGCCTCCTGCGCGATGCGCTGATAAAGCGCGAGCGCCTGCCCTACCACTTGATCCATGTTGTAGTACTTGTAAGTGCCGAGGCGCCCGAGAAACATTACGCCCGGGGTTTCATCCGCCAATGCCTTGTAGCGTTTGTACAACTCGGCGTTTTCGGGACGCGGGATCGGGTAGTAGGGATCGCCGTCTGCACAGGGGAATTCGTAGCTGATGCTGGTCAACGGGTGCTCCTGCCCGGTCAGGTGTTTGTATTCGGTGATCCGCGTATAGGGCACGCTCTGAACGGGATAATTGACCACCGCCACCGGCTGGAACTGCGCCTCCTGCAAGGTCTCATGCTGGAATCGCAATGAACGGTAAGGCAATCGGCCAAAACAGAAATCGAAATACTCATCGATCGGCCCGCAATAAATCAGCTGCTTATAGTCCATCCGATTCCGGACGTCAGCGAAATCAGTGCCTAGCAGCACATCAATGCGGGGGTGATCCAGCATTCGCTCGAACATGTGCGTATAGCCATTGAGCGGCATCATCTGAAAGCTGTCCGTGAAATAGCGGTCGTCTTCGTTGGTGCGGGTCGGAACCCGAGAAGTCACAGACTTGTCCAGGTCCGACGGATCAAGGCCCCACTGCTTGCGGGTGTACCCCCTGAAGAACTTCTCGTAAAGCTCACGGCCAATCTGGTTGATGACCACGTCTTCGGAAGTCCGGATGGCCGCCACCGGCTCGGCACGCTCAGCCAGGAAAATCTCTGCATCAGCACGTGTCATGGACAACCCGTACAAGGTGTTCAACGTGGTGAGATTGATGGGGATCGGCACGAGATGTTCATCCACCCGGGCCAGCACCCGATGCTCATACGGCCTCCATTCGGTGAAGCGCGAGAGGTAGTCAACGATGCGCTGGGCGTTGGTGTGAAAGATATGCGGGCCATAGCGATGGACCATGACCCCGGCCGCATCCAGATGATCAAACGCATTGCCGGCAATGTGCTCGCGGCGATCGACCAGCAGGACATGGTTTCCCAACCCCGCTGCCAGACGTTCGGCAATCACACTGCCGGCGAATCCCGCCCCCACGATCAAATAGTCGTAGGGGCGTTTTTCCGTCAGCTGCGACGGCCCATTGATCGCACGTTCCAGGCTCACCTCAGGCATTCGATTTGCTCCTTCATCACCGCGCAGGTCTTGTCCCATGACATGCCGTCCAACACCTGGTCCGCCCGATGAGCGACAGCCCCGCCCGCTTTGGTGCCCAACGCGGCTTTAACGGCAGCGATGAACTCAGGTGCCGTCGATGCAATGGTGACCACGCCGCTGTCGCCGTAACCGCTGATAACGTCCTGAATGGGCGTGGAAACCACGGGGCAACCGCCCGCCAGGTATTCGGGGGTTTTGGTGGGGCTGATGAACCGCGTCGATTCATTAATGGCAAAAGGCATCAACGCTACGTCCCAACCCGCAAGGTAAGCCGGCAGCTGTGCGTATTCCTTGGGTCCCAGGTAATGAATGTTGTCGTGGCGCGGCAAGGTCGCCGGGTCGATCTTCACGACCGGCCCGATCAACACGATCTGCCACTCCGGGCGTTGCGTTGCCAGTTCGCCCACCAGTCCGATGTCGAAGCGTTCGTCGATAACACCAAAGAACCCCAGCCGGGGTTTGCCGATAGACGCCTGATCTGCGGGGTCAGGCAAGGCGTCCCGGGCCATCGCGAAGTGAGCGATATCGACGCTGCTGGGCACCGCATGGGCATTCCCGTGCTGGCTGCGCTTTGCCTCCCACAGACTGCGCCCGCCCGTGAAAACAACGTCAGCCCTGGCCATGAGTTGGCGCTCGCGATCCAGCAGATCCGGTGGCGCACCTTTGAATGCGGACAATTCGTCCATGCAGTCAAAAATGGTCACCCGTGGATTCAGATGTTCGGTAAACGCCAGGCTCATGGGCGTTAGGTACCAGAGCAGCAGTTCGTCGACGGCCTGATCGGCCAGGTATTCGTCGAGCAGCTGGCGCTGAGCGGCTACCGCCCGTTGGGGATCCATGCCCGATGGCAGGCATGGCAGCAGCACCGTGATCCCGCTGACGGGCACGGAGGACTCCAGCGTTGGCCGCGGCGTGTCGGTAAAAATCGGTTCTTCGAAAAACAACACGTCGTAGTCCTTCGACAGACGCGACATAACGTGCTGGGGACGCTGATACACAAAGCCCCAGCGCAGGTGGGAGAGGCAAAGCAAGGTTGGCCTGGCCGCCGCGGTTGAGGCGGGCTGGGCACTGATCTGGATCGGCAAGAGATAGTCGGGTTGCTCAATAAGATTCATATCGAATTCCCTTTTAAATTCCGGAATCGAGACTGAAGCAATACCGCCCGGCTTCGACCGCACTCGTCTGCTTTAAGGAAGTGCGGCCTGGTGACAGGGCATCACGGTCTGCGCGCTCCTATAGATAGGAGCTGCCGCTTTTCGGAGCCGTTCAACGCACCTAAGGGGAAAGCCGATGAACTGCACTGACCGGTCAGCAAAACCCGGTGAACTCCTGCACGGCCACACGCCCATAACTTCATGACGTTTCGATGGCGCTTCGCTGACAGTGAAACGTATCAAAGGATGTCCGGCAGTTTGTAGTCGCCGCCACAGGTGATGAATGAGGACGACATATGATCTTGGTAACTGGCGGTGCAGGCTATATCGGTGCGCATGTAGTGCTTGAATTGATGAGTCACGGAGAGGATGCGCTGATTCTGGATAACCTCTGTAACAGTTCGCGGTCATCGCTGGAGCGGATGGCCAGTATCAGCGGCCGACGACCCGTGTTCGTGCAGGGCGACGTCCGCAATCGTGGCGTTCTGGATACGTTGTTCCACGAATACAGCATCAATGCCGTGATTCATTGTGCGGGCCTCAAGGCTGTAGGCGAAAGCGTGCGCGAGCCGCTGCGGTATTACGACACCAACGTCGGCGGCAGCGTGACGCTGTGTCAGGCGATGAAAGATGCAGGGGTTTTCACCCTGGTGTTCAGCTCCTCGGCCACGGTGTATGGCGATTGCGCGCGCATGCCCATCAACGAGACCTGCGCGACCGGTAATCCCTCGAACCCCTATGGCCAGTCCAAGCTGATGGCGGAAAACGTGATGAAGAGCATGGTGGCGTCTGACCCGCGCTGGTCGGTAGGTTTACTTCGTTACTTCAATCCGATCGGTGCCCACGAGTCAGGCAAGCTGGGTGAGGCGCCAACACTTACGCCCAACAACCTGCTGCCGTATCTGCTTCAGGTTGCCAGCGGTCAACGCCCTGCTTTGCACGTATTTGGCACCGACTACGAAACCCACGATGGCACCGGAATCCGCGATTACGTGCACGTAGTTGACCTGGCAGAAGGCCATCTCAAGGCCCTGCAGGCTCTGCGTGCCCAGCGCGGGGTGCACATCTGGAACTTCGGAACAGGCCAGGGTTATTCGGTAATTGACGTGGTCAAGGCCTTCGAGCGGGTGTGTGGAATTACCGTTCCGCTGAGCTACGAACCTCGCCGCCCGGGCGACATTGCCCGGTGCTGGGCGGACCCCGGCAAGGCATCTCTGGAACTGGGCTGGTGCGCCCATCGCTCGCTGGAGCGAATGCTGGCCGACGCCTGGCGTTGGCAATGCAGCCAGACCCACGCCTTTGACACCCAGGTGGGTTGATAGCGTCGACGGGGAAAGTCCGATGGGCTCCGTGAACGGTGGAAGCGTCGAAGTCACTCGACGCTTCCTTTCGTCCGTTACGAGCCTTGCTGGCCGGGAATGTCCGAGTCTGCGGGTTCTGCATCGGGGTCGGGGCCGGTCTGAGCCCCAATCGCCGAGGCGCTTGTGGGGCTGCTCTGCGATCCGTTCATCTCGCTGTGTTCGCCCTGCTCTGCTTCCAGTTCCTCGCGAGCCTGACGCCAGTGATCTTCAGGCGAGCCTTCAGCCTCACCGCTCTTCTGCCACAGTTCATAGGCACGCTGACGAATGGTTTCTTCATCGATCATTTCGAGACTCCTTTGAGGTGGATGTAAGTTCGCGCCGCAACGCGACGACGATTGGCAGCCGCCCGGCTTCACCTCTCAGTGCTTGCCTGTTCTGATCCAGACCTTGACCCCGTGCTGCTTCGGTGACGGACAAGCGTGGGCGACCGAGTTCTTAATAAAGCCCATAGACACCTTCGAAGTCGTACAGCCCGATAGGTGGTCGCCTTCAACTCCGACTGCAATGGGGTGAGCCGTTGGTCGGCCGTCGGGTTTTCCTATAAAACCAACCCTGACCAGGCGCTTCCAAAAAGATGTTACCCGGACGCGTGTTCGCGGCGGGCTCACGCTTGAGGGGAGCAGAACTTCATGTCTAGCCATCCATCCGTGCAATGCGCATGTCCAGATTGCACCTGCGTAATAGACGAGCATCAGGGCATCGACCGCAACGGTGAGATTTTCTGCAGCGACGCGTGCGCAGACCTGCACCCGCACGGAACACCTTGCCCATCGGAGTCATGCCAGTGCGAATCCGGAGTGCGTGTCGGTGAAAGCCATGTCACCGAGTCGAACCTTGACGAGGCCCTGGATGAGACATTTCCGGCCAGCGACCCCATTTCGCCGTGATAAACCGTGACCGAGGGTCACACGCAGATGGCTGCACCACGGTGTCATCTGAAGGGCGCTTGCGCAGTAGCGCACGGAGGTCACGAAGCCCGCGAAGCGGTGGTCTGCTAAACCGCTATCGCTGCCTCGCGCTGCTCGTGAGCGCCTACATGAGGCCATCGTTATTCGCGTGCAGTCGCCATAACGGCTTGTAGCGCGGTCTTGCCAGGGGTGCATCAGCTGCTCTCGCCGGAACCACTGCGCCGAATGACACGGCGTCGGTCAGCCGATCGCCAGTACGACAAGCACCAACATCTCCAACAATTCCAGCAACGCGCCGGCGGTATCGCCCGTGGTGCCGCCAAGTCGGCGGATCATCAGGTGGCGCAGCCACAAAAACGCCACCGCCGACGCCAGCAGGATGATAAAACCGAAAAGCCCGGCAAGTACCAGGCATGCCACGGCGCTCAGCAGCAGAACCTGACGCCCGGCCTGGCGTGGCAAGTGATCGGCCATGGCCTGGCCCAGCCCACCGGCGCGCACATAAGGCGTTGAGAGAAACAACCCGAGCATGGCGCTGCGCCCGATCAACGGCGCAAGCAACAAGCCCAGAGGATGGTGGCTTTCGATCAACGCCAGCAGCGCGGTGAACTTGAGCAACAACACCAGCACCAGCGTCACCACCGCAATGGGGCCGCTGCGAGGATCCTTCATGATGCTCAACGTGCGTTCGCGATCACCAAAGCCACCCAGCCAGGCGTCGGCGCTATCCGCCAGGCCGTCCAGATGCAGGCCGCCACTGAGCAATACCCAGAAGGCCAGCAGCAATGCGGCGTGCAGCATCAGCGGCGTGCCTTCGAGGAGCGCGTTCAGGCCCAGCAGCAGAACGCCGAAGAGCAGGCCCACCAAGGGGTAGAACAGCAACGAGCGCCCCAACTCCTGAGGCTGCGGCATGCCGGGCAGGCGTACAGGCAGGCTGCTGAGAAATTGCAGGGCTATCCAGAACGGCAACATCTCAGACCTCCGCCAACTGGCCGCCCGCCGTGACGTTTACCGCCAGCAATGCACCATGGCCGACCTGAACCTGCAGCAACTGTTCACGCGGTAAACCCCGAGCCTGGGCAAGCAGTAAACGCATGACGCCGCCATGGCTGATCAACAGAACCCGCTCCCCGGCATAAGCCTGTTGCAAACCGTGCACGGCGGCCAGGACACGTGCCGAAAACTCAATCACCGGCTCGCCATTGGGTGGCGTGAAGGTGTACGGATCAGCCCAGAACAACCCCAGTCCTTCGGCATCGGTTTGCATCAACTGTGCGGCGCTGTGCCCTTCCCAGTCACCGAAGTGCAATTCCTGTAAGCGTGATTCGAAACTCAACGGCAGCGCCAATTGCTCGGCCAGCGCTTCAGCAAAGCGAGCGCAGCGCTGCAAGGGGGAACTCACGATGCGGTCCCACGGACCGCCTTGCTCCACCGCCGACCGCATCTGTGCCCAGCCGGTATCGGTCAAGGCATCGTCGAGGCTGCCGCGCAGACCGCCGCCCAGTTCGGTTTCGCCGTGGCGCAGCAGGTCAAGGTGCAAGGTCATGCCGGACGATCCGCCACGGCCGCTTCGGCGAAGGTCGCCATGCCGTTGTGCAACTGACAGGCCAGGCGCACCAGCGGCACCGCCAACGCCGCGCCGCTGCCTTCACCCAGGCGCAAGCCCAGATCCAGCAAAGGTTCGGCTTGCAGGGTTTCCAGCAAATGACGATGCCCCGGCTCCGCGCCACGGTGGCCGAACAGCAGCCACTCCCGGCACGACGGGTTCAACCGTATCGCCACCAGGGCGGCGACGCTGCAGATAAAGCCATCCACCAGGACCGCAATGCCTTCCTGGGCGCACGCCAGATACGCCCCCACCAACGCCGCGACTTCAAATCCGCCCAAGCTGAACAGGCTTTGCAAGGGATCGCCCGCATGCTCGGCATGCACCCGCAGCGCCGATTCGATCACTTGGGTTTTATGGGCGATGCCCGCCGCATTCAGTCCGGTGCCGGGACCGACCAGCAACTGGGCCGCACACTCCAGCACCGAGCAGGCCACCGCGCTGGCCGAAGCCGTATTGCCGATGCCCATTTCGCCGCCGACGAACAGTTCAGTGCCCACCGCCCTGGCACGCAGCACGCTGTCGCGCCCGGCCTGCAAGGCTAGCAAACCCTGCTCTTGCGTCATCGCCGGGCCTTTGGCGAAGTTGGCGGTGCCCGCGCCAATACGCAAATGGCGTACTCCCTCAAGGTCCAGCGGCGCAACGGTGCCCAGATCCACCACATCCAGTTGCGCAGAAAGGTGCTGCGCGAGCACGCTGATTGCAGCACCGCCGGTGACGAAGTTATGCAGCATCTGCCCGGTCACTTCCTGCGGGTACGCCGAAACACCTTCGGCCACCACGCCATGATCACCGGCGAAAATCGCGATCCAGACAGCGTCCGTCCTGGGCTTGGCCCGCCCCTGCAAACCGGCCAGTTGCACCGCGACACGTTCAAGCTGGCCCAGGGAACCGGCGGGCTTGGTCAATTGCTGCTGACGCGCCAGCGCGTCTTCGCGCGCCGCCACGTTGATCGCCCGAGCAGGCTTGAGCCACCAGGAATTACTCATAATGCGGATCCTTTCAAAGTCAGTGGCAGGCCGGCAACCGTCAACACCACACGCTGGCAACGTTCGGCCAAGGCTTGATGCAACAGACCCGCTTCGTCGACATAACGGCGGGTCAGCTCACCGAGCGGCACGACGCCCAACCCGGTTTCGTTGCTGACAAAAATGATTTCACCCGGCAACAGGCTCAGGCAATCGAGCAAGGCCTCGGCCTCGCCGGTCAGGCGTTCAGGGTCATCCAGCAGTAAAAGATTGGTGAGCCACAGCGTCAGGCAATCCACCAGCAGGCAACGATCTACCGCGGCGTTTTCCCGCAGGACGCGGGCCAGTTCCAGAGGTTCTTCAATCAGCCCCCAACTGTCCGGGCGACGCTGGCGATGCAGCGCAACGCGCTGATTCAGCTCTCCGTCCACTGGCTGGCTGGTGGCGATATAAATGACGTCCAGGCCCGATTCAGTGGCCAGGCGCTCCGCCAGACGGCTCTTGCCCGACCGCGCCCCGCCAAGGATCAACTGCAACATGTCAGCGATCCTCCGACGCGGTGTTACGCAATCCGCATAGATCACGCAGCAAGGTGCCGTCCAGATGAAGCTCCACCAGATCCGCCAGACGCTCGATGTCCCGCTCGCGCAAGGCGTGATAATCCACTGGCTGCACGTGCTCAAGACCGGCCCAACGTAATAACGCGCTGCACGCCGCCGGGGTCTCGAACAAACCATGCAAGTAGGTGCCGAATATTTGCCCGTCAGCGCTTTGCGCACCGTCGCAGCGATGGTCGTCCAGCTGCACCGCCGGATTGTCCAGCGCCGCGCCCGTGGTCACCCCCGCATGAATCTCGTAACCGCTGACTTCGACATTTTCCAGCAACAGACGCCCGCGCACATTGCGCAGCTGCTTGTGCTCTTCCAGCACGGTACTGATGTTCAGCAAACCCAGGCCGGGGCTGGATCCGGCGGCCCCTTCCAGGCCCAGCGGGTCGTGCAGCTGCTCGCCCAACATTTGCAGGCCGCCGCAGATCCCCAGCAGCTTGCCGCCATAACGCAGATGCCGGTCAATGGCGGTGTCCCAGCCGTTGGCACGCAAATAGGTCAGGTCACTGCGCACGCTTTTTGAGCCGGGCAAAATAATCAGGTCGGCCGCAGGAATGGCCTGACCGGGACCAATAAACTGCAAATTGACTTGGGGATGCAGGCGTAGCGGGTCGAAGTCGGTGTGATTACTGATGCGCGGCAGGATCGGCACGACCACGTTCAGGACCTGTTCGACTTTGTCGGTCTGACGCTGATCAAGGCCGTCTTCAGCCTCCAGATGCAGGTCCGTCACGTAAGGCAGAACGCCAACGACAGGCTTGCCCGTGCGTGCTTCGAGCCAGTCCAGCCCCGGTTGCAGCAAGGCAATGTCGCCCCGAAACCGGTTGATGATGAAGCCTTTGATCCGTGCCTGCTCGCTGGGCGACAGCAGCTCCAGCGTCCCCACCAGATGAGCGAAAACCCCGCCGCGATTGATGTCAGCGATCAGCAGCACCGGGCAATCCACCGCCTCGGCAAAGCCCATGTTGGCGATATCGTTGGCCCGCAGGTTGATTTCGGCGGGTGAACCCGCGCCTTCGACGACGATCACCGGATAGGTTTCGCTCAGGCGTTGATGGGATTGCAAGACCGCCTGCATGGCGATTTCTTTGTAACCGTGATAGGCCACCGCATTCATGGTGGTGACGGCGCGGCCATGAATGATGACCTGCGCGCCCGTGTCGCTGTTGGGCTTGAGCAGCACGGGATTCATGTCGGTATGGGGTTGCAGACCGCACGCCTGGGCCTGCACCGCCTGGGCGCGACCGATCTCGCCGCCATCGGCGGTCACTGCACTGTTGAGCGCCATGTTCTGCGGTTTGAACGGCACGACACTGACGCCCTGCCGAGTCAGCCAGCGGCACAACGCCGTCACCAATGTGCTTTTTCCGGCATCGGATGTCGTGCCTTGCACCATCAACGTGGTCATGTATTTTCTCGATTGAATTCGCTCAAGGCGCTGTCCAGGCGTTGCCATTGCGCCTCGTCGCCGGGCAAGCCGAATCGCAGGCTGCTGTGGTGCGGGCCATCATTGAGGAACAGGCGCAGTAGTATGCCGCGCTGAGCGCAGAACTCGTAAAGTGCCGCCGCACACGGCGTGACGAGCCACTGAAACAGCGCACAGCCACCTTGCGGGGGCAGACCGTGACGCGTGAGCAAGTCCAACAGACGTTGGCTGGCCTCTTCGGTGCGCAGTCGTTGCTCGTGATGGCCCCGAATGTCCCTCAGACAAACCTGACCCAACACCCTTGTTGGCCCACTGACAGCCCAGGGGCCGATATCGCGGGCAAGCAATTTGAGCAGGCGCGGTTCTGCCAGCACAAACCCCAGACGAACCCCGGCCAAACCGAAAAACTTGCCGAACGAGCGCAAGACGATCAAACCGGTGCGCCAGGTTTCGGCCGCCAGACTCAAGCCCGGCGTGTTGTCCATAAAAGCTTCATCCACCACCAGCCAGCCGCCCCGCTCTGCCAGCCGCCCATGCCAAGTGAGCAACTGCTCGGGAGGCAGATTCAGGCCGGTAGGATTGTTCGGGTTGACCACGACCAGAACGTCGAGGCTGTCCAGAAAATAATCCACCTCGTGTTCCAGTATTTCCCGAACCAGAAAACCGGCAGTGCGCCAGGCCTGGGCATGTTCGGCGTAACAAGGGGACAACACGCCGACCTTGCCCGCACTGCGCAGGCGCGGTAACGCCTGAATCGCCGCCTGGGAACCCGGCACCGGCAAGACCTCGGGGGCGCCGTAAAAAGCGCACGCCGCCTGTTCCAGACCGTCATTGGTTTCAGGCAGACGCGCCCAGGCGTGCGGCGGGATCGGCGGAATCGGCCAGGCCAGGGGCGCAATGCCCGTGGAAAGATCCAGCCATTCGTTCTCGGCTATGGCGTAACGCAGCGCCGCAGCACGCAGGCGCCCACCGTGTTCAAGCATAGAATTGCGCTCCCGCACACAGAATGAGCAACCACAACCAGACCCCGCGCTGCACCAGTTGCCAGCCTCGATCAATGGATTGCGCGTCGGCGGGCACGCCCTCGCCCAGTTGCGGGCGTTGATGAACCTTGCCGTGATAAATCGCCGCGCCGCCCAGTTCAACACCCAGCGCGCCGGCACCCGCCGCCATGACCGGCCCTGCATTGGGGCTGTCCCAGGTGGGGCCCTGCGTGCGCCAGCAGCGTAGCGCAAGTCGGGTCTTGCCCAGTAACGCGTAAGTCAGCGCCACCAGACGTGCAGGAATGTAGTTAAGCAAATCATCGATCTTTGCCGCCGCCCAACCGAAGCGCTCAAAGCGCTCGTTGCGATAACCCCACATGGCATCCAGCGTATTGCTCAATCGGTACAACACAACGCCCGGTGCACCCGCGATGGCAAACCAGAACAAGGCGGCGAACACGGCGTCACTGCCGTTCTCCAGCACCGATTCGGTTGCCGCCCGGGCCACTTCCGTGGCGTCCAGTTCCGAGGTCTGGCGGCTGACCAGATAGCCCACTCGACGACGCGCCTCTTCCAGGTTGTCGGCACGCAATGCCTGGGCCACAGGCTCCACATGCTCGCCAAGACTGCGCAAGCCGAGGGCGCAATACAGCGCGAGGATTTCCACCAGCCAGCCGATATACGGCAGCCAACTCAACACAGTGGCCAGCAATGTCAGCGGGATCACCGCCAGAAACCACGCCGTGACGCCATGACTGCGCCAACCGCGGCCGCCAGCATTGAAGCGCCGTTCGATGCGATCGGCAAAGCGCCCGAAGGCCACCAGCGGATGCGACCGCTTCGGCTCGCCCAGCAACGCATCCAGCGCCACCCCGGCGACGCTCATCAGCGCCACACTCATTGACTCACTCCCCATTGATTCTCGTACAGCATTTCACTGAGCCCACGCGCTTGCGTCCAGCCTTCCATGACCAGCATCGGCGCCGGGTAAAACTCCGTCACCGGCCCCAGACACAGCACGGCCAACGGTTTCGCACCGGCGGGCATGTTCAGCAGATCCGCCAGGGCCTGAGGCTCGAACAACGACACCCAGCCCATCCCCAGCCCTTCAGCCCGCGCCGCCAGCCACAGGTTCTGGATGGCGCAGGACAACGAAGCCAAGTCCATTTCCGGCAGGGTGCGGCGGCCGAAAATGTGTTTTTCCCGGTCATCCGCCAGCGCGGCGACGAGCACTTCCGCGCAGTCATCGATACCGTCGACCTTGAGCTTCATAAAGTCATCGGCACGCTCGCCCAACGCCTGGGCGGTGCGAATCCGCTCCTGCTCCACCAAAGCCTTGATCCGCGCGCGCAACCCTCGGTCGGTGACGCGAATAAAGCGCCACGGCTGCATCAACCCCACACTGGGTGCCTGATGCGCAGCACCGAGCAGTCTGGCCAGTAATTCAGGGGCCACCGTGCCGCCGCTGAAATGGCGCATGTCGCGCCGTTCGGCGATAGCCCGGTACACCGCCGCACGCTCGTCGGCGCTGAACGCTTGATCATTCATGGCTTGAAAAGCGCCGCCACCGCTTGAGGATTGGAAGGGAAATAGAAGTGTACGTAGGAGGCGGTCATGCGCCCGTCGCGATAAACCGCTTCCGCGCCACGCCCGCCGTTGGGGCTGGTGCCCCGGGCAATGGGCTGCAATTCGGTGCTGGTCAACGAATGGTGATACGTATGGCCGCGCAGCTCGCCTTCCGGCAATGCGACGGTTTGCAACGCCAATGCCGCCAGACGCTTCTGCATGACGGCCTCACCGGCCAACAACCCCACCAGTTCGGCACGCTGGCCGTCCACATCGGTCAGGGCATCAAGCAGGTACAACATGCCGCCGCACTCGGCCAGCAAGGGTTTGCCCGCCTGATGGTGCTGGCGTATCGCGTTCAGCATGGTCGTGTTCTGGCTCAGGGCCAGGTGATGCAACTCAGGGTAGCCGCCGGGCAGGTACAGGCTATCGGCATCCGGCAGCGCTGCATCGCGGATCGGTGAGAAAAACACCAATTCAGCGCCCATGGCCCGCAGCAGATCCAGACTGGCCCCGTAAGTGAACGCAAAGGCTTCGTCGTGGGCGACGGCAATGGTCACGCCTTCCAGCAAGGGCTCGGCGGGCACTCTATCCGGCGCGGCAAAGGTCACCGCAGGCGGCAGTGCAACTTCGCACGTGCTGGCCAGCGCCTCGGCGGCGGCATCCAGACGCACGTCCAGATCGTTGAGTTCGCTGGCCTGCACAAGCCCCAGGTGACGACTCGGCAACTCGATACCGGTTTCCCGGGACAGCGCGCCGTACCAGCGCAGCCCTTCCGTCAGGCTGCCTTCGAGCAGTTGCGCATGGCGCACGGTGCCGACCCGGTTGGCCAACACGCCGGCGAAGGGCAAATCCGGCTGATAACGCGCCAGCCCCAACGCCAGCGCGCCGAAGGTCTGTGCCATGGCCGTGCCGTCGATGACGCCCAGCACCGGCACGCCAAAATGACGAGCCAGGTCGGCGCTGGAGGGGGTGCCGTCAAACAGGCCCATCACGCCTTCGATCAGGATCAGATCGGCTTCGCCCGCCGCCTGCCACAACAGGCGACGGCTTTCCTCGGCACCGACCATCCACAAATCCAGCTGATACACCGGCGCACCGCTGGCGCGCTCCAGGATCATCGGGTCGAGAAAATCAGGCCCGCACTTGAACACACGAACCTTGCGGCCTTGATTACGGTGCAACCTGGCCAGCGCAGCGGTGACCGTTGTTTTGCCCTGGCCGGAAGCCGGAGCGGCAATCAAGACGGCCGGACAGTGACGCGGCTCGCTCACAGCTCAATGCCTTTCTGCGCACGAATGCCAGCCTGGAACGCGTGTTTAACGACGCTGATTTCGGAAACCGTGTCCGCCATGTCGATCATTTCCGGCTTCGCACCGCGCCCGGTGACGATCACATGCTGCATGGGCGGGCGGGCTTGCAGGTCGCCGAGCACTCTCTCAATGTCCAGATAGCCATGCTTGAGGGCGATGTTCAATTCGTCCAGGACCACCATGCCGATGGCCGGGTCACGGAGCATTTCCAGGGAAACTTCCCAGGCGGCCTCGGCCGCGGCGATGTCGCGCTGACGATCCTGGGTTTCCCAGGTGTAGCCCTCGCCCATCACGTGATAGCGAACCTGCTCGGGAAAGCGTCGGAAAAAGAACTCCTCCCCGGTGCTGTTGCTGCCCTTGATGAACTGCACGACGCCGCACTGCATGCCGTGCCCCATGGCCCGGGCCAGCATGCCGAACGCGGAGCTGCTCTTGCCTTTGCCGTTACCGGTCAGGACCAGCAGCAGCCCGCATTCGTTGGGTGCGCTGGCGATGCGCTCGTCCATCACGGCTTTTTTGCGCAGCATGCGCGCCAGATGGCGTTCGTCGCGTTCGGGGGATTCGTTCATCTCAGCTCTCCGCTTGAGGGCACGCGAAAGCAGACGGCAGGCAACAGCCAGTGGCTGACAGCACGACTTTCGTCATGCCCAGAGCCAGAGCATCGCCCGCCGTGATGCTGTTGAATGGATCAGGCCGGTCTCCGGGCTCATGAGCGGGAAATTCCCGACTGTGCGCCTTCCCATGTCTGTCGAACACAGTGGCATCAGGCACAGCTTCACTCATCTACCGTTGCGGGGGCAGCACCGGGATGGGTCGCCTTGAGCGTCCGTACCGGTTTCCCTGTTTCACTCAATCAATCCGGGGATTTTGAGCACCTGAAACAAAGGGCGCAGGGTAGTGGCTTGAGGCGGGAGCGTCAATCAACTCAGCAACCGGTTGAACCCTCAAAGCTCAGGCCTCTCTATCACTTACTGGACCATTGCCCGTTATGGAGATCGAATATGTTCAAGCTCAAACCTCAGTTAGCGCTATTGCTACTGGTTGCGGGAGGCCTGGCGGCCTGTGGTGAGTCATCGACCCTGCAGGTCAGCGACGGCACCGGACCGTCGCCCAGGCTGCCGGAGCCGAACAAGACGCTGATCCCGACGGTCAACATAGCGCCCGCCGTGGGCTGGGAAAAGGACGCGAAACCGGTCGCCGCCAAAGGCACTCAGGTTGCCGCGTTCGCTGAGCATCTGGACCACCCGCGTTGGCTTTACGTGCTGCCCAATGGCGATGTGCTGGTGGCTGAAACCAACTCACCGCCCAAGCCTGACGACAACAAAGGCATTCGTGGTTGGGTCATGGGCAAGGTCATGGGTCGCGCCGGTGCCGGAGTTCCCAGCCCCAACCGCATTACTTTGTTGCGCGACAAGGATCACGACGGCGTTGCTGAAACCCGCACGGTGTTCCTGGCAAACCTTAACTCACCGTTCGGCATGACGCTGGTGGGCGACAAACTGTATGTGGCTGATACCGATCGACTGATCAGCTTCCCGTATCAGGACGGCCAGACTTCCATCAGTGCGCAACCTACCAAGGTCGTGGACCTTCCCGGCGGCACGTTGAATCACCACTGGACCAAGAATGTCATAGCCAGCAAGGACGGCAGCAAGCTGTATGTGACGGTCGGCTCCAACAGCAACGTCGCGGAGAACGGTATGGCGGCTGAAGAAGGTCGCGCCGCCATTTGGGAAGTCGATGCAGCCACCGGCTCCCATCGCATCTTTGCCTCAGGCTTGCGCAACCCCAACGGCATGGACTGGGAACCCACCACCGGCAAGTTGTGGACAGCCGTTAACGAGCGTGACGAAATCGGCAGCGATCTGGTGCCGGACTACATCACGTCGGTGCAGGATGGCGGCTTCTACGGTTGGCCCTATAGCTACTACGGCCAGAATGTGGATGTGCGCGTGACCCCGCAAAACCCCGAACTGGTCGCCAAGGCTATCGCCCCGGACTATGCCGTCGGCCCGCACACGGCCTCTCTTGGACTGGTGTTCGCCGATGGCAAGACCTTGCCGGCGCCGTTCAATGAAGGCGCATTTATCGGCCAGCACGGCTCCTGGAACCGTAAACCCCACAGCGGCTACAAAGTACTGTTCGTACCGTTCAGTGGCGGCAAGCCCAGTGGCGCACCGATTGATCTGTTGACCGGCTTTTTGAACGCAGACGAAAAGGCACAGGGACGCCCGGTAGGCGTGGTCAATGATCGTCAGGGTGGGTTGTTGGTGGCCGATGATGTGGGGAACAAGATCTGGCGAGTGACTGCGGCGAAGTAGGCGCAGACAGTGGTTTCGTTGGAGCGGGCAAGTCGGAACGCCGCCCGCTCGCTCCAACGAATCGGATTTTGCTGATGACAGCTACGGATTACGCGCCAGACTGGACGGCAGGATCACGCGCTTGGCGTTCAGGTACGCTTTCTGCCAATAGGGTTTGTCCAGGCTGTCCAGCTTGACGGTGCCGCCCGTGGCAGGCGCATGCACGAAACGCCCTTCCCCAACGTAAATGCCCGCATGACTGACCTGTGACCCACCGGAAGTGGCGAAGAATATCAGGTCCCCGGTCTGCAATTGCTGGCGGCCCACATTCGGTGCGCGCATGGTGATCATTTCCCGGGTCGACCGAGGCAGCAATATGCCTGCGGCGTCGCGGTACACGTAACCGATCAAGCCACTGCAATCAAAACCGGAGTCTGGCGTGTTTCCACCCCAGTGATAAGGCGTGCCCACCAGACCGAGGGCGCGAAACATGACGTCTTCGATAGCCGGGGAGAAATTGCCAGGGGGAGCAGCAAGCACCGGACGCTGAACAATCCGGGGCTGGGGCGGTGGCGGCGCGCTGGCGCAAGCGCCGAGCAAGGCAGCCAATGTGATGATCGCTAGGCGTGACGTAATCGACATAGACACTACAACCTGATCTGGATGCGGCTTGCTTTGCCGGAAGCCCGAAAAGCGCAAAACAGGCTTATAGCCTGTTTTTGCACGATACGGTAGTGATTACTTGTGGCGCTTGAGCGTCGTCGTGGTCATGGCAGTGGTCTGCGGCGCGATTACAGACGATTCCATGGCCAGGGCACGTTTGGCTTCGATAAACGTCCGGCTCCAGTACACGTCATCCAGACTGTCTACGCGAACGCCGCCACTGCGACTGCTGCTGGAGTGAATGAACTGATTGTCGCCCAGATAAATCGCTGCATGGCTGACGCGACCACGACCGGCCGTGCTGAAAAACAGCAGATCGCCCGGCTCAAGATCATTGCGCTTAACCAGCGGCGCGTCGATGTTGATCATTTCACGGGACGAACGCGGCAGGTTCATGCCCGCTTCTTCACGAAACAGATAACCAATGAAGCCGCTGCAGTCGAAACCTGTCTTCGTCGATGTGCCGCCGAAACGGTAGCGAGTACCGATCAGGGATTTACCACGCTCAAGGATGCTGTCCGCCAGTGCGGGCAATTCATAAGGCTTGTTGTCGGCGAACCGGGCCAGTTCGGCTTCAGTGGCCATCTCTTCCTGCAACACCGATCTATCGGAACGGGTGCTGGACTGAGCCGTGATCTGGTTCTTGTACTGCTGTCGCTGCTGCATGTCTTGTTGAGACACCGGCATATTCGCCGAGCAACCGAACAACAGTGAGACGAGTGCGAGAGGCACGAGGGGTGCGAAGCGAGCTAGCATGGGCACGACCGTGGCTGAACTTGTTAAGGTGGCGAGACTATGCCCGCTATCATCCTCATTTGCAAATTCAATCGAACTAAATGTGACTTACCAGTTCCTGCATGACATGTGCTGCCCGGCCGGCCAAAAAGACGTCCATGCGAGCGCTCTGGTCCGTAGGCGTCAAATTAATTTCCGCCGTAAAACCGCCGCAAACCCTTGCTCTGAGTAGGGGTTCAAGGATGTAGGGGAAGCTTGCGGTAGTACCAATACTGAGCACCGCATCGAAGCCTTTGGCCATCTCCTGATGGAGGGTTTCGAGGGCCTGCTCCGGCAGCATCTCCTCAAACAAAACGACGGACGGTCGCAAAACGCCACCACACTCACGGCACAGCGGTGGCAAAGGTCTGTCTAAGTGCTCGATCAATTCAGGATCTTGCGCAGCGCATGACTGGCAATACAACGGTGCCAGTTGACCGTGTATCTCGATCAGGCGCTCAGGCGGACTGCCCGCTGCGCGATGATAGCCATCGATATTCTGCGTCAACACCCAGCACTCGGGTTTCTGCCGCTGCAATTGCGCGATGGCGTAATGGGCAGCGTTGGGCTGCGCGCCAAGGCATGCCTTGCCCAACTGCGCGATGTACTTCCAGCACAACCCTGGATCACGCCGCAGCATCGGGCCCGACAGTGCCACTTCAATGGGTAATCCGTCAGGCGTCTGGCCGTTATAGAGCCCCCCTACGCCACGATACGTCGGCAAACCCGAGTCGGCGGAAAGCCCCGCGCCAGTGATGATCAGAATCCGCCGGGCATGTCGCAACGCGGCTGCGACCTGCAATACCAAAGCGGGGTCTACCACCCAAGCGTCTCTTTGAGGAATGGAATGGTCAGCTTGCGCTGCGCCTGCAATGACGCTTGATCGAGCCGCTCCAGCAGTTCGAACAGCGCGCTCATGCTGCGCGTACCGCGAGTGAGGATGAAGTGCCCGACCTCATCGGTCAGGTGCAGGCCGCGCCGTGAAGCGCGAAGCTGCAAGGCGCGCAATTTGTCTTCGTCTGACAGGCCACGCATCTGGAACACCAGGGCCATGGTCAGGCGAGACTTGAGATCGGGGAGTTTGACCGGCAATTCACGGGGCGACTGAGACGCGGCGATCAACAAGCGGCGTCCGCTGTCGCGCAGACGATTGAACAAGTGGAACAAGGCTTCTTCCCACTCGGTCTTGCCCACCACCGCTTGCAGATCGTCCAGGCACACCAGCTCGTACTGTTCAAGCCTGTCGAAGAGTTCGACACCTTCATCGATGACTTCAGCCAATGGCAGGTAAACCGCCCGCTCGCCCAACTGCTCGAAACGCAGGCAAGCAGCCTGTAACAGATGCGTGCGCCCCACGCCATCCTTGCCCCAGAGGTAAATCAGACTCTCGGTCCAGCCTGCGTCGGCTTCGCACAGCCGCTCCACGTAGCCGAGTGCGGCGGCGTTGGCGCCGGGATAGTAATTGATGAAGGTGGCGTCATCACGCAGACGCACACCCAGGGGCAGCTGAATCGGTTTCATGCTGGCTGAACAGCTCATGGGAGCCGTTAGGGGCCTCTGTGTAAAGTGTGCAAAGTTTATACCCGTGACGCTGGGCACACAATGCGCGAGACCATAAGGAAAATCAAAGGTTTGCGCGCCACGAAGCGTTGCCGGGCGAATGCCCGGACAAATACGGTATTAAAAAAGACGTGGCCACCTGCGTGCGCCACGTCCTTACCGACCCGTTGAATAAGCGGCAATCAACTCTACAAGTCGGGGTCTTCCATGCCGCTATAAATGCCCGAGTCCTTGTAAAGGTCATGAACATGACGCACCAGGACCATGATGACCGCCGCCACCGGCAGCGCCAGCAGGATACCGGTGAAGCCGAACAGCTCGCCGCCGGCCAGAATCGCGAAAATCACCGCGACCGGATGCAGGCCGATGCGATCCCCCACCAACAGCGGCGTGAGCACCATGCCTTCCAGCGCCTGACCGACCATAAACACCGCCACGATGCCCATCATGGGGTACAAATCGCCGCCAAACTGGAACAAGCCTGCAATCAGGGCAGCGCCGATACCGATCACAAAGCCCATATAAGGAACGATGGCAGCGAGACCCGCGATAACACCGATCAACAGCCCCAGCTCCAGCCCGAGCAGCATCAGCCCCGCCGCGTAGATCACACCCAGCGCCACCATCACCAGCAACTGGCCACGTATGAACGCGCCCAGCACTTCATGGCATTCACTCGCCAGTTTGACGATCTGCCCTTCGCGATGACGCGGCAGCAGGCTGCGCACCTTGCCCATCATCAGGTCCCAGTCGCGCAACAGATAGAAGCACACCACCGGGATCAGGACCAGATTGGTGATCCAGCCTATCAGCGCCAGGCCCGATGCCGTGGCCTTGGACAAGACCACGCCGACGATGTCGCCGGTCTGCCCCATATGCCCGGAGATCGCTTCCTTGACCTTGTCGAACTTCCAGAAACCATCGGCCAGTCCAAACTTGGCCTGCCCCCACGGCAGCGCCGTATGCTGCAACCAGTCGAGTATCTGCGGCGTAAGCTCATAGAGGCGAAACAGTTGCTTGGCCAGCATGGGCACCAGCACCAGTAACAGCGCAAGCAATATCAAGGTAAACAGGGTGAACACCGCCACCACACTCAACGTGCGTGACAGCCCGAGCTTCTCCAGCCGATCCGCGAGGGGGTCGCCCATGTACGCCAGCAGCAGCGCAACCAGAAACGGCGTCAGGATTGCATGTAGCAGGAAAACGAACAGGACCAGCAGAACAATCCCGCCGATCCAGAACCAACGCCGTGTATCAGTCATCAAAACCCCTCAACTTCATAAGATCCAGCATCATTCGAAACTTCACTGGCACCTACCAGCGAAAGCGCAATTGAGGGTCTGCGGCAGGCACGATCATCGGCATGGCGCCCGGCGCTGCCGCTGAACCCTCGACCGGCGTCCCAGGTGCAGTGGAAGGCACCGCTTCATCGGCCGGGACTTCCTGCAGGTTGGCCAGCGCCAATTGTGAACGCACCTGATCGGCACTGCCGCTGACTTCATAGGTAATCCGATCGCCATCGACCGATTTGAGTCGTGCGCCAAACGGTTCGAGCAATCGCATCAACTGGGCATAACGCTCAAGATTCATACCCTGCACTTGCAGCGACAAACCGCTGGAGACACCGGGTTTGACCACGTAACGCGGAGCAAGGCGCTGGCTCACGGCCAGCAGCACAGCATCGGCCAGCGCCTCGGACGTTGCACCGGTGGCGGTGCCCTGATCCCGCTGATCACCCAGCCACAAACGCCATTTAGCCTGCCATTGGCCGGCCCCCTCCGTAGCATGAACGGCCAATAAAGCATCGGCGCCATAACGTTCGGAGGCTTCCTTGAGGGGCGTAGAATCGGTGCTCTCCAGGTTTTTAGCCGTGCCTACGCTTTGCTCACCCAGATCGGCCAGCGGCAGACGCAGCGGCAACCCACGATGCTGCGCCGCACGCCGCAACGGTTCGGCGGCGCTTTGGCCGTCCCCCATCAGATTCGAGCCTTCGGTTGCGTCATTGAGCCACCAACCGAGGATGGTCGGACGATTACTCCCCCAGATCGGCAAGCCCGCCTGACGCAATGTGCGGTCAGTGCTGGCAGGATCGAAGTCCACCAGCAGCGACTCCGGTGGCCCGGCCTCAAAGCCAAACTGACTGATGATTTGTTGCGGATTCTTGCGCAGATCGGCCAATGCCGGCCCCTGCACCGACTTGGCATCCCCCGTCAAACGAAGAACCAGCGTATCCAGAGCGGCCTGGGTGGCACGGGCGCGTTCATCCGGCGTCTGGCCGCTGACCGGTTCACGTACCTGATAAAGGTTATTCACGGTTTCGGCGAAGACTGGCAGGCAGATAAAGGACAAGCAGCCTGCAAAGAATAATTTTGAGAGACCCATGGGCAGTTCCCGAACAGAAAAAAGCGGCAGAAAATAACCGCAGCAAGTGAGCTGACTAGCCTGAGACCGCAGACTAAAGCCATTCATTCAAACGCGCCATGCAGGCTACACCTAATAGAGGTCCTGCCAAACGGGTCAGCGCGGTCATGCCGCGGTTTATTTTGTATCGATCAAGCCAGCCCGTCGGCCTAAGGATGGCCGCTGCCGCCCAAGCCTGATAAAATCGCGCGCCTTCGCAGACTGGTGAGGATGGCGGCCCGAAAAAACAGCATCGCAACACGTGCCGTTTCAAGAGGCCCCACTCTTTCCGTCGATCCCACCCGAATCCCCCCTAAAGGCCTGGATTATGAGCAAGCAACCCTCCCTGAGCTACAAAGACGCCGGTGTAGACATCGACGCCGGTGAAGCATTGGTCGAACGCATCAAGAGCGTTGCCAAGCGCACCAAGCGGCCGGAAGTCATGGGCGGTCTGGGTGGCTTCGGCGCCCTCTGCGAAATCCCGGCTGGCTACAAGCAGCCTGTGCTGGTTTCCGGCACCGATGGCGTTGGTACCAAGCTGCGCCTGGCGCTGAACCTGAACAAACATGACACCATCGGCATCGATCTGGTTGCCATGTGCGTCAACGACCTGGTGGTCTGCGGCGCAGAGCCGTTGTTCTTCCTCGACTACTACGCCACCGGCAAGCTCAATGTCGACACCGCAGCCCAGGTCGTCACCGGCATCGGCGCAGGCTGTGAACTGGCGGGTTGCTCGCTGGTCGGTGGCGAAACCGCTGAAATGCCCGGCATGTATGAAGGCGAAGACTACGACCTGGCCGGTTTCTGCGTCGGCGTTGTCGAAAAAGCCGACATCATCGACGGCTCCAAAGTCGCCGCCGGCGATGCCCTGCTCGCCCTGCCGTCTTCCGGCCCGCACTCCAATGGTTACTCGCTGATCCGCAAGATCATCGAAGTGGCCGGTGCCGACATCGAAACCATCCAGCTCGACGGCAAGCCGCTGACCGAACTGCTGATGGCGCCTACCCGTATCTACGTCAAACCCTTGCTGAAACTGATCAAGGACACTGGCGCTGTCAAAGCCATGGCCCACATCACCGGCGGCGGCCTGCTGGACAACATCCCCCGCGTACTGCCAGAAGGCGCACAGGCCGTGGTTGACGTGGCCAGCTGGCAGCGTCCGGCGGTATTTGACTGGTTGCAGCAACAAGGCAACGTCGCAGAAAACGAAATGCACCGCGTACTGAACTGCGGCGTGGGCATGGTCATCTGCGTGGCTCAAGAGCACGTCGAGACCGCACTGAACGTTCTGCGTGAAGCCGGCGAACAACCCTGGGTCATCGGTCAGATCGCTACCGCGGCCGAAGGCGCTGCACAAGTCGAGCTGAAAAACCTCAAGGCGCACTGATGCCTGCAACCTGTGATGTAGTGCTGCTGCTTTCCGGCAGCGGCGGCAATCTGCAAGCCATGATCGACAGCTTCAAGGACGGGGAACACCCCGTCCGCATTCGCGCGGTTATTTCCAACCGCGCCGATGCGTTCGGCCTGCAACGCGCCCGCGATGCAGGCATCGAAGCCTGCGTTCTGGACCACAAGGCGTATGACGGTCGCGAAGCCTTCGACGCGGCGCTGATCAAGCTGATCGACACCTTTGAGCCTCAACTGGTCGTGCTGGCGGGCTTCATGCGCATCCTCAGCGCCGGGTTCGTCCGCCACTATCATGGTCGTTTGCTGAACATCCACCCCTCCCTGCTTCCTCTCTATAAAGGCTTGCACACCCATCAACGGGTGTTGGAGGCTGGCGACGCCGAGCATGGCTGCAGCGTGCACTTCGTCACCGAGGAACTCGATGGAGGACCGCTAGTCGTACAGGCTGTGATTCCGGTAGAGTCCGATGACTCGCCGCACAGCCTGGCGCAACGCGTTCATGCCCAGGAACACAGGATTTATCCGCTGGCCGTCCGCTGGTTTGCCGAAGGCCGCTTGAGCCTTGGTGAAGAAGGTGCATTATTGGACGGTCAGTTACTCGCGGCCCACGGCCACTTGATACGAACCTAGGAGATATTATGCGTCGCGCTTTGCTGTTCGCTTTCGCTCTGCTCGCACTGCCTGCCGCTCACGCTGCAGACCTGCAACCGTTCTCCGCCAGCTATACCGCCGACTGGAAGCAACTGCCCATGAGCGGTACTGCCGAACGCAGCCTCGCAGCCGGCCCGAACGGGACCTGGACCTTGAACTTCAAGGCTTCCATGATGATTGCCAGCCTGTCTGAAGTCAGCACCCTGAAGGTCGACAAAGACGTTTTGCTGCCGCAGACCTACAACTTCGAGCGCGGCGGTCTTGGCAAGTCCAAGAAAGTCGATCTGGTGTTTGACTGGGCCACCAAGTTCATCACCGGTACCGACCGCGGCGACGCCATCAAGCTGCCACTCAACCGCGGCATTCTCGACAAGTCCACCTACCAGCTCGCCTTGCAGCATGATGTTGCTGAAGGCAAGAAAAGCATGAGTTATCAGGTGGTCGATGGCGACGAAATCGACACCTATGACTTCCGCGTCCTGGGTTCGGAAAAAGTCGACACCAAAGCAGGTCAGGTCGACGCCATCAAGGTCGAGCGCGTGCGCGACCCCACACAAAGCAAACGCATCACCGTCCTTTGGTTCGCCAAGGATTGGGATTACCTGCTGGTTCGCCTGCAACAGGTCGAAACCGACGGCAAGGAATACAACATCATGCTGCAAGACGGCACGGTGAATGGCAAAGCGGTTAAAGGCAGCTGATCCATCAGCTCCCACGCAAGGTCGAAACCCCGCTTTTTAGCGGGGTTTTTTGTGGGCGCCGTTGGAGCGAGGCTTGCCCGCGAAGGCGTCATCTCGGGCGATGAACGTGTCGAATGAAATACCGATTCGCGGGCAAGTCGGAACGCCGCCCGCTCGCTCCAACGGATTTTGGCTCTTTGCTATCACACATGAAAAAACCTTCACTTAGCCGAAATACCTCTGCAACCCAGGTAATTCAAGGCCTGCGGCACTTTCGCTGTTTCCGCAACAACCCCGCGCTCATTCTGACTATTTACTTAGCCACCTAACAAATCCTATAAAAGAGTCCTGCGACACATCGCCGCAGTATCAAGTCAGGAGTCTGAATCATGACCGTACGAGTTACTGAACGCGACGACACCCATATCTCACATGAAAACATCGCTGATGGCATTCAGATCTGGGACGTGCACCAGCAAGACCAACTGGTAGGGATGTTCCACGTCGAGTCCGACGCCCAGCGCTACAAGGCTGAGCTCGAAGAACTGGAAAACAGACGTAACCAGTAAACACGCAATTTCAGAATCGCTTTAAAACAAAACCCGCCAAGTGCGGGTTTTGTTTTGTGCGGGTTTCACCACATCAAGTCGTCAGGGATTTTGTAGGCTGCATAGGGATCATCGCCATCGGCTTCTTCCGTGGGTTCGCTGAGCAACACGATGCGTCGTGGGTCGCGCTCCTGAATCTTCAGCGCCGCCTCACGGGGGATGACTTCGTAACCGCCGGCGTGATGCACGATGGCCAGCGAACCATTACTGAGTTTGCTGCGCATCAGGCTGTTGACCGAGAGGCGTTTGACCTTCTTGTCATCGACGAAGTTGTAATAGTCTTCAGTGGTCAACTTGGGCAGCCGTGACACCTCAATCAACTGCTTGATTTGCGCGGCACGGGCCTTTTGTTCGACTTTTTCCTGTTGCTGGCGATTGAGCTCCTGATCGCGCCTGGCTTTTTCCGCCATGGCTTCCTGGGCGGCACGCTTTTGCGAATCGTCGATCTCGATCTGGCCTTTATGGGCCAGACGCTGTTCTTTCTGCTTGTCTTTGCCGACCTGTTTGGCCTGCTTTTGATTCACCAGACCTGCCTTGAGCAACTGGTCGCGAAGGGAAAGGCTCATTGTCTACTCACTTATGCAGATACAACGGACTCAGCCGCAGCTGGGCGCGTTCTTTTCCTGACGTTTGGCTTCGCCCCAGAGAGCGTCCATTTCTTCGAGGGTGCAATCTTCGATGGGACGATGGGTCTGGCGCAATGCCTGTTCGATAAATCGGAAGCGTCGCTCGAATTTAGTATTGGCCGAGCGCAGGGCGTTTTCGGGGTCGACTTTCAAATGTCGCGCCAGATTGACCGCGGCAAACAGCAGGTCACCGACTTCTTCGGTGATGGCTTCGGCGTCGTTGCTGGCCATGGCTTCGAGCACTTCATCCAGCTCTTCGCGCACGTTATCGACCACCGGCAGGGCTGCGGGCCAGTCGAATCCTACCTGAGCGGCGCGCTTTTGCAGCTTGGCCGCACGAGACAAGGCCGGTAAAACCGCAGGCACGTCATCGAGCAGGGACAGTTGCTCCGGGGCCGCAGCCTTTTCAGCGCGCTCCTGGGCCTTGATCTCTTCCCAGCGCTGCTTGACTTGATCGTCCGTCAAACGCGGGGTTTCCAGTGGCGCGTACAAGTCGCCGGTGGGGAATACATGGGGATGGCGGCGGATCAGTTTGCGGGTGATACCGTCGATCACGCCCGCGAACTCGAATCGCCCTTCTTCCCGAGCCAGCTGGCTGTAATACACCACCTGGAACAGCAAATCACCCAGCTCGCCCTTGAGGTCATCAAAGTCGCCACGCTCGATGGCGTCGGCCACCTCATAAGCCTCTTCAAGGGTGTGCGGCACAATGCTGGCGTAGTTCTGCTTCACATCCCACGGGCAACCGAACTGCGGGTCGCGCAGGCGGGCCATGAGGTGGAGCAGGTCTGGGAGAGAATACATGAGCGGTCCAATTCGGAAATTACGGTGTTTTTACCGACATCTTCGCGAATAAATTCGCGCCCACAGGGGTTAGCGTAAATCCTGTGGGAGCGGATTCATCCGCGAAGGCGTCAGCCCGGCTGACCATCAAGGCGTTCTGTTGCGCCGCGTCTCAATGATGTTCGGTAGCTGCGATATCCGCCCCAACAAGCGCCCCAACGCGTCCAGCCCCGGAATCTCGATGGTCAGGGACATCAACGCGGTGTTGTCTTCCTTGTTCGAACGGGTATTGACCGCCAGGACGTTGATCCGCTCATTGAGCAAGACCTGGGAAACGTCACGCAGCAACCCCGAGCGATCGTAGGCGCGGATGATGATGTCCACCGGATACGTGAGCACCGGTATCGGTCCCCAACTGACCTGAATGATCCGTTCCGGTTCACGTCCGCCCAATTGCAGAACCGAGGCGCAATCCTGGCGGTGGATGCTCACGCCACGGCCCTGGGTGATATAGCCGACAATGGGATCCCCGGGCAGCGGCTGGCAGCAGCCGGCCATTTGCGTCATCAGGTTGCCCACGCCCTGGATCTGGATATCGCCACGCTTGCCCGGCTTGTACCCCGTGGCCTTGCGCGGTACCAGTTCCACCTGCTCGCTGCCGCGTTCAGGCTCGACCAGTTGCTGGGCCAGATTGACCAGTTGCGTCAGGCGCAGGTCCCCGGCGCCCAAGGCCGCGTACATGTCTTCAGCGGTCTTGAGGTTGGCTTTTTCCGCCAGCCTGTCGTAGTCCACCGCAGGAAAGGCCAGACGCGCCAGCTCCCGCTCAAGCAGGGTTTTACCGGCCGCGACGTTCTGATCACGGGCCTGCAACTTGAACCAGTGAACAATCTTGGCCCGAGCCCGGGACGTGGTGATGTAGCCCAGGTTCGAGTTCAGCCAGTCACGGCTCGGCGTGCCGTGCTTGCTGGTGATGATCTCGACCTGTTCACCGGTCTGCAGGCTGTAGTTGAGCGGCACGATGCGCCCATTGATCTTCGCGCCACGGCAGTTGTGGCCGATCTCGGTGTGTACCCGATACGCGAAGTCCAGCGGCGTTGCGCCCTTGGGCAGGTCGATGGCATGACCATCCGGGGTAAACACGTAGACCCGGTCCGGTTCAATATCGACGCGCAGCTGTTCAGCCAGGCCGCCGATATCACCCAGCTCTTCGTGCCATTCCAGCACCTGACGCAGCCAGGAGATTTTCTCTTCGTAATGATTGGAACCGGATTTGACGTCGGTGCCTTTGTAACGCCAGTGCGCGCAGACCCCCAGCTCGGCCTCTTCGTGCATGGCGTGGGTGCGAATCTGCACCTCCAACACCTTGCCTTCAGGTCCGATCACGGCGGTGTGCAGCGAGCGGTAGCCGTTTTCCTTGGGGTTGGCGATGTAGTCGTCGAACTCTTTCGGAATGTGCCGCCACAAGGTGTGCACGATCCCCAGCGCGGTGTAGCAGTCGCGCATTTCCGGGACCAGTACGCGCACAGCCCGCACGTCATAGATCTGGCTGAATTCCAGACCCTTGCGCTGCATTTTTCGCCAGATGGAATAGATGTGTTTCGCCCGACCACTGATATCGGCCTTGACGCCGGTGGCCAGCAGTTCGTTTTCCAGCTGGCTCATCACGTCGCTGATAAAGCGTTCGCGATCAAGGCGACGCTCATGAAGCAGCTTGGCGATCTGTTTGTATTGTTCAGGCTCAAGGTAACGGAAGGACAAATCCTCCAGTTCCCATTTGATATGGCCGATGCCCAGCCGATGGGCCAGGGGCGCATAAATATCGAAGACTTCCCGGGCGACGCGGTTGCGCTTTTCGTCATCCGTGTTTTTCACGGCACGGATGGCACACGTGCGCTCGGCCAGTTTGATGAGGGCCACGCGGACATCATCCACCATGGCCACCAGCATCTTGCGCAGGTTTTCCACCTGGGCCTGACTGCCCAGCACCAACGACTGGCGCGGACTGAGGCTGGCACTGATGGCCGCCATGCGCAGCACGCCGTCGATCAGCTTGGCCACGGTTGCACCGAAACGCTGCTCAACATCGGGCAATGGAATCTTGCCTTCGCGCACGGCTCGATAAAGCACCGCCGCAACCAGCGAGTCCTGATCAAGTTTGAGGTCGGCCAGGATTTCGGCGATTTCCAGTCCGGTCTGGAAACTCGACGTTCCTTCCGCCCAGCGATTCTTTGAAGCGTTGTCCTGTTGCTCGGCATTGCGGGCAAATTCACAGGCCTCTTTCAAGGCCTGTCGATCCAGAATCAGGTCGACGCTGACTACATGATCCAGCCATGCGTCGAGATTGATACTGCCGTCTGTGTTTATCGGCTGGTGTGCTCTCACCTGTACCATGTCGCTTACCTTCCCTACGGCGCGATGAATAGCGCCTAAAGTCCCTGGCCTTCTTGAGCGAACACTCCTTGCCGGGCAAGCAAGGACTGGCATTCGCGGGCCAGTCGGATTAAACGAGACTCCCTGTAAGCCGCTGACTCATTTCCCTGAGCCGCTGCTCACCTACTCGCTTCAAATAAAGCCATCGCCTCGACATGAGCTGTCTGTGGAAACATATCGAGGATTCCGGCACGTTTTAATCGATAGCCCTGACTGACCAATTCGACAGTGTCGCGCGCCAAAGTTGCCGGGTTGCAAGACACATAAAGCAACCGTTCGGCACCCAGCCCCTTGAGCGTGCGTACCACCTCGAAAGCACCGTCACGCGGCGGGTCCAAGAGTACCGCAGAAAAGCCCTCCGTGGCCCAATCCGCTTGTATCAGCGGCTGGGACAAATCCGCCTGAAAAAACTGCACGTTGCGCAGCTCGTTATGGGCCGCATTGTCGGCGGCACGCTGGACCATGGTCGCCACGCCTTCAACGGCAACCACTTCCCTGGCAAGACGCGCCAGGGGCAACGCAAAATTCCCCAGACCACAGAACAGGTCCAGCACCCGCTCGTCGGGTCGGGGTGCCAGCCAGTCCAGGGCCTGCTCGATCATCGCGGTGTTGATCGCCGCGTTGACCTGAATAAAATCCCCCGGCCGATAAGCCAGGTTCAGATCCCAAGGCTCCAGACGATAGCCCAAAGTCTGTGACACATTGAGCGGTTGCGGGTCGCCTTCGCCCTGCAACCAGAGTTGCGCATCATGGTCCCCGCAAAACGCCTGAAGGGTTGCCAGATCAGCCTCGGCCAGCGGCGCAGTATGGCGCAGCAACACAGCCGTCGAAGAGCCGCTGAACAGCTCCACATGCCCCAACACTTGCGGTTTGCTGAAGCGTCGGAGCATTGCCGGCAACTGCACCATGATCGGTTGCAAGGCCTGTACCAGCACCGGGCATTGTTCGATGGAAACGATGTCCTGACTGGCCATCGCCCGAAAGCCTACGTCCAGCCGTTTGGCCTTGGCATCCCAGCGCACGGCGATCCGGGCGCGCCTGCGGTAGGCAAATTCGGCACCGGTCAAAGGCGCTGCCCACTCTTGCGGCTCGACACCGGCAACACGCTGCAACTGCTCGGCGAGCATGCGCTGTTTCAGGGCAAGTTGTTCGTCATGGGGCACATGCTGCACGCTACAGCCGCCGCAACGACCAAAATGCACGCACGCCGCCGGACGGCGCATTGAACTGGCCTGGAAGACCCGCTCGGTGCGCGCTTCGACGACTTTGCCGTGGGCATTGAGCACCCGTGCTTCGACTTCTTCACCCGCCAGACTGCCGGTGACGAACCAGGTCCGACCGTCGAGAAACGCGATGCCGCGCCCGTCATTGGACAGACGCTCAATCGTCAGGCGCTGTTTTTTGCCGGTGGGGATCTGCGTCGCCCGGACACCGCCTGCTGGTTGAAAGCGCAGGCCTCTTTCATGTTTGGCCATCAGTTGGGCGCGTCGTAGACGCCGGTCGACAAGTAACGGTCGCCACGGTCACAGATGATCGCGACGATGACCGCATTTTCGACTTCACGAGACAAACGCAACATGGCCGCCACAGCACCGCCGGAAGACACGCCGCAGAAGATGCCTTCTTCCCGGGCCAGACGGCGCATGGTGTCTTCGGCTTCATCCTGAGCCATATCGACGATGCGATCGACGCGATCAGCCTGATAGATACTCGGCAGGTAGGCTTCAGGCCACCGCCGGATGCCCGGAATTGCCGCGCCTTCCATGGGTTGCAGACCGACGATCTGCACGTCTGGATTCTGCTCTTTCAAGTAGCGCGACACGCCCATGATGGTGCCAGTGGTGCCCATGGAACTGACAAAGTGGGTAATGGTGCCACCGGTCTGCTGCCAGATTTCCGGGCCGGTGCTGGTGTAGTGCGCCTCAGGATTGTCACCATTGGCGAACTGGTCCAGCACCTTGCCGCGGCCTTCGTTTTGCATGCGTTCAGCCAGGTCCCGGGCGCCTTCCATGCCCTCTTCCTTGCTGACCAGGATCAGCTCGGCACCGTAAGCCGTCATCGCCGCCTTGCGCTCGGCACTGGAGTTGTCGGGCATGATCAGGATCATCCGGTAACCCTTGATCGCTGCGGCCATGGCCAACGCAATCCCGGTGTTGCCGGACGTGGCTTCGATCAGGGTGTCGCCAGGATGAATCTGGCCGCGCAACTCGGCGCGGGTAATCATCGACAGCGCCGGACGATCCTTCACGGACCCGGCCGGGTTATTACCCTCCAGCTTGAGCAGAAGAGTATTACGGGTATCGCCCGCCATACGTTGCAGACGCACGAGCGGGGTGTTGCCGACGCAATCGGCAATGGTTGGGTACTGCAGGGTCATGGCGTATTCGCAATCCAGACTGCGGGGGCGCCTATCATAACGGCAAACGTCAAAACCCCATATCACGCAAAGTGCGGGGCTTATCGCTGGATGGAATAACGGCGCTCATGTGTCATCGAAACGGCGGAACCGGATTCATCCGGGAAAGGGCCCGGTCAGCCCCTACAGCTCGGTTGTTGAACGATTTCGCGGATGAGTCCGCTGCCACAGGAATCGCAGGAAGGCGTCAACTAATTTGCGAGACGATATTTCCGCGTATGTAGGACCAATGCCTCGCTGCGGTAACTTCGCCGGGGTGTCGTGGTGGAGAATCAACAGCCTCAATGCTTCGCCAATAACCGCATATTCAACCGCAACCCACCCATGATGTTTTCAGCCCATAACGTCCCGCCCTGCAACGCCAGGGAGTTGCGCGCGATGCTCAGGCCAAGGCCAAAACCGCCGTTACCGGGCCGCGACCCATCCAGTCGGGTGAACGGCGCAAAAATCCGCTCCAGTTCACGTGGGTCTACCCCGCCGCCCTGGTCATCCAGCCAGATAAGCCAGAACGCCCCGTCCCGCCTGCCGTGCAGACTCACGATGCCTTGTGGCGGGGAGTGACGAATGGCATTGCGCAGAATGTTCTCCAGCGCTTGAGCCAAGGTATTGAGATGCCCTCGAACCCAGCAGTCAGCGTCCAGATCACACTGCAACTGGGCTGCGGGCCAGCCGCTTTCGAAACAGGCGTTCTCGGCAAGCATCTCCCAGAGCGTCAGCACTTGAATCTCTTCCATGGGCAGCTGTTGGCGCTCGGTGTCGAGCCAGGCCAGTTGCAAGGTGTCATCCACAAGGCGCTGCATACCGTCCACTTCACGGCCCAGCCGCCCACGCAAGGCCGGCAGGCTTTGCTCGATCTCGCACGCCACACGCAAGCGGCTCAACGGGGTGCGCAGCTCATGAGACATGTCGCGCAGCAATTGTTGCTGGACGATGACCGTGCTGTGCAGGCGCTCGGCCATTTGATCGAATGCCCGCCCCAGCTCGCCTAACTCATCCTGACGATTGATCATCTGGCTGGACAGGCGATGGCCCAATTGATCGGCACGCCAGGCATTGGCCTGGGCGCGCAAGTGATTGAGCGGCTGGATCAGCAGACGGTAGAGCCCCACGCACAGCAGCAGAGTAAATGCACCCGGGATCACCCCATTGATCAACACCCGCCATACCAGCAGATAACGACCGGGGACGAATCGCTTGGGCAGTTCGATCACCAGGCTGCCCGCAGAGGGGTCCGTGGGAAACGGAACTTTCAGCCAGGGCGTGGTGACGGAGCGGCGGCTGACGGGCCAGTCGAGACCGCGTAGAAACGTCATGTGCTGGCGTTCGACGTCGCTCAACGGGTAACTGCTTAACGATTGCAGATCCCCGCCAATCACCCCGACCCAGCCGCTTTCGCTGCGACCGATCTGTTGCAGCCAGGTATCGACGCCCGCCTGCTGTCCGGCGACCCAGGCGCGCTCGGCTTGCGCGGCGTACTCGCTCAATGTGAAGCGTGCTTCGTCAGACAGGTAAGCATTTCGCTTCTCGGCATAGCGGCTCCACGTCCAGCTCAGCCAGATCATCAACAGGCAGAAACCCACCAACAGCAATGCCAGTTTCCAGAACACCGAGTGCCTGCCCGGCAGGCGGCGCAACAGCTTACTCATCGGCTGGCGCAGCCGTGAGCACATAACCTTTGCCCCACACCGTTTGCACCTGTCGATCCAGATATCCGATGCCTTTGAGTTTGCGGCGAATCTGGCTGATGTGCATATCCAGGCTGCGGTCGTGCTGAGCGTAGCCGCGTTGCAGCACGTGCTGATAAAGGAAGGGTTTGCTCAGGACTTCTTCGGGATTGCGCCAGAGGGTTTCCAGCAAGCGGTATTCGCTGCGCGTCAGGTCGCCACGACGCTGCTGAAAACTCACATCGCACAGTGTCTCGTCGAACAGCAGATCCTGACTCTCATGCCTCTCAAGCTTGATGGGCGCAGCGGCGTGACGGCGTTCCAGCGCCACCCGGCGGAGAATCGCTTCGATGCGCACCCGCAACTCCGCCATGCTGAAGGGTTTGGGCAGGTAATCGTCGGCACCGTTGCGAAACCCGGTGATGCGGTCGGCTTCCGCCCCCAGCGCGGACATCAGGATCACGGGCAGGCTGTGGCTGCGACGCAAATGGGTCAGTATTTCCAGCCCGTTCATGCCGGGCAGCAGGATGTCCATGAGCACCACATCGAAGGGCTGGCTTTGCGCCAGGACCAGCCCCTGATTGCCGTTTTGCTGCCAGGTCACCTGGAAGCCGCAACGACCGAGCTGCTCGTGCACATAAGCACCGAGCACGGGGTCGTCTTCTATGAACAGAACGTTGGGGCGCTGAATGGATTCGGGATTCATTATCTTTCGCGATTAATTCTCAGTCGCCGATTATTCAAGAACGAAGGGGGATGAGCAAGCCACGCGACATTCGTTGACGTATGGCAACGCCATGCCAGCGGCCGGGCACGTTAAGATGCCGCCATAGCCCCCGGGCAAAGTCGCTACACTGCTCCGGTGTTGGCGTGCACCAACACCCGATCGAACGATCAGGATGATCCTGGCCTGCTGGAGATAGAGCGTGCTGAACAAGTTGGGTATCAAAGGCCGCGTACTGCTGCTGACCATTTTGCCCGCCAGCCTGATGGCGGCGGTGCTGGGCGGGTATTTCACCTGGATGCAGTTGCACGACTTGCAAAACCAGTTGCTGCAACGCGGCGAGATGATCGCTCAGGATCTGGCGCCCCTGGCCGCGCCTGCACTGGGACGTGCCGACAAGGTGCTGCTGCAGCGCATGGCAGTGCAGGCACTGGAACAGGCCGATGTGCGCTCGGTGACATTCCTGAGCCCGGAACGCGAATCGCTGGCTCACGCCGGGCCAAGCATGATCAACGAACCGCCCTTGGGCAGCGGCACTCACCTGCTGCAACGTTCCGGCAACGACGCCACGCGTTATCTGTTGCCGGTATTCGGCCGCCAGCGTCATCTGACCGGCGAGCCAATGCCCGAAGAAGCCGATCGTCTGTTGGGCTGGGTGGAGCTGGAGCTGTCGCACACCGGCACGCTGTTGCGCGGCTACCGCAGCATGTTTGCCAGCCTGCTGCTGATTGCCGTGGGCCTGGCCCTGACCGCCATCCTCGCGCTGCGCATCAGCCGCACGATCAACGTACCCATCAGCCGCATCAAGCAGGCGGTGGCTCAGCTCAAGGACGGCAATCTGGAAACCCGGTTGCCGCCCTTGGGCAGTCATGAGCTGGACGAACTGGCGTCGGGCATCAATCGCATGGCCGCCACCCTGCAGAACGCCCAGGAAGAACTGCAACACAGCGTCGATCAGGCGACCGAGGATGTGCGGCAAAACCTGGAAACCATTGAAATCCAGAACATCGAACTGGACCTGGCGCGCAAAGAGGCCCTTGAGGCCAGCCGAATCAAGTCCGAGTTTCTGGCCAACATGAGCCATGAAATCCGCACACCGCTCAATGGCATCCTGGGTTTCACCCACCTGCTGCAAAAAAGCGAGTTGACCCCGCGCCAGTTCGATTACCTGAGCACCATCGAAAAGTCCGCCGACAACCTGTTGAGCATCATCAACGAGATTCTCGACTTCTCGAAGATCGAGGCCGGCAAGCTGGTGCTGGACAATGTCCCGTTCAATCTGCGTGACCTGCTGCAAGACACCCTGACCATCCTCGCCCCTGCCGCCCACGCCAAGCAGCTTGAGCTGGTCAGTCTGGTGTATCGCGACACCCCCTTGTCGTTGCTGGGCGACCCGCTGCGACTCAAGCAGATCATGACCAATCTGATCAGCAACGCCATCAAGTTCACCCGCGAGGGCACCATCGTTGCGCGGGCCATGGTCGAGGACGAAAACGACGACAGCGCACAGTTGCGCATCAGCGTGCAGGACACCGGCATCGGCCTCTCCAGCCAGGATGTCCGGGCGCTCTTTCAGGCGTTCAGCCAGGCGGACAATTCGCTGTCCCGACAGCCGGGGGGCACCGGTCTGGGGCTGGTGATTTCCAAGCGTCTGATCGAACAGATGGGCGGCGAAATCGGCGTGGACAGCACGCCCGGCGAAGGCTCGGAGTTCTGGATCAGCCTGAACCTGCCCAAGGCGCGGGACGACATCGAAGACCTGCCGGCGCTGCCCCTGCTGGGCTTGCGCGTCGCCGTCCTCGAACACCATGATCTGGCGCGTCAGGCCCTGGAGCACCAACTTGAAGACTGCGGTCTGGAAACCCTGGTGTTCAATAATCTGGAAAACCTGCTCAATGGCGTGACCGCCGCGCACCAGACGCCTGCGGCGATCAGCCTGGCCGTGCTGGGCATCACCGCCCACGAACTGCCGCCGGAACGGTTGCGCCAGCACATCTGGGACCTGGAAAACCTCGACTGCAAAGTCCTGGTGCTCTGCCCCACCACCGAGCAGGCGCTGTTTCAGCTCTCCGTGCCGGACATCTACACGCAACTGCAAGCCAAGCCGGTCTGCACGCGCAAACTGCGGCGCACCCTGTCTGAACTGATCATGCCCAAGGTCGTTCGCAACGATGCCGTGGAGCCGCTGTCCAGCCGGCCACCGCGCCTGCTGTGCGTTGACGACAACCCGGCGAACCTGTTGCTGGTCCAGACGCTGCTCGAAGACATGGGCGCCGAAGTGGTGGCCGTCGACAGTGGTTATGCCGCGCTGCATGCGGTACAGAACGACGCTTTTGATCTGGTTCTCATGGACGTGCAGATGCCGGGAATGGACGGCCGTCAGGCCACTGAAGCCATTCGTGCCTGGGAAGTCGAACGTCAGCGCTCGTCGCTGCCGATTGTCGCCCTCACGGCCCACGCCATGGCCAACGAAAAACGCGCGCTGTTGCAAAGCGGCATGGACGATTACCTGACCAAGCCCATCAGCGAGCGGCAACTGGCCCAGGTCGTGCTCAAATGGACCGGTCTTGCCCTGCGCAGCCAGGTGCCGGAGCCGCGCATCGAGAAAGCCCGTGCCAGCGCCGACCTGGATGTACTTGATCATGAGGAAGGCCTGCGTCTGGCGGCCGGCAAGCCCGATCTGGCGGCTGACATGCTTGCCATGCTGCTGGCCTCCCTGGAAAGCGACCGCGAAGCGATCCGCACCGCGCGGGAAACCGGTGATCACACGGGCCTGATTGAACGGGTGCACCGCCTGCACGGGGCAACCCGATACTGCGGTGTTCCGCAACTGCGCGCCGCCTGCCAACGCAGCGAAACCTTGCTCAAACAAAATGCCCCGCAAGTCCATGAAGCCCTCGACAACCTGGAAAAAGCGATCAACCGCCTGACCATCGAGTCCCGGGTGAGTGTTTGAGGACGTATCGCCCGTCGCGCGGCAAACACGGGTCCCGTTGGAGCGAGGCTTGCCCGCGAAGAACGTTAACGCGGCTGACCGGGTCAACCGCGGTGCCTGATTCGCTGGCAAATCGGAACGTAACCCGCTCGCTCCAACAGCCCTTAAGGAACGCTCCTTTATGCACACCCTGATCTTCAGCAGCCAGACTTACGACCGCGAAAGTTTCCTCGCCGCGCAGCTACCCGCCGACCTGAAGCTGCACTTTCAGCCTGCGCGCCTGACCACGGAAACTGCCCCGCTGGCTGACAAACATCCGGTGGTGTGTGCGTTCATCAACGACGACTTGAGTGCCCCGGTGCTGGAAATTCTCGCTGCGGGCGGCACTCGCCTGATCGCCCTGCGCTCGGCGGGCTACAACCATGTGGATTTGCCCGCTGCGCAAAGACTGGGCCTCAGCGTGGTCCGCGTCCCGGCCTACTCGCCTCATGCCGTGGCTGAGCACGCCGTCGCGCTGATTCTGGCGTTGAATCGCCATCTGCATCGGGCTTACAACCGCACCCGTGAAGGGGATTTCAGCCTGCACGGCCTGACCGGCTTCGATCTGGTGGGCAAGACCGTGGGTGTTGTCGGTACCGGGCAGATCGGTGCCACCTTCGCCAGAATCATGTCGGGCTTCGGTTGCAAGCTGCTGGCTTACGATCCTTACCCGAACCCACAGGTCCAGGCGCTGGGCGCGCAATACCTCAGCCTGCCGGAACTGCTGGCCCAGGCGCAGATCATCAGCCTGCACTGCCCGCTGACCGAGCAGACCCGCCACCTCATCAATGAGGCGTCGCTGGCGAGCATGCAGCGCGGTGCCATGCTGATCAATACCGGGCGCGGTGGCCTGGTTGATACACCGGCGCTGCTCGATTCCCTCAAAAGCGGGCAACTGGGCTACCTGGGGCTGGATGTCTATGAGGAAGAAGCGCTGCTGTTCTTCGAGGATCGCTCGGACCTGCCCCTGCAAGACGACGTTCTGGCGCGGCTGCTGACCTTTCCCAACGTGATCATCACCGCCCATCAGGCGTTCCTGACGCAGGAAGCACTGGGCGCAATTGCACAGACCACCCTGGACAACATCGCCGCCTGGGCCAGTGGCGCGGCACAGAATCAGGTGGTCGGTTAACAGGGACAGCGCGCCTCAAGCCCATGATAGGATGCGCGCCATTTGGAGGACCCCATGGCCGAACACGATTTTCGCTACAGCATGCTCAACCCCCAGCACACGCTCACCGAGTGCCGCACTCTGGTGCCCGGTCGTTATCAGGTCACCGGCAACGGCGGCTCGATTCATGACAACGACCACTTGCTGGTCACCCTCAAAGGCAGCAAGACCCTGCACATGCGGTTGATCGTCGAGAAGGTTCGACACTTGATCAATCCGCCGGGGCAGTGGATCGCCGTGGCCAGCGGGCCGGTATTCGACGAGTTGGCCATCCATCAATGGAAAGTCAACTGCGACGGGTGCGCCACGGTGTTGGATTTCGAATTCATGGTTGACGCCAAACTGGGCGTCTCGGCGCAAAAACCTGCCGCCGCCGCCCGCATTGCCGAACTGGGCTGGAAAACCGTCGGCGAGAAGCATTTGTGCAAAAAGTGTCAGGAGAAAGCCGCATGAAACAGCTCGCTTTCCTGGGGCTGATGGGCGGTGCGTTGCTGGTCGGCTGCGCGACCCAACCGCTGCCTGTCAAACAGGATCAAAGCTACGTGCTGGAATGGATCGGTGAGCGTCCGCTGATCGACAGCAGCCATTTGACCATGACCCTGGGGTCCGACGGTCGCGCCTATGGCAACGCGGGCTGCAACCACTGGTTCGCGCCCTACACCCTGGACGCACACAGCATCGAATTCGGGCCAGTGGGCAGCACTCGCAAACTTTGCGCCCCGGCATTGATGGAGCAGGAACAGCGTTTCCTGCAGGCACTGGACAAGGTCCAGCGCTGGGACATCTCCCCCATCGACCAACTGCGCCTCTGGCCTGCACAAGGCAAGCCGCTGCGGTTTTGGGAAGAAAGTTGAGTCCAAACTGAACTGCCGCCAAAGGTTGGACACTTATCCAGACTTTGGGGTGTTTTTCATGGACAACTATTCAGCACAGTTCAAACGCAAGCCTATCCTCCATGGGGTCGGCTTCAGCCGGGAATTGTTGTTCACCTCGTGGGACCGGCTTCAGTCGGGAAGAGGCCGGGGCGTTCGCTGCATCTGCATCGCTTGAAATACCCCTTCCCGGCTAAAGCCGGTCCCACGGTGTCAGGAGCGTGCGAGCGCCTACAGAACCCCGCCGCGAGTGGCCTGAAAACACCATCCAGCTTTTTTTGGGGGGGGCAGTCACGCCGTCAATACCGTGGCTGCCACCGTCCCAAAGCGAACCCTCTACCCCTCCCCACGCAACGCCTTCAGCTTTTGCACGACGCCCGCCGCCGTCTGCTCGCCAATCAATTGCTCACGCATCTTGCCCTTGTCATCGATGATGTACGTCACCGGCAATCCCTCGCTGGGCGGTAGTTCGTAACGCTCGGCGGGGTCCTGGGCCAGCACCGTAAACTTGATGCCCAACGCGTTGGAAGCGGCTTTCAGATCTTCGCCCTGCAGGTTGTCGAAATTGACGCCCAGCACGCTGACCTGCTGGTCCTTGAGCTGATCGGACAAGGCGTTGAACTCCGGGATTTCCGTGCGGCAGGGGCCACACCACTCGGCCCAGTAATTGATGACCAGCCAGTGGTTGTCGATTCGGTCGCTCGCGACTTTCTGGCCGTTCTGATCCATGCCCAGATCCGCGCCACAGCCTCCAAGCAATACGCTGCCGACAATCATCACCATTGCTGCCAATCGCCTTGCCATGTACTTCCCCCAGTGCATCAAATGGAATGTCAAACCTGCGACCGATCACCACCCCATGTTCAGCCGGTGCCATCACACGGGTAGAATAGCCGCCACCTTACGCAAGATGCGACCTGCAAATGACCGATCTGACGCTTTATCACAACCCGCGCTGCTCCAAGTCCCGCGGCGCGCTGGAACTGCTGCAAGCCCGCGGCCTGAGCCCGACCATCCTGCTGTACCTCGAAACACCGCCCGATGCCGTGCAGTTACGTGCGCTGCTGGCCAAGCTGGGCATCACCGCCCGGCAGTTGCTGCGCACCGGCGAAGACGACTACAAAGCCCTCAACCTCGCCGACAAGAGCCTGAGCGATGACGACTTGATCGCCGCCATGATCGCCCACCCCAAACTGATCGAGCGCCCCATCCTCGTGGCGGGCGACAAGGCCGTGATTGGCCGTCCACCGGAAAACGTACTGGAGATCCTGCCGTGACTACGCCTTACATCCTGGTCCTGTTCTACAGCCGCAACGGCTCCACCAGCGAAATGGCCCGGCAGATCGGGCGAGGCATCGAAGCCGGCGGGATGGAGGCACGTCTGCGCACGGTGCCGGCCATTTCCACCGAGTGTGAAGCCGTGGCACCAAGCATCCCGGAAAGCGGCGCGTTGTATGCCAGCCTGGATGACCTGAAAAACTGCTCCGGCCTGGCCCTGGGCAGCCCGACGCGCTTTGGCAACATGGCCGCGCCCCTCAAGCATTTCCTGGACGGCACCAGTAACCTCTGGCTGACCGGCGCCCTGGTGGGCAAACCCGCCAGTGTCTTTACCTCCACCGCCAGTCTGCACGGCGGCCAGGAAACCACGTTGATGTCGATGCTGCTGCCTCTGTTGCACCACGGCATGCTGATCACCGGCCTGCCCTACAGCGAATCGGCCCTGGTGGAAACCAGCGGCGGCGGCACCCCTTACGGCGCCAGCCATCACGCCGGTGCCGATGGCAAACGCCCGCTGGACAAACATGAAACCGAGCTGTGCCGCGCACTGGGCCAGCGTCTGGCGAAAACCGCCCGGTTGCTGGAGACGCCCCGTGGCTAAACAGCCCAAAGTCCTGCCGCCGCTTGAATGGCTTGCACCCCGGGTGCGCATCAGCCGGGTGGTCAGCCTGATCTGTTTTCTGGGCTTGATCGCCTTGCTGACCGGTTATTACCTGTTCGTCGCAGACCTGCACGGCGCCAGGCCCTGGGTGATTCTGACCATCGAGCTGGTGCCGTTGCTCCTGCTCGCGCCGGGCATGTTCACCGGCAGTGCGCGGGGCCATTCGTGGACCTGCTTCGTGGTCAATCTGTACTTCATCAAGGGTGCGCTGGCGGCTTACGACCCGAATCGCTCGCTATTCGGCGTGCTGGAAATGCTCGCCAGCGTGGCCGTGTTCACCAGTGCGTTGCTGTACGTGCGCTGGCGTTTTCAATACAACCGCAAACTTGCGGGTGAAGGTTCGGTCTGAGGTGTACCCAGACCCGTGCGACGGAGCATGAATGCAAGATTACAAATGGCTGAATGAGTATTGCCTGAACCGTTTTGGCTCAGCGAAAGCCCTGGAAGCACACCTGCCCACGCCCAAGACCGCTAAACAACTGCAAGCCATCAGCGCCGATCGCTACTTGTCGACCCTGGCGCTGCGGGTCTTTCGGGCCGGTTTGAAGCACAGTCTGGTGGACTCGAAATGGCCAGCGTTCGAAGAGGTCTTCTTTCGGTTTGATCCGGAAAAAGTCGTGCTGATGGGCGCCGATCATCTGGAGCGCCTGATGCAGGACGCCCGGATCATTCGCCACTTGGGCAAGCTCAAGAGCGTGCCGCGCAATGCCCAGATGATTCTGGACATCGAGCAGGAGTACGGCAGTTTCGGCCAGTTCATCGCCCAATGGCCCGTGGATGACATCACCGGGCTGTGGCAATACCTGGCCAAACACGGCAACCAGATGGGCGGTTTGTCCTCGCCGCGCTTCCTGCGGATGGTGGGCAAAGACACCTTTATCCCGACCTGGGACGTGGTGGCCGCCTTGAATGCGCAGAAAATCGTCGACAAAGTGCCGACCAGCAAGCGCGATCAGGCCATCGTCCAGCAGGTGTTCAACCAGTGGCAAAGCGAAAGCGGCCGGCCGTTGTGCCAGCTGTCGGCCATGCTGGCGTTTACCGTCAACCATTGATTTTTTTCTGACGGAGATCGCCAGACGCGCCCACCGCTACGCGCTTCGTATACCCTATCCACCTGTCACCTCTACATGAGTCATCTGCGTGCCTCTTCTCCTGCCTGACGCTCCCAACCTCGGTGTCGCCCCTTCCGCGTCCGAGGTGATTGCCAAACATTTGCGCGAAGCCATTATTTCCGGGCATTTCGCCGAAGACGAACCTATCCGTCAGGATGACATCGCCAAGGTCTTCAACGTCAGCAAGATTCCGGTGCGCGAAGCCCTGAAACGCCTGGAAGCCGAAGGGCTGGTGCAGTTCCAGCGCAACAAGGGTGCCGTGGTGACGCGGATTTCCGAGCCGGAGCTGGCGCAGATCTTCGAAGTCCGGGTGCTGCTGGAGGTCCAGGCGATTCGTCTGGCGGTGCCGAAGATGACCCAGGATCACATCAAACGCGCGCTGGCCATCTGCGATGAGTTCATGACGGACGACAACGTAGGCCGTTGGGCAGAACTGAACTGGGCGTTTCACACTTGCCTGTACGAAGCCGCCGAGCGGCCGTTCCTGCTGAACCTGATTCGCTCCATCCACGACAAGGTCGAACGCTACCTGCGCCTGCAAATGAGCTTCGAGCAAGGCAAGCTGCGCGCCGATCAGGAGCACCGGGAAATCCTCAAGGCCTGTGCTGAACGCGACGTGGAAAAAGCCGCCGAGCTGATTGATCACCACATCATCGGCGTCTGTCGCGAGCTGTACGCCCACTTGCCCAACGAGTCCATCCGCGAAGTCTGAGGCTGTGCCGATTTCGTCACGGCCACAGGCGAAATCCTTCAAGACCTTCCGTTTTGCCGGCGTCATCCTGTAGTTGTCTTTCAACGGCAGGTGACCTGATGAAACGCATCCGCATCCTTGACTCCCACACCGGCGGCGAACCCACGCGGCTGGTGCTGGAAGGTTTCCCCGATCTGGGCACCGGCACCATGGCCGAACGCCGGCAGATCCTCGCTGACCTGCACGATGACTGGCGCGCCGCAACCGTGCTGGAACCCCGTGGCAGCGATGTGCTGGTGGGCGCGCTGCTCTGCGAACCGGTTGATTCCAGCGCCTGTGCGGGGGTGATTTTCTTCAATAACAGCGGCTATCTGGGCATGTGCGGTCACGGCACCATTGGCCTCGTAGTGTCGCTCGCGCATCTGGGTCGCATCGGCGCTGGCGTGCACCGCATCGAAACCCCGGTGGGTACGGTGGAAGCCACGCTGCACGACGATGGCTCCGTCAGCGTGCAGAACGTGCCGTCCTGGCGGTATCGCAAAGCCGTGAGTGTTGAGGTGCCCGGGGTTGGCCGCGTCACGGGGGACATCGCCTGGGGCGGCAACTGGTTTTTCCTGATTGCCGAACACGGCCTGAGCATCGACAGCGACAACCTTGAAGCGCTCACTGCCTACGCCTGGGCGGTGCGCCAAGCGCTGGAGTCGCAACGCATCCTGGGCGAAGACGGCGGGGAAATCGATCACATCGAGTTGTTTGCCGACGACGCTCAAGCCGACAGTCGCAATTTCGTGCTGTGCCCCGGCAAGGCGTATGACCGCTCACCCTGCGGCACCGGCACCAGCGCCAAACTGGCGTGTCTGGCGGCAGACGGCAAACTCGCGCCGGGGCAGATCTGGCGCCAGGCCAGTGTGATCGGCAGCCAGTTCGAAGGTTCTTATCAGTGGCAAGGCGAGCGCGTGGTGCCCACCATTCGCGGCCGTGCGCACATCAGCGCCGAAGCGACCCTGCTGCTGGCCAGCGATGACCCGTTCGCCTGGGGCATCCGCCCGTGACGTCCAAGCAGGCCGCCGATGTGATCATCATTGGCGGCGGCATCATCGGTGCGGCTTGCGCCGATGAACTGGCCGGTCATGGCCTTGACGTGCTGGTACTCGACTGCAATCGCCCCGCCGCGACGGCGGCGGGCATGGGCCACCTGGTGGTGCTCGACGACAATCCCGATGAACTGGCCCTCAGTGAATACTCCGTCCGGGCGTGGCGAGAACTGGCCCCTCAACTGCCCCAAGACTGCGCCATGCGCACCAACGGCACGTTGTGGCTGGCGTGCAATGCCGAAGAGATGGACGCCGCACGGGCCAAACAGAAAACCTTGCTGGATTACGGCATGGCGTGCGCCCTGTTGGACGCCCAAGCCGTGGCCGATGCAGAACCTGCCTTGCGCAGCGGCTTGCAGGGCGCCCTGAAGGTCAGCGGCGACGGCATTCTCTACGCCCCCAACGCCGCCCGCTGGCTGTTGCAACGCCATGGCGCGCGTATCCGCCAACGCACGGCGCAGGTGACAGAAGTTCAAGGCAATCGGCTGCGCCTTGCCGACGGCCAATGGCTGAGCGCCACGGCGGTGATACTCGCCAACGGCATTTACGCCAGCCAGTTGTGCCCCGAACTGCCGCTGCAAGCCAAGAAAGGTCACTTGCTGATCACTGATCGCTATCCGATCCAGATTCAGCACACGCTGGTGGAGCTGGGCTACGTCACCAGCGCTCACAACGCGACAGGCCCGTCCGTGGCGTTCAACGTGCAACAACGGCCCACGGGCCAGCTCTTCGTGGGCTCTTCCCGGCAGTTCGATAATCAGGACGCCGAGGTGGAAGGCTGGATGCTGGGCCGCATGCTGCGCCGCGCCAGCGAATTCCTGCCGGGGTTGAGCCAGATGACGGCGATTCGCAGCTGGACCGGCTTTCGCGCCGCCAGCCCGGACGGCTTGCCGCTGATTGGTGAACACCCGCGACAGCCCGGCTTATGGCTGGCCGTCGGCCATGAAGGCCTGGGCGTTACCACGGCGCCCGGCACGGCGCGTCTGTTGGCCGCGCAATTGCTGCGTCAACCTTCGCCGCTGCCGGTTGAACCCTATCTGCCGCAACGTTTTATCGGAGCCATTGCCCATGCCTGAATTGAGTATCAATGGCCGCGCGCTTGAGGTCGTTCCCGGCACCACGGTTGCTGCGGCGCTGGCACTGATCGGCGACGGATGCACCCGCACCTCGGTAAGCGGCCAGCGGCGTGCGCCGGTGTGCGGCATGGGGATTTGTCAGGAATGCCGGGTGGATATCGACGGAAAACGTCGACTGGCCTGTCAGACACTATGCCAAGACGGCATGCACGTGGAGACGCTGCCGTGAATGAATCGGTCGATTTATTGATCATCGGCGCAGGCCCGGCAGGCATGGCCGCAGCACTGGCGGCAGCACCAAGCGGGGCGCGCATTGTCTTGGTTGATGACAACCCGCTACCCGGCGGGCAAATCTGGCGCGACGGCCCGCAGGCAGATGTTCCGGCACAGGCTCGCTCCATGCGCGATGACCTTCAGGGCTTTCCCAACATCAGCCTGTACAGCGCAACCAAAGTCATCGCCCGCAACGGCCCAAGGCAATTGCTGCTGGAAGACGCCGAACGTGGCTGGCTCATCAGCTACCGGAAACTGATCCTGTGTACCGGCGCTCGTGAAGTGCTCCTGCCCTTCCCCGGCTGGACCTTGCCGGGGGTCACCGGAGCGGGCGGTCTTCAGGCCTTGATCAAGGGCGGCCTCCCGGTCAGGAACCAGCGTCTCGTCATCGCGGGCAGCGGCCCCTTGTTGCTTGCGAGCGCCGCGACCGCCAAAGCCAAGGGCGCGCAGGTGTTGCGCATTGCCGAGCAGGCTTCCCTGCGGGCAGTCGGCGGTTTCGCCGCGCAACTGTGGCGGTGGCCCAACAAGGCCCGGCAAGCGGTGGGTTTGTTGAATACGCACTATCGCACGGCCAGCCATGTCATTGCAGCGCTGGGTACGGACCGTCTGGAAGGCGTGCGGATCCAGACCGGAAAACAGATCGAAGAAATACCCTGCGAGCGTCTGGCGTGCGGGTTCGGCCTGGTGCCCAACGTCGAACTGGGCCAGGCCTTGGGTTGCCAGGTGCTTGATCGCGCCATCACCGTCGACGAATGGCAGGCGACCCGCCTTGAGCATCATTACGCGGCGGGGGAATGCACCGGGTTTGGTGGCAGCGAGTTGGCACTGGTCGAAGGCCGCATCGCTGGCTATGCGGCCATGGGTTTGCAGCCGCAGGCAAAGGCGCTGTGGCCTCAGCGGAAGCGTTGGCAAGGTTTTGCCGATGCCTTGCAGCGCAGTTTCGCGCTAGGCCCTGCGGTCAAGAAACTGGCCGAACCGGACACACTGGTGTGCCGTTGCGAAGACGTGTCCTACGCCGCCCTCGCCCATCATCCCGACTGGAAGCACGCCAAGCTGACGACCCGTTGTGGCATGGGTGCCTGTCAGGGGCGCACCTGTTCGACGGCCACACACACCCTGTTTGGCTGGGAACCGCCAGCGGCCCGCCCGCCTTTCAGCCCGGCGCGGGTGGGGACGTTGATGGAATTGGATTCACTGGATTTGTAGGAGCCGAGCTTGCTCGCGAAGAACGATAACGCGGTGTATCTGGATCACCGAGGCGTCCAATTCGCGGGCAAGCCTCGCTCCAACGGATCTGGACGTACAGCCGATGCATTTGCGTCTACTGGAATGCCTGGCGGTTGCCCCCAGACATAGAACAAGTTCTGTGCATCCCAAGTCACTTGCAGCATGATCCAGCCAACTCCATTTCCCAGACACTCGCGATGCTCGACCTGACCCAACCCTCCGCCCCGCGCGATCTTGAACAACTGCTCGCCAGCCTGGAACGGGTGGCGCCGCTGTTCGACGCGATTCCGGGCGTGGTGTTTTTCATCAAGGACACCCATGCGCGCTACGTGTTGGTCAATCAAACCCTGGCGTTTCGTCTGGGCTTCAAGCACAAGAGCGAACTTGTCGGGCGCACCGCTGAAGAGGTGTTCCCGGCGCGATTTGGTCCTCAATACACCGAGCAGGACCGCAGGGTGCTGGCGGATGGCAGGCAGCTCACCGATCAGCTGGAATTGCATCTTTATGACGGCAATCAACCCGTCTGGTGCCTGACCCATAAACTGGCGGTGCGAAATCATGCCGGAGCAATCATCGGCCTGGCGGGTACGTCACGGGATTTGCAGATGCCACAATCGACGCACCCGGCCTACCCCAAGCTGGCGGCTGTGGACGCTTACATTAGCGAGCACTTCGCTCGTCCTGTCAGCCTCGCGGAGCTCACCGCCATCGCCGGCCTGTCCATTGCGCAGTTGGAGCGGCAGTGCAAACGGATTTTTCAACTCACGCCTCGGCAGATGATCCACAAAGCGCGCCTGGGCGAGGCATCGCGGTTGTTGCTGCAGGACATTTCCATCACCGAAATTGCCCAGCGCTGCGGGTATACCGATCACAGCGCGTTCAGCCGCCAGTTTCGCGCGCTTACCGGATTTTCGCCGAGTCAGTATCGACAGTCGCAAGGCGACGCGTGACGATCGCCTGTGCACCAATGAAGCACCCCGCCCACCATTTGCTCCCTTATGTAACAGCCCATCCGACCCATTTCTCCAACAAAACCTCTGAAGCCTTTGCTTAGAGCCATCCCGACAAAACAGGCACAACCTGTGCATATAAAATATCGTATACGAAATTCCTTATCCCAATATTGCTCACCTGCATTCGCGAGGCGTCTATGAAAAATCCAGCTGTCGCTGCTGCCCTTTTTGCCGCAATGAGTGTTTCCCTGATCAGTACCGCCCAGGCCGACAAGCTCGATGACATCATCGACTCCGGCAAGCTGCGCTGTGCGGTGACGCTGGACTTCCCGCCCATGGGCATGCGTGACGAGAAAAATGTCCCGGTCGGCTTCGACGTCGATTACTGCAACGATCTGGCGAAAACGCTGGGTGTGACCGCCGAGATTGTCGAGACGCCCTTCCCGGACCGGATTCCTGCACTGGTTTCGGGCCGTGCCGACATCATCGTGGCCTCGACTTCCGACACACTGGAACGCGCCAAGACCGTGGCAATGAGCGTGCCCTACTTCGCGTTTTCCATGGTGGTGCTGACGCGGGAAAACACCTCGATCAACAGTTACGAAGACCTCAAGGGCAAACCGGTCGGCAACACCAGCGGCACGTTTGAAGCCATTGCCCTGGAGAAAGACCAGAAGAAATGGGGCAGCGGCAGTTTCCGCGCCTACCAGACCCAGAACGACACGATCCTCGCCGTCGCCCAAGGTCACATCGACGCTTCCGTGGTGACCAACACCGTCGCCGCCGCCACCCTCAAGTCCGGCAAATACAAAGGCCTGAAAGTCGCGGGCAACGCGCCGTATGTCATCGACTACGTGGCGCTGGCCGCCAAGCGCAATGAGTACGGGCTGATCAACTACCTGAACCTGTTCGTCAACCAACAAGTGCGCACCGGTCGCTATGCTGAGCTGTATGAAAAATGGGTCGGCGGCAAACCGGTTGACCTGACCGTGCCGGGGGTTTATCGCTGATTTGCCCAGCCTTTAAACGCCCCTGTTGGAGCGAGGCTTGCCCGCGAAGGCGGTATTACTGACTCCGAAATGGTTTCGGATGTACTGGCCTCTTCGCGGGCAAGTCGGAACGCCGCCAGCTCGCGCCAACAGAATTGTGTATTTTTCAGGAGCCCACCCATGCCGGATGTTTTACTCCAGGGTCGTTGTCTGGTCAGCGGTTCGGCCCAGGGCCCGCTGCTCTGGGCCGATGTCGGCTTGAGTTTCTGGGGCGGTGTTGATCCGTTGAGCGGTGAGGTCATTGACCGGCATCACCCGCTGAGCGGGCAGATCATCAGCGGCCAGGTGCTGGCGATCCCCAGTGGTCGAGGCTCCTGCACGGGCAGCAGCGTGTTACTGGAATTGATCCTCAACGGCCACGCTCCGGCAGCGCTGGTCTTTGAACAGGTGGACGACATCCTGACCCTGGGTGTGATCATCGCCGAGCAGATGTTCGCGCACTCCATCCCCGTCATCAGCGTGGGCCGGGACGGGTTTTCAGCGCTGCGGGAAATGTCATGGCTGCACGTCGAAGCGGACCGGCTCAGTGGGTTTCGCCATCCACCCGCCAGCCCGCTGAAAACCACCGAAACGATCACCCGACTCGCCTGGCAACCCAGCCTCAGACTGAGCGAAAACGATCAGCATTTTCTCGATGGCAGGCATGGCAAGGCGCCCGAGGTAGCCATGGGCATCATCCTGCGCATGGCTGAACTGCAAGGTGCCACCGAACTGCTGGACATCACCCAGGCGCACATTGACGGCTGCATTTATACCGGCCCGGCAAGCCTGCGCTTTGCGCAACAACTGGTGCAATGGGGTGCCAGCGTGCGGGTGCCCACTACGTTGAATTCCATTTCCGTCGACAAGCGCCTCTGGCGGGAGCTGGGCATCGACAGCGCACTGGGGGAACCGGCCAGCCAGTTGGGTGATGCGTACCTGAACATGGGCGCGACCTTGAGTTTTACCTGTGCGCCCTACCTGCTGGACACCGCGCCCAAGGCGGGCGAACAAATCGTCTGGGCCGAATCCAACGCGGTGGTCTACGCCAACAGCGTGATCGGCGCCTGCACCTTGAAGTACCCGGATTACCTCGACATCTGCATCGCCCTCACCGGCCGCGCGCCGCTGACCGGCTGCCATCTGGCGCAGGGACGTCACGCTCAAGTGTGCATCGAGTTACCGCCGCTGACCGATCCGGATGACAGTTTCTATCCGCTGCTGGGCTATCACGTCGGGCTGTTGTGCTGCAGCGAAATACCGCTGGTGTACGGCCTGGAACAGGCGCAGCCCACGCTGGACGATTTGAAAGCCTTTGGCGCGGCGTTCGCCACCACGTCTGCTGCGCCGATGTTCCACATCGCTGGCGTAACGCCGGAGGCGACCCCGGCCGAAAACGCTCTGGGCGGGCAAGCGCCCACGCGCACCCTGCGCATCACCCACGCGCACCTGCTGAACAGCTGGCGCGAACTCGACAGCGCGCCGGACGCGCAAGTGGATCTGATTTCACTGGGCAATCCGCATTTTTCAGTCAGCGAGTTCGCCGCGCTGGCCAGGCTCTGCGAGGGCAAACACCGGCACCCTGACGTGCCGCTGGTGATCACCTGCGGCCGCGACGTATTGGAGAAAGCACGGCAGGCAGGGGATATCGCCGTGCTGGAAGCCTTCGGCGCGCAGTTCGTCACCGACACCTGCTGGTGCATGCTTGGGGAGCCCGTGGTGCCGGTGACGGCGCGGACCTTGATGACCAACTCGGGCAAGTACGCCCATTACGCGCCGGGGCTGGTGGGGCGTTACGTGCATTTCGCCAGCCTTGCCGAGTGCGTGGCGACAGCGTGCAGCGGCGTGGCCAGCGGCCAACTGCCCGCTTGGCTCTGTGCGCCTGAAACGCCCGTGGAGGCGACCCATGTTTGATTACAACTTCCACTGGCGCGCCGCCTTCAAAGCCCTGCCGGACATGCTCGGCGGTGCCTGGGTGACCTTCGAAACCGCCGCCCTGTCGATGATCCTCGGGGTGTTGATCGCCCTGTGCCTGACGTTCATGCGCCAAGGCAAGAATCGGCTGTTGCGGGGTTTTTCCGCCACCTGGATATCCATTGCCCGCAACACGCCGTCGCTGTTTCAGGTGTACATCCTGTATTTCGGGCTGGGTTCCTTCGGGCTGCACATCAGTTCCTGGGTGGCGCTGCTGGCGGGGATCACCCTCAATAACGCCGGTTATCTGGCCGAGAATTTTCGCGGCGGGCTCAAGGCGGTGCCTGACACACAATTGCGCGCCGCCCGCTCCCTCGGCATGAGCGCCCCCCAGGCGTATCGCCTGATCGTGATCCCGCAATTGCTGCGCATTGTCTTTTATCCCCTGACCAACCAGATGGTCTGGGCGGTGCTGATGACCTCCATGGGCGTGATCGTCGGGCTCAACGATGACCTGACGGGCGTGACCCAGGACTACAACGTCAAGACCTTCCGCACCTTCGAATTCTTCGCCCTTGCAGCGGTGCTTTATTACCTGATCGCCAAGGCCATCGTATTTCTCGCACGGCTGCTGTCCTGGCGTCTGTTCCGGTATTGAGGGGAAATCAAATGTTCAACAGCAGCTTTACCTGGAACGACATGCTGTTCCTGCTGGACGGCGCCAAAGTGACGATCCTGTTGACCCTCGCTTCCATGGCGATTGGCACCGTCGCCGGGGTGATTTGCGGCTTCCTGCGCGCCCTGCTGCCCCGCTCGACGATTCCGTTGGCCTGGGTGCTGGATGTGTTTCGCAGCGTGCCGCTGCTGATCCAGTTCGTGTTGTTCAATGCTTTGAAAAGTATCGTCGGCCTGAACTGGACGGCCTTCGCCGTCGCCTGCGTGGTGCTTGGTTTGTACGTCACGGCGTATTGCACGGAGATCGTGCGCAGCGGCGTGCTGTCGGTGCCGATGAGCGTGCGCCGCGCGAGCCGGTCGTTGGGGCTGACCTACTGGCAGGACCTGCGCCGGATCGTCCTGCCCATGGCGACCCGTGTGGCGTTTCCCGGCTGGGTCAACCTGCTGCTCGGCGTGATGAAAGACACGTCGCTGGTGATGTGGATCGGCATCGTCGAGTTGCTGCGCGCTTCGCAAACCATCGTTACCCGGATTCAGGAACCGTTGCTGGTGCTGTGCATCGCCGGCGCGATTTATTACGTCATGAGCCTGGTGGCTGCCCGCCTCGGTGCCCGACTGGAAACAAGGTGGCAGGAAAATGATTGAGATCGACAACGTACACAAATCGTTCGGTGAGCTGGAAGTCATCAAGGGCGTGAGCCTGACCGTCAACAAAGGCGAAGTGGTGTCGATCATCGGCGGCTCGGGCTCGGGTAAATCCACGCTGCTGATGTGCATCAACGGTCTGGAATCCATCAAGAGCGGCAGCATTCGCGTGGATGGTACCGAGGTACACGCCAAGGGCACCGACATCAACAAGCTGCGGCAGAAAATCGGCATCGTTTTTCAGCAGTGGAACGCGTTCCCGCACCTCACCGTGCTGGAAAACGTCATGCTCGCGCCGCGCACGGTGCTGGGCAAAAGCAAGGCCGAAGCCGAGGCGTTGGCCGTCCAGCAACTGACCCACGTGGGCCTAGCGGACAAGCTCAAGGTGTTCCCCGGCAAGCTATCCGGTGGCCAGCAACAACGCATGGCCATTGCCCGCGCCCTGGCGATGTCGCCGGATTACATGCTGTTTGACGAAGCCACTTCGGCCCTGGATCCACAGTTGGTAGGCGAAGTGCTGGACACCATGCGCATGCTCGCCGAGGACGGCATGACCATGATCCTGGTGACCCACGAAATCCGCTTTGCCCGGGACGTGTCAGACCGCGTGGCGTTTTTCCGCAACGGCCTGGTGCATGAGATCGGCACGCCAGAGCAGGTCATCGGCAACCCGCAGCGGCCGGAAACGGCTGACTTCCTCAAGTCCATCAACTAAGAGGCCCGCCTGATGCGTTCATCGAAAGTCATCCATGTGGTCAGTTGCCATGCCGAGGGCGAAGTGGGCGATGTGATCGTCGGCGGCGTAGCGCCACCCCCCGGCGAAACACTCTGGGAGCAGTCGCGCTGGATCGAGCGGGACAACGTGCTGCGCAACTTCATGCTTAACGAACCCCGGGGCGGCGTATTCCGCCATGTGAACCTGCTGGTGCCACCGAAGAACCCGCAAGCGCAGATGGGCTGGATCATCATGGAGCCCGCCGACGTGCCGCCCATGTCCGGCTCCAACTCCCTTTGCGTCGCGACTGTTCTGCTGGAAACCGGCATCTTGCCCATGACCGAGCCCGAAACCCGATTGGTGCTGGAGGCGCCGGGTGGCTTGATCGAGGCCGTGGCCCACTGTAAGGACGGCAAGGTGCTGAGCGTTGAAGTGCGCAACCTGCCCTCGTTTGCTGACCGGCTGGGCGCCTGGATTGAAGTACCCGGCCTCGGTTCGATTCAGGTGGATACCGCTTACGGCGGCGACAGTTTCGCGATTGTCGACTCAACGAAACTGGGTTTCTCGCTGACTGCCGACGAGGCGAAAGATCTGGTGGACACCGGCCTGAAAATCACCCTTGCCGCCAACGAACAATTGGGGTTTGAACACCCACTGAATGCGGAATGGAACCACATCTCCTTCTGCCAGATCGCCGCGCCGCTGCATTACGAGCAGGGTGTCGCCACCGCCGCCAATGCCGTGGTGATCCGCCCCGGCAAGATCGACCGCTCGCCATGCGGCACGGGCTGTTCGGCACGCATGGCGGTGCTGCACGCCAAAGGTGAACTGGCGGTCGGCGAGCGCTTTATCGGGCGGTCGATCATCGGCTCGCAATTCAACTGCCGCGTCGACAGCCTCACCGACGTAGCCGGTCGCACGGCCATTGTTCCCGCCTTGTCCGGCCAGGCGTGGATCACCGGCACCCATCAACACCTGCTGGACCCTACCGATCCGTGGCCGGAAGGCTATCAGTTGTCGGACACCTGGCCGGTGGGGTTGAAGCTGTGAAGCGCTCGTAGGCGCGGATTTATTCGCGAGGCGTCTGACCTGGCATAACGCGTCGGGGCTCTCGCCAACCAGTGGGGTCCCTACAAGCACTACTACGCGCCGCATTAAACGTATACGAAATACCATTAATCAAAACGGAGACACTCATGAGCAAACACGTAGCCTGGAACGGCGTTTTCCCTGCCGTCACCACTCAATTCAACGATGACTTTTCCGTCAATCTGCAAGCCACTCACAAGGTCATCTCCAATCTGGTACGCGACGGCGTATCCGGCCTGGTGATCTGCGGCACGGTGGGTGAGAACACGTCGCTGAGCGTGGCCGAGAAAATCAGTCTGGTGGAAGTCGCCAAAGACGCCTCCGCCGGACGCGTGCCAGTGATTTCCGGGATCGCCGAATTCACCAGCTACAACGCAAGCGCCGTCGCTAAACAAGTGGCACACGCCGGTGCCGATGGGATCATGCTGATGCCGGCCTTGGTGTACTCATCCAAGCCGTTCGAAACCGCCGCGCATTTTCGCACCGTGGCGGCGGCCACTGATTTGCCGATGATGGTGTACAACAATCCACCGATCTATAAGAACGATGTTACGCCCGACATCCTGATTTCCCTGGCGGACTGCGACACCATCGTGTGCTTCAAGGACTCGTCCGGCAACACAAACCGTTTCATCGACGTGCGCAACGAAGTGGGCGAACGCTTCATTTTGTTCGCAGGGCTGGATGACGTGCTGGTGGAAAGCGTCGCGGTGGGCGCGGTGGGCTGGGTGTCGGGGATGTCCAACGCCTTCCCGAAAGAAGGTGAAACCCTGTTTCGCCTGGCCAAGGCGGGCCGTTTTGCCGAGGCCATGGCGCTGTATGAATGGTTCATGCCGCTGCTGCACCTGGATGCTCGCCCGGATCTGGTTCAGTGCATCAAGCTTTGCGAAGCTATCATGGAGCGCGGTAGCGCCCTGACCCGCCCGCCTCGCCTGGCCTTGCCGGACGCCGACCGTCAATACGTCGAGGGTTTGATGGCCACGGCCATGTCCAACATGCCAGTGCTGCCGGAGGTGGGGTTGTAATTTCTGACGAGGCATCGTTCCTGGTTAGTCAGGAATAGGGGGCGCTCCGCGTATGTCCGCGAGATGTTGGTGGTGCGTTTCGGATCGGGTGGCGCCAACGGCATTGGCGGCGCTGCGCCTCGAGGTTCCGTCCTGACGGCCAGGTCCATTTTGTCGTGGCAAAATAGACGAAAACCGTTTGCGCTGACGTCCGGCCCCTGCTTCGCAGGGGTTCCTTCGTTCCGGTGCCGTGATGTAGGTACGCCAGGCTTAAACATTCACCACATTCACAAACCGCGACGCCGCGGTTTCGTCGATGCGCAGGTTTGCGAAGTCGAACAGGTTGCGGTCCGCGAGTTGGGAGGGCTGGACGTTCTGCAGGCTGCGGAAAATGCTGTCGACGCGGCCGGGGGTCTTGCGTTCCCAGTCCTGAAGCATGTCCTTGACCACCTGACGCTGGAGGTTTTCCTGGGAGCCGCAGAGGTTGCACGGGATGATGGGAAAGTTCTTGAGGTCAGAGTAGGCCTGGATGTCCTTCTCGTGGCAGTACGCCAGCGGCCGGATCACAACATTGCGGCCGTCATCGGCGCGCAGTTTGGGAGGCATGGCTTTCAGCGAGCCGTTGAAGAACATGTTGAGAAAAAAGGTTTCCACGATGTCATCACGGTGATGACCGAGCGCCATCTTGGTCGCGCCGATTTCGTCAGCGAAGGTGTACAGCGTACCTCGACGCAGGCGCGAGCATAGCGAACAGGTGGTCTTGCCCTCGGGAATCAGTTCCTTGACTACGGAGTAGGTGTCTTTTTCGACAATGTGGTACTCAACGCCCAGTGATTCCAGATAGGCCGGCAGCACATCCTCGGGAAAGCCAGGCTGCTTCTGGTCCATGTTCACGGCGACGATCTCGAACCGGATGGGCGCGACTTTCTGAAAATGCATCAGTACATCCAGCAGGGTGTAACTGTCCTTGCCCCCGGACAGGCAGACCATCACCTTGTCACCCTCTTCAATCATGTTGTAGTCGGCCACGGCTTCACCGGCCTGGCGTCGCAGGCGTTTCTGCAGTTTGTTCTGATTGACTGAAAGGGTGCCCATGGCGCTGATATCCGGTTGCTTTACGGGGGAGATGGCTGGAAAAGGCGGCTATTTTACGCATAAAGACTGCCTGGCGTTAACGTCCGATGGCCGTCGATTGCAGCGTTTGGAAACCATCCGCTATTAGCAGCGCTCCTGACATTGCCAATCACTCTAAGCAGCAGGGTTTTCAGGGTGTGGGCCTTTCTATACTGCGTCATGAGGTCGCATCCATTCCTCCATTCAGGCTGTGGCCTTTACCTGCGGGGCGTCGCCCTGGGCAGGCGCCCTCTTCGGGCAAGGCATACACGAGCGGAAGGAGTGACACGCATGATCAATCACGTCTGGGGGCTGTTCACACATCCCGACCAAGAGTGGAAACAGATACGTGGCGAAGAAGAAAGCATCGGCCACATGTACCTCACCCACACCCTGATCCTTGCCGCGATCCCTGCGGTGTCGGCTTATATCGGCACGACCCAGGTAGGCTGGGTGATTGGCGAGCGAGCACCGGTAATGCTCACCCACGAGAGCGCGCTGTGGATGACGATCATGTCGTACCTCGCCATGCTCGCCGGTGTCGCGGTCATGGGCGGTTTCATCCACTGGATGGCCCGCACCTATGACGCCACCCCAAGCCTGGCGCGCTGCATCGCGTTTGCAACCTACACCGCAACGCCGCTGTTCATCGGCGGGCTGGCGGCAATCTACCCTCATATGTGGCTGGGCATGTTGGTGGGCACAGCGGCCATCTGCTACACCGTCTACCTGCTGTACGTCGGGCTGCCGACCTTTATGGGCATCCCGTCCGAAGAAGGCTTCATGTTTTCAAGTTCGGTACTGGCGGTGGGGCTGGTGGTCCTGGTGGCGATCATGGCGTTCACCGTGGTGCTGTGGGGCATTGGTGTGGGGCCGATGTATACCAATTGACCATTGAGCTGATCCAGGCGCTGTACATACGCTGACGTACAGTGCCTGCGTTCGGCAGGCCAAAGGTCGCAATCGTGTCGTCTGGACGAGTTGCGTACGTTCATTTGCTTAGGATCAGCGCTCAATTCGTTGGAGCGAGCGGGCGGGGTTCCGACTTGCCCGCGAAGGCGTCGTTTCGGGTTTGGATGCTTCGGAGCTCGTACCGGCCTCTTCGCGGGCAAGCCACGCTCCAACGAGCCGAGGCCCATCTGGGAAATCGCGTCGGCTTCCTGGCTTTTCCTGACAGACACCGCCAAACGCGCGTCGGGAGGCTGAGCGCAGGTGTCGTGGGGTGGGGCGACCGGCAGGGATTCCGGACGAGCGCGCCGCGAACGGGTCCGCTCTTCCAGAATAACCTTCCCGCTACCCTGACCATTCGGCAGCTCGAGTTTTCGGCTCGCCCGGGCTTTGCGGCATAATGCGCTTCTCTGGAGATCGAGAAAGCATGTCTGAGCCACTCAATGCCCGTGTCGAAGTCTGTTATCAGCAAGCCGAAGCCTTTTTCAAACGCCCCTTCAAACGTCCGGTAGTCAGCCTGAAGCTGCGCGGCCAGAAGGCGGGCGTCGCGCATTTGCACGAAAATCTGCTGCGTTTCAACCCTCAGCTGTACGGCGAGAACAGCGAAGACTTTCTGCGCCAGACCGTCCCTCATGAAGTTGCGCACCTGATCGCCCACCAACTGTTTGGCGACCGCATTCAACCCCATGGCGAAGAGTGGCAACTGATCATGCGCGGCGTGTACGAACTGCCGCCCAACCGCTGCCATACCTACGCCATCAAGCGCCGCAGCGCGACCCGCTATATCTACCGTTGCCCGTGCGCGGGCAGCGACTTCCCCTTCTCCGCCCAGCGTCATCAACTGGTGCGCAAGGGTCGACGTTATTTGTGTCGCCGTTGTCGGGAAACCCTGGTGTTCAGTGGTGAGACGCGGGTGGAGTGATGGCGCCATCCCGTCCTACAGCGTGCCGTCCTCACGCATGGCCGTGATCTGCGCCTGGGAATACCCCAGTGCCAACAGCACCTCTTCGCTGTGCGCCCCTAACGGCGCGCCAATATGGCGGGGTCCCGCCAGGCCATCCGAGAACTTCAAGGGACAGGCGATTTGCGCCTGACTGCTGCCATCCCCTCTTGGCACTTGGGTAATCAGCTCCCGCGCCTGCAATTGGGGATGCCGCACCGCTTCGGACAGGCTCAGCACAGGCTCGACACACGCATCGATCTGCGCGAAACAGGCCTGTAAGTCTGCGAAGCTGCGCTTTTCGAATTCTATTCTCAGCTCGTTTTTCAACGTGGCCTGTACATGTGGCGAAGACGACAAGCCCTGGGACGCCAGCTCCGGGCGATTCAAGGCGGCGCACAACGCCTGCATGAATGCAGGTTCCAGGCTGCCCACGGAAAACCAGCGCCCATCGCGACTGCAGTAGTAATCGTAGAAGCTGCCGCCATTGAGCAACTGATTTTCCCGCTCTGGCTCAACGCCACAGGCCAGGTAGCCTGCCCCCGCCATGGCGTTCAGGCTGAAGGCGCAATCGGTCATGCTCACATCCACGTATTGCCCCTGGCCGGTTTGTGTGCGCGCAACCACCGCAGCCAGCAGCCCGATCACGCCGTGCAGGGATCCGCCCGCCACGTCTGCGGCTTGAATGCCCAGCGGCAGCGGCCCACTTTCACGCCGCCCGGTGTAGCTGGCGACTCCGGCCACTGCCAGGTAATTGATGTCATGCCCTGCCCGGTGGCGATAAGGGCCGGTCTGGCCGTACCCCGTGATTGCGACATAGATCAGCCGAGGGTTGAGTGCCTTCAGTGCTTCGTAGCCGATCCCCAACCGATCCATCACGCCGGGGCGGAACTGCTCCAGCACGATGTCGTAGTCCATCACCAGACGCTTGATCACCTCCTGCGCGGCCGGTTGTTTCAGGTCCAGCGCCAGGCTGCGCTTGTTGCGGTTCAGGTAGGCGTGGCTGGCAGACGTGCCCTGATCATGAGGCGGCAGGAGACGCAGCAGATCCGGCCGGGTCGGCGATTCGATGCGTAACACCTCGGCCCCCATATCCGCCAGCAGCAACGACGCGAACGGGCCCGGCAACAGGGTTGAGAAATCCAGCACTTTGAGCGATGACAGCGGACCGTACATGAGCATTCCTGAGGTGAGCTTGATTTGCCTTGAGCGTAGACACCCGCAAGGTGCCCATCCAGTGACCGGATCACTCCGTTGCCATGACCAAAACGCAGGTATAAAAAAACCCATCCGGAGATGGGTTTTCTTGCAGCGCCGAGGGTTAGATCGGTTTACGCGTCGGGATCGGGCGAGTCAGCGGCTCAGGAGCCAGCTCAGCAACGCCCAGGTCGTCTACCGGACCGGTGTTGTCGATACCGCGACCACCGGAGGCCAGTTCACTTTGCAGTGTGGTGTTGTCCAGCTCGCCCACCCACTTGGCAACCACCAGGGTGGCAACGGCGTTACCCACCAGGTTGGTCAGAGCGCGGGCTTCGGACATGAAGCGGTCAATGCCCAGGATCAGCGCCAGACCGGCAACCGGCAAGTGGCCAACGGCCGACAGGGTGGCGGCCAGCACGATGAAGCCGCTACCGGTGACGCCAGCAGCACCCTTGGACGACAGCAGCAGCACCAGCAGCAGGGTGATCTGATGCGTGATGTCCATGTGCGTGTTGGTTGCCTGGGCAATGAACACGGCAGCCATGGTCAGGTAGATCGACGTACCGTCCAGGTTGAAGGAGTAACCGGTCGGGATAACCAGACCCACGACCGACTTCTGTGCACCCAGACGCTCCATCTTGATCAGCATGCGTGGCAGTGCTGATTCCGAAGAAGAAGTACCCAGCACGATCATCAGCTCTTCACGGATATAGCGGATCAGCTTGAGGATGCTGAAGCCGTGGGCCCGGGCAATACCGCCCAGCACCACCAGCACGAACAACACGCACGTGATGTAGAAGCAGATCATCAACTGGCCCAGTTGCACCAGCGAACTCACACCGTAAGCACCGATGGTGAACGCCATGGCACCGAAAGCACCCAGTGGCGCGAGCTTCATGATCATGTTGATGATGTTGAACATCACGTGTGCAAAGCGATCGATGAAGTCCAGGACCGGCTTGCCATAGGCACCCAGGCGATGCAGTGCAAAGCCGAAGATCACCGAGAACATCAGGACTTGCAGGATGTCGCCGTTGGCGAAGGCACCCACGATGGTGTTCGGGATCACGTTCAGCAGGAAGCCAACAATGCTCTGATCAGCGCCCGCGGTTACATAAGCGGCGATTTTGGACGCATCAAGCGTGGTGACGTCGATGTTCATGCCGGCACCCGGCTGAACGACGTTGACCACGACCAGACCGATCAGCAGAGCGATGGTCGAAACAATCTCGAAGTACAACAGCGCATAACCGCCAGTCTTGCCGACCGATTTCATGTTCTGCATACCAGCGATACCGCTGACTACCGTACAGAAGATGATGGGGGCAATGACCATTTTGATCAGCTTGATGAACCCGTCGCCCAGTGGCTTGAGGGCCTTGCCGGTATCAGGGTAGAAGTGACCGATCAGAACGCCGATCACAATGGCTACGATCACCTGGAAGTACAGGGATTTATAAAAAGGCTGACGAGTCGTCATGTTGAAGTCCTCAAGAGTGACGTCGGCATCATCCAGCTGACGCACGCGGCACCTAACGAGCTAACCCTCCTGCAACTGGAGGGATTTGTTTTGGCGAGCTGCCCGAGGCAGAGCTCTACCGCTCATATCGCAAGGCGCGTGCCAGTTTGTTGAAAATCGAGAGAAACCATTAGACGCGAGGATTTGCGGGGGCAAGGTGGCGATAAAGACAGTTGCGAGATGGCGGTTTTCCGCCGCTTTGCCGGAAATGGCCGCGATAGATGGCGGGTATCCGCCCTGTCAGCCAGCAGCCGTCGCTATGAACTGACCGCCAAAGCCTGGATAGAGGTCCAACTTTTGGGGGCAGTTCACTGTGTGGAACCGGCTTTAGCCGGGAAGACGGTAAGGCTGACGACGAAAATGCACCGAATGTACTGGCCTCTTTCCGGATAAATCCGGTCCCACGGAGTGAAGGGCGGACATTGCCGCTGTGGACAGTGGGCATTCAGGCAGGCCCTCTCATGTACCAGCTCGCTCCTGCGATTGTGTGTCAGCCGGAGAAATGAATCCTGAATGCCGCGCCGCCCAAGGGCGAATCTTCCAGGGTCAAGCGGGCGCTGTAGCTTTCGATAATGTCTTTGACCACCGCCAGGCCAATGCCCTGCCCCGGATTCTGGCGGTCCAGGCGCTCGCCCCGCTCCAGGATGCGCTCGCGCAGGCTGGCGGGTACGCCCGGGCCGTCGTCTTCCACACACAGCTCATCGCCCGCTTCGCCGGAGCGCAGGCTGACCCGCACTTCGCCCAGGCACAACCGATAGGCGTTCTCCAGCAGATTACCGAGCATCTCCAGCAACGCGGCCTGCTCCATGGGCACGACGCATTCCTCGGGCAGGTCCAGAGTGGCCTTCACCCTCTTGTCGCGATACACCTTTTCCAGGGTGTTACACAGGCTTTCGACCACCGGCCGCAACGCTACGTTGTGCCGCACCAGACCGCTTTTGCGCAGGCTGGCCCGTTGCAACTGATAACTGATCTGCTGGCTCATGCGCTCGATCTGCGATTGCAGGATGCGCGCCTGCTCGACGTCTTGCGGACGCTTGGCCATGGTTTCGCTGACGCCCTGCAACACCGCCAACGGCGTTTTCAGACTGTGGGCCAGGTCATCCAGAGAGTCACGATAGCGAATACGCTGCTGGCGCTCGCTGAGCAACAGACGATTCAACGAACCGGTAAGGCGCAGCAGTTCACTGGGATGGTTTTCGCTCAGGCTGTCCCGCACGCCGGCCTCCACCTGATCGAGTTCCTGACTCAACCCGCGCAGCGCCCGCAACCCCCAGGTCAGCCCGCCCCACAACAGAGCCAGCAACACCAGCAGCGCGGCGCCGAAGCCCAGATAGAGTTTCTGGCGTAACCCCGCCACGGTTTCCTGATACTCGCGTACCGGTTGCAAGGCAACGATGCTGAATGCGGCACTGCGCCCGCCGAGCAATTTGATCTCCACGTCATAGACGAAGAACTCTTCACCGTTGGGCTCTTTGATCTTGGCGAACTCACTGCCTTTGCCGTCATAACGCGGCTGATAGTCAATGAACTCGTCTTCAGTGGCCAGCGAACGCCAGACCAGTTCGCCTTTACGGTTGTAGATGTAGCCCAGCAAGCGGCTGGCGGGCAGGTTGAACTGCTCGCCCGGCAACACGGAAGGCATCAGCAGGCGCCCGTCTTCCACCCGCGCCGCGGAGATGAGCGTGGTCACGTCGGAGGCCAGCCGCTGCTCGATGGAACTGCGCAAGGCGAGGCTGAAGGCGCTTTGCAACGCAGGCAGCATCAACAACATGAAGGTCACTGCAAGGATCGCAGCACCGATCAGGAGTCGCAGGTGCAGCGAACGAATCAATTACAGCGCTCGGAAAACAGATAACCCAGGCCGCGCACCGTCTCGATAGGTTTGAAGGCGTGGCCGCCTTCGATTTTGCGGCGCAGACGGCCAACCAGCACCTCGATCACGTTGGGATCGCGCTCGTCGTCGTCCGGGTACAACTGCTCCATCAGGCGTTCCTTGGGCACCACTTGTTGGTGATGACGCATCAGGTATTCAAGAATCCGGTATTCATAAGCCGTGAGCGCCAACGGTTGCTCGTCCATGGACGCCTGTTTACGGTTGAGATCGAGCAACAACGGCCCGGCCACGATCGTGGACTGGATAAAACCGCTGGAACGACGCAGCAGCGCGTTGAGTCGTGCTTCCAGCTCTTCAAACTGAAACGGCTTGACCACGTAATCGTCCGCGCCCGCCGCCAGACCCTCGACCTTGTCCTGCCAATTGCCTCGGGCCGTCAGGATCAGAATCGGAAATGCCTTGCCCAGGGCTCGCAACTGACGAATCAAGTCCAGACCGCCCATGCCCGGCAGGCCAAGGTCGATCACTGCCAGGTCGTGATGGAACTGACCGGTCTGGTAAAGCGCCTCTTGTGCATTGGCCACCGCTTCGACCACGTGACCTGACTCGGTCAGACGAGTCAGCAAGTGATGCCGTAACAAAGCCTCATCCTCAACCACCAACAACTTCATGACACTCTCCTGGGCAAGGTTTTGTTTCTGATCATCCGGCGTGTCCGCAATGTCTGTGCAGCGGCGCTTGCCCGCCAATCGTCTTGTCCGGTCAGGTATACATCAACGGACAAGACGCTATCGCAGGCAAGCGTGTTTCCACAAGGTTCGGTGCTGGTAAAAGCGCCAGTCACAACAGGTGATGCACCGGCAACCAGGTTTCCGAATGCCCCGACAGGCTCAGCGATGCCTGAGGCGAAACGTCTGGGGTGATTGTGCCAGCGTCGAACACATGAGTACTGCTGATGTGCGTCAGGCCAACATCGTAATGCCCCGACAAATTTTGCCGGGCGACCGGCACGCCGTTGTGCGTGCCAGTAATGTCTTGATAGCTGAGCGTGTAATACGGCCGGCTCCCAGGGAGAGGATCGACATTCTGTTGACTCAAGCCCTGGCTCCACACACCGCTCGCTTCATGGCGGATTTCGCTCTCGGTGCGGTCCATGCGTTCACTGGTCTTGCCCGGTAGCACACGCGCCAACTCGCGTTCGCCGTCAGCAGCCTGCGCAGCGGCACTGCCGCCCAGAAAAGCCAAGGCCAGGAAAAACTTGTTGATCGTCAGCATAGTCACCTCCTCTCGCGCATAGCGCTGTCTGAGTACGATTTCAGACTAGTCCCGGTGCCCTGAACCGTCCCTGAACACCTTTCAACTGTGGCTGAACACCTCTGTAGCGCATCCGATACCGCTCGCGCGTTTACAATCGGCTAGGCTTGCCCCTCGCTGACCGACATTGCACTTATTTCAAGAAGGAGCTGACCATGCGTTTCTGGATTGCATTGATGATGATGGGCCTGGCGGGGCTTAGCCAGGCCGAGGTTAAAACCCGGCAAGTGGACTACGCCAGCGCCGATGGCACGAAACTGGTGGGGTATTACGCCTGGGACGATGCCATCAAGGGCCCGCTTCCCGGCGTTATCGTCGTGCACGAATGGTGGGGCCTGAACGACTACGCCAAACAACGCGCCCGCCAGCTCGCCGAACTGGGTTACAGCGCCATGGCCATCGACATGTATGGCGAAGGCAAGAACACCGAGCACCCCAAGGACGCCATGGCCTTCATGCAAGCGGCGCTCAAGGACAGCTCGGCTGCCGCCCAGCGCTTCGACGCCGGTCTGGAACAGCTGAAGAAACAGCCTCAAACCGACCCGAACAAAGTCGCGGCCATTGGCTACTGCTTTGGCGGCAAGATCGTGCTCGACGCCGCTCGTCGAGGCGAAGCCCTGGCCGGCGTGGTCAGCTTCCACGGTGCGCTGGTCACCGATACACCTGCCACGCCCGGCAGTGTGAAAGCGCCGATCCTGGTGGAGCATGGCGCCTTGGACAGCATGGTCACCCCGGAAAACGTCACCGCGTTCAAGACCGAAATGGACAAGGCCGGTGCCCACTACAGATTCGTCAGCCTTGAAGGCGCGAAACACGGCTTCACCAACCCCGACGCCGACCGCCTGGGCCATGACGGCCACGGCGGCCCGGACATCGGCTACAACAAGGAAGCCGATCAACGTTCGTGGGCAGACATGCAGGCGTTTTTGAAGCAGGTGTTCGGGGCTTGAACGGCCCGTCATCTCGACAAGAACCTGCATAAACACATGATTCAAAGCTGTTTTCGGCACCCAATCGCGCATTGCCCGACATTGGGCAATGCGCGACCGATCTCACCCTTCCCACTTCCACGTTCCCCCGGCAAAATGCCGCCCATGAATCCGATCTCGACACTCCCCGCCTGTTGCCCGTCACTGACCCATCACTGGCCACTGCCGCAAGCCTTGAGCGGCGTCGTATTGGTGAGCGGCCGTTTCGATCCTGCAAAACTGGCGGACGGCGATTTTCAGCGCTGCCTGATCCCCCAACCTCCCAGCATTCAACGCTCGGTCGCCAAGCGCCAGACCGAGTTCCTTGCGGGTCGACTGTGTGCGATGCAAGCCATGGAACGGCTGGACGGCCGACGACTGGCCCTCGACATCGGCGAGGATCGTGCGCCGATCTGGCCTGACGACGTGTGCGGGTCGATTACCCACAGCACCGGCTGGGCCGCAGCCATCGTGGCGCACAAGCAGCAATGGCGCGGACTGGGGCTGGACACGGAAAACATGCTCAGCGTCGAGCGCGCCACCCGACTGGCCGGGGAAATTCTCACGTCCGAGGAAATGGCCCAAATGGCCGCAGGCCCTGCCGATCAAGTGGCGTTGCGAGTAACCCTGACGTTTTCCATCAAGGAAGCGCTGTTCAAGGCGCTGTACCCCATCGTGAAACAGCGTTTTTATTTCGAACACGCGCAATTGCTGGAATGGTCCGCTGACGGCCACGCCCGCCTGCGCCTGCTGACTGACCTGTCCAGCGAATGGCACAGCGGCAGGGAGCTGGATGGGCAGTTCAGCGTGCAGGATGCTCATGTGTTGAGCCTGGTGAGTGTTCCGGCCTGACGTCACAGCCCTGGGCGCTGTACGAAAAGTCGGCGAGCGCAGCCACTTTTCGTACAGCGCCTAGGCAAGCGGACAATGCTCACACCGCCCTACCCACTCCACCTGATAACTCAGGCAACAATTCCGGCGCTGACGCCGTGGCGGTTCGCCGACATAGCTCACGGCCTTGAACAACGGGTTACCTCGTCCGTCAGGGCGATGCTCCGCTTCAAGCAGCCCATACCCGGCATCCAGTGGCACCTCGGTCAACAAGCGCAACTGGCCCAGGCAGGTCTCCAGATAATCCCCGGCATTACTCCATAAAACGCGACGGGCCACCCCGCCGTAAGCGGCCAACGCATCAATGAACGGCTGCAAATTGTCATCCAGCAACCCGGCGAATGGCTCAGGCGACTCGGAGGGTGCGCGAACGCCCGAACCGAACCTTATCCCGGCGGGTAAGCCGCGTTCATCCAGTGCCAGACTCACTTGATCAAGGGCCAGCGGCCACTGCCCATCCCCCAGCAAGTCCGCAGCGACGACCGGGGGAATCAGCTGCATGAAGTAATACTTGGACCATTGAGAAACCAGCACCGGCAAATGGCTGGCCATCAAGGTCGGGCCGTAGACCTTTAACAGCAGCGCATCCAGCACCTCAGGCCTGAGCAAGGCCTGCATGTCATGCAACGGCCGAGGGTCATCGGCAGCCAACAGCGTACGGCCAAAGGGTTCCAGGGCACCGCTGAACGTCATTGAGGCTCCTGCGTGCGCGGCCAGGCCAGACTGAAACACGCGCCGCCCAGGCTGGAGCTGCGCCCGATCAACGCCCGGCCGCCATGCCAATGGATGATGCGCCGCACAATCGACAACCCCAGACCATGGCCGCCGGAGGCGCGGGTTCGGCTGTCATCCAGACGCATGAAGGGGGTAAAAATGCGCTCCCAGGCACTTTCGGGAATGCCCGGCCCGTCATCCTCGATATCGATGCGGCAACGATCCGGTAACAGCGCGAAGCTGATCCGCACCTCGGATTCAGCGTGGCGTATGGCATTGCTCACCAGATTCTGTAGCGCCCGATGCAAATAACGCGGTTCGGCTTCGACCCACGCGGGTTCGCCATGAACCAACGCAGGCGTCGCGCCACGCGTGACCCGCACATCGGCGCGCAGGGGCGCCAGTTCAGCGATGACCTGATCAATCAGGTTCTGCAGGTCAATGCTCTGAAAACTCAGGGTCGGCGCGCCCTGCTCCAGGCGCGCGTAGGTGAGCATTTCGTCCACCAGCTTGTCGAGGTCCTGAATATCGCTGTCCATGCCGATCATGTATTTTTGCCGGGCTTCAGGGGTGGTGGCGTCGCCGATCATCTCCAGCCCGAACCGCAGTCGGGCCACGGGGGTGCGCAGTTCATGGGACACGGCGCGCACCAATTCGCGCTGGATGGTCAGGGAGCGCTGCAAATGCTCGGCCATGCCATTGAACGCCGCCGCGAGCCGCCCCACCGAATCGGCACCGGAGTCAGGCACCCGAGTATCAAGGCTGCCCTGGGCGATGAGCGTCGCGGCGGCTTCCAGCTCCAGTACGCGTCGCTCAAGCCGACGCACCAACTGGTACACCACCACCCCGATCAGACACAGCCCCAGGAAAGCGATCAGCACCAGCAACTGCGGCGGATAGGGGTTCATCTGATACAACGGGCCGATCTCCAGCACCCATGGCGTATCCACAATCCCGGCGAATACCCGGATCGAATCGCCGCCCTTGCCCAGGGCCATCACCGTATCGCCCTCGTACACCCGACGCCGCTGATCGTCATCCACATCGGCCTTGTCCAGCGGGATCAGTTGCAGATCAAAGCCAAAGCCCTTGTTCTGACGCAGGGCTTCCAGGCGCGCCGGCTGCTCGGCAACGGGAAAACGCACCAACTCATCAATCAGCAAATAAATGGTCGCCCGCGCCAACTGCTCGGTGATCTGCTGCACTTCGCCCGTCAACAGCAACGGCTCGCGGGTGCTGATTTGCCGATAGACCTTGGCGGCGTGGGGGCCGGTCTGCTCCACCACCACTTGACCACGCAGCAGGCGATTGCGCGTGCCGCTGCCCAATTGCGCCTGCTCCACGGTTTGCAGGCTCAGCGGTATGCCGAGTAACCGCTCCCACACCGCCAGAGCGCGATGACGCTCGATGGCGTTCATCAATTGCAGGTTGTCGGCCATCAGCGCAAACGTGCCATGGGCCAACTGATCCCGGTATTGCTCGGTGCGAACCTGATTGAGCAGGTGCAGGCTCAAGACGCCCAACAGCGCGACCGAGACCAGTACGCCCAGCATGCCGCCATAGATGCGCAGAAAGATGGAGTTCATAGGGGAGTCCGCCGTCTCACTGACATTGAGCTGCCGGGCGGCAAACCGAGAACCTGTTGGAGCGAGGCTTGCCCGCGAAGACGGTGTTTCTGATCAGAGAATTTCGGCGACTGTACCGGCCCCTTCGCGGGCAAGCCTCGCTCCAACCCTGCATCGAGCATCATGAAAGTGGCATCGCTTGCGCCGCTTCCGGCACGAACAGGTAGCCTTTGCTGCGCACGGTCTTGATCAAGCGCGGATGGTCGGGATCGTCGCCGATTTTGGGGCGAATGCGGGAGATTCGCACGTCTATGGAGCGGTCTTGCCCGTCGTAACCGAAACCCCGCAAGGCCGTGAAGATCTCTTCCCGGGACAGAATCCGTCCGGCGTTGGCCACCAACAGCCACAACAGATCGAACTCCGCGCTGGTCAGCTCGATGCTGCTGTCGCTCAACCAGGCCTCGCGTAGCGCGTTATCGACCACCAGCGGCCCAAACACCAATCGCCGCAGTTCGGTGGCCTGGGCTTGAGGCGCTTCGGTGCGACGCAGCAACGCGTGAATGCGTGCCAGCAACACCCGGGGGTGCACCGGCTTGCACACAAAATCATCCGCGCCGGTGTCCAGCCCCTGGACTTGATCGGTGTCGTCGGTCCGCGCCGTGAGCATCAGGATCGGGCCGTCGTAACGGTCGCGCACCTTGCGGCAGATACTCAGGCCGTCTTCGCCCGGCAGCATGAGGTCCAGAATCACCAGATCAGGCTGTTCATCCATGATGCGCGCAGCCGCCAAAGCGCCATCGCCTTCGATACCCACCCGCAAACCGTTGTTTTCCAGGTAATCGCGGGTCAGCTCGGCCAGGCGCCGGTCATCCTCCACGATCAGTATTTGCCAGGCTTCTCGCTCCACGGGGGGCCTCTTGGGGTGTTGTTCTTATTAACGAGCGTTTGCCCATCGAATCGAGCCTGTTTCGGGCGCCATCGGCAGCGAGTGTAGCAACCGCCCGCGCCAAGCACACGACATGCCAGACCGGGCTTGCGAGATGCATTTTTTATGGTAGGGTGCGCGCCCGCAAAAAACCGTCGGCACCTGTAAAAATTCCTAAATGCGCAGGACAAACGGTCAGGCGCCGTAGTTACGCGGCCTACACGCAGTTTGGGCAATTCATACAGGATTTACACACAGCCTTATCCACAACCGGTGCGTTGCAATTGATGTCCAAAACGCTTTATCTTGTAGCCCGGCGTCACCAACAACCCTACATGTAGGGTTTTGCAACAAAAACCCAACACAAGTCGAACGGGAATTTCAAGCCTTTTTCTCAGGAGATGAAGGGTGAACCAAAGGCCCGATTGGCGGCCCAAGTTCCTCTTGTCGACCCCTGAGCCGCACGTCCCGTTGGCCTGGCAGATCAGTACATTTGTTGCAATATAAAACGAGCACTCTTCCAGAGATTTCCCAAGGGTAACGAGCAACGATTCGTTACCTTTTTTGACTTCAAGGCCAGGGACTGCGGCATCCGTCGTTCTCTCTCCGCTTTGGCGTCATTACAGCCGCCCTTGGCGACTGAATGCCTTCAGTGGGCGCTGACCCGTTCGGCGCTCAAAAAACTTAAAGAACGTGGAGACACCCATGCAAACAGACACAACTCGCGAGAACTCGCCGGCTTCGGCGCCGCAGTCAGGCCAATCGCAACAAGACCTGTCCGCGACCGCTCCCGGCCAGCTGCGCGTGATCAAGCGTAACGGCACCGTCGTCCCTTACACCGATGACAAAATCACCGTCGCCATCACCAAAGCGTTTCTCGCAGTTGAGGGCGGTACCGCCGCTGCGTCTTCGCGTATCCACGACACCGTTGCCCGTCTGACCGAACAGGTCAGCGCCACCTTCAAGCGTCGCATGCCTTCGGGCGGCACCATCCACATCGAAGAAATCCAGGATCAGGTCGAACTGGCCCTGATGCGTGCCGGCGAGCAAAAAGTGGCGCGCGACTACGTCATCTATCGCAACGAGCGCTCCAAGGAGCGTGCCGTGCGTGGCAATGACGCGCCGGTCCAGGCTCACCCCTCGATCCGCATCACCCGCGCCGACGGCAGCGTTGCGCCATTGGACATGGGTCGCTTGAACACCATCGTCACCGAGGCTTGCGAAGGTCTGGCTGAAGTCGATGCGAACCTGATCCAGAGCGAAACCCTGAAAAACCTGTACGACGGCGTGGCGATGAAAGACGTCAACACCGCACTGGTGATGACCGCCCGTACCCTGGTGGAGCGTGAGCCGAACTACTCGTTCGTCACCGCCCGCCTGCTGATGGACACCCTGCGTGCCGAAGGTCTGAGCTTCCTGGAAGTGGCCGAGAGCGCCACCCACCACGAAATGGCCGACCTGTACGCCAAGGCCCTGCCGTCCTACATCGCCAAAGGCATTCAGTACGAACTGCTGAACCCGGTCCTGGCCACCTTTGACCTGGAAAAACTGGGCAAGGCGATCAACCACGAGCGCGACCAGCAATTCACTTACCTGGGCCTGCAAACCCTGTACGACCGTTACTTCATCCACAAGGATGGCGTGCGTTTCGAACTGCCGCAGATCTTCTTCATGCGCGTGGCCATGGGCCTGGCAATCGAAGAAAAAGCCAGGGAAGACCGCGCCATCGAGTTCTACAACCTGTTGTCGTCCTTCGACTACATGGCCTCGACGCCTACCCTGTTCAACGCCGGCACCCTGCGCCCGCAATTGTCCAGCTGCTACCTGACCACCGTGCCGGATGACCTGTCGGGCATCTACCACGCGATCCACGACAACGCCATGCTGTCCAAATTCGCAGGCGGCCTGGGCAACGACTGGACGCCGGTTCGCGCACTGGGTTCCTACATCAAGGGCACCAACGGCAAGTCTCAGGGCGTCGTACCGTTCCTGAAAGTCGTCAACGACACCGCCGTGGCCGTCAACCAGGGCGGCAAGCGCAAAGGTGCCGTGTGTGCGTACCTTGAAACCTGGCACATGGACATTGAAGAGTTCATCGAGCTGCGCAAGAACACCGGTGATGATCGCCGTCGTACCCACGACATGAACACCGCCAACTGGATCCCTGACCTGTTCATGAAGCGCGTCTTCGATGACGGCCCGTGGACCCTGTTCTCGCCATCCGAAGTGCCGGACCTGCACGACCTGACCGGCAAGGCGTTCCAGGAGCGTTACGAGTACTACGAAGCGCTGACCGAATACCCAGGCAAGGTCAAACTGTTCAAGACCATCCAGGCCAAGGATCTGTGGCGCAAGATGCTCTCGATGCTGTTCGAAACCGGCCACCCATGGTTGACCTTCAAGGACCCGTGCAACCTGCGCAGCCCGCAGCAGCACGTGGGCGTGGTTCACAGCTCGAACCTGTGCACCGAGATCACCCTGAACACCAACAAAGACGAGATCGCGGTCTGCAACCTGGGCTCGATCAACCTGCCGAACCACATCGTCGACGGCAAACTGAACACCGAGAAGCTCAAGCGCACCATCGACGTGGCCGTACGCATGCTCGATAACGTGATCGACATCAACTACTACTCGGTGCCTCAGGCCAAGAACTCCAACTTCCGTCACCGTCCGGTTGGCCTGGGCATCATGGGCTTCCAGGACGCCCTGTACCTGCAGCACATTCCTTACGGCTCCGATGCCGCCGTGGAATTTGCCGACCGTTCCATGGAAGCCGTCAGCTACTACGCGATTCAGGCATCCTGCGACCTGGCCGATGAGCGCGGCGCGTACGAGACGTTCCAGGGTTCCCTGTGGTCCAAAGGCATCCTGCCGCTGGATTCGCAACAGATCCTGATCGAACAGCGTGGCCAGAAGTACATCGACGTTGACCTGAACGAAACCCTGGACTGGGCGCCGGTACGTGCCCGTGTGCAGAAAGGCATTCGTAACTCCAACATCATGGCCATCGCACCGACCGCGACCATCGCCAACATCACCGGCGTCTCGCAGTCGATCGAACCGACCTACCAGAACCTGTACGTGAAATCGAACCTCTCCGGCGAGTTCACCGTGATCAACCCGTACCTGGTTCGCGACCTCAAGGCCCGCGACCTGTGGGACTCGGTCATGATCAACGACCTGAAGTACTACGACGGTTCCGTGCAGCAAATCGAACGCATCCCGCAGGAGCTCAAAGAGCTTTACGCGACCGCCTTCGAAGTGGACACCAAGTGGATCGTTGACGCGGCAAGCCGTCGCCAGAAGTGGATCGACCAGGCTCAGTCCCTGAACCTGTACATCGCCGGCGCCTCGGGCAAGAAGCTGGACGTGACCTACCGCATGGCCTGGTACCGTGGCCTGAAAACCACTTACTACCTCCGTGCCCTGGCCGCGACCAGCACCGAAAAATCCACCGTCAACACCGGCAAGCTCAACGCCGTATCGAGCGGTGGCCTCGGCCCGGACGAATCGGCACTCACCGCCCCCCGCCCAACCGAAGCCGCCCCGGCCGGTCCAGCGCCAGTGCCTAAAGCCTGCGCCATCGACGAGCCGGATTGCGAGGCTTGCCAGTAAGGCAAAGCCCAAGGCTGCCTCGCTCCTGTTGGAGCGAGGCTTGCCAGTAAGACAGGCAAAGCCCAAGGCTGTCTCGCTCTTGTTGGAGCGAGGCTTGCCCGCGAATAAGGCCCGCACGGTCTAACGGTAGGAATATGCAAACCCGGGAGCATCAAACCCTCCCGGCCTGTCACCACTCCACCCCTGCGCGCCAAACTGAGCGCCTTCCCATCTTGAGGTCGTTTACGCCTCTCCCTCGCTGCAAAAAAAACCTATAGCGCTAAAACACGCAGCACGTTTGCGCCTCGAAGGCTTCGATACAACGCCACACGATGCCAAACGCACACTGCGCCCCGCGAAGAACGGCTGAACACCCATGGCCGGCAGTGAATCGCCAAAAGCGGTCTCCCCGCGATAAAAGCCAATGCTTGCGTCAGTCAGAGGTCAGAGGTCAGAGGGCGAACATTCTCTGCCAATCAAAGGGGGCTTTCCGGCGCTTCTATCGACCATGGCGACTATCACGTTCACCAGCTCATCCTTGGCCTGATCAGCGTTGATCTCTCCACTGACGGCCGCCTGCGATAGCGCCTCAGCCGCACCCAGCATGGCCCGCAAGCCGGCAGAGGTCAGTCCTGCAGTGCCTGCAAAGGGCTCAAAGGCTTGTCGGCATTTGTTCAGGAATACGCTTTCGTACTCGCGCTTGGTGCGCTCCAGTTCAGGGGTGCTGGCCAGCGCGGCGATGACGCCCGGTATTTCCCGGCCTTGCAGCAGAACGCAGTCGACATAAGCGGTGGCAATAACTTGCGCCTTGCCCGGCAAAGTCGGTTCGCCGGCTTCCAACGCCGCGTCCATGAGTTGCGTTTGCCGCGCATCGAAATCCTGATAGAGGGCCACCAGCAGGCCCGAGCGGGTACCGAAATGGTCGTAAACCACCGGTTTGGTCACGCCGGACTGTTCGGCCAACCGGCCAAGGGTCAGCGCCTCGGTGCCTTCGTCGCGCACCAGTTGCCAGGCGGCGTCCAACAGTTGGCGCAGCCTGTTCCCGCGGGTCAGTCGACGGCGAGGTGTGGGGGGCGTGTTTTCATGGGTTGACATCGCTATGTACCAAAAGTAACTTACCAAAGGTAACTTACTGAAAGTATATAGCCGTCACTGCTCACCCTCAACCGCCCTGGGAGGCTCTGCCATGCACGCACTCATTGTTATCGCCCACCCCGAACCGCTCTCGCTTACCCATGCCGTCGCCGCACGCATCGGCGAAGGCCTGGTTTCGGCCAATCCTGCAAACACCTTTGAGCTTGCCGACCTCACCGCGCAGCGCTTCGATCCATGTTTTTCCAAAGCAGACCTGGCGGTGCATCACCGTCTATCAGTGCCACCCGCTGATGTCGCCGCCGAGCAGGCCAGAATCGACCGGGCCGATGCTCTGGTGCTGGTCTTCCCGGTTTACTGGTGGTCCATGCCGGCATTGCTGAAGGGTTGGATCGACCGGGTATTCTCCAATGGTTGGGCATTCGACTTTCGCCCGGAAGCACCGCTGGTAAAAAAGCTAAGGCACCTACGCGTTCACCTCGTTGGAATTGGCGGTGCCGATGCGGACACCTATACCCGCCATGGCTACTCTGCGGCCATGAAGACTCAGATTGACCATGGCATTTTCGACTACTGCGGCGCTGAAGTCGTGAGCTCGCATCTTCTGCTCGACTCCGAAACAGCGGAACCGGCCATTACCCTGCAGGCGGGAGAAAACGTGGGACGAAAACTGTTTGAGACCTCGGCCACCACAGCGTAACGCGGCGCTTGGCGCGCGGGCCTCATGCTGTCCGCTCGCCGCCGCCCCTCTAGCCAGGTGGCCACTCGCCAAAGCGCGATGCACCACTAAAGCGTCCGGCCAAATCGGCAATGGACAGCCCTGCATTGGCAAGCCGTCAAGCCGTCAAGCCGTCAAGCCGTCAAGCCGTCAAGCCGCTGACACCTGCGCGTATTTCCACCTCCAGCGAAAACCGTCCGTCGATTGACACGTTGAATTTTCGGCCTGGATTTGCCCATTGAAATCCAGGCTTCCTTGCCACGCCCTTTATCCACGGCGCCGAAAAATATTGACCCCGATCAAGCCAGTAATTCATATCCGAAAACGTACACATCAGCGATTGCCGTGGCATGCTTCACACTATATGCTGCGTTTCGAAATGTAAAAAAGCACCATATAAGGGATTTCGCTCCGTTTTGCACTGACGTTCACCCGGTTGAGAATGGCAGCACAGAACGTGGAATAAAAAGCGAAAAATCCCCCACCAAAATCAGTCGAATGAACAAGGCGCGGGCAAAATCTGTATAATCCCGCGCTCGCTCAAGGGTACTCAAAATGACCATTTGCAATGGCAATGCAGTCTTACCTGAAAGCAACCTCAACGATCCGTTTTGTTCGCCTGAATGGCTCATCGCCGCGGCCGCAATTCCACTGATCGATCTGAGTCTTCAGATGATCAATCCCGAGTAGCACTCGAAAAATTCCGTTGCCCGCGTCATCAACACGACGCAGGCACTGCATCCTTTAAATTTCAGGAGCCTGCACCATGCTGAGCTGGGACGAATTCGATAAAGAAGACGGCGAAGTAGTCGCCAAAGCGACCAACGCCGGTCACGCCAACGAAGCCAACATGGACCGCCTCGACAGCGCCGGTGGCGCCGCGGCCCTTGAAGCACGCAACATCACTGACAAAGACTCCGCCGCCCTGATCCGCGCCAAAAAAGCCCTGGACGCCCTGGACGTCGCTGAAGGTCTGGCCGAACTCGAAGGCGCCAGCGCCCGCGTGGCCGTTGACGAAAAAATGATGATCAACTGCCGCGCCGACCTGAACCAGCTCGTGCCTTTCAAGTACGACTGGGCGTGGCAGAAGTACCTGGACGGTTGCGCAAACCACTGGATGCCGCAAGAAGTCAACATGACCGCCGACATCGCCCTCTGGAAAGACCCGCAAGGCCTGACCGACGACGAGCGCCGCATTGTCATGCGCAACCTGGGCTTCTTCTCCACCGCCGACTCCCTGGTTGCCAACAACCTCGTGCTGGCCGTGTACCGCCTGATCACCAACCCGGAGTGCCGCCAGTACATCCTGCGCCAGGCCTTCGAAGAAGCGATCCACACCCACGCTTACCAGTACTGCATCGAATCGCTGGCCATGGATGAAGGCGAGATCTTCAACATGTACCACGAGATCCCGTCAGTCGCGAAAAAAGCCGCCTGGGGCCTGAAATACACCCGTTCGATCTCCGATCCGAAGTTCGAAACCGGCACCGTCGACACCGACAAGGAACTGCTGCGCAACCTGATCGCTTACTACTGCGTACTGGAAGGCATCTTCTTCTATTGCGGCTTCACCCAGATCCTCTCCATGGGCCGCCGCAACAAAATGACCGGCGTCGCCGAGCAGTTCCAATACATCCTGCGCGACGAATCCATGCACCTGAACTTCGGCATCGACGTGATCAACCAGATCAAAATCGAAAACCCGCACCTGTGGGACGCCGAGATGAAGGAAGAAGCCAGCCAGATGATTCTGCAAGGCACCCAGCTAGAAATCGAATACGCCCGCGACACCATGCCCCGCGGCGTACTGGGCATGAACGCCGCGATGATGGAGGACTACCTCAAATTCATCGCCAACCGTCGCCTTTCGCAAATCGGTTTGAAAGAAGAATACCCGGGTACCACGAATCCATTCCCATGGATGAGCGAAATCATGGACTTGAAGAAAGAGAAGAACTTCTTTGAGACTCGGGTGATTGAGTATCAAACGGGTGGGGCGTTGAGCTGGGATTGATCATCAGGGCTGCTCAGCCCTGAGCCCAAATAAAGCCAGAAGCGTAATGCTTCTGGCTTTTTTATTGGGCACTGATAAACATAGAAATACAGCTTAGTCGTAAACACGCTTAATCATCATCTTCGTACTTCCCCCTCTCACAGAACAACGTCAAGCCGACGATCCACATCATGAGGGAAAGCGTAAACGGAGAAAATCTATCCGGCTCCGGTCTGACCGTGAAGGTTAGAACGACCCCAACAGTGCCCAGTAAAATCCCCAGCCACTTGCGATACCTGCGGGACTTCACCTTGTACATCAGGAGGCAAGCAACGCTAAAGCTCAATCCGAAGAGTATGTTATCCATCATGACGGATTGATCCTGGCCGCAATCAACAAAGACATTGACGAGTGCTGCGGACCAATGCCGCCACTGACTGAAGCATGGGCATCAATCACAACGTCACCTTGATGATAGGTGCGCAGTCGGTCGTCGACAAAAGCCCCGGCCCCCGACCCGGCCAGAAAACTCGCCAAGGCCCCGGCCGGCTTAAACAACATAGCTGCTGAACCGCTTGCTATACGCACAATATTAATCCGTTGCTCGTTGAACCTATCAGCTTGCTCACGAAGCAAGGGTTTGGATATCGCCACCAACATTTCACAAGGCAAACCCTTGGCCTGCATGCGCTCATAAAGGTCGATCACCAACGTGTTGATTTCATAGTCTGTGGCGACACTCTCGGACAATCGTAAGTGTTGGAGACCAGGGCGATCAGAGGGGGTTACGGTAAACCGGTGCAGCATAAAAACCACACCGAAGTGCCCGATGTATTGCGTCCGTTCTTGCTTCATTCATTAGGTCCATTGAGGGAATGACGCAAGATTTTCCGCTGATTGAGCCCGTTATGGAGCGGGGAATGGACGATTTGGAGACCGCTGATAAGGTTTTCGGATGTTTCCTACTTGCGGGCACTGAGCATTGCGCCGCGACAAAATCGTGACCGCCCCACATAAATCGAACTTGTAACGAACCACCCTACTAATGCACCATCCTTTTCCTACAGCTTTTCGGAAAAGGACTACACGTTGTCAAAAAATATCTTACAGCCTTCACTCTCTGGAGTGTTCGCATCACAGCGGTTGGAGGCAGGTAAGGTCTACACCCGTGATGACCTGAAGGGACTTTTCCAGATCACCGCTTCGAGTATCAATAATGGGATTTTCAAGCCAACCGGCTTGGATTCTGTATGGATCTTCGTCACTGAGCATAAAACGGCTGACCGAACCCAGTACAACGATAGGCTCACCGGCGACTTGCTCTGGATGGAAGGCCAGCTCAAAGGTGGCACCGACCCTCTCATCAAAGAGCACATTGCGCTTGGCTTAGAATTGTTGGTGTTCTACCGGAAAAAGAAATACGAGCACCCAGGCGCAGGTTTTACGTTCGAAGGCCGTTTTACCTGCAAAGGCTATGAAGGTTCAGCACCGACTCAATTCAAACTGCAAAGAGCGAGCAGTCCGAGTCGGGAAATAACCGTTATAGAAGCCGAGCTGGATACACAAAGAGCGTTCGATCCTGATGGCATCGTCGATGCCCGTAAGCGCGTTTTGTCCAGTATTGTCCGGCGCCAAGGCCAAGCGGAATTTCGTAAAAAATTACTCACGGCCTATTCAGGGCAGTGCGCGGTGACCGGTTGCCTTATCACGGCTCTACTTGAAGCGGCACACGTCGTCCCGTATCAGGGCACAAAGACGAATGTGGTCAGCAACGGTTTACTGCTTCGCGCAGACATTCATACGCTGTATGACCTGGGCCTTTTGTGGATTGATCCCGATACGTTACGGGTGAATATGGTTGAACCGCTGAAGAGCAGTGAATACGGAGCGCTAGCAAACAAACCTATTTTTCTTCCTGAGACGCCGTCTGACAGGCCGAGCCGGGAGGCGTTGCAGTCCCATCTGAACACGTTTCGAGTGCTCGGTGACTGTCCGAGCACAGCGCCGGCCTAAGCTCCTTTCAGAATCCCCCTACAACCTTGCCCGCCCGCCAAACCGCGCGTAAGAAATGAGCGCCACGTGGTGTTACTCAGCACTCGTCACAAACCTGAAGAACAATTAATGGCGGGCGAATCGGGGTGGGTTACACGATACTGGTGCATCACTTCCATGGGGAGAACCGTGAATTGCGGCGCTGGTCATACTTTGCTTGCGCAAAGACGTGCCGTTCCATGACGACACCCCGAGTTTGAGACTGATGCAATTACCGGAATTGGCAGTGTGTTTGTGGGTAAGCAAACTCATGAGCCTATTCTCAAAACGCTTGAACAGGTGTCAGGCATGAACCTTGTTGCTGATTGCATCCCAGCCACCGGTAATTTGCCCTGACATTTGTCCTGTGCTGCGGATTTGTTTTGAATAAACCATTTTGATGCGTCCGTAGTTCAAGGTCAGCAACTCACTTGGAAAGGCGTTGGCCGTACCGCCATTACCCAGTAACGAAAATGAGCTGATAATGACTTCCTCCAGTTGGATTTCCAAATATTTGACTTTGGAATCACCCGCTCTAAAAACGTGAAGGCTGACTTTATTGAAGTGCTTTCCGCTGCAGCAGGCTTCGTGAAGTTTTGGAGTGGCGTTGTCCACTAACTTACGGACAAGCATGTCTCTCATGTAAGCGCGGCCGGAGGTAGCGCCACCTGATGAAGTGGCGGTCGCAGAAGCGGTCTGATTTGCTGAAAGCTCAAAATCCTCCAGTTCGATCCAGTTTTCGTAGCCCGCAGATAGGGTTTCGCCAGGCACACCTTCGATGTGTAGATAGGCATCGAATGACATTGCAATTCCTTTTAATGATCGCTTCATGCCCTCCAGAGCGGAGGGTCCGGTCATTGAAATTGAATGCCGCCTCCGGAATTAGCTCATGCACACCAGCGCCCAAGCGGGCAGCTTCCCATCGTGGTGTAGGGTTATTCATACGGCATGGAATTGTCGAGCAGTAGCGGCTTCATACCCGTTGCTCTACTGATCGGATTATGCAGGAGTCAATCCGGTGTAAGCCTTACATCCCCCCAACCGATTATTTTTTCAAACCCGGTCAGACAAATACCCAAACTGACCGCTAACCTGCTCGCCAAAATTTTCAGAAATGCCCTACAACCTTCCCCCTTGCCCACCCCATCAACCCGCCCTACCCTTGCACCGCGCCTAAGAAACGCACAAAGAGACTTAACAGCAGCGGCCAGACCGCCCCCGATAAAATGCGGCTTTTTTGTACCTGCGGCCCCCGGCTGCGCGTCCTAAAATTTCTGCTATGTCGGGAGTGGACTAATACAAGACCCGCAAGGGAAATACGTCCGGCCTTTTCTGCTGTGAGGTTTCTTAACTCCCGACGCCTTTTAAAGAAGCGAACAGCAGAGATCACATAATGCCTAACCTCGACTCACCAAGCCCTCGCTGGCCCTCCACAACAGAAGCCCTCAAACCCACCACCTTCCACCGCCACAACCGCCCGCTCCATGCCCTGCTGCTGGAAACCCAAGCCTGGTTCAGCGCTCGGGATTTGGGACGTTTGATGGGCTGGCCGTTGAATGAGCGGACGATGCGCAAGCTGGATGCGGATCAGTATCGAGTGATGACGCTGAGTCATCATTACGGGGATGAGGATGAGCTGATGCTCAATGAGTCGGGGGCGTACGCAATGCTGGTTCATCACTATCACGCGGAAAATCGTGGGCTGCGGCAGTGGATTACCAATGACGTGGTGCCTTCGCTGCGGGGCGATCAGGTGCCGACGGACGACCGCGCGCCAAACCTGAGCCTGCTGCAATGGCCGGGGTTGTCGGTGAGTTTGCTGCATTGGCAGAGCGAGCCGTGGATTCGGTTGCGGGATATGCCCAAGATGTTGCCGCATCCGCAGATACAGGCTGAGTCGGTGTCGCGTCGGCTGGCTCGGCCTTGGTGGCGGGCGATTTGGCAGGGCGTTGGTTTCGGGACTTGCCCGCGGTAGCGCCGGATCAAACCATCCTGTGGCGAGTGGCCTGCCGCCTCGCGGGCAAACGCGTGCCCGTAGGAGGCAATATCCTCCAGGCGTGGGAAACAGCATGATGACCGTCGCGCAGCGTTGGGTCGTGATAGCAATACTCATCGAGATCACATCCTTATCATTCGAAGTTTTTGCAGCAATCAGTGGTCAGGCTGCGGTTCCTGCAGCAGCCGTTTAGGCAGAAATACCGGTGAGATATGGATAATCGACATCCGCACCACGTGATTGAGCATCACGAAGGCAGGATCAAGCTTGAGCAGCAAAGCCGCTGCGGTCATGACCTCAACACCGCCAGGAACCCACGACATGAATAGCGACAGGAACGGCTTGCCGGTCAGCTTGCTGAACGCGAAGGCGACCAGCAATGTCGTGCAGAACGTCAGGGCAGTGACCACCAGACCGGCGCGGATGTAGCGCACGAAATCCTTGAGCGTGATGTCCTTGAGGCGAATGCCGATCAGGCCGCCAAGCAGGATCAGCGCAATGATCGCCAGCGGATCGGGAACATGCAGATGGGCTTGCGGAAAACCGACGTTGACCGCGGCGGTGCAAATCAGTCCGGTCAACATGTAGGGGGCAGGAACATCAAAGCGCTCCAGCAAATAACCGGCGACCACTGCCGCGATCGCTGGAGGGATCACGCCCAGGTAATCATTGAACGAACCCAGTATCGGGGCCGGGCTTTCAGCGTGCCCACCGGCAATGATCGTCACCGCCAGCAGCAGCGCGAGCAAACGGACAATGTGCACGAACGCGATGCGCCCGGAGGCCGGGCCCTCCTCTCCCGAGACCGTCATCACCGCCGCCATTGCGCCGGGAATGGATCCGAGCAGGCTCTCTAAATGCCCCCAGCGTTCCATCCGTCGCAGCCAGTTGTAGCCGACGAAAATCTGCGTAGTCATGCAGATGAGCAAGCCGACCAGAATGCTGAAATCCGTCAGCTCACGCATCATTGAGGCGGTGACGATCGAGCCGACGCTGACCCCCAGCAGCAACTGCACGGTAGCTACGAACGGATACGGCATACGCATGCGTACGCCCATTTTGCTGAGCGCCGTGACGAGGCAGATCGCGCCGATCAGATCACCCAGCGGCAGTCCGGTCATGTAACCGAACCATGCACCCAAGGCCGCCACGGGAATCGGAATAAGGCTTTCGAACACAGTCTTCATTGGATATCCACTTTTCTGCAGGCGTGACGATTCCGTCCAGCTCAGGAAGGTCAGCTCAATTAATGTCGAAAGGAGGTGCGGTAAGGTCTACACCGCGGAGGCAATTTCTCTGCCCGACCCTTCGCAACTTTCGTGGAACCAGACGTCGACCTGATGCAGCCTGTCGCGCAACTCGGCCTCATCCTGTCCTGCGACGAAGGCGTTGAGGATTTCCGAGTGGGTGTATTCCATGCCGCCATACGATGTCATCTTGCTGGCGGAAATTCGGCACTCCAGAACGCCGTCGAGCGGGCAGGTTTGCGGGACGCCTCTCTGGTCAAGCGCGGCATTCCCACTCACGGCAGAGTGTTGGGGATGAACTTTTGGCGGGCAAAAGGCAATGAGCTGCATACGGCTTTCCTTGCAATCTTCCAGAATCTGTAAATTTCCAACCCAGGGCATCAAATCCACGCCAGATCGGGAGTTTCAGTAGCTTGATAAAAACCCGAAGTACAGGCCAATACCGATTCAGTCGTTATTGATACTTTCCCAAGCACTGTTGAGGTCGTTACTCGCAGTCATCTCGGTTTTTCCTTGTCGGATGATGATTTCAGGTACGTTCACGGGCGCGGGAGCGGCGATGACGGCAATGGGGAAGACTTCCAGCCACCACGCACAATCAGCAGCGGCAGCAACTGGAAAACCGCGATCAACGCGATACAGCCAGGCCAGCCCCATGGCTCCCACAGGACACCCGGCACAAAGGCGCCGAAACTGCCGCCCAGGTAATAGCAAGTCAGATACAGGCCCACGGCGCCGGCCTTGTTTTGCCGGGCATGGACGGTAATAAAGGAATTGGCGGCGGACTGGGCGAGGAACACGCCGGTGCAACTGAGTGCCAGACCGACAACGATCAGCCACAACGATGGCCCCAGGGTCAGCACGGAACCGCTGACGCCCAGCCATGCCGCCACCTTGATCAATTCGCTACGAGGCCGGTTCTTGCTCATGCGCCCGGCGATCGGCACCACCACCAGGGCAAGCAGGAACACCGTATAAATCGAACCGAGCGCAGCGGTACCCAGCCCAAACGGCGCCCGGTCCAGGTGTATGCCGACATAAGTAAACGTCGCGACTTGGGCGAACAGCACGCAGAAACCCACGGCGTAGGTGGTCAGCAACGGCCTGCTTAGCAATTCGCTGCGCATTGTCGGGTGATCGGCAGGCGGTGGTAGGGTTGACCGAGGGTTGCGGGGCAACAGCAGCAAAATTCCCAGACCGAGGATCAGGTTCAAACCGGCCAGCACTGCCAGCGCTAGACGCCAATCCTCGAACTCGGTCAGCAAGCCGGTCAAAAAGCGTCCGCTAAAGCCTCCCATAACCGTGCCGGCGATATACAGGCTGGTCATTTCTGTCACGGCACCGCCGCTCCAGCGAACGCCGATATAAGCAACACTCGTGGCAAACACCACAGGAATCAGCACGCCCTGAACCGCTCGCCAGAGCAGCAGCTCGCTGAAGCTGTCCGAGCAGGATGCCATCACCGCAGGCAGTGCCATCGATATCGCGGCCACGGCGATGACCCGATGCTGCTTGCCTCGCGCAGTCAACCGACCAACAAAGGGGGCAGTGAGTGCCACGGCAAGGGTAGTGACGGTGATGCTCCAACTCGCTTGTTTAGCCGATAGTTGAAACGCAGCAGCCAGCTCGTTCATCAGTCCTTGAGTGGAATAAAGGTTGATAAACGCGGCGCACCCAGCCAAAAACAAGGCAACTCGAGGACAGCTCACACGATCATTCCCAAGATTATTTGTAATATTTTTAAACAACTTTATAAGATAGGTTGCCAAAAGGATCCAATACCCATTTCTGACCGATTGATACCTCAAGGATGACGATGATTGACCTACGCCGCCTGCGCTACTTCTTGATCGTCAGCGACGAGTTGCACTTTGGCCGTGCCGCGGCACGCCTGCACATTTCCCAGCCGCCACTGACTCGGCAGATTTCGGCACTGGAGGTGGAGCTGGGATTTCGCCTGTTCGATCGCAGCACTCGTAACGTCACGCTGACCTCCGAAGGTGGACACTTGCTGCCCTACGCCCGGGCGTTGCTGGAACAAGTCGATCTGACCGCGAGCATTACCAGCAAGCTGGCGGCGGGTTCCGCGGGTCATCTGGCGGTGGGCTACGCCAGTTCGATTGCGCTGTCGGACATTTTCAGCCAGACCATTCAGGCGTTCTGCTCGGCGTATCCGGATGTGCAATTGACAGTGGAAGAAGGCGCGTCCAGCGCCCAATGGTCGCAACTGATCGAAGGACGTCTGGATATCGGCATGAGTCGTATGCCGCCGCCCCCCGAAGATGCCGGGATCCAGGCCATCAGCCTCGACAACGAGCCGCTGGTCGCGGCCATTGCCAGTGACAGCCCGCTTGCCCGGCAAGAACAGGTCACGCTTGCCGAACTGAGCGCCCACCCGTTGATCGCCTTCCCGACCGACTACGGCTCCGGGTTGAACGAGATCATCGAGGCGCTCTTCAGGCGCCAAGCGCTGACACCCCTGCCCGCGCCAAAGGGCAAGCAAATCACCTCGATCATCGCGCTGGTCGCCGCAGGCAGGGGCGTCGCCGTAGTGCCCCAGTGCGCCCAAACACTGGTGAAACGTGGCGTGACCTATCGGCCCTTGGCCGAACCCGGGGCCACTGCCCCCTTGCTGGTATTAACGCGTAAACGCGAGCGCAGCCCGCTGGTTAAGGCCTTTCTCGAGATTGTCGAGCAGACCCGATCACGAACTGAATGATGTTGGCGGTGGGACGGCAGGGAACACCCAATGCCAACCTTCCCTATATTCCCTCCTCCAGGCGCGCCGCTCGTATGCCCAACTGCCTGACAGCGCTGTGCGGTTAAGAACCTTTACTTCCCGCATGGGTATTGCGCACCATTACGGCCCGGCAACGGAAGCGCTTGATCACTTCGTAAAGGCAACGGACATGTCCCGCAAAAACGCGTCAAACCTCCCCGCCCTGCTCTTTGTCGCCAGCAAATTGCCCTGGTGGCTCGGCATCCTTCTGGCCGTTGCATCGGGCTTGTATTTGCATTCAGTCGCCATTGAGCCGCTGCCGACGTATGCCGGTACGCGCCAGTTGAGTCCGATGCTGATCAATTCAGCCTTTAAAAACATGGCAATGGTTGGGCAGTTTCTGCTCCCGATGATCTTCCTCGGCGGCGCGTTGATTTCGGTGTTGGGCCGCCGTAAACGTCGCAAGCTGCTGGACTCGGTGGCGACGCCGGGTGGCAATACGTTGCTGAGCATCAGCTGGCTTGAATTCGAGCAGTTGGTGGGTGAAGCGCTGCGTCGGCAGGGTTTCAGTGTGGAGGAAGCGGGCGGCGCCGGACCGGATGGCGGGGTTGATCTGGTGGCGCGCAAGGATGGCGAAACCTACCTGGTGCAGTGCAAGCAGTGGCGCTCGGTGCAAGTCGGTGTGCCGGTGGTTCGTGAGCTGTATGGCGCGATGGCGGCCGAAGGGGCTGTCGGTGGTTTCGTGATCAGCAGTGGGCGGTTTACCAAAGCGGCGAAGGAGTTCGCCTCGGGGCGCAATCTGAAGCTGGTGGACGGCGACCTGTTGGATCGTTGGATTGCCGATGCCAAGCGTTCAACTCCCGCGCCCACTCAGGAGCGGGTGGCACCTGACGCCCGGATCGAACCGGTTGTCGAGCCTGAAGCCACCGTCGAAGCGCCTCTGCCCTTACCGGAGCCGCCCGTAGAACCCAAAGCGCCAGCCTGCCCGCACTGCAGGAAGGAAATGGTCATAAGGGTCGCCCGGACCGGGGCAAATGCGGGGGGTAATTTTTGGGGGTGTTCGGCGTATCCGAAGTGTCGGGGAATTCGGCCGATCTTTGCACCTATAGCGGTCAAGTAGCATGGCCACTGGCGATTGCTGACACAAATACGTTCAGCAGAACCAAGCTTCCTGGAGCCGTGTCATTTTATTCCAGGCAATGGTCTCACCACTGGTGCGACAATTGCGGTTTGATGCCTTCAGCGCCACTAACCCCACAATCAGACATTCGCCGCGCCTTATCCGCGCCTCAAATGAGGAAACCCCATGCGGTTTTTCAGCTGTAAAACCGTTCTGTTCATTGCCGCCATTACCCTCGGGATGAGCAGCGCGAGCCTTTATGCAGCCACTAAGCAACAGGCCAAACAGAAAGCGCCGACCATGCAGAAGGTGTCGATGCTGGGCGGGAAGTTTGTGTTTCGCCTGCCCAAGGAGTACGTGAAAAGCCCGATGCCGGAGATCGACGCCAAGGCCAAGGCAGCCGGGGTGACGGGTTCGCTGTACATGAACAAGGCAGCCAAGCGCGTCGTGATCGTGACCGAGGCGCCCTTGGAGTCCGGCGAAAAAGTGTCGAGCAATGATGGCCCGACGCTGGATGGCGTCATCGCTGCCACCCGTGAACAGCAGAAGGCCAGTTACAAGGACTTCAAAGAGCTGGGCGTGAAGAAAATGGTGCGCCGTGGTTTAGGCGTGCGCCAACTGGATATCTCCGGCAGCGTCGATGGGGGCAAGGTTTTGAGCACGACGGTGACGGCTGCCTCGGGCAAACGCATGGCGATGGTCAATGTGATCTCCCTGCAAAAAGATGCCAAGGCCCACGGGGAATTGTTGAAGGCGATTACTGATAACAAGAAATGAGGCGGCAGCCCTCGTTGGAGCGAGGCTTGCCCGCGAATCATGCACCACGGTGGCCCCGATTTACCGAGTTATCGTTCTTCGCGGGCAAGCCTCGCTCCTACAAGAGCCAGTTATTACGTCTTTCGCCCTTCCGCCAGCATCCGCACCGCCAGCCCGAACATTACGGTGCCCATCAGCCATTTCTGCACCACGGCCCAGGTGGGGCGACGGGTGAGGAAGACGGCGATGGAACCGGCCCCCAAAGCAATCAAGGCGTTGACGCTGAGGCTGACGACGATCTGGCAACTGCCCAGAATCAACGACTGGCTCAGCACGCTGGCACCGGTGCCCAAGGTAATGAACTGCGGTAGCAGGGAGAGGTACAGCACGGCCACTTTGGGGTTGAGCAGGTTGGTCATCAGGCCCATGAGGAACAACTGGCGATTGCTGTCCCTGGGCAGGTCTTTGACCTGAAAGGGTGAGCGGCCGCCGGGCTTGACGGCTTGCCACGCCAGATACAGCAAGTACAGCGCACCGGCGTAACGCAGGGTGTCGTAAGCGTAAGGCACCGCCATGATCAGCCCGGTGATACCGAACGCCGCGCAGAGCATGTAGAACAGAAATCCGACACCCACCCCACTCAGGGAAATCAGCCCGGCCTTGGGCCCTTGAGAGATGGAGCGCGAAACCAGGTAAATCATGTTCGGCCCGGGGGTCAGAACCATGCCCAGGCAAATGAGGGAAAACGCGATAAGGCTTGAGAGTTCTGGCATGGCGACTTCCTGTTGCCGAAAGCTGAAAGGTTGGGCTGGATCCATCAGGTGTGGGGCGAAACAGGCTGTATTGCAGCGCATGGCCGATAGCCGGTCAATACTTGGTTTGATGCATTAATCAGCGTCGGTCAGTCATACCCTACACACACTAAAGACTCTTCTTACGGCATTTGAGCAAATATCTGTTATCGCTTCGAGGCAAAGTCGTTGAGCCTTGGTGCTTTAACCACACAAGGCACGGTGTTCATGTCTACCCCGCTCGCAGCTGATACCCCTTTGGACGGACTCATCACCAACCCCACGTCCATCATCGTTTTTCTGAACCTGATCGTGCTGGCCGCAGGCTTTGTCTATATCTACCGGCGCGCCCGATCCCTGTTGTTTCTGCGTGACCGTCTGTGGCGTTTGCTGGGGGGCAAGGCGGAGTTTGCCAATGCGAAGTTCGAACAGATGAAACGCGAAGCGCGGGAACTGGAACATTTCCGTTTCGAGTTCAATATCCCCGCGCACTCGCTCGAACAGGCCGAGGCGTTCCATGGCTGGCAATCGCGCCATCGCTTGCAACTGGGCGATGTGTCGTTGGCCAGGGATTACATCGACTGGAGAGACTTCAATGATCTGAAGATGAAATTCACCCTGCAACAGCTCAAGCGCCGGAATATCGGGGCGATGATCGCTGCGATGCTGATTTATCTGGCCGTGGCACTGTCGTTTTCGCTGGCGACGTCGAACTATGTGCTGGTGAGTTTCAAAGACACGCCTTTCTTCTATGTGTCGGAGCAAGACGTGAAATTCTCGCCGTTCGGCCAACCCCTGCTTTCGGCGCAAACCTGCGCGTCGCCTCAAGCGTTGCAGGTGCTGGACGATGAAACCGATTTCCCGCCCCAGCGCTTCAGTTCCATCTGCGAAGACTTCGGCAGCCCGGCCAGTGTCGCGCACATCAAGACCGAGCTGAACACACAACGGTTCATGCTGGTGGCGCTGGGCACGATGTTGTTCATATTTTTCCTGGCCCTCGTCAAGGCGGCGGTGCAGCGTCGGGCCGCGAAGCGCCTGCTTGAGCAGCTTGGAAACACGCTGACAGCGAGCGAGGCTTAATCCACCCGCAACGCCGCCGAAAGCCAGTCAACCAGCTTGTGCACCTTGGGCAGGGACTCGCGATTACGCGGCCACGCCAGGTGCAGGTCCAAGCCTTCGGTGGCCAGGTGCGGGAGGATTTCCACCAGTTCGCCGCGCTGAAGTTGCGCCTTGATCAGCCAGGTCGCCAGTTGCGCAACGCCACTTCCGGCCACGACAGCGGCGACCTGGGCTTCGGCGTCGCCAACGATGATGCGCCCTTCCATCATGCGCATCTGCGTCTGCCCGGTGGCATCGAGAATCAGCCACGGGCTGGTGCTGCCATACGTCTTGCCGTACAGAACGCACGCATGATCGGCCAGCTCTTCGACTGTCTGGGGCGTGCCATGGCGCTGGAGATAAGCGGGTGCCGCGCAGAAAATCACCCGTTCGGTCCCCAGATACCGATGGCCCAGCGTCGAGGGCCAGGCCGCCGAGCCGCCGATCCTGACAGCCAGATCGACGCCCTCTTCCAGCAAATCCACAAAACGGTCAGTGAAAGACACATGGGGGCGCAGCTTCGGGTGCTGTTCAGCAAACTGCAGGATCAGCGGCAAGGCTTGCAGCCGTCCAAACGACGCGGGCAAGTCCACCCGCAAATGCCCGGCGGGTTCCGAGCGCTGGGCGGCCAGCGCAGTTTCGGCGTCCTCCAGCTCGTCGAGGATGCGTCTGCAAACGGCGTAGTACGCTGTACCTTCCTCGGTCAGGGAAAGGCTGCGGGTGGTGCGTTCGAACAGCCGCATGCCCAGACGCGCTTCAAGCCGTGCAACGCTTTTGCTGACGGCTGAGTTGGTCAGATTCAGGCGCTCGGCGGCACTGGTGAAGCTGCCGGCATTGGCCACGGCGACAAAGGTGGCGATGCCTTTGAGACGGTCGGTGGAGAGCATGTCGGCGCCTTGATTAATGAAATAAATTCCATAGTGCCCGGAAAAACCACCCAAGATAAGAAGTCGTTTCTCTAATAGGCTAGCGGCATTCTTAATTTCGGGTTTTTTGTATGCCTTCCTTAGACACCACGGCCACTGGCGCGACCAGCGGCGAAAAATCCACGAGTTCCGGGTTGTCCATCGCCATTCTGGCGTTGGCGGGTTTCGTGATCGTCACCACTGAGTTCCTGATCATCGGTTTGCTGCCTTCCATGGCGCGGGATCTGGGTATTTCCATTTCCGAAGCCGGGCTGCTGGTCACGCTGTTTGCCTTTACGGTGATGCTGTTTGGCCCGCCGCTGACTGCCATGTTGTCGCATCTGGACCGCAAGCGCACTTTTGTCACCATCTTGCTGATCTTCGCGGCGGCCAACGCCCTGGCGGCGGTTTCCGGCAACATTTGGGTGCTGGCGTTCGCCCGGTTCATTCCCGCGCTGGCGCTGCCGGTGTTCTGGGGTACGGCCAGCGAAACGGCCAGTTTGCTGGCCGGGCCGGAGCGTTCGGGCAAAGCGGTAGCTCAGGTTTATCTGGGTATTTCCGCCGCCATGCTGTTCGGCATTCCCTTGGGCACCCTGTTCGCCGACGCCGTGGGCTGGCGAGGGGCTTTCTGGGCGCTGACCGTGCTGTCGATGTTGATGGCGTTGCTGTTGTGGATCTGCATGCCCTCGCTGGCGCCCACCGCTAAAGTCAGCCTGGCAAAACAGGCGAAGATACTCAGCGATCCGCGCTTTATCGCGAACCTGTTGTTGTCGATCCTGTTGTTCACGGCGATGTTCGCGGCTTATACCTACCTGGCCGACACGCTGGAACGCATTGCGCTGGTGCCTTCCGCTCATGTGGGCTGGTGGTTGATGGGCTTTGGCGCGGTCGGTTTGATCGGTAATGGCCTGGGCGGACGCTACGTTGACCGCAGCCCGCTGGGCTCGACCATTGTTTTTGCGCTGTTGCTGGCCCTGGGGATGACCGCAAGCGTCCCGGCGGCAGGTTCGTTGCCGTTGCTGTGCGCGGTGTTATTTGTCTGGGGCGTTGCTCATACCGCGCTGTTTCCCATCTGCCAGATCAGGGTCATGAAAGCCGCGCCTCACGCTCAGGCCCTCGCCGGCACACTCAATGTATCGGCGGCCAATGCCGGTATCGGCCTGGGCTCAGTCATTGGCGGCATGACCATCGAACACCTGGGTTTGCATGACGTGGGTTATGTGGCTGCTGCCATTGCGGTGCTTGCCGTCATCACCGCTGTCCTCACAAAGCGCATGAAGGCCAACTAAGCACCGCGCCATCCGCCCAGGCCGCCACGAGCGGCCTAGGCTCTGTACGACAAGTGGCTGCGCTCGGTGATGCTGCGTTAAAAACAGGCACGGGATGCTCATTTACAGCAGTAGACTCCGCGTCCTCGCCTGTTTTTGCCTTGCCTGACCTTCGCTCGCCGACTCTTCGTACAGAGCCTATGGTTTGTGATGGTTTATTAATAATGGCTAAAGGCCCTTCCCATAACCGGCCACAGAGGCTCAAACTCCCGCCTTTCGGTCTAGTACGAAGGATTCAGGCCGGTCAACGCTACGCCGGTGAAGCAATGAAAAACTACGAAGGCAAGGGATTGTCGTTTGCCAAGCGGATCTATTGGTCCCGAAGTGCCGGGGTGAGCATAGGTTGCATCAGCGTCGCGGCCTCGCTTTATCCGCTGAATCCTCCAGCATGGATCTGGGCACTGATGGTCTGCAATGTGCTGATCTGGCCTCAGGTGGCACTGCGTCTGGCCCAGCGCTCCACGCAGCCCTATCAGGCGGAGCGACGCAATATCCTTTGTGATTCCGTCGCTGGCGGGTTCTGGGCGGCGTCGATGGGCTTCAGCCCGCTGCCTACGGTTACCGTTCTGGCGATGATGGGGATGCATAACATTGCGGCAGGCGGTCAAAGGTTGTTTTTGCTGGGCTGCATCGCCCAGGCGGTCGGCGCTCTGATCGCCACGCTGCTGTTTTCACCGTCGTTCGTACCTGAAAGCACCACGTTGCAACTCTATGCCTGTCTGCCCGTACTGGTGATTTACCCGCTGGTGGTGGGCCACGCCAGTTACCAACTCGCCGTGAAGCTGAGCGAACACAAACATATTCTGAGCAAACTGAGCCGCACCGACAGCCTGACCGGACTGATCAACCATGGTTCGTGGAAGGATCTGCTGCAATTGGAGTTTGGCAATTGCCAGACGCTGTCCCGGCAAACCACGGTCGCGCTGATTGATATCGACCACTTCAAGTCCATCAACGACACTCATGGGCATATCGCCGGTGATGCCGTGCTCAAGCAAATGAGCGCCGCTCTGGTGGCCAACCTGCGCGAGGCTGACCTGGCGGGTCGCTACGGGGGCGATGAGTTCTGTGTGATCCTGCCCAACACCAGCCTGGATCTGGCCCTGGAAATTCTGGAGCGCCTGAACCACGAAGTGTCCAATTACCACGACGCCACCCTGCCCGACCTGAAAATCAGCCTGAGCATTGGCGTGGCGACTTATCATCCCTGCCTGTCGGATGCCGCCGCGTGGCTCAACGAAGCCGACAAGGCCCTGTATATGGCGAAAAGTACAGGCCGTAACCGAATCTGCGCCGCACAACCCACCCCGGCAGCCAATGATGGGCCGCTGGATATGGAAGTGTCGGCATCTTGATCAATAAACGGGTGAGCGCATGCCTCACCTTTAAATAGCGGCGCCCTGATTCAACGATCAAAGGGCGCCTTTTTCCGGTTGTTATTTAAATGCGCGTCGGCGCATTACTCCGCCGGGGTTTTGATCTCGCACAGGTTTTCCAGCAGCCATTCTGGCGAGTGCTCTTCCAAAAGCACGCGGATGGGCTTATCCAATGCAAGTTTTCCGTAGAGTTCTTCTTCGCGGTCCAGATGGCTTTGCTGAGCGCGGCGGTAATTGTGTGGATAAATGCTCTGTTCAATGGGGAGCAACCCGTCGAAATGTTCGAGCAGCCCCTGAAATACCAAACGACGTTCCACCGTATGGCGCGTTGTCGCGATAAGTTTGAAGAAGAACTGGCCGTCCTGCTGACGAAGGGCTTCGGATGCGGCGTAACGTTCGACCAGAGCGTAGGGGGCGTCGTCGTCGAAAACGACACAACAGAGAAACTCACGGGTTTTGCCGCTGAACGGGTTTTCGCATGCGGCGCACCGATCATGCTGGCCGAGCACGAAACGCGCCGAGTCCTCGGCCAATGCCATGCGTTGGCGATCTTCCAGCTCCAGGATCTCTTCCAGAACCGGGGCCTGCCTGCCCAGGCGCGCCACCTGCCGACTGACGTTCATCAGCAGCCCTCGCGGCCCGAGCAGATGCGCCTGCCGGTCGCTCAGTTCTGCCTTTGACATCGTCGCCTGCCTGGCTGCCAGTTTCTGAAATGCACGAAGGGCATCCCCTTGGCCTCCATGCAGAACATTTCCGGACAGGCAACGTGGTGGACCGTCGTCCTTGATAAACGATACGCTCATGACTTGCTCCCTTATGTAAATCAATACTTTTGTTATTGCGTTGCGCAGAGTTAATGGCCCCTGAAGCGGGCTCTTTTATTGGAACTTCATACACGGCATGCAAACAACAAGTGTCGGCTGCATACCCGGATTGATGTCAGCATGAGCGGTTCAAGACACCCGACGTGTCATCCCCATGACACGTCTTTCCCGACTCATGTCTATTCGGGGCCTATAGGTAGGATGACTCCTACATACTTATCCATTCCGGAAAAATTCAAGTCTCCGCCAACAGTCATGCGGCGAGAACAGATCGGACCCACATTAAATGAACAGTTGAAATTCAATCAATGAACAAATGGCCACCATTTGTATAGACAGGAGACTAAACGCGCCAAATGATAATTACAATCATCCGACGCAAAAAAACCTCGTAATAAACTTTCTTACAAGAGTGATCGACATTTATATGTAGGAAATAGGAAACAGCCCGCATCTTCAATAGAAGCGGGCTGACAGATATATAACGTTAACTTTGATTGAACATTTCGGCGGCGCGCTTGCGAATCTCGTCCACAGACAAGTCCTGCTTGTGGGTTGCTATTAACCAGCAGTGCCCGTAAGGGTCTTTCAGCGTGCCCGTGCGATCACCGTAAAACATGTCCGTCACGGGCATCAGCTGTTCGGCTCCGGCTTCAATGGCCCGCTGGCAGGTGCCGTCGACGTCCTCAACATACAGATGCAACCCCACGGGCGATTTGCCGGACGGGTCCGGACTGCCCAGCGCCCCCTGCTCACAGGGCTCGGACATCATCAGCATGGAATTGCCGATGCGCAGGGCCGCATAGCCGACACGCCCGTCAGGTGTATCGAGGCGAAAGTCTTCGGTGGCGCCGAACGCTTTTTTATAAAACTCGATCGCGTCGGCGGCTTGCTGGATGCTCAGAAATGCCGTCAGGCTGTGAAAACCCTCGGGGATGGCTTGTACGCTCATGTTTATGCTCCTTTGCGGCAGGCCAAGCCGCCAGTCAGGGTTTGAGGTCGAACAGCGCCTTGCCACTTTCCATGTCAAAGGGGGCGGAAAAATGCTCATGCATCGCTTTCCATTGACCGTTCATGCGGCGATAACCTGCGCTCGCCCGCATCCATGAGGATTTCTGTTCGCCCTTGTCATCGGTGGCGCCGCAACTGCACAGCCAGTGGGCAAAAGCCACCTCGTCGTCGGCGTGAATGACCAGGTCCCGCAGCTCGAACAGCATCGCCCCTTCACACAGGCCCAGGCAAAATGCCCAATGTTTACGGTAGGCTTCGGCGCCTTTGAATTGCAGCGCAACGATCGCGTCATAGGCGACGATGTCCGGCGCGTAGTAGGCCATGATTGCGTCCAGATTCTTGTCCCGCACAGCGGTGGTCCATTGTTGGATCACCGCCTGGATTTCCTGGCTGGCGTCTGGGCGATCAAGTTTCGTAGCGGTTTTCATAAAGGTTCTCCTGTGGTCGTTTCGTGCCGTCGCTGCCCTGTGCAGACGGCTGCAGATTCAGGGTCCGAACCGGGCGCACCTCGACACTGCCCACACGCGCCGCCGGAATGTGCGCGGCGATGTGTAAGGCATCATTGAGGTCCTTGGCGTCGATCAGGTAGAAACCGGCCAGCTGTTCCTTGGTTTCGGCAAAGGGTCCGTCCGTAATCCGGACTTTGCCATTGCGCATGCGAACGGTGGTGGCGGTCTGTACTGACTCCAAGGGCTCCGCTGCCAGCATGTGGCCACTGGCCTGGACGGACTCGGCATAGGCGAAACACTCGTCATCGCGGGGGCTGTCCGGGTGTGTATGCAGGATCTGTTCGTTGCTGTAGATCAGGCAAAGGTATTTCATGACGTCCTCCGTTACGGGCTTTCTGCCCCATGCACAGGATTAGTCGTACAGCGCGAATGGAAATCGACAGGTCGGTCAGCTGATTTTTCGTCGCCGACAAGCGGTTACCGGCCACTCAGGCTCGGGATTCCAGTTCGTGCAGACAACGCTTGAGAAAACGCCGGTCAACGCTTTGCCGGGCTTTTTCGATGGCCATGCGATACGCCCGTCGTGCCTCATCGAGGAGGCCAGCGCGCCGACACAAGTCAGCCTTCGCCGACCAGGCCAAGTGGTAATCGCGCAATTCCTCACGGGTCAACAGCGCGCCGAGCAACGCCAGGCCAGCCTGCGGACCCCGTAGCATGGCGATGGCAACCGCTCGATTAAGCTCAACCACCGCCGAGTCGGTCAGGCGCAGCAATACGTCGTAAAGCCCGACGATTTGCGCCCAATCGGTGGCTTCGGCGCTGGGTGCCTGTGCATGCAGGGCCGCGATGGCCGCTTGCACGCTGTAGGCCCCGTGCCGTCCGGAGCGCAGGGCCTGTTCCACCAGCGCTTCGCCCTCCTGGATCATTGCCCGATCCCACAGGCGACGGTCCTGTTGGTCCAGCAACACCGGTTCGCCGCTGGCGGTCATCCGCGCCAGACGCCGGGACTGGTGAAGCAGCATCAACGCCAGCAGCCCCGCGACCTCTGGCTCCGGCAGCAACTCCAGCAGCAATCGACCCAGGCGGATGGCTTCGCTGGACAGGTCGTTGCGAGTCAACTGGTCCCCGGACGACGCGAAATAGCCTTCGTTGAACACCAGATAAATCACGCGCAATACTGCGTCCAGCCGCTCGGGCAGCTCCGCGAAAGCAGGCACTTCATAAGGGATACGGGCGTCAAGAATCTTGTTTTTCGCCCGCACGATGCGCTGCGCAATGGTAGAGGGCCGGGTCAGGAAGGCACGGGCGATTTGTTCAGTGGTCAGGTCGCAGATCTCACGCAAGGTCAGCGCAACCTGGGCATCGTCGGTCAGTGCCGGATGACAGCAGATGAACATCAGGCGCAGCCGATCGTCCTCAACGCTGTCCGGATCAGGTGTCTGGACGTGATCCTCAAGCTCGCGGGCCATGTGGATCAGCGACGTATTGAAACGCGAGCGCCGACGCAGGCTGTCGATGGCCTTGAAACGTCCCGTCGAGATCAGCCACGCCCGTGGGTTTTGCGGCACGCCGGTTTGCGGCCACTGATCGACCGCCGCGATAAACGCGTCCTGCAAGGCTTCCTCGGCCAGTTCGAAACTGCCCAGCAGGCGAATCAATGTCGCCAGAACCCGACGGGACTCTTGACGATAGAGGCCCTCGACCTCGGCGTTGATGGATCGCGTCGTTTCAGGGCCCTGCTCGCGATCGTGCTTCATGGCCGACTCTCGCTTGGCGTACGAGAGAGCGTAGCCTGCGCGGCATCAGCGTGACTGCCGCTCCAGACCAAATGCACACCGCATGTTCAACGCCCCGCCAGCACCGCGTCCACCTGCACGCCTCGGCGCAGCCCGTACACCGCGGCGGTCAATACGCCAACGGTGCCCATGACCGCCGCGTAAACGACGCACACCCAAGGGCTCCAGGGCATCAGGGCGATGAGCATCAAAGGCGTGGTGCTCGCCCACAGTGCGTACGCGATGTTGTAGGTGAACGAGATGCCGGAAACGCGAATCTTCGCCGGGAACAACCCGACCATCACCGAGGGCACCACGCCGACGATGCCGCACGCCAGACCGGCAATGGCGTAGGCGACGCCCGGCGTGAGCCACTGCCCGATGAGGCTGGCGTACAACGCGCCGATGCCCAGGGGCAGCAACAGGCTGTAGAACATCACGCCGCGCCAGGCACCGATGCGGTCCACCAGCAGACCCGCCAACACGCATCCGATGTTGAGAAACACGATACCCAGACTGCTCAGGGCGAAGGTATGACTGGCGCTCATGCCAAAACGCTGCTGCATGACGGTGGGCGTAATCACCACCAGCACCACCACGGCGCTGGTCAGGACGCAGGTCAGCAAGACGGCGGGAAGCAGCGACTGGCGATGCTCGCGCAATACCGCCTTGAGGGGAAACTCCGCCATCTCGTCGCGCTGAGCGTGCATGGCCATGAACACCGGCGTTTCACTCAACCAGCGACGCAGCCACACGCCCACCACGCCGAACACACCGCCCAACAGGAATGGAATGCGCCAGGCGTCATCGAGGATTTGCGCCGGCGTGAACACCTGCGCCAGCCAGGTGGCAACCAACGCCCCCAACAGATAGCCGAACGTCAGCCCCGCCTGCAGCACGCCCAAGGCATAACCCCGATGGCCCGGCGGCGCATGCTCGGCGACGAATACCCAGGCGCTGGGCACTTCGCCGCCCACGGCTGCGCCTTGCAGGATACGCAGACCGAGCAGAATCAGCGGCGCCCAATAGCCGATCTGCGCGTAGGTGGGCATCACGCCGATCAACAGACAGGGCAGCGCCATCATCAGGATGCTCAGGCTGAACACCCGCTTGCGCCCGAGTCGATCCGCAAAATGCGCCATCAGAATGCCGCCCAAGGGCCGCGCCAGATAACCGGTCACAAAAATGCCAAAGCTTTGCAGCAACCGCAGCCACTCGGGCATTTCCGGCGGAAAGAACAACTGGCTGAGGGTCAGCGCAAAGAAAACGAAAATAATGAAGTCATAGATTTCCAGCGCCCCGCCCAACGCCGCCAGGCCCAGGGTTTTGTAGTCAGCGCGCGACAGCGGCTGGGGACGCGGTGGGACGATGGCCGTCATAAAAGATCCGAAACGGTGGAAGAATCAGGGGGCGACATCAGGTCGCAGGGCGCGAAGAATAGCAAACTCAAGCGCAACGGGTGGTAACAGGGCCAACTGAGGCCGGGGGCCGATGGGCGGCGTCAACGCCTACAAGCCCGCGATCTGCTGCTGGACCCACGCAAGAAACTCACTGACCGGCGCCTGACGCTCGCGACCGGGTACGCAGACCGTCACGTAACGGGGCCCCGGCAAATTGATTTCCGGGCGATACGGCACCAGCAACCCTTTGGCCAGGCTATCCATGACCAATACATTGCTGGCCAATACCAGGCCATGACCGGCAATGGCGGCATTCAAGGCGAAATGCTCGTCGTCGAATTCGCGAAAAACGGCTTGAGTCAGCCATTGAGCATGGCCCGCGGCCGAGCACCAGGTGGGCCAGTCAACCCTGAAACCGCCGGGAATCTGCCAGCGCAGGTCGATCAGTTCAACCCGGGGCTGCCGGGCGGGGTCAGCAGCGCCTGGGGCGATATAGGCGCCGAAACGCTCATCCATCAAATGCTGACTGACCAGGGCCGGGTCGTCCCGTGATGAGGTGCGAATCGCCAGATCAATGCTGGAATCGCGCAGCAAATCCACCAGATCGTTGCTGGTTTCGACCCGCACATTGATGTGCGGCCAGGCGCGATAGAAATCGCCGAGCCGAGGGATCAACCAGGCCGACGCCAGTGCGGGTGTCGTGGACAACACCAGCGTACGCAGATCCGGTTGCGGACGAAACCCGGCCAGGCTGTTGCTGATCTCCAGCAGCGTGCGATGGGCGTCACGGTACAGACGCTCGCCTTCCGGCGTGAGGCGCACGCCTTTGCCGGTGCGTTCGAACAACAGGGTGCCGACCCAGGCTTCCAGCGCCTTGACCTGATAGGAGACCGCCGCTGGCGTGACAAAAAGCTCATCGGCCGCCGCCTTGAAACTTTCTGAACGGGCAGCCGCTTCAAAGGTGCGCAGCGCGGTTAGCGGTAGTTTCGAAAACAAGGTCGGCTCCGTCGTGGACATCAAATGAATTGATCGGACGTTAATTTATCTCATTTTTCCCCAATGCCCTCCGCCATCAGTATTGATGCATCGATATGACCCGGAGACTGCCATGCAAGGCCCGACACGTAAAATCGTTCAGGCAACGCTTTATGAACTCATCGCCATCAGTGTGCTTTCCCCCGCACTGGCATGGCTGTACGGCGAGAGTCTGGCCTATTCCGGCGCGCTGTCGGTCATGCTGTCGGCCTCGGCTTTGCTGTGGAACATGCTCTTCAACTATGGCTTTGAATACTGGGAAGCGCGGCAGCGTCAGCGCAGCAGAACCTGGCAACGTCGGTTACTTCATTCGCTGGGATTCGAAGGCGGCCTGACGCTGATGCTGCTACCGCTGATTGCCTGGTGGCTGGCGATTTCATGGTGGCAAGCGCTGGCAACCAATCTCGGGTTGTTTGTTTTTTTCTTCTTTTACGCGCTGGTGTTCCAGTGGGCGTTTGATCGAGTGTTCGATGTGCCTGATTCGGCTAAACAGCCGATGTCATCCGAATGTTCTGTATAGACCCGGAATTAAGGATGAATTAAGTCAGGGGGGTTAATCTGGCATCAACCAGACAGCTGAACGATCCAGCTGCTGATGAATCTATTGCATCAGATAAAACCAGAAGGAAGACCCGATGAAAACTTTAAATGCTATTTTCGCTGCCCTTGCCCTGACTGCCGCCGCAGGCGCTGCCCAGGCAGACATTGGCCCTGATGAAGTGGTACGTCTGCACAAGGCCGGCACTGTCATGGACTTCGAAAAGCTCAATAAAATGGCAGTGGACAAACACCCGGGCTTCACCATTAAAGACACCGAGCTGGAAAACCATGCCGGTCGTTATGTTTACCAGGTTGAATTACACGATGGCAAAGGCGTTGAATGGGATGTGGATCTGGACGCCAAGACCGGTGAAATCCTGAAAGACAAGCAAGACCAATAATAGTCTTGGCTCGCCCGTTGTAACCCACGAACGGTGGGAGTGGATTGCATCGCCTGAAAGATTGACCTGGCGAACACATCCACTCCCACGGTTCTTTTTTCTGTTTACGTCTCAAGCGGGTTACTTCAGTCCGACCCGCAGCAGTTGTCCTTTACCGTCATCAGTCAAAATATAAAGATAGCCGTCCGGCCCTTGGCGCACATCTCTAATGCGCTTCTTCAAATCACCCAACAGTCGTTCTTCATGAACGATCCTGTCACCGTCGAATTGCAATCGAATCAGTTCCTGCGACCCCAACGCGCCGATAAACAAGTTGTGATCCCATGCCTTGAAACGCGATCCGTCATAAAAGGTCATGCCACTGACCGCTGGCGATTTTTCCCAAACGTGAAACGGTCGGATCGTGCCCTCGACAAATTCGCCCTTGGCCTCAGGAATAGGCTTGCCTGAGTAATCCATGCCGTGGGTTGCCAATGGCCAGCCGTAATTCGCGCCGCGCTCGACAATGTTGACCTCGTCCCCGCCGCGCGGACCGTGTTCGTTGGTCCACAGGGTGCCGGTCCACGGGTTGAGCGTTGCGCCTTGTTGGTTGCGATGGCCGAAGGACCAAATCTCTGGACGCACACCTTTCTGACCGACAAAAGGGTTGTCCGGCGGTACTTTGCCGTCTGGAAACAATCGCACGATTTTACCTTGCAGCTTGTCGAGGTCCTGGGAAGTGGGTCGGTTGTTGTTCTCCCCCAGCGCAATGAACAGGTACCCATCCCGGTCGAACACCATTCGCGACCCGAAGTGATTGCCCACGGACAGTTTCGGTTGCTGACGGAAAATCACCGTGAAGTTTTCCAGTGTGCTCATGTCCGTGGACAACCGACCCCGGCCAGCCGCCGTCCCGGCTTTACCGTCCTCGCCCACTTCCGAGTACGTCAGGTAGACCAGCCGGTCATTGGCGAAGTCAGGAGACAGCACCACATCAAGCAGGCCGCCCTGCCCCTTGGCCCAAACCTGGGGCACACCGGAAATAGGCTTCGACAGCGTGCCGTCGGGGGAAACCACCCTCAGATTGCCAGGCTGCTCGGTCACCAGCATGCCTTGCTTGTCCGGCAGAAACGCCAGCGCCCAAGGGTGTTCCAGGCCACTGGCCACTTGTTCGACCGTAACGCTGCCCTGCTCGCTTTTGAATTCCTGGACCTGCGCAGCGTAAGCCGACACAGGGAGGCTCAGGAACGCGGTGGCACACAGCGTTGCAATCAAGGTTTTGCGAAACATGGACAATTCCTTATGCAGAAGTGAAGGCCCCGTTTTGGGGTGGCAAGGGATCAGTCGGTGGTTTTTCGGTCGCGAATCGTGTCAGAGGACGAGGGTCGGGCAGGCTGTTGCCGGGTCGGATAACCATTGCCGATACCGCCGTTTTCGAGGGTCGGCGCACGCAGGTTGGGGGCGGTACTCGGCCCCCGCACCGGCGGCACGCTCGACTTTGTACCCTGACGGCTGTTCGGATTTGCCCGGTGAATGGGGCTGTTGGTAGGGTTGCTGTTGTTCAGCGTGCTGTTGGGCAGGGTCTGAGCATGGGAAACACTGGCACCGCCTGCCATCATCAGCGCACCCAGTAAGGAAGCCACAACGTTTCGCACAAAAATGTTCATCAGTTACCTTCTGTTGAAGAACGGTAAGAACTCTGGCGTTTGAGGGCGATTACCGGGCTAGGTTCGTCCCTTGGCCACTATTGATCAACCGATGTGGCATCAGGTTTGTAACAAAGATGTTCTGCATCCCTACTTCAGAGAGCAACGCGCAATGACCGACGCTACCCAGGCGGCACCCGCCTTGAAGGAAATCTTCAACCGGGCGCGCCTCCAGCACATTGCCGAGCAGACGGCTGCGGTTTACCCCGCGTTTGATGTACCGGTGTTTCTGGCCCACGTCAGTGAGGATCTGGACAACCTGTCGCTCATGCAGCGCCTGACCCGCGTCAGCCGCGGCCTGCACGCTTGCCTGCCGCAGGATTACGCCACCGCGCTGGACATCCTGTACAAACTGGCACCGCGCCTGAACAGCGGTTTCGTCACCTTGGTGCTGCCTGAATACGTAGCGCTTTACGGTCAGCACGACTTCGAGCGCTCCATGCAGGCGTTGAAATACTTCACCCCGTTCGGCTCTTCGGAGTTTGCCGTGCGGCATTTTCTGCGTCTGGATTTCCCGCGGGCGTTGGAGCTGATGCGCCACTGGGCGAAGGATGACAACGAGCATGTCCGACGTCTGGCCAGCGAAGGCAGCCGACCGAGGCTGCCCTGGTCGTTTCGCCTCGAAACGCTGATGCTCGACCCGTCCCCGGTATTACCGATCCTCGACAGCCTCAAGGCTGACAACAGCCTTTACGTGCGCAAATCGGTGGCCAATCACTTCAATGACATCACCAAGGACAACCCCGGCTGGGTGCTTGATCAGATCGAGGGCTGGTCTCTGGACAACCCCCATACAGCCTGGATCGCCCGTCATGCGCTGCGTTCGCTGATCAAGAAAGGTGACCGGCGTGCCCTGACGATCATGGGGGCCGGTCATGCCGCACAGGTGCGTGTCGAACAGGTGAGCGTAAGCCCCGAACACGTTCGCCTGGGCGACAGGATCAACCTCTCAGTGCGGCTGACGTCCACGGCCGAACAAAGTCAGCGCCTGATCATCGATTACGCCCTTCATTACGTGAAGAAATCCGGTGGCACCTCGGCCAAGGTGTTCAAACTCAAGACGCTGGATCTGGCGGCGGGCGAGTCGGTGGTGGTCAGCCGCGAGCAGCAGATCCGCAACTTCACCACCCGAGTGCACTACGCGGGCAAGCATGAGCTGGATATCCTGATCAACGGCGAGTGTCTGGCCAGGACCTTTTTTGATCTCATCGACTGACGCAGGGTCGGTCAGGGCAGCGCCAAGGCTGATGGCGCTGCCCACCCGGACTGAACTACAGCCAGCAAGCCTGCAAAAAGCGCTTACTCCCCGATGTCCTCGTTCCACAGCTCGGGCTTGCTGGCGATGAAGCCTTTCATCATGTCCACGCAGGCCGAATTGTGGATCACTTCCACATCCACGCCCCGTGAACGCAGCAGTTCTTCTTCGCCCATGAAGGTCTCGTTTTCTCCCACGATCACCTTGCGGATGCCATACAGAAGAATCGCCCCGCTGCACATCGCACAGGGCGACAATGTGGTGTAGAGGGTCGACTCCCGGTAAGTGCGCGCAGGCAGGCGACCGGCGTTCTCCAGAGCGTCCATTTCACCGTGTTTGATCGCACTGCCCTCCTGTACCCGGCGGTTGTGGCCGCGGCCGATGATTTTGCCGTCATGGACAATCACCGAGCCGATAGGAATGCCGCCTTCTTTTAGCCCCAGTTGAGCTTCGTCGATGGCTGCTTGCATGAATGGGTCCATTGTTTACCTCACCGCAATGTGTGAAAAATCAGTGTTCCAGGGTCCGCTGTGCATTGTTCAGCGCGCGTGATACGTACGTCTTGAGCAATTCGGCCGAGCGCGCCTTCATGTCCATGCCCACATCGTTCTGTTTCGCCCTGAGCTTGTTGGCCAGCATTTGTGCGCCGTTGTCGGAGTTCATATTGCGCAGTTCCTCTGCACTGAAAAACTGCGCATAGGCGGCCGCAAGATTGCGATCCCATTGTTCTTGATACTCGGGCTGCAAACGTTCCAGTTCGTCCTTGACCAGCGCCTGGGCCTGGGTTTTGCCGATTGCCTCGACGATACTGGCGAACGTCGCCGTGCGCGATGCCACTTGATAACCCAGCCACCCAAGGCTCTCGCCCAGATGGCGATCCTGGACGAAGGCGTGGGCGCTGTCGTCCACCTCTGCCCCATAGGCCCCGCGTTTGGCATCCGCAAACGTGAGCACCAAGAGCGCGAAGAACAGGCTCAAGGCAGCGATTGGGCTGCGAAACCTCATGACGCTTCCCCTGTAATCAATCTTCTCAGCCTGTGAACTTAGCAGCCGAAGCGACCTTTCACAGCCAGACGGTCGCAACCGCACCGTTTAATGACGTTAACGAGAACGCTCGGCCAGAAATTGCTCACGGGTCAAACGGTAGATTCTGACGCCCAAGCGGTGGTACTGGCTGTACACAAAATCATTGAAGCCGGTTTTGCGGATCACTCGCACCGACGCGACATTAGCGGGCTGGACAATGGCAATGATTGAACTCAGGCCCAGGGTTTCAAACCCATGAACCAGCGTCGCCATGGCAATTTCGGTGGCCAGCCCGCGCCCCCAGAATGCCGTCCCGAGGCGGTAGCCGATTTCCACTTCTTCGACGCGATCTACCTCTTCCCGGTTCAGGGCGCAAAAACCCGCCAAGGCTCCGGTTGATCGCTCGATGACAGCCCAGGGCCCGAAGCCGTCTACCGCGTAGCAGCGAATGGCCCACTGCACGAACTCGGCAACGGCCGAGTCGTTCAGGGGGCCGCGCACTGAATAGCGCATGACTTCAGCATCGCCCAGGATCGGCGCCAACGCGGGAACATCCGCGATGGTCAGCTCGCGCAGCGTCAAACGCTCCGTGTGCAGGATGACACCCGGCTCACTCATCAGAGTCATTGATCCTCACCGTCACAGGCTGCTACTGACCTTGGCGGCCACATCGGCCGGCACCCAGGCTTTCCAGACTTCGAGGTGATCCCTGAGGAATGCATGGGCCACCGCTTTGGGCTCAAGACGTTTTTCGCTCATCTGTCCCAGCGTCCGGTTGAGCAGGTCGATGGGCAGGTCGACTTTCTCGAAGAACGCGACCAGATCCGGGTACTGCTGATGGAAGGCTGCCGACACGCCAATACTCAGGTGCGGCTCCAGCGAACGGGTGCCCCTGGGATTCGGGTTGTTGGCGTCGGCCAGGGTTTTCCAGGCTTCGGCGTCAAACGGCGGCTCATCAAGCTTGATCAGTTTGAAGCGACCCAGCAACGGGGTGGGTGACCAGTAGTAGAACAGCACCGGTTTGCCACGCTGGATCGAGGAGCTGATTTCGGCGTCCAGTGCCGCGCCGGAGCCCGTGCGGAAGTTGACGTAGCTGTCATTCAGACCGTAAGCCTTGAGCTTTTGCGTGTTGACGATCTCGGAAGTCCAACCGGTGGGGCTGTTGAGAAAGCGCCCTTTTTCAGGTTGCTCCGGGTCCTTGAACACGTCTTTGTAGCGCGGCAGGTCGGCCACCGATTTGAGATCCGGCGCCAGCGGCTTGATGCCTTTGGCCGGGTCCCCCTTGATCACGAATTCCGGTACCCACCAGCCTTCCGTCGCACCTTTGACGATGTTGCCCAGGCCGAATACTTTCCCCTCGGCTTCAGCCTTGACCCACGCGGGACTGCGCCCGGCCCATTCTTCGCCAATGACCTGGATGTCATTTTTGGCCAATGCCGCCTCCAGGCTCACGGTGCTGCCCGGCAGCGTATCGGTGGGGTAGCCGTAACCTTTTTCGACGAGGGTACGCAGCACTTCGGTGATCAGACTGCCGCTTTCCCAGGTGATGTCGCCAAAATGGATCGGGGCGGTTTTCTCCGCGGCCCCCGCAGGTTGCCCGAGCAGGCCCAGCGCCAGTAGCGAGCAGCCCAGTAGATTTCTTATGGATGTCATGATCACCTCCAAGTGTCGAGTGATGGGATGCCGTGATCAGCTCACCCCCGCGTCCAGACCGATTGTGCCTTCAACCTTATCGACAGCACTGACTGCAGATTAGTTGTGCGCAAAAGGGAATGCTTGTTTGCTACCGGTCATGGCAGCAACAGTGGCAAACCCCACGTGCGCGCCTGACGCTCGTAATCGAGCAACACTTGGTAATCCGCCGGGCTGGCCGGCAGCACCTCACGAATCGCCAGCACCTGGGCAACCTCCGGCAAATCCGCCAGCGCCTGGTTCATCGCCTCACGCAGGCGTTCGGCGTAGGCCGCATCGCCCTCAAGGGCCGTGATGTAGGGCAGGCACGGGCTGACGGCACTGTGCGTCAGAATCCGCAGGCCGGCCACTTCTTCGCTGGCGTCTCGAGCCAGATAGTCGTAGGTCACGCTGTCGACGGCGGCGAGATCGCCACGCCCCTCTTTGAGCCGGAGCAAACTGGCGCGATGGCCGCCTGTTGCACAAACGCGCGCGAAAAACCGTCCATCTTGCTGCAAAGGCGCGAGCTGATGGCGCAGCAGGTTCATGCCGGAGTTGGAGTCGTCACTGTTGATCAGGCCATGGCTGCCGCGAAACTCCACCAGCCGGGTACGCGGATCATCGGCCCGCACCATCAGCAGGCTGCAGTGGTTGCCTTCGCTACTGTGGGGCAGTTCATAAACCGGTCGGCCCGCCACCTGGACCTTGTCCTGCAGGCGGGTCATCAAGGGATAACCGCAGGTCTGCGCCAGCAGCAGTTGAGGCGACAGCCAAAGCCGGGCCAGTTCAAGCCCTTCCCCTGGCAGGCGCTCGGCACCCAATAACTGAACAATGTGCCTGAGCCAGGACTCACTGGCCTGTTGCACCCTCGCGGGGGCGGTATACATCGGTAACTGGGCGAAACCCTGGATCATCGGCGCACTCGCGGCTGCGTTAACGGCCAACAGTAGACCAAAAAAATGGAGCCTGTTCAGGCTCCATCGTGTGTAACCCGCCTGTGTCAGTGACCAAAAAGCCCGGTATCGGATTTCTTGGCTTTCTTGTCAGCGCGTTTTTCATCAAGGGTCTTCGCCGGTTTTTTCTTGGCGGCTTTCTTTGAATCCATGCCTTTGCTCATGACGGGTGCTCCAGGGGGAAGGTTCTGACTTCAGTTATACACCCATGCCGAGCGCGCCGTGTCGTTTAAGCCGCTGTATCATGCGCCGCCAAGCTAATCTTGCGATGACCTGTGGAGCGCACGCATCACCATGTCCGACATTGAGTTTTCGATACTGTCGCCCGAGTGCCGGCCTCTGCTGGACAAGTTCTATCGCGCCCACCGCTCGACAATGCGCTCGGCCAGCACGGCGCAGTCGTGGGTTGCTCGACAACACGAAATCCAGGGTGCGCTGTCCCTGACGCCTGTCGCGGGCGGGCACTGGCTGACCGGTCTGTTCGTGGCCCCCCAATGGCGCAGTCAGGGGATAGCCCGGCGACTGATGGACCACGCCATGCGCTCGATCTCCGAGCCGGTCTGGCTGTTTTGCCATCCGGATCTACAGGGGTTCTATGAGGCATCGGGATTCGTCCCGGCGGGCGCGCTGCCTCAATCGCTGGGGGAGAAACTGATGCGTTATGGTCGAAACAAGACCCTGATTGCGCTGGTGCGGGCTGGGGATTGAGGTGCCAACCGATTTTGTAGCACCCGAATGATAAGAATTGAATGGCATCCCGGGTCCGTTCATAACCGTGGGACCGGCTTCAGCCGGGAAGAGTCCGGTAAGTTCCATGCTCAAGCCAGGTCAGACAGGCAGCCTTCCCGGCTAAAGCCGGTCCCACGATTCTCCAACGGCGGTGTCTGAGTTATTCGTCGGCGTTCGGGTCCATGTCGGGAAACATCACGTCCATGAAACCGAACTTGCTGAAGTCAGTGATCCGCGACGGGTACAAACGCCCGATCAGGTGATCGCACTCGTGCTGCACCACGCGGGCATGGAAGCCGTGGGCGATGCGCTGAATCGGCTTGCCATCGGGATCAAAGCCTTCGTAGCGGATGCTCTGATAACGCTCGACCGCGCCACGCAGGCCTGGCACCGACAGGCAGCCTTCCCACCCTTCTTCAAGTACTGGGCTCAGCGGTGTGATCAGCGGGTTGAGCAAAATGGTTTGCGGCACGGCTTCTGCGTCGGGGTAGCGCTCGCTGCTTTCAAAACCGAAAATCACCAGTTGCAGATCAACACCAATCTGCGGTGCCGCCAGCCCAACGCCACCGACGCTGTGCATGGTTTCGAACATATCGGCGATCAGCGTCTTGAGTTCAGAAGTGCCGAACATCGCTTCTGGAACAGCAGGGGCAATGCGCAGCAAGCGCTCATCACCCATTTTGAGAATGTCGCGAATCATGGCGAGAGTGTTCCCGGCTGGAAAAGCATCATCCTGCCACACTCATGCTCAGGATTTGTCAGCCTTCATCGGTTCGGGAACGGAATGATCACGTCCCAGTCCCGATACGGGATTCTGGGCGGTCGAATCTACCCCGCCATCACCGACCTCTTTTTCACCGACATCCTTGCCTTCGTTGGACATGTGCTCGACCACCGCATTCATCTCCGCGCCCAGCAGCAACACCGCTGCCGAGATATAGAAATACAGCAACAGGACGATGATCGCCCCGATGCTGCCGTACATGGCGTTGTAATCGGCAAACGTCTTCACGTAGTAGCCAAAGCCCAGGGAGGCGATGATCCAGACCACCACGGCCAGCACGGAGCCGGGCGTGATAAAGCGAAACTCCTGTTTCACGTCCGGCATGACGTAGTAAATCAGCGCCACCGCCACCATCAGCAGCAGCACCACCAACGGCCAGCGCAGGATCGTCCACAGGGTGACGATGAAATCTTCCATGCCGATCTGCGACGCCAGCCAGTTCATGACCTGCGGCCCGGTCACCATAAAGGCCGCCGCTGCCAGCAACATCATGGCGATGCCGACGGTGTAGAGCACCGACAAGGGAATACGTTTCCAGACCGGACGCCCTTCGACCACGTCATACGCGGCGTTCATCGCACTCATCATCAGGCGCACGCCCGCTGAGGCCGTCCACAACGCGATGACGATACCAATGGACAGCAGACCGCCCTTGGATTGTTGCAATTGGTCAATGACAGGGTTGACCTGTTCCAGCGCCTGGGGCGGCAAGACCAGTTCCGATTGCAGGCGCAGCCAGGAGAAAAAGTCAGGGAGATGCAAGAACCCGATCAGGGCAATCAGGAACAACAAAAACGGGAATAACGAGAACAGCATCTGGTAAGCCAACGCTGAGGCGTAGGTAGACATTTCGTCATTAAGGAATTCGCTGACCGTTCTCACCAGCACCTTGTGTAACGGAAGTTTTCGCATTACCGAGAAAATCATGGCGTCTCCTGCGCTTTAACCTGACATTGCCGAAACGACCACCTTCAGACTCGGCAGATTCCGCGTTTAAACCTACGCCATACCGCTCTGGCAGGCTTTTTCAGAGCCTAATGGACCGGCTGCCTGTCGAAATAGTTTCAAATCACAATAGCCACACATGATAACGGCCATCCGAGGATGACCGTTATTTAAGTATCAACCCCGAAACATATTCGGGACTGATTGGCTTCACACCTTGTCGACGCCCTTTTTCACAGCGTCTTTGGCTTTGCCCACCGCTTGCTGGGTTTCGCCTTTGATTTCCTGAGCCTTGCCTTCTGTACGCAATTTAGGGTTGTCGGTCGCTTTACCAACGCCCTGCTTGACGTTACCCATGGCTTCGTTAGCCATGCCTTTCACTTTATCGCCAGTGCTGCTCATAGGTATTCTCCAGAAAAAATTCGGGTGTCATAACCTCGACATAAGGATGGACCTGTCCGCTTTGAGCAGAGTTTCAATTATTTTTGCCGGTTGTCCGGCCGCTCGTCTGCGGGCCCGGGCCGGAAAACACGGCCCAATTTCACCCAATGCCGTAACTTTGGCTTTAAGTTTGCCCGGCAACCCCCGAGAATGCGGCACGCAATCAGGCAGCGCTGACCCGCGTCAACGCGCCGACTATTCAGATCCACAGGAACGTTATGAAACTCGATAAAAAGCAGGCCATCGCACGCCGGAACCAGGAACTGGGCGGTGCCGTGCTCGGCGTCAACAACACGCATTTCACGGCCTTGAACACCAACAAGAACATCTGGTGGTTCGATCTGCCGGTCAGCCGCCTTGCGGTCGGCCAGTACGAGTGGGTTCACCTGCTCCTGCACACGCCCAGCACCGATCAACTGCTGCACCTGAAGGTCACGACGGTATTCTTGCGCGATCACATGGAAGGGCTGGTGATACGCAACAAAGGCCAGCGCAAATCGACGGTGAGCCTGGAACTGAGCGCTGACAAGGACTCATTCCTCAAGGATGTGCGACCCAACGGCGCCAACCTCAGCTTTGCAGGCTTTCTGCAGTCCTGAGCGGATGGGCTGTGCTCGTTGCCAGTGGCGGCAACGAGCGGTCCAACGTCCGGCGTTACGTCAACCGTCTGGCCACAAGGTAACCCACAGTGGCCGCCGCAGCCGACGCCACGGTCCCCCACACCATGTCCACCAGAGCCATCTGCGCCGGCCAGCCCTGCAACGTGGCCCAGTTGCTCAAGTCGTAAGTGCCATAAGCCACCAGCCCCAGCAGGGCGCCGCGCTGGATAGCCTGACCAAGGCTGTTGCGCCTTAGCGCCGGCAGGACCGCGAAATACACAAGCCCTGCGGCGTACAGTAGATAGAACACGACCGCCGGGCCTGGCACCGGCTTGTCGAGCATCATCGGGCCAAGCCACTCCCGATAGACAGGGCCCATCAAGACACCCAGCCAAATACCGTCAAGAACCAGAAACGCCACCAGCGTGCTCAGGTAAGCCGTCAGATTTTTTTTCATGAGTCATCCGAGTGGGAAAGGCGCGGCTGTGCGCAGGGCCTGATAAACAGGTCTGACCCTGCCTGAGCCACAATGTCTCGGCACAACGAAGTTTTATGATCGCAGCCCGGCAAACAGGCCGATCCGAACTTACGGGAACTCACGTGATAAACCCGTGGGAGGGAACCCTCCCCTCCCGACACCTGTTTATCCGCAATCACATCAGCGCAATCAAACCAGCTCGATACGATCCGCGTGGATCACAATCTGGCCCTGTTTGTAGAGCGCACCAATGGCTTTCTTGAAATTGCCTTTGCTGACGCCGAACAGGCCGCTGATGACCTGTGGATCGCTCTTGTCGCTGACCGGCAGCACGCCGTTGTTTTCCCGCAGTTTGCTGAGGATCTTCGAGTTGAGGCTGCTGGCCGCTTCCGCGCCGACGGGTTGCAGGCTCAGGCTGATGTTGCCGTCAGCACGGATTTCCTTGATGAAACCCTTTTCCTGCTTGCCGGCGCGCATGAACTTGAACACTTCGTTCTTGTGAATCAGGCCCCAGTGCTTGTTGTTGATGATCGCTTTGAAGCCCATGTCAGTGGCTTCCGCCACCAGCAAATCGACTTCCTGACCGGGGCTGTAGCTGGCCGGTGTCTTGTCCAGATAGCGGTCAAGACGCGCCGTCGCGGTGATGCGACGGGTGTGTTTATCCAGATAGACATGCACCACGCAATAGTCACCGGCCTGCAGCGTGCGCTTCTCTTCGGAGTACGGCAGCAGCAGATCCTTGGGCAGGCCCCAGTCGAGGAAAACGCCAATGCTGTTGACTTCAACAACTTTCAGGCTGGCAAACTCTCCCACCTGGACCTTGGGTGTCTCCGTGGTCGCCAACAGCTTGTCTTCGCTGTCCAGATAAACAAAAACGTTCAGCCAGTCTTCGTCTTCGCTGGGAATATCCTTGGGGATATACCGGTTGGGCAGCAAGATTTCGCCGTCCGCCCCGCCATCCAGATACAGACCAAAGTTAGTGTGTTTGACCACTTGCAAGCTGTTGTAACGCCCGATTAACGCCATTTCCAAATACCCTCATTACGTGGGCGGCATTCTACCCGAGTTTGCTGCTTTCGGTCGCGACGGGAACGGCGTTGCCCGAGCGTCCACGCCGCCCGGAAAAAACGGGCGCTTGAAAATTGCCATGGGCCACTACCGGCCACTCGTCAGACGGCGAGGGTTAATCACTCCGAAAGTTCAACCTTGAAATGACCCGAAACTTGGATTTACGGCTTAAAAACAGCACGTTAGCGAACCCGATAAATGCAGGAATGAATAATGGGCTCGCTCATGACAATGGGTTTTAGGGCTATATTTTTAAAGCAATTGTCAAGCCATTCATATACAATTGCTGGCCGTATCAAGTTTATATAGGTTAATGGCAGCCATGCGCGTAAAAGCATCCAATTCCAAAGCAAAGCCAGCTCCAGCCGTTGAAACGAGCGATTCGATCAACGCCCAGATTGCTGCTTTCCTGAAGTCCGGTGGTGAAATCCAGGAAATCGCCAAAGGCGTCAGCGGCCAGACGTTCGGCCCATCCAAGCAAATCACCCTCGGCAAAAAGTAAATTTTCCCCCGCTTCAATTGTCGATCTCCATGCGCTTTGATTTCCAGAGCGCTAGTGGATTGATCCCTCGCTGTATCAGCTAGACTCCACGTTTTACATGATGGCACGCAGCCTGATGCTCAGGTGCGTTGCACAGTAGCGCGACGACGGGCAGGATGAAGCCCCTTGGAGCCAGCCCCTTTGCGGAATGCACGAATGAAGAATTGGATGCTTTTCGGCGCACTGATATGTCTGGGTGGTTGTGCATCGCACGGCTGCGACAATGTTCTGGATGACAGTTACCCTGCGGGCAGCGCCTGTCGTGAGCAGCATTTGCTGTATCAGAACGACATGTTGCAGGCCAAGCTGTTGATCAGTGAAGCCAATCGGGAAAATTATGAACTGGCCGAAGCCATGCTGCGTCGCGCAGGCATTGACGACGTCTCCGGTGAAGCCGAGTTCTATCAGGCCGTGTTGTTGATTCGTGAGCAACGGGACCAGTCACGGGTCATTGAACTGTTGGAGGATGCCGCGCAACGCAAGCATCCCCTGGCCATCGCGCTGCTTTCGCAACAGTTGAGCATGACCGATCAGAAACAGTCCGAACGCTACCGCGCCGACTACGCCGAACTGGATGTCGCTAAAAGCGGTTATCCGTCTTTCGAGCAGGCTTTGGTGGTGATTCGCGGCCTGGTGATCCCCGCACCGCAGAGGACCGCCTCCAACTGATACGACGCGCACCGACGAACGGTCTGACTCGACGGTCATTCGCCGGTATCCTTGCAGGGCTCTAGCTCGCGGTTTCCGTCGGGTCGCTGGCTGTAAGCCCAAGCGCCGTTTTCGATACGACTGCTCCAATCCCACTCCTCAACCCCAGGAGTGAGCACCATGCTCAATATTCGTCAATGCGCGCTCTCGCTGAGTGCTCTGTTTATTTGTCAGGCTGCCAGCGCCCAGGTTCTGGAGCGGGAACTGGGCACATTCGACCTTAAACTGGGCACATCACCCGCTCGCAGCATGGCCCAGGGCCTGGTCACGCCCAATGGCACCGGCTCGTTCCACGGTGGCCTGGACCTGACCCACGAAAGCGGTTTTTACGTCGGTCAGTGGACCCCAAGTGTCGGCATCACGGATGGCACGACGCTGGAAGTCGACTCGTACATGGGCTTCAAGAAACCCTTCGACAAAACCCTCGGCTATGAAATGGGGATCATTCGCTACAGCTACCCCGACACCAGCCAACTGGACAGCCATGAATTCTACGCAGGGCTGCGCATCCTCAACAGCCGTGTCGGTGCCGCGTTCAGCAATGACGTCGGTCGGCGCGACAGCACCCTGTTTGTCGACCTGGGCGGGATCGAAAAGCTGGGCATCGGGGTCCGTGTGCAGTACGCCAATCATCAATTCGATACGCCCCAACAAATCGCGGATGGTGGTCTGGTCAGCGTGTTCAATGACTGGTCACTGAACATCACACGCCCGTGGATGGGCATGGACATGAACCTGATTTACAGCGGATCGAGCCTGACTGGCGGCGATTGCAGCGTGTACAGCGGTCACAATCCGCAGTGCGAAGGTTCCTTTACGGTCAAGGCTGTGCGTTCGTTCTTCTGATCAACTGAACTGCTGCCTTCAGGCCCGCTCTACAGGTTAAGCCGGTCTATCGAGGAGTCTTCATGCGCGTCCCTTTCAAAGCCTTCATTACGATGTTGATGGCGCTGTTGGTGTTGAGCGGATGCAGCCGCATCGGGCTCGCTTATCGCAATCTGGATGTCATTATTCCCTGGTCGCTCAATGACTACCTGACCATGAATTCCACGCAAAAGGACTGGCTGGACGATCGCCTCAGCGAACACCTGACCTGGCATTGCAGCACCCAACTGCCGGGGTATCTGACCTGGCTGGATCGGTTGCAGGCAATGGTCGAGGCCAATCAGGTCACTGAGCCGCAACTACGGGCCCGAACCGAGGAAGCCAAGCAAGCCATTGCGCAGATATCCCGCAAGATAACCCCTTCAGCCGTGGAGTTGCTGGGGCAGCTGGATGACCAACAAGTGGCGCAAATGCAGGACGCTTTCGCCAAGGATCGCCGCGAACGAGAAGCGGAATACCTCAGGCAGCCGCTGGACACACAGATCAGTGAACGCGCCGAACGCATGGAAAAACGCTTGAAGCCTTGGCTGGGCTCGCTCAATGCCGCTCAGGAACAACGTGTGCAAGCCTGGTCGGCGTCACTGGGCGAACAGAACCGCGCCTGGCTGGAGAACAGAACACACTGGCAAGGCTTGTTCATTGAGGCAGTCAAGAACCGACAAGCCAGCGACTTTCCTGAAAGAATCGCCAAACTGCTGCAAGACCGGGATACGTTCTGGACGCCGGAGTACCGCGTGGCCTATGGCCGGACCGAAAATGCCGCTATTTCGCTTCTGGTGGACTTGATGACCGAAAGCACCCCCGCCCAGCGTCAGCGCCTGCTGGCGAAAGTGGCCGATACACGCAAGGACTTCACTGACCTGAGTTGCCTGAAGGTCGCCAAGGCTGCGTAACCCGGCTTTGTTTTACCTTTGTGGGAGCGGCTTAAGCCGCGAAGCCGCGAAAACCACGAAAGACGCAAGTGCCGGGAGTGCTACTCCCGGCTAAAGCCAGCGCTGCGCGTTATAAGGCAAATCAGGCAATCTGCGCCTTTTTTGCCACTTCTTCGAAGGTCACCGGATCCAGAGGGTCAGCCTGATCATCCAGCACCTGACGAGGATGATTTTCGCCGGGAATACTGCTGTCGATCAGCGCCAACAAGCTCGCACCACGCGGGCTGAGAATGAAGTTCTCACCATTGCCGCCCTCTTCTTCCGGACGCGGCTGAATGAAGCCGCGACTGAGCAGCAGCGCCTCGTATTCCCCTGCAATCGCCTTCAGATGATCCAGATTACCGATCGCTTCGCCATCGGCAGCCATTGCCGCAGCGTGCTCTTCAGCGTACTGGCGCGGTTTGAATGAATCGTCGGCACCGTTCTGCACTTCGTGCAGCAGGCGCTCGATCAGATCCCAGTCATAAGGCATTTCCATTGTTTTTCCCTCCAGCCAGTGTGATTAGGTGGCCCGTGACGTCCCGCCATCAGGCTTGCTACTGGTTGTGACAGGCGACGGTTCTGGCCGTTCAGCCAAACAGCCGGGCGGTACTGCTGAACTTTTTCCGGAGGGAAGCTATCAACCGATGACGCCCCCAAAGGAAATAGAGGCCACCATGAAAATCCTGTTAAGCCTTACCGCCGCATTGACGCTGTTGACCGCCGTGCCGTCATGGGCGGCGTGTACGCCCGAAGAGGCCATCCTCAAGCGTGAGCAATTGGCCAAGGAAGTGCAGAGGCTCACCGAACAGAATCCCGCCAAAGCCAAGGAAATCAACGAAGAGTTGCAGAAGATGGACCTGGAAACAGAGTCCCGGGACGTGCCGGACAAGTGCCAGCTGATTGATCAGCGGCTCAAGGAATTGAATACCGCAGAGAAGAAAGCCGAATAGCTACGGGATCAACGCTCCGTTGGAGCGAGGCTTGCCCGCGAACGCCTCAGGTCAGTCAGCTCATAGGTCGACTGCAGGTGCGATTCGCGGGCAAGCCTCGCTCTAACGGGATCTGTGGCGACTTACTCAGCCGCAGGCGTTTCAGTCTTGCGCTTTTTCAACGGAGCCATGCCGTCCTTGCTCACCAATGACAAGGCATCGGTTTTTGGGCGGTTGGCAATTTTGCGTTTTGTCGGGGCCTTGGCACCGGTTTTCTTCTTGTCGCCTTTGGCATCGGTTTTTTTCTTCTTCACGCCGACTGCCTTACCGGAGGCTTTGACCTTCTTCGGTCCGCCGTAGGCACCTTTGACTTCCTTGATCGTGCGGCGCTCGAAGCTTTGCTTCAGGTAGCGCTCGATGCTCGACATCAGGTTCCAGTCGCCGTGGCAGATCAACGAAATCGCCAGACCTTCACCGCCTGCACGACCGGTACGGCCAATACGGTGCACGTAGTCATCGCCGCTGCGCGGCATGTCGAAGTTGATGACCATGTCCAGACCTTCAACGTCCAGACCACGGGCTGCCACGTCCGTCGCCACGAGGATCTTGGTGCCGCCCTGCTTCAGACGGTCAATGGCCGCCTTGCGGTCCTTCTGATCCTTGTCGCCGTGCAGCACGAAGGCTTTGTAGTCCAGCGCCACCAGACGGCCATACAGACGGTCGGCCATGGCTTTGGTGTTGGTGAAGATAATCGCCTTCTGATACGTCTCGTTGGCCAGCAGCCAGTGCACGATCTGCTCTTTGTGGCTGTTGTGGTCCGCGGTGATGATCTGTTGGCGTGTGCCGGAAGCCAGTTCGCTGACGCTGTTGACCTGCAAGTGCTGAGGATCTGTCAGCACCTTGCCGATCATCTCGCGCAGGCCCGCGCCGCCCGTGGTGGCCGAGAACAGCAGGGTTTGCTGGCGATTCGGGCATTCGCCCGCCAGGCGCTCGACGTCTTCGGCAAACCCCATGTCCAGCATGCGATCGGCTTCGTCCAGCACCAGCACTTCAACCTGCTTGAGGTCCAGGTTGCCGGCATTGAGTTGCTCCAGCAAACGCCCTGGCGTACCGATCAGAATGTCCGGCACCTTGCGCAGCATGGCCGCCTGGACCTTGAAATCTTCACCGCCGGTAATCAACCCGGCCTTGATGAACGTGAACTGGGAGAAGCGCTCGACTTCCTTGAGCGTCTGCTGCGCCAGCTCACGGGTCGGCAGCAGGATTACGGCGCGAATATCGACGCGAACCTTGGCCGGGCCCATCAGGCGATTGAGAATCGGTAATACAAAAGCTGCAGTCTTGCCGCTGCCGGTTTGCGCAGTCACCCGCAGGTCACGCCCTTCCAGCGCCAGCGGGATAGCCGCTGCTTGCACAGGCGTAGGCTCGACAAAATTAAGCTCGGCCACGGCTTTCAGCAGGCGTTCATGCAGGGCGAATTGGGAAAACACGGGTGCTACCTCGACGAAATACAAAAATACAGGCGCATAGCCTAACGGTTTCGAGCGCCGGAACCGAGTTTCTTTACGACTAACTGCCTATTTTGTTACTCGAATTGGCATCCGCTGCCCAAGACACCGTCATGAATGCTCTAATCGGCGGCCCAAATCCTTCCGGAGTCCTGAAGAGTCACATGGATATTCAATCGTTATGGCTTCGCCTGCAGGAAACCTGGGGCGTACTGGATAAGCACCCGCTGTTGCACACCAGCCTGGGGCTGCTCGTCTTGCTGGTGGCGGCGTTGGTGCTCGGCCGGCTCGCGCGTTTTGTCATTCTTTACGCAATGAAGATGCTCAGCCGGCAACCGGCCTTGCATTGGCTCCATGATTTTTTGCACAACAAGGTGTTCCATCGTCTGGCGCAGATGACGCCGTCACTGGTGATCCAGTTCGGCCTGAATCTGGTGCCCAATCTCAGCGCCACCGGCAAGAACGTGATCGGCAACCTCGCGCTGGCCTTCACTATCCTGTTCATGACCCTGGCCATGGGCGCGCTGCTCAATGCGCTGCTGGATATCTACGCGCGCACCACCCACGCCCGCACACGCTCGATCAAGGGCTATGTGCAACTGGCGAAAATGATTCTGTATATCTTCGCCGCGATCATTATCGTCGCCACCCTCATCGACCGTTCGCCACTGCTGCTGCTTTCCGGGCTGGGTGCCATGTCGGCAGTCATTCTGCTGGTCTACAAGGACACGCTGCTGTCCTTCGTCGCCAGCGTGCAACTGACCAGCAACGACATGCTGCGCGTGGGCGACTGGATCGAGATGCCCCAGGTGGGAGCTGACGGCGATGTGGTGGACATCACGTTGCATACGGTCAAAGTGCAGAATTTCGACAAGACCATCGTCTCCATTCCCACGTGGCGCCTCATGTCCGAGTCGTTCAAGAACTGGCGTGGCATGCAGCAATCAGGCGGCAGACGCATCAAGCGCAGCCTGTTCATTGATGCCAGCGGCGTGCGCTTCGTGAGAGACGACGAGGAGCACAAATTGAGTCAGGTTCATCTGTTGACCGACTACATCGCTCGCAAGCAGGCCGAGTTGCTGGCCTGGAACCAGGCGCAGGGCAACGTGGCGCAACTGTCGGCCAACCGCCGACGCATGACCAACATCGGCACCTTCCGCGCTTATGCGCTGGCGTACCTGAAAAGCCATCCCGACATTCATCCGGACATGACCTGCATGGTTCGCCAACAGGAAGCCTCGGCGCTGGGTGTGCCGCTGGAAATCTACTGTTTTACCCGCACCACCGTCTGGGCCGATTACGAGCGCATTCAGGGCGATATTTTCGATTACCTGTTGGCGGTGCTGCCTGAGTTTGGCTTGAGTTTGTATCAACAGCCCAGCGGCATGGACATGCGCGCGGGGTTGGCGGGCGAGCGTCGTATCGAGCCCTGACGATGGCCCGTCGGCGCGTCGCCCCACCACGACACTGGAGCGAAGCAGGGGCCGGACGTCAGCGCAAACGGTTTTCGTCTATTTTGCCACGACAAAATGGACCCGGCCGTCAGGACGGAACCTCAGTCCGCAACGCTGAAAATGGTGTGAGCGCTACCCGATTCAACAGGCGCCACCCACATGGATCGTCACCCCGGCCGCCCCCACAGGCTCGACAACAGCGCCTCTACACACTCACGCCAATCGAGGCTTTCTGATGCCCAATCGACTGATCCACACCGAGGCCACGATCACCGCGCCGCCAATGAACAAACGGCCCAGGTCCTCATGGCGGTTCCAGATCAGCAAGTTGACGAGCAACCCCACCGGCACGTGAAGGTTGTTCATCACCGCCAGAGTGCCGCCGTTGACCAGGCACGCCCCTTTGTTCCACCAATACATGCCCAGCGCGGTCGAGCACAGGCCGAGAAACAGCAACACCAGCCATTGCTGCGGCGCATCGGGCAGGTGCTGGGCGTTGCCGAACATCAGGAAGGCCGGCAAGGCGATGATCAGCGCGCCGAGGTAGAAATAGCCGAAGCGCCGGTAGTGCGGGAGGTCGCTGGGGTAGCGGGCGACCAGATGCTTGTAGAGGACTTGTCCGGCGGCGTAAGTGAAATTCGCCACCTGCAGCAGCAGAAAACCGCCGAGAAAGTTCCCGTCAATGCCGTCGTAGCGGATCACCCCGGCCCCCAGCACGGCGACCAGCGCAGCCAGCAACGCCCACAGGTTGAAACGCCGATTGAGGGCATCTTCGATCAGCGTGACGTGCAGCGGCGTGAGAATCGTGAACAGCAGGACTTCCGGCACGGTCAGCACCCGGAAGCTCAGGTACAGGCACACATAGGTGATGCCAAATTGCAGGGCCCCTATCAACAACATGCCGCGCATGAAACGCGGCTCGACCTGACGCCAGCGGGTCAGCGGGATGAACACCAGCCCGGCGAGCACTACGCGAATCAGCACCGCAAAATAACTGTCGACATGCCCGGCCAGATAAACGCCGATCAGGCTGAAGGAAAACGCCTGAATCAGCGTCACAAAAAGTAGATAGCCCATGTGCGCCTCCAAATGAAGGCGCGGACCTTAGCGGTTTTGGGGTTTGAGTGTCTAATCCAGATCGTCAGGGACCTGCCTGAAATCTGAACTGCACCCCAAAAGTTGGACACCTACCAGACTTTGGGGGTCAGCTCATAACCGTGGGACCGGCGTCTTATTCCTTGGTCAGATCCACCAACGGTTCTTGACGCACTTCAGTGCTGCGCCCCGCCTGAATGGTCTTGATCTGTCCCAGCGCCTGATCGACCGCGCCTTTATCGGCCAACAAGCTGTAGCTGATCTGGAACTGACGCTGTTGTTTCGGTTCGATGGTGGGTACCAGATTCAACGGACGCTGATAGCGGCGGTTGTACGAGAAGCTGGTGCCTGGCTCCAGCCCGGTCACATAACCCTGCCCTTGGGTGTCGGTGTTTTTCCACAGTGAAAACACTGGCAATTGCCGGGTGTTGAAGCCGACCGCAACGCCGAGGCTACCGGCCTTGTTGTGCAGGACCGTCAGGGTATCGCCCTTGTCATCACCGTACGGCACCACGTTGTAGACCGTTTCGTCGTAGTCCGGTGTCGGCCCGCGGTAGGTTTGCCAGTCGGCGAGATCGCCTTTGGCTTTTTCGTTGAACGGCGAGACCTGCTTCACCGGTACCTCGAAACGTGCGCCCTGCTCAAGAAATGGCGTGCTGAAATTACTGTGGTACAGCGCCTGATATTCCTTCGGATAGTCGCCGTTGTTGGTCAGCGTGTCATTGAGGGTGAAGCGTGCGCTGCCCGGTTCGGTAACCAGTTCGGTCTGCACCGTGAAGTCGACTTTCTTGAACGCCTGCTCTTTGAGATCGCCCTTGAGGCTGATGGCGTAAGGCGGTTTCTCGTCAATGTGCAAGGTGACCTTGCTGGCGGGAATGTTCGCCGCACGACCGTGCAGGGTCAGCAGCTCGCCGTTATCCATGCCCGGATGCCCGACCCACTCGTAGCCGCACCGCGTCACCAGTTCATTGAAGCCTTCCAGCCAGCCCAGGCCTCCACGGCCGTTCAGCTCGATGAACGCAGGGTTGACGACATCCTTGACCGGCGAATCCCAGCCCATGCGCACATCGCCCACCGAAGCATGCAGCACGTTCATGCCGCGCGTCGGCACCACCGAGAGCTTCATCGTGCCATTGTCGATATCAATGATGCTCACACCTTCCTGGCGGCCGCCGTGCAGCGTGCGCAGGGTCACGGAAAAAGGCTTGCCGGTCTTGATGCCCAACTGCTCACTGGTGATTTGCTGATTCTGCGCGGCCTTGTCGGCATCGAGCAGGACGTAATCCCAGGCAAACGCATGGGAGGCAGCGGCCATGGCGCTCAGGCCAAGAAGCAGGGGTGCGAAACGCAGAGAAAAGGAGTTCATGTAGGGCGGTCCTTATTGGAATTATGGTTTTACACAGCGGATTAAACGATTCAGCTAAGCACGGAGTCTAGCCAAATTCCACAAGGGCGTTGCGCAAAATGCTTCCAGACGATCCAAACAGTACGCGGGGTGCTCGTCTCCCTTAAAAAGCATTCGGCGTCGATAACCTGCAGAGGAGAAAGCCGTATCGATTAAAAAGCCTGTAAACCCTCGGTTAAACATCTAAAAAATTGTCTTATCCGCAGGGGCGCTCTACTCTTCACGACAGTTCGACACCCCGGCCACGGGTCATTGCGGCTCGCAGTCGAGCTTGATCCGCAACTTGATGATGCTGCGGTTGAACTTGGCGGAAACGTCCACGCTGTTTTTTGCAGCGACCGCTATCCGGCGTATTTTGGGTGCTTCGGGGCCATTCTGGAACGAGACGCTGCATTTGGCCGGCACGTCGCCGTAGTTGTTCACCGTGATCGCGCCGGTGTCATAGAAAGTGTCATGGCTGGTGTAATCGATTTGCACGCCTTCGTAGTGTTTTTCCACTTCGATGGGGTAAGCCCAGGCGCTCAACGGCAGCATGGCCAGCACTACACAACAGATCTTATTCATCGGGCGGTCTCCAGAGAGGGACTGGCAGATTAGCAGCAAGAGCAGAGGAGCTACAGATGAAAGCCCCCCGCGTCACCCTCGATCAATGGCGAACCTTGCAAGCCGTGGTCGATCATGGCGGTTTCGCCCAGGCAGCCGAAGCCCTGCATCGGTCGCAGTCGTCGGTGAGTTACACCGTGGCGCGCATGCAGGACCAGCTCGGTGTGCCGCTGCTGCGCATCGACGGGCGCAAAGCCGTGCTCACCGAAGCGGGCGGTGTGTTGCTGCGGCGCTCCCGGCAATTGGTCAAGCAGGCCAGCCAGCTCGAAGACCTGGCTCATCACATGGAGCAAGGCTGGGAAGCCGAAGTACGCCTGGTGGTCGACGCCGCCTACCCCAATGCCCGCCTGGTTCGCGCCCTGACCGCCTTCATGCCCCAGAGCCGGGGCTGCCGGGTGCGTCTGCGCGAGGAAGTGCTGTCCGGTGTGGAAGAAGTGTTGCTCGAAGGCGTTGCCGATCTGGCCATCAGCGGGTTCAGCATTCCCGGCTATCTGGGCACGGAAATGAGCACGGTAGAGTTCGTGGCTGTCGCGCACCCGGAGCACGCCTTGCATCAGCTGCAGCGGGAGGTGAATTTCCAGGATCTGGAAATCCAGTTGCAAGTGGTCATCCGCGATTCGGGCCGACAACAGCCACGGGACGTTGGCTGGCTGGGCGCTGAACAGCGCTGGACGGTGGGCAGCCTGGCCACCGCCGCCACCTTTGTCAGCAGCGGCCTGGGCTTTGCCTGGCTGCCGAGGCACATGATCGAGCGCGAACTCAAGGAAGGCGTGCTCAAGGCGTTGCCGCTGGATAAAGGCGGCAGTCGCAGCCCGACCTTCTATCTTTACTCCAGCAAAGACAAACCCCTGGGCCCGGCGACGCAGATCCTCATCGAGCTGATCCGCATGTTCGATACCGCGCCACTGACAACCCCTTTCGCAGTACCTTCACAAGCCTGACAAGGAGACGTCCATGGCCTGGTTCGAGTCTGACGGTTGCACGCTGCACTACGAGGAATACGGGCAAGGTGCGCCCCTGCTCCTGCTTCACGGGCTGGGCTCCAGTTGCCGGGACTGGGAATACCAGATTCCGGCCCTGGCTGCGCACTATCACGTCATCGCCATGGACATGCGCGGTCATGGCCGTTCCGACAAACCCCGGGAGCGCTACAGCATTCGCGGCTTCAGCGGCGATGTGCTGGGGCTGATGGAGCATCTGAACCTGCCTGCGGTGCATCTGGTGGGGTTGTCCATGGGGGGCATGATCGGCTTTCAGCTCGCTGTGGATCATCCTCACCTCATCAAAAGCCTGTGCATCGTCAACAGCGCACCGCAGGTCAAGGTCAGAAGCGCCAATGACGTCTGGCAATGGGCCAAGCGCTGGAGCCTGTCACGACTGCTGGGCATGGAAACCCTGGGCAAGGCCCTGGGCCGCAATCTGTTTCCCAAGCCCGAACAGGCGCACCTGCGCAACAAAATGGCGACGCGCTGGGCCGAAAACGACAAGCGCGCTTACCTGGCCAGTTTCGATGCGATCATTGGCTGGGGCGTGCAGGAAAAACTGGCGCGCATCACTTGCCCGACACTGATCATCAGCGCCGACCACGATTACACCCCGGTGGCGTTGAAACAGGCCTACGTCGGCCTGATCCCCAATGCAAAGCTGGTCGTCATCAAGGACTCGCGCCATGCCACGCCGCTGGATCAGGCGGATGAATTCAATCGCGTGGTGCTGGAATTCATCGATACCGTGCCGGTCTGAAGCAGACTGCGCCGGGTGCCCCGTGTCGTGATGCTGGGCAAAAAAAGCCAAACGTGCTTACCTTGCGGGCTGGATCACAGCATGTCCGCATTGCTGATCGCAGTCGAAACCCTCAATCAGGATCAACTGACCCATGTTGAAAAAAATCGCTATCGCCGCCTGCTCCGTGCTTTTTGCCGCCCATCTGATGGCGGCCACCGCACCCGCCAAGCCGACCCACGTCGTGCTCGACACCAGCTTCGGCGCGATCGAAATCGAACTGGCTGACGCCAAGGCGCCGATCAGTACCCAGAACTTCTTGAAGTACGTCGACAGCGGCTTCTACACCAACACCATTTTCCACCGTGTCATCCCGGGTTTCATGGCCCAGGGCGGCGGTTTCACGGCGCAAATGACGCAAAAACCAACGCAGGCTCCCATCAAGAACGAAGCGGATAATGGCCTGCACAATGTGCGCGGCACTATTGCCATGGCACGCACGTCGGACGTGAACTCAGCCACCAGCCAGTTCTTCATCAACACCAACGACAACGCCATGCTCGATCACGGCGCGCGTGATTTCGGGTATGCCGTGTTCGGTAAAGTCGTCAAAGGCATGGACGTGGTCGACCAGATCGTCAACGCTCAGGCCGGCAACAAAGGTGGCATGCAGAACGTGCCGTTGGACCCGATCCTGATCAAGTCCGCCAAGCGCGTCGACTGAGCCGGATGTGACGGACCGCATGCAAGGGAGATGAGCAATCCCCCGATCATGCGGTCTGATCCAGGGAGCTTTCTACCCAGTAAGGAGAGCCTGCGGTTTAGCGGGCGTCAGATATGTTCTATCGTCGTTTCGAAAAACTGATCGACATCTTCCGCGACGCACCGACCCAAGCCCCGCCGAATAAAGTCCTCGCCTTCTACATCTATTACCTGCGTCAGGTGTGGCCCACCTTTGCGGCGCTGTTGGTGGTGGGCCTGATCGGCGCGCTGATCGAAGTGGCGCTGTTCAGCTACTTGAGCCGCATCATCGACCTGGCTCAAGGCGAACCCAACAAAGACTTTTTCAGCATCCACGCCACCGAACTGATCTGGATGACGGTGGTTGCCCTCGTGCTGCGCCCGATTTTCGTCGGCCTGCATGACCTGTTGGTGCATCAGACCATCAGCCCCGGCATGACCAGCATGATTCGCTGGCAAAACCACAGCTACGTGCTGAAGCAGAGCATCAAGTTTTTCCAGAACGACTTCGCCGGGCGCATCGCTCAACGCATCATGCAGACCGGTAACTCATTGCGCGATTCGGCCGTGCAGGCCGTGGATGCCCTGTGGCACGTTCTGATCTATGCCATCAGTGCGCTGGTACTGTTTGCCGAGGCCGACTGGCGCCTGATCATCCCGCTGTCGACCTGGATCGTCGCCTACATTCTGGCTTTGTGCTATTTCGTGCCCCGGGTGAAAGAGCGCTCGGTGGTGTCATCCGACGCACGCTCAAAATTGATGGGGCGCATTGTCGACGGTTACACCAACATCACCACGCTGAAACTCTTCGCGCACACCAATTTCGAGCAGCAATACGCGCGGGAAGCCATCAGCGAACAGACGGAAAAAAGCCAGTTGGCTGGCCGTGTCGTGACGGCCATGGACACCGTCATCACCACCATGAACGGCATCCTGATCGTGACGACGACCGGGCTGGCGCTGTGGCTGTGGACTCAGTCCCTGATTTCGGTGGGCGCCATCGCACTGGCGACCGGCCTGGCGATTCGTATCGTCAACATGTCGGGCTGGATCATGTGGGTGGTCAACGGCATCTTCGAAAACATCGGCATGGTTCAGGACGGCCTGCAGAGCATTTCGCAGCCGGTAAGCGTCACCGACCGTGAAGCCGCGCAGCCGCTGCACGTGGACAAGGGCGGCGTCAAATTCGACGGCGTTGATTTCCATTACGGCAATGGCAACGGGATCATTCATGGCTTGAACCTGGATATCAAACCCGGAGAAAAGATCGGTTTGATTGGGCCTTCCGGTGCAGGAAAATCAACCCTGGTCAATCTGCTGCTGCGCATGTACGACGTGCAGAACGGTCGGATTCTGATTGATGGCCAGGACATTTCTCACGTCGCTCAGGAAAGCCTGCGGGAAAAAATCGGCATGATCACTCAGGACACTTCGCTGTTGCACCGCTCGATCCGCGACAACCTGCTGTACGGCAAACCTGACGCCACGGATGAGCAATTGTGGGAAGCCGTGCGCAAGGCCCGTGCCGATGAGTTCATCCCGCTACTGTCGGATGCCGAAGGTCGTAGCGGCTTCGACGCCCAGGTGGGCGAACGAGGCGTCAAACTGTCGGGTGGCCAACGTCAGCGGATCGCTATTGCGCGGGTGCTGCTCAAGGATGCGCCGATCCTGATCATGGATGAGGCCACCTCCGCGCTGGATTCGGAAGTCGAGGCGGCCATTCAGGAAAGTCTGGAAACCTTGATGAAGGGCAAGACCGTCATCGCCATCGCCCACCGCCTGTCCACCATCGCTCGCATGGATCGTCTGGTGGTCATGGAGCGCGGCCAGATTGCCGAAAGCGGCACTCATGCCCAATTGCTGGCACACGGCGGATTGTATGCGCGGCTGTGGCAGCATCAGACCGGCGGGTTCGTGGGGATTGACTGACAGCCCCTGAAAAACCGCTGGAGCGAAGCTTGCCCCTGGAGGGTTTGTTTCAGGTTCGAAGCAGAGGCCGAGTGTACCGGCCTCTTCCCGGGCAAGCCTCGTTCCAACGGCTTATTCCAGAGTTTGCCGATACGGCAAAGCCCCCCGCGCCTCTTCGGCATACGCCAGCACCCCTACCCGCTCCTGCTCGAGAAAACCTGTCACGGCGTCTTTCAATCCCGGATGGGTCAGGTAATGCCATGAACGGGTGATGACCGGTTCAAAGCCTCGCACCAGTTTGTGCTCACCTTGCGCACCGGCGTCGAAGCGCTGCACGCCGTGGGCGATGGCGTAGTCCATGCCCTGATAGAAACAGGTCTCGAAATGCAGACGGTCAAACTCCGCCAGGCATCCCCAATAGCGGCCATAAAAACTGTCCCCACCTGTCAGGCTGAACGCCATGGCGACCGGTCGTGAGCCCTGACGCGCCAGCACCACGCGAATCGCCTCAGGCATGCCCTCGGCCAGCAGGCTGAAAAACGTCCGCGTCAGGTACGGCGACTGCCCGCGAATCTCGTAGGTATTGGCATAGCAGGCGTAGACAAAATCCCACAACGCTTCGCTGAGTTGATGACCTTCCAGCCACTCGAACTCGATGCCCTGGGCCGCGACTTGCTCGCGCTCCTTGCGCATCTGCTTGCGCTTGCGCGAACTCAAGGCATCGAGGAAATCCTGAAAATCCCGATAGCCCCGGTTGTGCCAGTGAAACTGGCAGCCATAACGCTGCAGCCACCCCGGCTGCTCGGACAAAAAAGCATCCGCCAGTGGATCCGTGAAATTGACGTGGGCGCTGGACAGACCTTCGGCCTGCAAATAACCCGGCACGGCGCTGAGCAACTCAACGCCGGCTTGAGGGGACGCCGCGAGCACCCGCGGCCCGCTGACCGGACTGAACGGGATCGCCACCAGGAGTTTCGGGTAATAGGCGATGCCAGCGCGACGGCAGGCATCGGCCCAACTGTGATCGAACACGTACTCGCCGTAGGAATGCCATTTGCGATAGGCCGGCAACGCAGCGACCAGTTGCCCGTCCTGATAACCGAGAAAGTGTTCGGCTCGCCAACCTGAGCGCGGGCCGAGGCTGCCGCTGTCTTCGAGGGCGCGGAGGAAAGCATGACGCAAAAACGGCTGACCACTGGGAACCAACGCGTCCCACTGGGCGGGGGCGACGGTATCAATGCTGGCGGAGTGAACGGGCATGCGGACTTCCCCGATGAGTCTGACGTGGCGGGAGTATCCCTTATCGACGTGCTTTGTTCACGGTCTGGTTCGCGGCATGGCTTACCGCCTGGCTCACAGTTTAATCAGGCGAACGCTCTAGACCGCGGGTTTGGTGAAAAGTTGCATTGTCATCGACGTGCCATTGCTTTGCCACTTTTCTGTAATAACCCGCAGCGATACTGGCGCCAGTTTTTAGAACCGGGGGCACTAACCCCCTTTCGCGCTCTGACCGTGGAGCGGTTTTTCCAGGATGGCCTGCCGTCGTCCTCTATCAAGTTATGGAGATTGATATGCGTCTTGTTTCTGCACAAACTGCAGCGGTCCTGTGTGGTGGTCTGGCACTGGCCTTGAGTGTTCCGGCCAACGCCGCAGTCGACGCTAAACTGCTCGAAATGCTCCGGGCCAACGGCTCGATCAATCAGGCTCAGTACGCCGAATTGCAAGACGAACTGGCAAAAGACCAGCAGGCTCAGAAGCAAGCCCTCGCCGACGTTCAGAACACCAAATCAGCCTCGCAGGCCGCGTTCGAACAGAAAGTTGCCTGGGCGACCAAGACTCAGTTCAAAGGTGATGTGCGTGTGCGTCAGGAAACCATCAACATTGATGGCCAGACCAACAGCCAGGACAAAGACCGCCAGCGTATCCGCGCTCGTCTGGGTGCCTACACCGAGATCAACCCGCAGGTCAGCACCGGCATCCGTATCGCCACCGGCGGCAGCAGCGATGCGCGCTCCACCAACCAGGACCTGGACGGCTACTTCGTCAAGAAAGACCTGTGGCTGGACCTGGGCTTCATTGACTACGCGCCTACAGCAGTCAAAAACCTGCACGTGATCGGCGGCAAGATGAACCAGCCATGGGTGAGCATGGGTGACGTGATCTGGGACGGCGACATCAACCCTGAAGGTCTGGCTGCAACCTACAGCTACCCGCTGGGTGGCAAGACCGAGCTGTTCGGCAGCGCCGGTTACTACACGCTCAAAGACAACATCGACGGCGAAGGTACGCAATTCCGTCACGACTTGAGCATGACCGCTGGCCAGTTGGGCGCGCGCTTCTCGCCGACCGACAACCTGAAAGTCACGCTGGGCGGTAGCGTCTACGCCTTCGACAATGACAAGGACAGTGCTGCCCTGCGCGTCAACGGCAACACCACCAATGAGTTCCGTCTGTACGAAGGTTTCGGCCAGATTGATGTCAGCGGTCTCGCCGTGCCTCTGGCACTGTACGGTCAGTACATCGTCAACAATGACAGCACTGATGATCAGGACACCGCCTGGCTGGCTGGCGTGAAAACCAAGGTGTTCGGTTTCGGTCTGGACTACAACTACCGCGACACTCAGCGTAACGCTGTGGTCGGCGCGTTCACTGACTCTGACTTCGCCAACGGCACCACCGGTTCGCGCGGTCACAAGTTCAAGGTCGGTTACGAAATCGACAAGAACTTCTCCGTCGGCGCTACTTACTTCCTGACCAAGGCTGACTACGCCGTGGCCAGCCAGCGCGACGCAGATGCCAACACGCTGCAGCTGGACGTGGAAGCCAAGTTCTAAGAACAGGCACTGCGGTAAAAAAGGCTGCGTTGAGGTGCACTCAGCGCAGCCTTTCGTTTCTAGCTGACCAGGGCGGGTTGATCCCCATCATCCGTCAACACGCCCTGCGCTCAGTCTGTACGTGATGTTCGCGAAGTACCCGCCCCCATCATCATTCGACGGGTCAGAACAGCAAGGTCATCGCGCACTACCCCCACCTGAATTTCCCGCGACACATTGCATGCCATCGTATTCAAAGCCTCGCTACGCTCACGCTGAATCACCCCGATTCGTTCCAGATACTGGTCATCGGTCATACCCGCGTCCTTCTCGCTCTCCAGCGCCTCCAGACGGTTTTGAAACTGCGCTTTTACAGGCTCGAAGCGATCCGCGTAGCGACTCTCCAGAAACGTCATCCAGAACTCACGTGAGTTGAGCGCGTCCAGGAAGTCCGGCGTGCCTTCCCTCCCGATGATCCGGCCATAGGCGTCGTTGAGCATGGCCTGACTGACGTCTGCCAGCCGACTGAACAGCATTTTTTCGGGTTGGGCCGGCAGATCAAGAGGCTTCGCCAGACCGGCTCGAAAAGCCAGCCTGACTTCAGCTTCGTCAACTGCCAACCCTGTGGATACGCGTTGGGTGATCAGTGTCTGGGCAATCTTCTCAAGTTCATCAAGGCGGTCCAGGCCCCTCACGCATTTGAACAAGGCGGCAGGCTGGAGGGTAAGCGGCGTGCTCCTGGTCAACTTGAACACCGTCACGTGGATTTCCAGATTACTGAATACGATGGCGGCTCCATCGCCACAGGTTTGCGGGTGCGCCGCCAGCTCAAACAGCTCCTGACGCAGCTCGGAATCTTCGCTGGCGTCATCAACCACTTGCCACACGCGCCGCGTCAGTGCGAGTCGATCACTGACGTAATCAGCCGAAACCGTCAGTTCGTCAAACACCTGGAAAAACGCCGTGGAGCCAGGCTCTGCACGCAAGTCGTCCCACCGCAGACGTCGAGCCTCCAGGGCTGACGCAGCAGCGCCCTCCAGCCATGACGATACCGGCGCGGCAGGTTCAGGGACATGCACCCTTGCAGGCTCCAGCCCCATCAGTCGTCTTGCCGCTGAAGTCAACACGACACGCGCCCTGGCCAGGGCTGCCTCGCTGAGGGGGTTATCGTGCAGCTGGGCAAGCAGGCCGGGCGTGCCGAGGTGGCGAAGCTCGGTGCCCGTGAGGTCCGCTATCTGGTTATGGCGCAAATCAAGATGCCTCAACGCCGTGCATCGCCAGAGCCACGCGGGCAGGGTCACGATTCGGGTGCCTCGTACGTTCAGCCTGAACAACCGAGGGAAGCGGCTGAGTCGGTGCAAGTCCGGCCCCACCCGGCAAAGGTCCAGGTCCAGCAACCTCAACTCGGTGCACTGCTTCAAGCGCTCGGCGCTAATCGCATCCAGCACCAGAGGGTTTTCCGCCAGCGTCAGCCGCTCAAGCCGGGGCATCTGCACCACTGCTCTGGGCACGCTGGCCAGGTAATTGTCCCGAAGGTTCAGCGAGGTCAGGTTACGAAAGTGACTCAAGAACTCGTCGGCATCAGTGCTCGTCAGATCGAGTCGTTTGAGGCGCAGACGGACAACGTGCTCCCAATTGCCATTGAGACGCGGCAATGTCTCAATGGCCAGATCGCTCAGGTCCAACTCGCATTCAAACATTCGGCCTGCGCCGCGATGGAGCCGTCGGCCGTCATGCCTCCAGGCGTTCCTCACACGCATCGAAGCCTCGCGACGGGCAAATCGAGTGGCGAACGACTGCGCCGACTCTGACCAGCTGTCCAGAGCCGCATCAAGCGTCTTGTATTCGCTTGCCAACGCATCGAGCTGTTCCTTGAGGAATGCCTTGAGCGGCTGAGCTGGCCCGGTGTGTCGTGCCTTCAGCGCGTCGAGGAATGCCTTGATCTCGGCTTCGTCGAGTGCGGGGTACAGCGTTTTAACGGCCAACTCAGGGGAATAACCTGACGACCCCAGCCTCAACCGTTTGAAAAAACCGCGCAAACGCCCGCTCATGGGGTACCCGGTGCGACCGTCGGCCAGGCGCTGCGGCCACTTGAAGCCGGGCTTGACCGCTTGCAGCCCCAGCAGGTTGGCGACCGCATCGCGCTGCCCTGCCGCCAGCTCGCCCAGTCGAGTCCGCAGCCCCTGTTCACCTGATGCGCGTGGCAGACCAATATCACCCAGAACCCAGTCAGGTAATGCGTCAAGCACTGCCGTGAAAAACGGTTGGTCCGTCCGCCCCATGGCGTTGCCATGCGAGTCAGTGGCCTGATACCCGGCCTTGGTTTTGACGATGATGCCGTGCACCTCGGCGTTGTCGACACTGCCCAGGTTTTCAAGCAATTCACCTGAAAAAGTCGAATCACGAACTTCAAGGGCAATACGTGCCGGCCAACCGGGCAAACGTGACAGCCATTTGAAACCTGCCTTGCGGGTATCGGGGTTCGCTGTTTCCTTGAGGAAGAACCCTTCATTGGCACGGTTGAGGCGTAACTGCTGCTGATACTCACGCGCCTGCTCAGCGAGGGGCAGCGGGATGCGCTGAGCCGAGATCATGCGGGTTTCCTGCGCTTGGGTCGCCGCGCCCAGGATCTCCTTGCACACAACGTCGGGCAGCGTCGGATAGTCACGCTGAATCAGCTTGATCAACGCATCGCTGGACTCGCTTTGCAGCCCATGAATTTCGTCACGCAGTCGCCCTTGATGCGCCTCAGCCTGCTCAGAGAGGATCCGCGCCAGATGCACAACCCTGGCCTGCTTCTCCTGGACGGTCTCGCCTAACAACCCCTCAATCTCCTCCGGCGTAAGCCCCGCCAGTATGCTTTCCAGCACAGGCGTCATACGACCAGGCGAATAGGCGACCTGAATGGCCGAATCGATACCGGGCGTGGCATTCCAGGTTTGCAACACGGCGCCCTGCTCATCCAGCAAACGCAGAGCAACCCTCTCCGGCCAATGCGGCATCGAGGTCAGTAGCTGCAAGAACGGCCCGATATAAGGCACGCTCAGGTTTCCCGGTTCGCCACTCATATGGGTGATGAACGCGTCCACCTGCTGTTGGGCGGCAAAACGGTGCACCACATCCTTGAGCAAGGCCGGTGCCGGCAGTTTATCCACATGCACCTGACGCAACACCGCCTCGTCTGCTCCGGTAATCTGCAGTAATCGGCTGGCTGTTTCATCGGTGAAGGTGTGATAGTCGGCGTTCAAACGCTTGAAGGCGGTGAGCTCATCCCAGCCCATGGGGTTTTCGCCTTCATGACGCCAGGCCCCTTCACCATTGTGTTCAAGGATCGGGGACAGCGTGTCGGCATCCGAAGGGTGCAGGACGCGCCATTTGTTCAGCGTTGTGTCGAATTCGATCCGATAGAATTTGCCGGCCAACGGCAGCCAGGTTTTGCCGTGGTGCTTGATGCAGCCCTGGGCATCGGCGCTGATCCACTGCGGCAAGGTAAGCTCTTGCCGAAAAGAGGCCAGATCCGGCTTCCATAGCCGGGTCAGGCCGTTGCGCAGTTTGACCGGGCTCAGGCTCTCGATGAAGGTTGAGGGCACGAGTTGGCGTCCGACATGAAGCGCGCCGCTCAGTGCGGCCATCGCCGCGATGTTCTCCCCGATATCGAACAGGTGGTTGATAGCTTCTTCGGTTTCGCCGTGGGTCCAGTCCTCCACCGCGACGAACGCCTCATGCAACAACTCACCGGCCACAATCACTGTCATGGCGGCCCCCAGTACCGGTACGAAAAACCCGGCCACCATCAACAGGTTCATACCGGCAGACTCGAACGCTTGCCAACGCTTGAGGCGACTCTTGCGGTCTTCGTCGCTTGTCGGCACCGCGACAACTCGGGAGTCCGCATAGGTTTTGCTCACCAAATGATCGTGCAACAGCTCGAACGGCGGTTTGCTGATGGGGCGTTTGGTCAGGTACAGCTCGGCCTTGACATTGAACGGCGCAGCCCCTTGACCGCCACCCACCGTTGAAGCCGGTGACGGCCTCAAGCGCTCATTGAGTTTGGTGAAGAACAGGTGACTCTGTTCCAGGCTGACAAACCGCTGGAAATACGCCTGATACCGGGTGTCGGTAAGTTTCAGACGCAGCGCGTCCGTGAACCCGGTGAATGAGCTGTAGTGTTTCAGGGGCGTTTCGGGATCGCCGGGCAGATAGACCACGCATGGCAGATCCTCCCCGGGCTGATCCGGCTCGATCACCAATGCGCCATACAGAGTGCTGCCGGGAAACGCGTACGTGTCGAGCATATGCAACTGGCGATAACGCACGGGCGACCCGTCCCAGCGTGGGTTGCCGTCGGGTTTGACCATCTCCAGCAGCATGGCGTGAACCTCATCGTAGAGGTGGCCCTCCATGTATGCCGTATACGCCAGGACCTCAAACGCATCACGCTCACCGTTCATGTAAGCGGCCGCGACTTCCTGGGCTGCTGAACCCGGGGGCTGGCCGGCCGGTGTTACCGGTTTGAATACACTGTCCAGATGCGTCTGATAACGCCCGCCCAGGTCCAGAACGCGGCTTAGCTTCGCGAAGCGTTCAGGCTTGATGTCCAGCGTGCCGGTATAGCGGTAACGAAAACGTGGCAGCTTGGGTATCAGGCCGGAGCCGTAGACCAGTTCCACCTGCAAACCGTCTACCGGCAACAGCGCCGCGCCATGCCCAAAGCCGCCGTCGATGGCCTCGCCCGCTTCGAAATTCTGCAGAGCCGCTTCAAGCAGCGTTTGTTTGACCGGCGTGCGTGTCTGCACCAGCAGCAGATCCTTGACCTGCATGGTCACCAACTGATTGGCCGTCACATCAAGACGCAGTTTGAAGTGATCAAGCAGCGCCTGCTCCAGCAAGGGCGTGGCAAAGGCATTGATGGACTGCAACCGGGCCCGGATCGGTTCCAGCACCCGCTGAGATCCCAGGCTTTTCAACTGGCTCTGACGCAGTGCCTCGCGCATCTGCTTGGGTGCCTTGAGGTACCAGGCCGGAAGCGCTTCTTTTAGAAACTCCAGATTGGCGTGGCCCGTGCCAAAAGGCTGAGAATCATCGCGCTCGGCAGCGTCTGCCTGGGTTGACGCCGGGGTCGAAGAAGTTACGTGTGTGCCGCTGAGGGCCTGTGTCGCAGACATCGGTCAATCCTTGAATGACGCTTGAAGAGTTCATTCACGGTATTGATCCGGCACAGCAAGATGACATACCCGGCTATTACCCGGGCAAAACACAGGGGAGCGGTCAGCGGTCGCCAGCGTTGGCGTTCAAGCGTTCTCGGGCGAGGCGCTCGGCGATGTCGTTCACATCATCGGACGGCACCTCGGGCAGCGCTTGAATTGTTCTGCACACCAGCCGCAACTGGCCGATAAAGCGTCGGCAATCCGGGCAAAACAACAGGTGATGACGCATGCGCAAGCGCTGCGTCCATGCGAGTTGGCCATCAATAAAGTCGCTCGACAGCGCCACGTGTTCCTTGCACGTCAACATTCCCCGGTCTCCTCGAAATGCTCGATGGACGCGAAGACCTTCAAGCGCGCCCGATGTAACAACACCCGCACATTAGAGAGAGAAAGGCCGAGAAGATTACAAATGACTTCAGCCTCCACGCCGTCCCGCTCCCACAGCAGCAAAACGCTGCTTTGCAGTTCCGGCAGGCTGAGCAGCGTGTGCTCCAGGCATTGGCGCAGTTCGTCTTCGGTGAGCAGGGCTTCGGGGCTGTCTTCATGCCAGGTGATGGGCGCGGCCTTCCAATGGCCGTCGCTGGCGAAGCGTTCATCGCCGAGGGTGCCGTGAGGCGCTGGGGATTCGATCAAGGCATCGCGACGGTTGCGGGTGTAGCGACTCTTGGCGGTGTTGGCCGTGATGGTCAGCAGCCAGGTTTTCAGGCTCGAACGGCCCTGAAAACCCGGCAGATGACGCACCACGGCCAGCCAGGCGTCCTGCACCACTTCATCAACCTGCAAGGGGCCGACAATGGCGTGGGCCACCGCGCGCATGGCGTTCTGGTAGCTCGCCACCAGTTCGCAATACGCCCGCTGCTCACCCGCCAGCAGGCGCTCGATCAGTTTCGCTTCAGCCGTTTCAGGCATGAACGATCAACGCTTGCGCAGAAGCACGCTGCCGATGGAATAGCCGGCACCAAACGAGCTGAGTACACCCAGCGCGCCTTTGGGCAAATCATCCTGATAGGTGTGAAAGGCAATGACCGAGCCCGCCGAACTGGTGTTGGCGTAGGTATCGAGAATGACCGGCGCTTCCTCGATGGTCGCTTCACGGCCCAGCAGCTTCTTGACGATCAAGTGGTTCATGCTCAGGTTGGCCTGATGCAGCCAGAAGCGTTGCACGTCACTGGCGTTAAGCCCGTTCTCTTCCAGGTGGGTGCCCACCAGCTCAGCCACCATCGGGCAGACCTCACGGAACACCTTGCGGCCTTCCTGAACGAACAGTTTGTCCGCCGTGCCTTCGCCCTCATCAGACGTGCGATTGAGGAAGCCGAAGTTGTTGCGGATGTTGTTGGAGAACGACGTCAGCAGTTTGGTGCCGACGATATCGAACTGATAGGCCGACGTCGCCAGATCGGCGCGCTCGACGACCACGGCAGTCGCACCGTCACCGAAGATGAAGTGGCTGTCCCGATCGCGAAAATTCAAATGCGCGGTGCAGATTTCCGGGCTGATCACCAGCAGCGCCCGCGCCTGACCCAGTTGCACACTGTTGCTGGCCGCCTGAATACCGAAGGTGGCAGACGAGCAGGCGACGTTCATGTCATAGCCAAAACCCTGAATGCCTAACGCGGCCTGGATTTCGATGGAAATGGCCGGATACGCACGTTGCAGATTGGAACACGCGACGATCACGCCATCGATATCCGCAGCCGTCTTGCCCGCCCGCGCCAACGCCTGTTCAGCGGCGGCAACACCCATTTCACAGAGGATCGACCACGCCTCGTTGGAGCGCTCGGGGAGATTCGGCTTCATCCGTCGAGGATCAAGAATGCCCTCCTTGTCCATCACGAAGCGGCTTTTGATGCCGGACGCTTTTTCGATGAAAGCGGCGTTGGACTCGGTCAGCGCCTGCACCTCGCCGCGCTCGATGGCGTCGGCATGTTCGCTGTTGAACTGCGCAACGTAGGTATTGAAAGACTGCACCAGCTCTTCGTTGGAAATGCTGTTGGCCGGCGTATACAGGCCTGTGCCGCTGATGACGACGTTGTGCACGGTCGTTCCTCTCTTATTGATCAATGCAGGTAACGACCTGCTCGAGCATTGTCGCCAATGCCAACAGAGAGTTGGGACCGACGTACCAATGCGAATCTGTAAAACGCCCCAGGCGAATAAAACCGGGCAACACATGGGGGCTCAAGGGGCGAAGTGTGCCATATCGGCCCGGATTTGGCGCTATCCGGGCGTGTGATAAGGCATTACAGCGGCCGGTCTATTGTGGGCGCGAATTCATTCGCGAAGAAGCCAACCCATGCGCCAACGACCTGCGTCGCCCATACCGCCGCCCTCGCGGATAAATCCGCTCCACAAGTGGGTTTCAACGCTGCCGTATCGAATCAGCCTTCCACCAAGCTCCATTGTTTGCTCAAGCGCTTGTCCGACACCGCCATTTTGGTGCCCAACTGCTGGGCAAACAGCGAAACCCGGTACTCCTCAAGCCACCAGCGATAAGCCACCAGTTCGGCGTCGCGCTTGCCTTCCTGAGCGTGTTTGCTGGCCCTGGCCTGATACTGAGCCCACAGCCCCGCCAACTCGGTGCTCCAGACCCGATCCTTCTGAACCTGGCCCGGAAGCTTTTCCAGACGCATTTCGATGGCTTTCAGATAGCGCGGCAGCTCCTTGAGCCACTGGGCCGGGGTTTCGCGCACGAAGCCCGGATAAACCAGATGGCCAAGCTGCGACTTGATGTCGTTGAGCGCGACGGCCTGAGACAGGTCAATCTTGCCCTTGAAGCGTTTTTGCAGGCCGTGCCACAGCTTGAGAATTTCCAGGGTCAGTTTGGCCAGACGCTCGGCGTGTTCGGTCCAGCCGCCGCGTTTACGCTCGGCCAGACCGAGCAACCCGGCACCGTCCCGAGGCAGGCTGGCTTCGCCTTCCAGAATGCAGCTGTCCAGGCTGGCCAACAGGATGTCTTCGATCAACCCGTCAACGCGCCCCAATTCCCGATGCAGCAACGCAAGCTCGGTCTGCCCTGGCAATTTGCTGCGCAGGAACTTGGCCGGCTCGGCCAGTTGCTGCAACAACAGGCGCTGCAAGGCGCGACGATGTTGGTATTCGGCTTCGGCCAGCGTCGAGAAGCGGCCTTCCTTGACCGTGCCTGACTCTTCAACCAAGGCCGGGTAAACCGTCATGGACAGTCCGGCGATGTTCTGCTGGGTTTTCTCGGCAACCGGGGCAAAGACTTTCGCCTCCACCGGCTGCTGGCTTTTCGCCGTTTGCGGCACGGCCAACGCAGCCTGACTGGCTTGCGCAAAGCGTGCGGTCAGCTCATCCAGATCACGGCCTTCGCCGAGGAACTTGCCCTCGGCATCGACGATTTCCAGGTTCATCTTCAGATGATTTTCCAGCTGCTGCGCCGCTTCAACCCAGGCCTCATCCGAGACCCGTGCGCCGGTCATGCGCAGCAATTCGCGGCCCAACGCTTGGGGCAGCGAGCCTTCACCGAACGTCATGCGCTGCAAGGCGGCCTTGATGAAATCCGGCACTGGCACGAAGTTCTTGCGAATGGCTTTAGGCAGGTTGCGCACCAGGGCAATGCACTTGGTTTCCAGCAAACCCGGCACCAGCCACGCCAGACGCTCGGCGGGCAGCGACAGCAACAGCGGCGCAGGCACACGCACGGTCACGCCGTCGCGGGGATGATTGGGTTCGAAGTGATAGGTCAACGCCAAGGTCAGATCGCCCAGGCGCAGCGTGTCAGGGTAATACGTCGCGGTGACTTCACTGGCCTCCCGCGCCAGCACGTCTTCCTCGCGCATGATCAACAGTTGCGGGTTCTTCTGGCTTTCGGTCTTGTACCAGCTGTCGAAGGTTGCCGTCTGATGGATTTCGGCGGGAATGCGCGCTTCGTAGAAGCTGTACAGCGTGTCTTCGTCGGCCAGAATATCGCGGCGACGGGCCTTGGCTTCCAGCTCGTCGAGGCTTTCCAGCAGCTTGGCATTGGCGGTCAGGCATTTGGCCCGGGAATGAATTTCGCCGCGCACCAGACCTTCCCGGATGAACAGCTCGCGTGACACCACGGGATCAATGGGGCCGTAGTGCACCGGCCGACGACCCACCACGATCAAGCCGAACAATGTGATTTGCTCGAACGCCACGACCTGACCGCGCTTCTTCTCCCAATGGGGCTCGAAGTGGTTCTTCTTGATCAGGTGACCGGCCAACGGCTCGATCCAGTCGGCGTCGATCTTGGCGACCATCCGCGCATACAGCTTGGTGGTTTCCACCAGTTCCGCCGCCATCAGCCATTGCGGGCGCTTTTTGCCCAGGCCGGACGACGGGTGAATCCAGAAACGTCGTTGCCGCGCCCCCAGGTAATCCCCTTCGTCGGCTTTCTGGCCAATCTGGCTGAGCAGACCGGAAAGAATCGCCTTATGGAATTTCGGGTAGTCAGCCGGTTCTTTATTCAGGGTCAATTGCAGGTCGCGGCAAATCAAGCTCAGTTGCCGATGGGAATCACGCCATTCGCGCAGGCGCAGGTAATTGAGGAAGTTGCGGCGACACCAGTTACGCAACGGGCTGGCGGTCAACGCCTGGCGCTGCTCTTCAAAGCCACGCCACAGATTGACCAGCCCGGCGAAATCCGAATCCGCGTCTTTCCATTGGGCATGCGCCTGATCCGCCGCTTGTTGCCGCTCTGGTGGACGCTCGCGCACGTCCTGCACCGACATGGCACTGGCGACGATCAACACTTCCTGCAAACTGCCCTGCTTTGCCGCTTCCAGCAGCATGCGGCCCATGCGCGGGTCCACGGGCAAGCGCGCCAGTTGACGGCCCAAAGGGGTCAGCTGATTCTCGCGGTTGACCGCTGACAGCTCCTGCAACAGGTTGAAACCATCGCTGATGGCCTTGCCATCGGGCGGTTCGATAAACGGGAAATCGGTGATTTCACCCAGGCGCAGGTGCAGCATCTGCAAGATGACCGCGGCCAGGTTGGTGCGCAGGATTTCCGGATCGGTGAATTCAGGCCGGCCGTTGAAATCCTCTTCGCTGTACAGGCGCACGCACAGGCCCGGCTCGACCCGGCCACAACGGCCTTTGCGCTGGTTGGCGCTGGCCTGGGAGACGGCTTCGATCGGCAAACGCTGCACCTTGGCGCGGTAGCTGTAGCGACTGATGCGTGCGGTGCCGGTGTCGATCACGTAGCGAATGCCCGGCACGGTGAGCGAGGTTTCAGCGACGTTGGTTGCCAGCACCACGCGCCGACCCGGATGCGACTGAAAAATCCGCTGCTGTTCCGCCGGTGACAGGCGCGCATACAGGGGCAGGATTTCAGTGTGCTTGAGCTGTGCCTTGCGCAGCACTTCCGCGGCGTCGCGGATTTCCCGCTCGCCGGGCAGGAACACCAGCACATCGCCGGGACTCTTGCGCTCGCTGCGTTCAAAGGCCGCCAGCTCGTCAAGGGTCGCGAGAATGGCCTGATCCACGGTCAGATCTTCTTCGACGCTGTTGCCCTCCTCGTCCTGCTCGGACGTCAGCGGGCGATACCAGACGTCAACCGGAAAAGTCCGACCCGAGACTTCCACGATAGGGGCGTCGTTGAAGTGCTCGGAAAAGCGCTGCAGGTCGATGGTCGCGGACGTGATGATGACCTTCAGGTCCGGGCGACGAGGCAGCAGGGTTTTCAGATAGCCCAGCAGGAAGTCGATGTTGAGGCTGCGCTCATGCGCCTCGTCGACGATGATCGTGTCGTAGCGCTCCAGAAACCGGTCGTGCTGGGTTTCCGCCAACAGGATGCCGTCGGTCATCAGCTTGATCAGGGTGTTGCTGTCGCTCTGATCTTCGAAACGCACCTGATAACCCACCAGCGCCCCCAGTGGCGTACCGAGTTCTTCGGCGACCCGGCTGGCAACACTGCGCGCCGCAATACGACGCGGCTGGGTGTGGCCGATCAAACCGTGCTGACCGCGGCCTATTTCCAGGCAGATTTTCGGCAGTTGCGTGGTTTTCCCCGATCCGGTTTCGCCCGCAATGATCAACACCTGATGCTTGAGCAACGCCGCTTTGATTTCGTCACGCTTGGCGGCAATCGGCAGGCTGTCGTCATAACGAATCACCGGCACGCTGTCGCGCCGCGCCGTCACCTGGGCAAACGAAGCTTGCACCTTCGCAACCCATTGCGCCAGCTTCGCCTCATCGGGCTTCTTGCGCAGGTCGTGCAACTGGCGACGCAAACGATGCCGTTCACTGATCATCGCGTGGTCGAGGTTTTTCAGCAGTTGGTCAATGGAAGGCGTTTGATCGGTCATCAGGTGCGCAGGGTCTTCTGAAGGGTGCAAAGGCGGGGATTGTCGCAGATTTGGCAAGGATGATGCAGATGCGGAGTTGGCTGGCGAACATCAGGCTTCGCGGGCAAGCCTTGCTCCAACGAATCAAAAACAACAAACCCCGCACAGGACGGGGTTTGAACTCATCAACAACCTTTACTTCTTCACCCCTAACTTCTTCAATTCCTCGTCACGCAACTCGCGGCGCAGGATCTTGCCGACGTTGGTGGTGGGCAGGGAATCGCGGAATTCCACGCTGCGCGGGACCTTGTAGCCGGTCAGGTTGGCGCGCATGTGTTCCATGACCTGATCCTTGGTCAGGTTGGCACCCGGTTTGACCACCACGAAAATCTTGATGGCTTCGCCGGATTTCTCGTCCGGAATGCCAATGGCCGCGCATTGCAGCACGCCGGGCAAGGTGGCCAGCACGTCTTCGAGTTCGTTGGGATAGACGTTGAAGCCGGAGATCAGAATCATGTCCTTCTTGCGGTCGACGATGCGCAGGTAGCCGTCCGGCTGGATGATCGCGATGTCGCCGGTCTTGAGCCAGCCATCGGCATCGAGCATTTCGTCCGTGGCGTCCTGGCGCTGCCAGTAGCCTTTCATGACTTGCGGGCCCTTGATGCACAGCTCGCCGATTTCGCCCAGCGGCAGTTCATTGCCGGCGTCGTCGATGACTTTGCACAAGGTCGACGGCACGGGAATACCGATGGTGCCGATGTGGTTCTTCTGAATCGGGTTGACCGTGGCCACCGGGCTGGTTTCGGTCATGCCGTAGCCTTCGCAGATGGCGCAACCGGTCACTTCCTTCCAGCGTTCGGCGGCTGCCAGTTGCAGCGCCATGCCGCCGGACAACGTGACCTTCAACGCAGAGAAATCCAGATTGCGGAATTCCTGGTTGTTGCACAGCGCCACGAACAACGTGTTAAGGCCGACAAAACCACTGAACTTCCACTTCGACAGTTCCTTGACCATCGCCGACAAATCGCGCGGGTTGCTGATCAGGATGTTGTGGTTGCCGATCAGCATCATCGACATGCAGTGAAAGGTGAACGCATAGATGTGATACAGCGGCAACGGGGTGATGAGTACTTCGCAACCTTCATTGAGGTTGGAACCCATCAATGCCTTGCACTGCAACATGTTGGCGATGAGGTTACGGTGGGTCAGCATCGCGCCTTTGGCCACGCCGGTGGTGCCGCCGGTGTATTGCAGCACGGCAACGTCATTGGCCGCCGGGGATGCGTCATTGACGACCTTGCCCTGCCCTTTGCTCAGGACATCATTGAACTTGACGGCCTTGGGCAGGTGATAAGCCGGGACCATCTTCTTCACGTACTTGATGACGCTGTTGATCAGCAGACGCTTGAGCGGCGGCAGCATGTCGGCCACTTCGGTAACGATGACGTGCTTGACCTGAGTCTTGGGCACGACCTTTTCCGCCAGATGCGCCATGTTGGCCAGGCACACCAGCGCCTTGGCACCGGAGTCGTTGAATTGGTGTTCCATTTCCCGCGCGGTGTACAGCGGGTTGGTGTTGACCACGATCAGTCCGGCACGAATCGCACCAAATACGGCAATCGGGTACTGCAACACATTGGGCAGTTGCACCGCGATGCGATCGCCGGGCTGCAGGTCTGTGTGCTGCTGAATCCAGGCAGCAAAGGCACCGGACAACTCGTACAACTCACCGTAGGTGAGCGTCTTGCCCAGGTTGCTGAAGGCCGGTTTATTGGCGAAACGCTGGCAAGACTGCTTCAATACGGCCTGGACGTTGGGATACTCGTCAGGATTGATATCGGCAGCAATGCCGGACGGGTATTTGTCCTTCCAGAAATTTTCGATCATGGAAGCCGGCTCCTGAGCAGCAGCGAATTCTTCACACCGCTTGAACGCGGTGATTTTCTTGTGTTTTGGAATTTTGCAGTTCACGCTTTTGACCGGAAGACCGATCCAAAAGCGCGCCGAGAGTAGCAGCTTTGCCAAGGGTCGCCTAGAGGCAAAGGAGGCCCCTACAGTCACTTAAATGACTTTAAACTGGCCATTAGTCACGTTTAGAGCAATCATACTATTTGTCGCGAATCTGGCCGAAATGACGGGTCCAGGGCCGTCGATTGAACGCTATTCGCTGGAGCGAGAATTGCCCGCGAAGAACGATAACGCAATGGGTCTGGACCACCCAGGCGCCTGGTTCGCGGGCAAGCCTCGCGCCAACAAATCACGCAGCGCGATCCGACAAGTATTACGCGATATCCCGCAATTCCCGCCGCAGAATCTTGCCCACGGGCGTCATGGGCAGCGACTCGCGCAGCACGATGTGCTTGGGCACTTTATAAGCCGTGAAGTTTTCCTTGCAGAACGCTTTGAGCTCGTCAACGTTGACCCCGCCTTCACGGGGCACCACGAACAGTTTTACCGCTTCCCCGGTGCGCTCGTCCGGCACGCCAATGACCGCACAGTTGGCAACGTTGGGATAGGCCATGACCACGTCTTCGATCTCATTGGGATAGACGTTGAATCCAGACACAATGATCAGGTCTTTCTTGCGGTCAACGATGCGGATAAAGCCGTCAGGATCGATGATTGCGACGTCTCCGGTCTTGAACCAGCCCTCGGTGTCCATGGCTTCGGCGGTGGCTTCCGGGCGTTGCCAGTAGCCAACCATGACCTGCGGGCCTTTTATACACAGTTCGCCGCGCTCGCCCAGAGCCAGCTCATTGCCGTCATCGTCGATGACTTTCATCGCCGTACCCGGCACCGGAATCCCCACCGTGCCCAGTCGCGCCTTGACGCCATACGGGTTGGTGCTGGCCACTGGAGCCGTTTCGGTGAGCCCGTAACCTTCGACGATGCGGCAACCGGTGAGCTGCTCCCAGCGCTCGGCGGTGGCCTTGACCAATGCCGTGCCACCGGAATTGGTGAGTTTCAGGCTGGAAAAATCCAGGGATTTGAAATCCGGGTGGTTCATCAGGGCCACAAACAGCGTGTTGAGGCCGATCATGGCTGAAAAGCGCCACTTGCCCAGCTCCTTGATAAACGCACCGATGTCCCGCGGATTGGTGATCAGCACATTGTGGTTGCCGCTGACCATCATGCACATGCAGTTCGCGGTGAAGGCATAGATATGGTAGAGCGGCAGCGGCGCGATCATGATCTCCTTGCCCTCATGAAACAGCGGGCCGCCCTCATCGCTGTGCTGCAACATGCAGGCGTATACCTGTTGCATGTTCGCCACCAGATTGCCGTGGCTGAGCATCGCCCCCTTTGCCAGCCCTGTGGTACCGCCGGTGTACTGCAACACCGCGATATCTTCCAGCCCTAGCGGCACGGTTTGCAGGTGATGACTGCGTCCCAGATGCAACGCACTTTTAAACGGAGTGGCCTGAGGCAAGTCGTAGGCCGGGACCATCTTTTTGACTTTGTCGACAATCGTATTGACCAGCCAACCCTTGGCCGCCGATTGCATGTCACCCATCCTGACCTCAATGAGGTACTGAATATCGGTGTCGGGAAGCACTTCCTGGACCAGCTTGCCGAACAGGTTCAGGTAAACCAGTGCCCGGGCACCGGAATCCTTGAACTGGTGGCGCATCTCCCGGGCGGTGTACAGCGGGTTGGTGTTGACCACGATCAAGCCAGCGCGCAAAGCGCCAAACACGGCGATCGGGTATTGCAACAGGTTGGGCATTTGCACCGCGATGCGGTCGCCAGGCTTGAGGTCGGTGTGCTGCTGGAGGAATGCGGCAAAGGCCGCCGAATGGCGATCCAGCTCGGCGTAAGTCAGGGTGACGCCCATATTACTGAACGCCGGGCGATCGGCGAACTTGCGGCAACTGCGTTCAAACACTTCGATGACTGATGTGTAGGCGAGCAGGTCCACCTCAGGGAGCACGCCTGCCGGGCGTTTGTCGTTCCAGAAATCAGGTTGCATTGTTTTTGTCCTCTTACCTGAGAGTGTCTACCCCGCGGCTTCAAAGCGGGGGCTTGCCGGACGTTAGCAGCAATCGGCAGGAAGGCAAATAGCGGCCAATGCGTCATCAGCGGCGTGAATCTCACGCTGATCAGGCTGCAACGGGTCATCGGCTATACACTTGATCAATAGAGGCGGAGCGTCAGCGCAGTCAGCCAAAAAGGAGTCGCCATGAAACACGAAGTCTATTGGCTTGATGCCAGCGATCACAGTCGACTCTTCGTCAATGTCTGGCTGCCGACGCTTGCGCCCAGGGCGGTGCTGATGCTCTCTCACGGGATGGCTGAGCACAGCGGGCGTTACGCTCGATTGGCGGCGGCCCTGTGCGAGGCCGGATTTGCGCTTTACGCCCACGACCAGCGGGGGCACGGCAAGACGGCGGCCCAAGGCATGCGTGGTCATTTCGGCGATGAGAACGGCTGGGGCAAAGTGGTGGATGACCTGGCGAGCCTGAGCCAGTCCGTCAGCCAGCGTCACCCGGATACACCGGTGTTTCTTCTGGGTCACAGTATGGGCAGCTACATTGCCCAGGCCTGGTTGCAGCATCACGGTGCCAGTATGCAGGGGGCGATACTCAGTGGTTCGAACTTCCAGCCGGTTTCCCTGTACCGCAGCGCCAGTACCATCGCCCGCCTTGAGCGCTGGCGACAAGGGCCGACCGGACGCAGTCGCCTGATCGAATGGTTGTCGTTTGGCTCGTTCAATAAGGCGTTCAAACCGGCGCGCACCCGCTTTGACTGGCTAAGCCGCGACCCGCAGGAAGTGGATCAGTACATCAAAGACCCGCTGTGCGGCTTTCGCTGCACCAACCAGTTCTGGCTCGACTTGCTCGGCGGCCTGCAGCAGATCAGCAAGCTGTCGAACCTGAAACAGATCGATCCGACCCTGCCATTGCTGGTTATTGGTGGAGAATGTGATCCGGTGAGCGACGGCAAGCGTCTCAAGGATCTTGCCGATGCATTGGCTCAGACAGGTCATCAAATGTTACAACTGAAGATCTACCCGCAGGCACGGCATGAGCTTTTCAACGAAACCAATCGCGATGAAGTCACGCGTGATGTACTCGACTGGCTGGAGCAGACCCTGCAACAGCCAAGACCGCGTCGGGCGGAATGATCGAGCCGCTTAGTCCGTCACTGCCAGGTTCATCACCTCCTTTGAATACCCAGGATCATCCATGACTCAGGTTACCAGCACCCCTTACGAAGCCCTTGAAGTCGGCCAGACCGCCAGCTACAGCAAAACCGTTGAAGAGCGTGATATCCAGTTGTTCGCCGCGATGTCCGGTGATCACAACCCGGTGCATCTGGATGCCGAATACGCCGCACAAACCATGTTCAAGGAGCGCATCGCACACGGGATGTTCAGCGGCGCACTCATCAGCGCGGCCGTCGCCTGTGAGCTGCCTGGTCCTGGCACTATTTACATCGGTCAGCAGATGACGTTTCAGAAGCCGGTCAAGCTGGGGGACACCCTCACCGTGCGCCTGGAAATCCTGGAAAAAATGCCTAAATTCCGCGTCCGTATCGCCACCCGTGTGTTCAACCAGCGTGACGAACTGGTAGTCGATGGCGAAGCCGAGATCATTGCCCCGCGCAAACAGCAGACCGTGACCCTGACAGAACTGCCGGCGATCAGCATCGGTTGATTCTGCGAGCGATTTGTTGGAGCGAGCGGACGGCGTTCCAACGAACACCCCGCTCACACGTGCGCGCCTAAAGCGGTCCGACCCGCTTTTTGAACAAAAAAAAAGGGCGACCGAAGTCGCCCAAAATGCCTTGCGTGCTCTTTTTGTAGAAGGCCTCTGCCTTTATTTGCTCTTTTGTGAGTCCTTCCAGATAAAAAATCCGAAGCCTGCGAAAAACACCAGCATCAGGCCAACGGTAGCGACACCGGCCACAACCACATTGTCGAAAAACATAACCGCGCCTCCTTTGCTTTGCGTTATCCACTGTTCGATGGAGCAAGACTACCCAGAGGACGGGCGATGAAAATTGACCCACATCAATGGCGCCAGGCGCTCATTCCACAAGCGCACGGATAACTGATCTGGATCAATGGAACTGGGGGGATTCAGCGGTTTTTCGGCTTTTTCTTCGGCTTTTTCTTGCCCGGGTTCAGCGGCATGGCTTGCTCGAAGGCATTGCGCACTTCGTTCAGTCGCTTGTCATTCAGATCATGCACCCGCTTGGCCCGTTCGGCGCTCAGGTCGATCAGTTTTTCGTCTCCGCTCATGGGCTGCATTCTCGAACACAGGGTAGTGGCGCTAATAATGCGCAATCTCACGGGCCATGACCAGCGCAGCAAAGCATTGAGTGCAACGCAAAGTGCTCATCGCGCCTAGACCTGGATATCCACCCACAACCCCTGACGTTCCACCTCGTCCATCAGCGGCACCACCGGGACCGTGTTATCGGCATTGAGGGAGTGGCCGGGAACGGCAAGGTGTTCAGGCTCGTCGGAGCCCTGTTCGCGGCGCTTTTGCTGTTCGTGATGACGCTGCTGTTCTTCACGCAACAACAAGGCACTGTGCTCGGGATCCTGGTTGCGCAGGTCGATCGTGGTTTCGCTGGAGCTGGGCCGAATCGGCGCCACGGCCGGAATATCCGGTACGTTTTTGGCCGAGTCCAGCTGGGAAGTCACGGGCACCACACTCAAGGGAAGCGTCGGTAGCAACATGATTTGATCTCCTTTTGAGGGGTATCGGCCGTCGTTTCGTCAACTTGACCATTGAATGAGAAAGATTCGACTATCGTTTGAACAACTAGTGCCGCGAAACCTGCCTATCACTGCAATTACAGGAGAAATACCGGTGAATCTTCACGCCGCCTTTGGACTGGACAGCGTGTTCCGTTAAGATAGTCGGCTTTTTCAAGGCGGGAGACAGGCAGCATGGCGCAGCAGTATCAACCGGGGCAACGCTGGATTAGCGACAGCGAAGCCGAGCTGGGTTTGGGCACCGTTCTGGCACAGGACGGTCGCTTGTTGACCGTGCTCTACCCGGCCACTGGCGACACGCGTCAATACGCGCTGCGTAACGCACCGCTGACCCGCGTGCGCTTTTCACCGGGGGATGTGATCACCCACTTCGAAAACTGGAAGATGACCGTGCGCGAAGTCGACGATGTCGACGGCCTGCTGGTGTATCACGGCCTGAACGCGCAGAACGAACCCGTCACCCTGCCGGAAACCCAGCTGTCGAACTTCATTCAGTTCCGCCTGGCCACCGACCGCCTGTTCGCCGGGCAAATCGACCCGCTGGCATGGTTCTCCCTGCGCTATCACACGCTGGAACACACCAGCCGCCAATTGCAGTCTTCGCTGTGGGGTCTGGGCGGTGTACGTGCGCAGCCTATCGCCCACCAGTTGCACATTGCCCGTGAAGTCGCTGACCGTATCGCGCCACGGGTGTTGCTGGCCGACGAAGTGGGTCTGGGCAAGACCATCGAAGCCGGTCTGGTCATCCATCGCCAACTGCTGTCCGGCCGCGCCAGTCGCGTACTGATTCTGGTCCCGGAAAACCTGCAGCACCAATGGCTGGTGGAAATGCGTCGCCGCTTCAATCTGCAGGTCGCGCTATTCGATGCAGAACGCTTCATCGAAAGCGATGCCAGCAACCCCTTCGAAGACACCCAACTGGCGCTGGTTGCCCTGGAATGGCTGGTCGAAGACGATAAGGCCCAGGACGCGCTGTTTGCAGCCGGCTGGGACTTGATGGTGGTCGATGAAGCCCACCACTTGGTCTGGCATGAAGAAAAGGCCAGCCCGGAGTACTCGCTGGTGGAACAGTTGGCCGAGGTCATCCCCGGCGTATTGCTGTTGACCGCGACTCCTGAGCAACTGGGGCAGGACAGCCACTTTGCACGCCTGCGTCTGCTTGACCCGAACCGCTTCCACGACCTGCAAGCCTTCCGTGCCGAAAGCGAAAACTACCGCCCGGTGGCTCAGGCGGTGCAGGAACTGCTGGACAAGGGTCGCCTGTCGAATGAAGCGCATAAGACGATTCACGATTTCCTTGGCAGCGAAGGCGAAGCGCTGCTGGCGGCCGTCAACGACGGCGACACAGAAGCCAGCGCCCGCCTGATCCGCGAGTTGCTTGACCGCCACGGCACCGGCCGCGTGCTGTTTCGCAACACACGGGCCGCTGTTCAGGGCTTCCCTGAGCGCAAACTGCATCAGTATCCCCTGCCCTGCCCGGCTGAATACCTTGAACTGCCTTTGGGCGAGCACGCCGACCTGTACCCGGAAGTCAGCTTCCAGGCGCAACCGGAGATCACTGAAGAAGAGCGCTGGTGGCGTTTCGACCCGCGCGTCGACTGGCTGATTGACACGCTGAAAATGCTCAAGCGCGTCAAGGTGCTGGTCATCTGCGCCCATGCCGAAACTGCGATGGACCTGGAAGACGCGCTGCGCGTGCGCTCCGGCATTCCGGCGACCGTTTTCCACGAAGGCATGAACATTCTGGAGCGCGACCGCGCTGCGGCGTATTTCGCGGATGAAGAGTTCGGCGCCCAGGTGCTGATCTGTTCGGAAATCGGCAGCGAAGGTCGTAACTTCCAGTTCTCGCATCACTTGGTGCTGTTCGATCTGCCGGCTCACCCTGACTTGCTGGAACAACGTATCGGTCGTCTGGACCGGATCGGCCAGAAGCACACCATCGAGCTGCACGTGCCTTTCCTGGAAACCAGCCCGCAAGCGCGTCTGTTCCAGTGGTATCACGAAGCGCTCAACGCATTTCTCAATACCTGCCCCACCGGCAACGCCTTGCAACACCAGTTCGGTCCGCGCCTGCTGCCGTTGCTGGAAAGCGGCGATGACGACGAATGGCAGGCGTTGATTAATGAGGCGCGCACTGAGCGCGAGCGTCTGGAAAGCGAACTGCACACAGGTCGCGACCGCCTGCTGGAGCTTAACTCCGGCGGCGCCGGCGAAGGCGAGGCGCTGGTTGAAGCGATCCTCGAACAGGACGATCAGTTCACGCTGCCGATCTATATGGAAACCCTGTTCAATGCGTTCGGCATCGACAGCGAAGACCATTCGGAAAATGCTCTGATCCTCAAGCCGAGCGAAAAAATGCTCGACGCCAGCTTCCCGCTGGGTGATGACGAAGGCGTGACCATCACGTACGACCGAAACCAAGCGCTGTCTCGCGAAGACATGCAGTTCATCACCTGGGAACATCCGATGGTTCAAGGCGGCATGGATCTGGTGCTCTCCGGCTCCATGGGCAACACCGCCGTGGCGCTGATCAAGAACAAGGCCCTGAAGCCGGGCACCGTTCTGCTGGAACTGCTGTATGTCAGCGAGGTGGTTGCGCCGCGCTCCCTGCAACTGGGCCGTTACCTGCCGCCCGCCGCCCTGCGCTGCCTGCTGGACGCCAATGGCAATGACTTGTCGGGCCGGGTGTCCTTCGTGACCCTGAATGAACAACTGGAAAGCGTGCCCCGTGCCAGTGCCAACAAGTTCATCCAGGCCCAGCGCGACGTGCTCAATCCGCAGATCAACGCCGGGGAAGCCAAGATCGCGCCGAAACACGCCGAACGCGTGGCCGAAGCGCAACGTCGTCTGGCGGCTGACACCGATGAAGAACTGGCCCGCCTCACGGCCCTGCAAGCCGTGAACCCGACAGTACGCGACAGCGAACTGGTGGCTCTGCGCGAACAGCGCGAGCAAGGGCTGGCGATGCTGGATAAAGCCGCGCTGCGTCTGGAAGCGATTCGGGTGTTGGTGGCAGGCTGATCCACGAAAGTGAGCGGCGCTTGTGTTGAAGCGCCGCTTGCTTGGGAAAGCGTCAGGTCAGACGAAACTGCTTCGTTTGCACGCCCCAATCGCGGGCAAGCCTCGCTCCAACGGGTCAAGTGGTTCTCTACGTAGATACTCTGTTGCAGAGTATTGGAATCGCAAGCATATCCAGCAGCGGCGGCGACGCACAGTCGCCTTTGCGCCCTTACGGCGCGTCACGTTGTCGTCACCCTTGAGTCCTGCGCACATTTACCCGCCCAAGGTTTGAGGTGAGCCAGGCAAAAAATACCGCCTGAAAAATCCGCAATGCGGATTTGCTTTTGCTTTGATTTTCCGTGCTGCGATTCTGGCAGACACCGCCAAACGCGCGTCGGGAGGCTGAGTGGAGGTGTTGGGGTGGGGTGCGCTCGGCATGGATGCCGAGCGAGCGCCGTTGGGCCATGGATGGCCCGTCGGCGCGTCGCCCCACCCCGACACTGGAGCGAAGGAACCCCTGCGAAGCAGGGGCCGGACGTCAGCGCAAACGGTTTTCGTCTATTTTGCCACGACAAAATGGACCCGGCCGTCAGGACGGAACCTCAGTCCGCAACGCTGAAAAGGGTGTGAGTGCTACCCGATTCAACAGGCGCCACCCACATGGATCGTCACCTCGCCAATACGCGGGCGCCTACAAAACAGGCCCGCTTGTCGGCTCCAACGCCTTTCCCGCCCCAGCGTCCACCGGCTCACTGGCCACCATTCCCTCTCTCATCTTCTCCGCATCGCGACTGAAGCACCGCGAAGCCTGATGCAGAAACAGCAACGTCATGAACAACGCCACCGGTATCAAATACATGGCGTCATGCAAACCCACCGCTTTGAAGGACTCGGCCATTTCCGACGCGCCGGCAGCCGCCATCGCCGAGTGGGCGAAATGGTCTGATAACAGCCCGACAACCACCGGCCCCAGGCCTCCGCCCAACAAATACAAACCGGCGAAAAACAACGCCATGGCCGTGGCGCGCAAGCGAGGTTCCACTACATCCTGAATGGCGGTGTAAACGCAGGTGTAGAAATTATAGGCAAACAGCCAACCCAGGCTGAACACCCCCACAAACACACCGATCTCGATGCGTCCGGCGTGCAAGGCGTAACCGGTGGCCAGTGTCGCGATCAGCATGCTCACCGCGGCGAACATCAATCGACCGTTGGCAAAACGTTGATGCAGCTTGTCAGCGATCCAGCCTCCGGCGGTCAGCCCCACCAGCCCGGTGACACCGACGATGATCCCGGTCGCCACAGCGGCGTCCTGCAAAGGCAGCAGGAAATACCGTTGCAACATGGGCACCATGAACGAGTTGCACGCGTAGGTTGCGAAGTTGAAGGTCAGCCCGGCCAGCACCAGCCAGCCAAAGGTGGGTATCGACAGCACACGTCGGATCGGCCTGTGGATTTTCTCCTCCGACATCCGCACGCTTTCGGCAGCACCGCGCTTGGGTTCGCGAATGAAGAACATGAACACCGCCAGGATCAGCCCCGGCACAGCGGCAATGAAGAACGGCGCGCGCCAGCTGTCGAAGGCCTGGACCATGGCTCCAATGGTAAAAAATGCCAGGAGCAGACCCAGCGGCAGGCCCAGCATGAAAATACCCATGGCGCGAGCCCGCCGATGGGCCGGGAACAGGTCGCCTATCAGAGAGTTGGCCGCTGGCGCATAGCTGGCCTCGCCGATCCCCACGCCCATGCGCACCAGTAGAAAGGTCCAGAAACTACCGGCCAGTCCGTTCACCGCCGTCAGCCCGCTCCACACCGCCAGCCCCCAACCCATGAGCTTTTTACGCGATCCGTTGTCAGCCATGCGCCCCAAAGGCAACCCGGCAATGGCGTAGACCAGCGTGAACGCCGTGCCGATGATCCCCAGCTGAAAATCGCTCAAGTGCCATTCCATGCGGATGGGCTCAATGATGATTGCCGGGATGGTACGGTCGAAAAAATTGAACAGGTTAGCCAGGAACAGCAAAAACAGGACACGCCAAGCGTTGGTCGCCTGGGTTGAGGTTTTCGGCGAAGTGCTGTGCATGATTGATCCCTTTGTTTTTATTGTCGGGCAATAGAAACCATGCAGATCAATCTAGGACGGCGAAGAGCGCTTGTCTGTAAACATTCGTAAAGGGAATCATCCGTCATGCCCGCCGCTCAATTCCCGGTGGTTGCAGGCTATTGAATCGACGCCGAATTGACTCAAATCCGGCGCTTGAGACGTGGGGTTTTTCGCTACATGACGGGGCGGCAAGTTACTGACCGACACAAAAACCGACCCGCTGACGCACCAAAAAAGGTCGCGGATCAGGTGGTTGCTCTATCCTGGATCAGTACCCAGGGTGCCACTACCACTGCCCAAAGCGGGGGATCGCGATCCAATAGCGCTAACGCCTGCGATTCAGACACCTTGCCGACCTCTCCCGTGCCCAGCCATGCGCTGACTTTGTTTGCGTCGTTTTCAGCAACTGCCTGCGCGACTTCGATTAAGTCCAAAGAGGGTTCGACCCACAACAGGGCACCCTTGGCAAAGAATGGTTGCAATTCTTTCCAGGTGATCGAGGCGGTCTCGCCAAGCAGTTTGGCATAGAGGGTGCTAGGTTCTTCTGTCATGGGTTTCACCAAATGGAAAATCGGCGCAATGATAGCGCTGCATTTTCTTTAGACAAACCCAGATTCAAGTGATTGATTGCAGGGAAGTTCAGTCATTTCAGGCGTTGGGTGATCGAGATTCGGATCCACCGGCTTGATTCTGTATCTTTCTTTCAATTTAGCGACATCAACCGGTTTTGCCCCCTGCAGCCAGCTTTCCAAGCGATCAATCGGCGCTCTAAACTGTTCCGGTACAGTTGCCGGGGGGAAAACCGGATTATCTATCCGGTCCTGCAGCGTTGGCGTCAGGATTATAAAAACTAAAACACAAGAGTGGAGCATCATGACTAAGGGTACTAAAAAGCTTTCGAAGCTGTTTGCCGCACTGGTTATGGCGGGGGTTGCCAGCCATTCGTTCGCCGCAGACACCATCAAGATCGGTATTGCCGGTCCTAAAACCGGTGCAGTCGCCCAGTATGGCGACATGCAGTTCAGCGGCGCGAAAATGGCCATCGAGCAAATCAACGCCAAAGGCGGCGTGGATGGCAAGAAGCTCGAAGCGGTTGAATACGATGACGCCTGTGATCCCAAGCAAGCCGTGGCGGTCGCCAACAAAGTCGTCAACGACGGTGTCAAGTTTGTCGTCGGCCACCTGTGCTCCAGCTCTACCCAACCGGCTTCAGATATCTATGAAGACGAAGGGATCATCATGGTGACCCCGGCTGCAACCAGCCCGGAAATTACCGCGCGTGGCTACAAGCTGATTTTCCGCACCATCGGCCTGGACAGCGCCCAAGGCCCGGCCGCTGGCAATTACATCGCCAAGCAGGTCAAGCCTAAAATCGTTGCGGTCATTCATGACAAGCAGCAGTACGGCGAAGGCATCGCGACAGCCGTGAAGCAGACTCTTGAAAAAGACGGCGTCAAAGTCGCTCTGTTCGAAGGCATCAACGCGGGTGACAAGGACTTCTCGTCGCTGATCGCCAAGATGAAACAAGCCAACGTCGACTTCGTCTACTACGGCGGCTACCACCCTGAGCTGGGCCTGATTCTGCGCCAGGCGCAGGAAAAAGGCCTGAAAGCGGGTTTCATGGGCCCGGAAGGCGTGGGTAACGCATCGATTTCCCAGATCGCTCAGGACGCGTCCGAAGGTCTGCTGGTAACGCTGCCGGCCTCGTTCGACCAGGACCCTGCCAACAAGGCACTGGTCGATGCATTCAAGGCCAAGAAAGAAGACCCAAGCGGCCCGTTCGTGTTCCCGGCTTACGCCGCGGTTGAAGTGATCGCTGAAGCCATCACCAAAGCCAAGAGCGAAGACACCGCCAAAGTGGCAGAAGCCTTGCGCGCCAACACGTTCAAGACCCCGACTGGCGACCTGTCGTTCGACGCCAAGGGCGACCTGAAAGACTTCAAATTCGTGGTCTACACCTGGCACAAAGACGGCACCAAAACCGAAGCGCCCATGAAATAAGCATTCGCTATCGGTTAACCCGGAGCCCACTGCATCAGGTGGTATGAAAACGTAGCGAGCGAAGACAAGACAAGGCAAAAACAGGCGAGGACGCGGAGTTTAGGCTCCTAAATGAGCAGTCCGAGCCTGTTTTTAACGCAATATTGTCAAGCGCAGCAGTTTTCAGACCACCTGATCCGCAGTGGGCTTTGTTTTACGAGCGTAGGCCATCCACAAGATCGCTGATCGCTGAACATCTTGAAACCGTTACCAGTGATTCACTGGGCTCGTGTTCAACGTGGACCCAGACCACGGCATGCGAGCGGGAAGAGACTTCACCAGTGGAACACCGAGCAGGTTTTTAGGAGCGCTGTAATGCCTGAGATAGACATCTATCACTTTTTCCAACAGCTGGTTAATGGCCTGACCATTGGCAGCACCTATGCCTTGATTGCCATCGGTTACACGATGGTCTACGGCATCATCGGCATGATCAACTTCGCCCATGGCGAGGTGTACATGATCGGTTCCTACGTCGCGTTCATCGCCCTCGCGGGCCTGACGATGATGGGGCTGGACAGCCTGCCGCTGCTGATCACTGCCGCTTTTGTTGCCAGTATTGTCGTGACCAGTGCCTACGGTTATGCCATCGAGCGAGTGGCTTATCGCCCCTTGCGCGGCAGCAACCGTCTGATCCCGCTGATTTCTGCGATCGGTATGTCGATATTCCTGCAGAACACGGTTCTGCTGGCCCAGGACTCCAAAGACAAATCGATCCCCAACCTGATCCCCGGCAACTTCGTGTTTGGCTCGGCCAGCACCCATGAAGTCGTGATCTCCTACATGCAGGTGCTGATCTTCATCGTGACCCTGATCGCGATGCTCGGCCTGACCTGGTTCATCTCGCGCTCTCGCCTGGGCCGCGCCTGCCGGGCCTGCGCCGAAGACATCAAGATGGCCAACCTGCTGGGCATCAATACCAACAACATCATCGCCCTGACCTTTGTCATCGGTGCTGCCCTGGCGGCGGTCGCTGCGGTATTGCTCAGCATGCAATACGGCGTGATCAACCCCAACGCCGGCTTCCTGGTCGGCATCAAGGCCTTCACCGCTGCGGTATTGGGCGGGATCGGCAGTATTCCGGGAGCCATGCTTGGCGGCCTGGTGCTGGGCGTTGCCGAAGCCTTTGGCGCCGATATTTTCGGTGACCAGTACAAGGATGTGGTGGCGTTCGGTCTTCTCGTATTGGTGTTGCTGTTCCGGCCGACCGGCCTGCTTGGCCGTCCGGAGGTTGAAAAAGTATGACCAGGAAACTCAAATCAGCGTTGTTCAGCGCCTTGCTGGTGCTGGCTGTCGCTTACCCGATACTGGGCCTGAAGCTGGAAATCGTCGGTGTCAATCTGGCCGTCATCGGCGCCAGTTCCACCACGGTCAGCATCATATTTGCCTGCGCCATCGCCATGTTTTTGCGGGTCATGTTCCATGAGCAGATTTCTGCGGCATGGCGCTCGTCACCCGGCATACCGGTCATGCCAACCAAGGCCAGCAACTTCCTGACCCTGCCGACCACTCAGCGCTGGATCATTCTGGCCCTGATCATGGTGGCGCTGGTCTGGCCGTTCTTCGGCTCCAGAGGCGCGGTGGATATCGCCACGCTGATCCTGATCTACGTCATGCTCGGCCTTGGCCTGAACATCGTGGTCGGGTTGGCCGGGCTGCTGGACCTGGGCTATGTCGGCTTCTACGCCGTTGGCGCCTACAGCTATGCCCTGCTCTCCCATTACTTCGGGCTGGGCTTCTGGATCTGCCTGCCCATCGCCGGAATGATGGCGGCAACGTTCGGCTTTCTGCTGGGCTTCCCGGTGTTGCGTCTGCGGGGTGACTACCTGGCCATCGTGACGTTGGGCTTCGGAGAAATCATCCGTCTGCTGCTGCGCAACATGACCGACCTCACCGGTGGGCCAAACGGCATCAGCAACATCGAAAAACCCACGCTGTTCGGCTTGTCGTTCGAACGCAGGGCGGCGGAAGGCATGCAGACCTTCCACGAGTTTTTCGGGCTGGAGTACAACTCCATCAACAAGGTGATCTTCCTTTATCTGGTTGCCTTGGTGCTGGCGCTGGCGGCGCTGTTCGTCATCAATCGCCTGCTGCGCATGCCAATCGGGCGTGCCTGGGAAGCATTGCGTGAAGATGAAATCGCCTGCCGGGCCCTGGGCCTGAATCCGACCATTATCAAGTTGTCGGCCTTCACCCTGGGCGCTGCATTTGCGGGCTTCGCCGGTAGTTTCTTCGCAGCTCGCCAAGGGCTGGTGACGCCGGAATCCTTCACCTTCATCGAGTCGGCGATCATCCTTGCCATCGTGGTGCTGGGTGGCATGGGCTCGCAACTGGGGGTGATCCTTGCCGCCGTGGTGATGATCCTGCTGCCGGAGCTGATGCGTGATTTCAGCGAATACCGCATGTTGATGTTCGGCGCCTTGATGGTGCTGATGATGATCTGGCGTCCTCAGGGTCTGCTGCCCATGCAACGTCCACACATGGAGCTGCGTAAATGAGCCGTCCGCTTCTAGAAGTCAGTGGCCTGAGCATGCGCTTTGGCGGTCTGCTGGCGGTCAACGGCGTAGGCCTGACCGTCAATGAAAAACAAGTCGTCTCCATGATCGGCCCCAACGGGGCCGGCAAAACCACGGTCTTCAACTGCCTGACCGGTTTCTACAGACCGACGGCGGGCACCATCCTGCTCGACGGCGCGCCGATTCAAGGCCTGGCCGGGCACGAGATCGCCCGCAAGGGCGTGGTGCGCACGTTTCAGAACGTGCGTCTGTTCAAGGAAATGACCGCGCTGGAAAACCTGCTGGTTGCCCAGCACCGGCACTTGAACACCAACTTCTTTGCCGGGCTGTTCCGCACGCCGGGGTTCCGCCGCAGCGAGCACGAAGCCATGGACTACGCCGCCCACTGGCTGGAGGCGGTCAACCTCAAGGAGTTTGCCAACCGTCCGGCCGGGACGCTGGCCTACGGTCAGCAGCGTCGCCTGGAAATTGCCCGTTGCATGATGACCCGACCGCGGATCCTGATGCTCGACGAACCGGCTGCGGGCCTGAACCCACGGGAAACCGAAGACCTCAAGGCCCTCATTGGCATGCTGCGCAATGAACACAACGCCACGGTTCTGCTGATCGAGCACGACATGAAACTGGTGATGAGTATTTCCGACCACATCGTGGTGATCAATCAGGGCACGCCACTGGCCGATGGCACGCCGGAACAGATCCGCGACAATCCGGACGTGATCAAAGCCTATCTGGGGGAAGCGTAAATGCTGCAATTTGAAAACGTTTCCACCTTCTACGGCAAGATCCAGGCACTGCATGACGTCAACGTGGAAGTGCGCCAGGGCGAGATCGTGACCCTGATCGGTGCCAACGGCGCGGGCAAATCCACCCTGCTCATGACCTTGTGCGGTTCACCTCGCGCCCACAGCGGCAGCATCCGCTACATGGGCGAAGAGCTGGTGGGCCTGGAATCGGCGCAGATCATGCGCAAGAGCATCGCGGTGGTGCCGGAAGGCCGCCGTGTGTTTGCCCGGCTGACCGTCGAGGAGAACCTCGCCATGGGCGGGTTCTTCACCGACAAGGGCGACTACCAGGAGCAAATGGACAAGGTTCTGCACTTGTTCCCGCGTCTCAAGGAGCGCTTCAACCAGCGCGGCGGCACCATGTCCGGCGGCGAACAGCAAATGCTCGCCATCGGCCGGGCGTTGATGAGCAAGCCCAAGCTGTTGTTGCTGGACGAACCGTCTCTGGGGCTGGCACCGATCATCATCCAGCAGATTTTCGAGATCGTCGAACAACTGCGCCGGGATGGCGTGACGGTGTTCCTGGTTGAACAAAACGCCAACCAGGCACTGAAAATCGCTGATCGCGCCTACGTGCTGGAAAACGGCCGAGTGGTCATGCAAGGCACGGGCGAACAGCTGCTGGTCGACCCGAAAGTGCGGGACGCCTACCTCGGCGGATAAACCCGCGGCAACGCAAAGAACGGCCTGCCGGGCTGTGTGAAACGACTACGGTCGTGACGTTTTCACACAGCCCGTTACGGGCCGTTTTTTGTATCCAGCGTTCCAAGGCGTTCCAGCGCCGCCGTGCTGCGCTGAAACCACCCCGTCAGATACTCCGCCAGCACCTGCATGCGCTTGGGCAACTCGCCCTCGTAGGGATGCACCAGAAACAGCGGGGAAATGCTGGTCTGATAATCGCGGAACAACCAACGCAAGCGATCATCGTTGATCTCGGCATGAACCATGTAGGACGGCAGGCGAGCAATACCGGCACCGACCATCGCGGCTTTCTTCAAGAGGCCGTAGTGATTGCTGGCGAATGCGCCGCTGACCTGAACCCGAGTCAGTTCGTGATTCTGGTGATAAAGCCATTCGTGACGACCGTTATAGTGGCTGTTGAGCAGGCACCGATGGGTAACCAGTTCGTCCGGGGTTTGTGGCTGGCCGTATCGCTCAAGGTACTCGGCACTGGCGCACGTCAGCTCCTGCATGGCCAACAGTGGCTTGGCAATCAGGCGCTCGTCGGGGGCCACATACGAGCGAATCGCCAGGTCGAAGCCATCGCGGCGCAGGTCGCGAAAGCTGTTATTGAGGTCCAGCTCAATCGTCACCTGCGGGTACTGCTCGGCAAACTCCATGAGCAAGCCGTCGAAAAAGGTTTCCCCCAGCGACACCGGCGCGGTCAGGCGGACCTCCCCCACCACGTCATCACGCAGCAACTCCACGATATTACGGGCCTTGGCCATGCTGGCGATCAACTGTTGCGCCTGAGGCAACAAGGCCGCGCCAGCAGACGTCAGATTGAGGCTGCGGGTGCTGCGGTGCAGCAGCATCACGGAGTACGTCTCCTCAAGATGGCTGATGCGCTTGGACAAATACCCTTTGCTGCACCCCAGACGTGCCGCCGCCGCGGTGAAACTACCTGAATCGATCAAAACAGCGAACGCGGCCAGATCGTCAATTTCACTCACCATTGTTTCCCCACAAGAACCAAAGGTTTCCGATTAGCACGCTTATCAACGGCAATCACGCCTCCTAGACTTTGTGCTCCACGTCCCTGAATAACAATGCCCGGAGCAACACCATGAAAATTCTCTTGATTGGCGCCAGCGGCACCATCGGCTCGGCTATCGCCGAAGAACTGGCCCCACGCCATGAACTCGTAAAGATCGGTCGCCACAGTGGCGAAGAACGAGTCGATATTAGTGACAGCGCTTCAATCCGGAAACTGTTCGAACGGATAGGCCCGTTCGACGCATTGATCTGCGCCGCCGGCAATGTGAACTTCGTCCCGTTGGCCGACATGAAAGAGGCGGACTTCACCCTGGGGTTGCAGGACAAGCTGATGGGCCAGGTCAACCTGCTGCTCATCGGCCGCGAGTTTGCCAATGACGGCGCTTCGTTCACCTTCACCACGGGCATCCTCAGTCACGATCCGATTCGTAGCGGTGCATCGGCCAGCCTGGTCAATGGTGCCATTGACGCATTCGTGCGAGCGGCAGCCATCGAAATGCCTCGGGGCATGCGGGTCAATTCCGTAAGCCCCAATGTCCTGGTGGAAGCCATGGGCAGCTATGCGCCGTACTTTCGCGGCTTCAAACCGGTCCCGGCGGAGCAAGTGGCGCTGGCTTACGCCAAAAGTGTCGAGGGGCTACAGACGGGTCAGACCTACTCTGTCGGCTAAATCCCCCTTGTGATGGCGCGGCAGGCTGAGTAACGTGGCGGCACTTGTCTGGAGACCCTCCCATGTTCGCTGCCCGTTCCGTTCTAATGTTTGCCCTGTTACCCCTGTTTGCCGGATGCCAGATGCTGGGCACCCCGTCTGAGTCGTCGGTATCCAAGGCGAACTGGACCCGCATGCAAGGCTCCCTGACGGGTGAAGGCGGCAAACTGTTGTTCCAGCCCTGCAATGAACAACGTCGCTTCGTGGTCAAGGACGTCGGCAACACCGGCGTCTTGCAGGAAGCCGCTGCGCTGGCCAACACGTCCGGCAAGGTCTTCGCCGATCTGCGCGGCAGCTTCGTGGCTGGCAAGGCGGTCAACAGCGACGGCCTGCTCGACCTGCAACAGTTGTATCGCGTGGAACGTGCCGGCCAGGCCTGTGAGGACCCGAACTTCAAACGCCTGACCCTGCACGTCAACGGCAATAATCCGGCCTGGAACGTCAATGTCAGCGGCAAGGGCATGGTCATCGAACGCCTCGGCAAAGAGCCGATCGCCGTCCCGTACGTGGAAGAACAGCTGCCGGACGGACGCTTCAGTGTCAGCAGTGAAGCCAACGGCCAGACCATGGAGCTGTGGGTCGCACCGCAGCGCTGCGTCGACAGTGTCACCGGCGCGGTGCAGCACCTGACCGCCGAACTGCGCCTCAATGGCCAGACTCAGCGGGGTTGCGGTTATTACGGTGGGGCGCGCAATGATTGAGGCCGGGCCCACGATCCTTATCCATTCAGAGGATCACGCGGTGTTCGGTAAGCGCCAGCTTGTTGGCGAGCATCAGGTCCTGTGTCAAAAGGGATATCGACTGTTAATGTAATGCGGTTCGCGGGCAAGCCACGCTCCAACGGTATGGGTTTGCTTCGCGCCTGCCACTCAATGTGGCTTATAATCGCCGGTTCTTGTAGCGCTGTCGGGCTTAACCTGCGGCCCGGAAACTGGATCTCTTCATGTTACGAATCACCGAACTCAAGCTGCCGATCGATCACCCGGAAGAAGACCTGCGACCTGCCCTCTTGCAGCGCCTGGGTATCGACAGCGATGAACTGCTCGACTTCACACTGTTCAAACGCAGCTACGATGCACGCAAAAAGTCTTCCGAGCTGTGTTTTATCTACACCATCGACTTCCAGGTCCGCGACGAAGCCGCCTTGTTGCACAGGCACGCCGATGACCGCCACCTCAATCCAGCGCCCGACATCAGCTACAAAGTCGTTGGCCATGCCCCCGAAGGCCTCAAAGAGCGCCCGGTGGTGGTCGGCTTCGGCCCCTGCGGAATCTTCGCCGGATTGCTGCTGGCGCAAATGGGCTTCAAGCCGATCATCCTCGAGCGCGGCCGGGAAGTTCGTCAGCGCACCAAAGACACCTGGGGCCTGTGGCGCAAGAACGTCCTCAACCCGGAGTCCAACGTGCAGTTCGGCGAGGGCGGCGCGGGGACGTTCTCCGACGGCAAGCTCTACAGTCAGATCAAAGACCCCAAATTCCATGGCCGCAAAGTGCTGCACGAGTTCGTGAAAGCGGGCGCGCCGGAAGAAATCCTCTACGTCAGCAAACCGCACATCGGCACCTTCAGGTTGACCGGCGTGGTGGAAACCATGCGTGAGGAAATCAAGGCGCTTGGCGGCGAAGTCCGTTTCGAGCAGCGCGTGACGGACGTACTCATCGACAACGGTCAGATGCAAGGAGTGGTACTCGACAGCGGCGAACGCATTGAGTCTCGCCACGTCATCCTTGCCCTGGGCCACAGTGCCCGGGACACCTTCCGCATGCTGCACGGCCGTGGCGTGTACATGGAAGCCAAGCCGTTTTCGGTGGGGTTTCGCATCGAGCACCCACAATCGCTGATTGACCGGGCGCGCCTGGGCAAATACGCCGGGCACCCGAAGCTGGGCGCTGCCGACTACAAACTGGTGCATCACGCCAAGAATGGTCGCTCGGTCTACAGCTTCTGCATGTGCCCAGGGGGCACCGTTGTAGCGGCGACGTCCGAGCCTAATCGGGTCGTCACCAACGGCATGAGCCAGTACTCGCGCAACGAACGCAACGCCAACTCGGGCATCGTGGTCGGCATCACGCCGGAAGATTACCCCGGCGGCCCGCTGGCTGGCATCGAGTTGCAGGAGCGTCTGGAATCCCACGCCTACGTCCTGGGCGGCAGCACCTACGAAGCGCCCGCGCAACTGGTGGGCGATTTCATTGCCGGCAAAGCTTCCACTGAACTGGGAAGCGTAGAACCGTCTTATAAGCCCGGCGTGAAACTGGTGGACCTGGCTGACGCCCTGCCCGCCTACGCCATCGAAGCCATTCGTGAAGCTCTGCCCGCCTTCGACAAACAGATCAAAGGTTTCGCCCTGCACGATGCCGTGCTGACCGGCATTGAAACGCGAACCTCGGCACCTTTGCGCATCACCCGTGGCGAAAACATGCAAAGCCTGAACACCAAAGGCCTGTATCCAGCGGGTGAAGGCGCGGGCTATGCCGGAGGGATCCTGTCCGCAGGCGTGGACGGCATTCGTATTGCTGAAGCGTTGGCGAAAGATATGTTAGGGATCGAAAGCTAGGGTCTGTACGAAACGTCGGCGAGCGAAGGTCAGGCAAGGCAAAAACAGGCGAGGAAGCGGAGCCTACTGGCAGTAAATGAGCATTCCGAGCCTGTTTTTTTAACGCCGCGTCACCGAGCGCGGCCACTTTTCGTAAAGAGCCTAAGTTGGCAGGCTCGGACGACATGGTAGAAACGGCGATATTTCATGTTGGTGTCAGACCGTTAAACACGCGAGCCCTATCACTCCCTCATAAACCGGATATAAGTATTCGTTTTGCAAGTGCAATGATGGATTAGAGGGCGATTCTTTGTTTAACCAAGGCGCGCGCCTCGCCCACTCATTCGCCCACTGTTTTCTCAACATCCGTCATTAACTTCCTACACACCCCTGAGAAATTCCGCACGACCTGTTCAGGTCATGGAGCCGTTTGTCCTGCCGTCATAGAGGAGGATGCAACCCCTATACGAGAAAACACAACAGGAGGCGTCATGGCCGCTTACAGCGTTACGTTTTCGCCAGCCGGTCCAGTGAAAACCTACATATCCCCAACGTTTTCTCCAGGCTTGAATTATTGGCAGTCTGTAAGGCAGGATTATGAAACAGACCTGAAAGAAGGAACGATTACACCCGAGCGGGAAGAAACCTATAAATCACTGCTTTCTATGGAGGGGATTGAATACACCACTGTCCGAGAGCCCAACAACAAAATCGGCCTTAGCATTTCTAATGATGAGCTCGAAAAAATTCCGCCACAATTTGAATCCAGACTTTGTCAATCATTAGGCAAGTACGAAGACAGTGCTAACTGGAATCTCAACTGGATGATGAATTTAAGAATTGAGCAAATGCAGGAGATATTTACTGATTTCAAAGACCAGTTGCGCATATGCCTCCCTGATCTGGCGGATAAAAATTTCGGTTTCACCGTCAATGAACATGGCCTCCTGGAAGTGACTTCCCCGGAAGGGGCTCTGACCGATAAAGAAACCAACCAGTTGAACGGTTGGCTCAATGATCTGGACGACTTGAAAGAGCTGACCTTTGAACATGCGAAACTGGTCATTCACAGCCTGAACCATGTGCCCGAATTGACCCGATATGAGGGCCTTGTGACCTTGAAAAATATCTACACCTTTATTGACTACGGCCTGCTGCTTCAAAATGGCGGCACCAGCCCAGCCAGGGGGTTCTCCTGGGTTGAGCAATTACAGGTGAAGGCCGAGAAAATACTGGAGCAGCAGCAGGCTGAAAACAAACCAGAAAAATGATGTGCATGAGCAGACCGAGCGCATACGGAGATGCGCCCGGCTCACCCAGTGCTAATCAACGCAGCAACCACTGCTTGCAGATATGCCCAAAGGTGCTGTCGATGGTGCCTGGATTCCACTTGCTGCCTGAGTCATCATCCTCCAGTTTGGCGACCAATCGACCCGGGTTATACCGGAGATTCCACCACCGTTTCAACGAACCACTTCCCGTGGAAAATGAGCTGGACACCATGCTGCCTTCACAGGCAGGCAGAGCGATCGTAAGTGCAACGCGACCATCGGCAGCGGTGTACACAGCGGTTTCTTCTACAACGCCAACTTTAATACTTGCCCTTGCCCCTTCCAGCGGCTGTCCGGTTGAGTCATGGATGTAGATGGACCAGTTGACTTCCCTGAATGCCTGAAAAATCCCGGCATAAAGCGGTAAACCTTGAGCGTCGCTCCTGATCAAGTCGGCGGTGGCGCGATAAGGGGCAGAACCAAATCGAAAGTCATAGGCACGGGACACCGTATTACTGTTTGGGCGTTTGAAAACCCTAATCAGCACGTCATCGCCGGGGGTTAGGCTATCGAAAATATGAACACCGTGACCCGGCAGCCGTTGCCAGACATCTCCGGCTTTGTATTCATAATCAACACCCAATGACCAGCTTGCCGGACGCGTATCCCTGAACATGACGTTTTGTCCACGCATAGCCGTAAAACTGTAATACTTAACGTCGTCATCATTTTGCAAAAAGCCGCTTATACCGTTCAACTTATCCGGCAAGACAACCGGCGGCTCCGCAACTTGTGCGGCCAACGTTGTATCACCCATACTTTGCTCAGCCATAGCAGTCACTGCATTCCCGCCCCCACCCGTCAACACGAAGGCAACAGCCATATACAAGCCGCGCTTCTTACACAAATACGTATTCATGATCCAGATTCCTTTTTTATTTTCAGCCGTCATCTCCGGGGCATTAGAAGGCCGCCCCTTAACGGCTGTTAATCAATCATCAATAAAACAATCGCAGGCGCACTTGGACGACGCCAACGGGCAGCTGTTTAAAAACTGACAATCAGGACGTAATCAATCGCAAGACTTGCTGTCAACGCCAAACACGACAGCTCATAAACATTTATTCAATTTTCCGCAAACTCCGAAGTAACTTACTTACGAACACGCACTTTCCTACATGCAACAAAGCCGATAGCCGCTAAATTCGCACACCGATTACTCATGGGCATAAAATCAAGACAAAAAAATACCCGTATCCAAAGACACGGGCATTTCGCTTTACGGTTGCGCAGGCCCCTTCGGGCCTGCTGTCAGATCATCAGTGCGCTACACGGCTCGTGCCGTTGACGGTCATGATGCGCACGCGCTCACCCACGCGGAAAATTTCGTTTTCCTCGACTTGCTGCACATAGGCGCGCATGGAGCCGTCGTCTTCGCGCACGGTGATTTCCACGCCTTGGGTACGGGTCAACCCTTCTTCGGTGGCCGAACCCAGCAGGCCACCGGCGACGGCACCAATGACTGCCGCGACGACACTGCCGCGACCGCCACCAATGGCACTACCGCCTACGCCGCCGACGATTGCGCCTGCGCCTGCGCCGATAGGTGTCTTGGTGCCTTCGATTTTGACGGGACGCAACGACTCGATGGTCCCCATTCGAACGGTCTGCACTGTCCGCGCTTCATCACGGGAGTAGGAATCGCCGGTCAGATTGGAAGTACAACCGCCCAATGTCAGCGCCATCGCGGTGAAAGAGGCGGCCAACAGAACAGACTTACGCATATCAATATCTCCAGAAGAACAGGTAGCCATTAGACTCCGCGCGCCACGCGCTGTCACGGCCCCGCCTCGTTAATTTAAGATCATTCAGGCGTCATACAGCGCGGTTGTCATAGCCGTATGACGGTTGGCGAAGTGAAAAATTCAAACATCCCGACTGTCGCTGTCCGGCCTCAGGGCGCAAGTCGCTCGCGACTCCACCGATCACCCGACAGGCAATAATTCAGGCGGTCATGCAGACGATTCGGCCGTCCCTGCCAGAACTCGATGCGTTCGGGCAGCAACCGATAGCCGCCCCAGTGATCAGGGCAATGAGGCTGGGTGTCGAGGAAGCGTTGCTCGGTCTCTTTGATCATGCCTTCCAGTTCGGCACGATCAGCAATGACCCGGCTTTGCGGTGACGCCCAGGCGCCCAGGCGGCTACCCAGCGGGCGAACCTGGAAGTAGGCATCAGATTCTTCGGGCGTGACTTTGACCACGCGTCCTTCGATGCGTACCTGACGCTCCAGGGTCGGCCAGAAGAACGTCATTGCGGCAAATGGACGCGCCGCCAGCTGCTGCCCCTTGGCACTGTCGTAATTGGTGAAGAACGTGAAGCCTTGGGCATCAAGCCCCTTGAGCAACAGAATCCGGCAGTGAGGTCGTCCCTCCTCGTCCACCGTTGCCAGCGTCATGGCGTTGGCTTCAACGGGTGCCTGTTCGGTTTCAACCGCTTGGGCGAACCATTGGTGAAACAAGGCAAACGGTTCTTCGGGAGATTGCACTTCGGTCAAGCCATCGCGAGCGTAGTCGCGGCGCATCTCGGCCAGAGACTGAGTCATGACGTCCATCCTTCGCTAAAAAAATACTGGGTCGGACGCGCATTATGCACCGCGAGCCCGACCAAGTACTCAGTTGCTGGCCTGATCCGTCGCGTCAGTTTTCTTCTTCACGGGTGCCTTGGCTGGCGCTGCTTTGGCGGGAGCCGCCTTTTTCGCCGGGGTGGTTTTTTTCGCAGGTGATGCCTTGGCGGCCGGCTTTTTGGCAGCGGCCTTGGCGGGTGCTGCTTTCACTGCGGGCTTGGGCGCAGCCACCGGCGCCGGCGCCGGCTTGACGTCCTGCACCGCGACCATGGTAGGCGCTGGCGGCAGGGCATATTTACTCATCAACGCGGCCATGGTGTTTTCCGGCGTCATGAGGATTTCGACACGGCGGTTCAGTTTGCGGCCTTCGGCGCTGTCGTTTGCAGCACGTGGCTGAACCGCACCCATCCCGCGCAGGCTGAGGCGGTTACGCTCCAGACCGCTGAGGCGGAAGATCGCGGCAATCGACTGGGCACGTTCCTGGCTGATCTTCTGGTTAGCCGCAGTCGGGCCAGAGCTGTCGGCGTGGCCCAGCACCAACACGGCGGTTTTCGAGTCACCTTCAACGATCTTGGCCAGACGCGTGATAGGCCCCAGGGTCACTGGCAGCAACATGGCAGGACGATCCGGGTTGAAGGAGCTGTCCACCGGCGCTGTCACCACCAGCAGGTCATCACGGCGTTCGATTTCGAACGGGGTGTCCTTGATGGCCAGACGCAGGCGCGGCTCGTATTCGTCGAGCCAGGCCTGGGTCACTTTGGGATCGATCTTCGGTGCAGCTTGAGGCTCGTCCTTTTTAGCGCCACCGAACGGCCACCACCATTGAGTATCAGTCTCGGACTTGGCAATCAGGGGCGCCACGTTCTTGTTGACGGGTTTGCTGACCGCTTCGGCCTTCGGCGCGGCGCTGTCACTGTCACTGGATGCGAACGGCCAGTACCAATGGGTGCCGTTATCCGCAGCAGCGACTGGAGCGGGCTTGGCTTCCGGTGCCTTGGCCGGAGCGCTGTCGGCTACGGCGTCGGCACCGAACGGCCACCAGTTTGATCCGGCGGCGGCGGAACCATTTTGAGGGGTTTGAGCACAGCCCGTAACAGCAAGACATAGGGCGATAGCGAGGCTTTTATTCGACGACATGGGTGACCCACAAAAAAGTAGACAGACAGGGGACTTGGTAGAGCTCATATAACACGCATAAACAGACTGTTGGAAAAGGAAACCGTCACACGGTTCCTGTTACAGGGTATTAATCGACAGTCGGTAAGAAACAAGCACTTAAGCGCATAACCTAGAGCAAACACTCACCTAGCACACGGGCCAGTTTTTGCGCCCGGGGATCCATCAAAACGTAGGGCCCCAACGTGTTGGTCACGAAGCCGAAAGCCACATCCCGCTCAGGATCGGCGAAACCGGTGGAGCCGCCAGCACCCGGATGACCAAACGCTTTTGCCCCCAGCCCGTAGGTGGCATTAGGCACATCCGGTTGATCCAGCATGCACCCCAGACCGAAGCGCGTCCGGGTCAACAGGGTTTTGTCCGGGCCAACGCTATGCTCTCGGGTCAGTTCGTTGAGCAGTTCCGGCTCCAGCAAACTGCCGTCGAGCAGACCGCTATAGAAGCCGGCGAGGCTGCGTGCGTTGCCGTGGCCATTGGCCGCGGGCTGTTGCATGCGGCGCCATTCCGGTTTGTTGGTGCTGGTCATGATCGACGGGGGATTGGTGAAGGCTCGAGCCGTCATGGAGTCCGGCTCACGCAGGGTGGCCTGCAGCAGACGCTGTGCCGCCTCGTCCCCCATATTGCCTTTGCCGCGAGCAATATGCGCGACGCGATAAAACTGGTCATCGGCCAGCCCGACATGAAAGTCCAGCCCCAGCGGGCGGGCAACCCGAGCCACGATGGACTCCCCCGGCCCTCGACCATCGGCGCGGCGCAGCATCTCACCCACCAGCCAGCCATAGGTGATGGCGGCGTAGCCGTGGCCCTGGCCGGGCGTCCACCAGGGTTCTTCCGCCGCCAGCGCAGCGGTCATGGTGCCCCACTCATACAACGATTGAGCGGGCAGGAGCTCGCGCAATGCGGGTAAACCGGCCTGATGGCACAGTAACTGGCGCAGGGTGATGGCTTCTTTACCGGCAGCGGCGAACTCAGGCCACAAGCGGGCGACGGGCTCATCGAGTTTCAGCCTGCCCTCGCCCACCAGTTGCAGGGCGGTGACCGCCGTGAAGGTCTTGGTGCAGGAGAACAGATTGGCGAGGGTGTCGGTGTGCCAGGCTTCGGCGCCATCCTTGTCGGCGGTGCCAGCCCACAGATCAACCACGGTTTCCCCGCCGACCTGAATACACAGCGCCGCCCCGCGCTCTTGAGGATCGTCGAAGATTGCAGCAAACGCTTCGCGCACCGCTTCGAATTTAAGCTCGAAATGACCCTGAATCTGCACCCGATGGCTCCCGCTACGACTGGTCCGAAAAGGCGTGCATTGTTTCAGCGATTGAACAGTTTGGGAACAGACTCAGCCGCCGACAGTGAACGGCGGGCGCAGGGTTCGGGCAGTTGACGGGCATTGATTCATGGATGATTACCCCCTGCTGTGAACTGCGCCCAAAAGTTAGACGGTCTTGTCAGGCCGCTCGCGGCTGGGTTCTGTCGGCGTTCGCACAACGTTCCTGACACCGTGGGACCGGCTTTAGCCGGGAAAAGGTAGTTCAGGCGATGCAGATGCAGCGAACGCCCTGGCCTCTTCCCGGCTGAAGCCGGTCCCACGAGGATGGGGCAGAGCCGATCCGGCGCACAGGCTGCCAAGGCAGTGTCAGGAGATTTCCCGGCGGAACGGCGGCAAGGCGTTGAGGATGGCCTTGCCGTAGCGCTGGGTCACCACGCGGCGGTCGAGCAGCGTGATAGTGCCGCGATCTTCTTCGGTGCGCAGCAGGCGGCCGCAGGCCTGGACCAGACGCAACGAAGCGTCGGGCACGGCGATTTCCATGAACGGATTGCCGCCACGGGCTTCGATCCACTCGGCCAATGCGGCCTCGACCGGATCGTCCGGCACCGCAAACGGGATTTTGGCGATGACCACGTGCTCGCAATACGCACCGGGCAAGTCGACGCCCTCGGCGAAACTCGCCAGCCCGAACAACACACTGGATTCGCCGCTGTCGACCCGCGCCTTGTGTTTGTTAAGGGTTTCCTGCTTGGACAGATTGCCCTGAATGAAGACTTGCTTGCGCCAGTCACGCTCCAGGCCGTCGAACACGTCCTGCATCTGCTTACGCGAAGAGAACAACACCAGCGTACCCCGGGAGCCTTCCACCAGATCCGGCAAGTCACGGATGATCGCGGCGGTATGGGCGACGGAGTCACGGGGATCGGCCTTGAGGTCCGGCACCCGCAGCACGCCGGCATCGGCATGATGGAACGGGCTTGGCACCACCGCCGTGACGGCGCCCTTGGGCAAGCCCGCCCGCATGCGATAGCGATCAAACTTGCCCAGCGCGGTCAGCGTGGCGGAAGTCACCAGCGCGCCATACGCGATGTTCCACAGGTTTCGACGCAGCATCTCGGCAGCGAGAATCGGACTGGCGTTGACTTCGATGTCGAACAACGAGCCGCTGTCGGCCAGCGTCAGCCAGCGAGCCATGGGCGGACTGTCTTCCGGATCCTCGGCGGTGAAGGCGGTCCAGAGTTCCCAGTTCCCGTGGGCACGGGCCAGCAGGCTGCCGAACAGCGGATACCATTCTTCGGCCTGATGGCTGGCAATGCCGATGTTGACCTCGCCATCCATGCCTTCCTTGAGCAGGTCGGTCAGGCGCGTGAACAGATCGTCCAGCCGTGCGAAGCCTTTTTTCAGTTCAATGCCCATCTCGCGGATGTGCTCGGGCACCACCCCGCCGATGAAACGGTGGCGCGGCCGTTCACGCCCCTGCATGTCTTCACCGGCGCGGAAGTCGGCCAGTTGTTCGCAGGCGGTGAACATGAATTGCTGCTGGCCCTTGATCTCCCGGGCCAGCTCCGGCACTTGCTCGACGTATTTGCCCAGGTCGCCCGGCAGCGGATGCTGAGCCAGCAGCTTGGCCAGGTTCTTGGCCGTTTGTTCAAGCCAGTCAGCGGTGGAGCGCAGGCGGGTGTAGTGGGCGAAGTGGCCGATGGCTTTGTCCGGGAGATGATGACCTTCGTCGAACACGTACAGCGTCTCACGTGGGTCGGGCAACACCGCACCGCCACCCAAGGCGAGGTCGGCCAGGACCATGTCATGGTTGGTAACAATCACGTCCACCTTGCCCATGCCTTCCCGGGCCTTGTAAAAGGCGCACTGCTGGAAGTTCGGGCAATGGCGGTTGGTGCACTGGCTATGATCGGTGGTCAGACGCGCCCAGTCCTGATCGGCCAGTTCCTGGGGCCAACTGTCCCGGTCGCCGTCCCATTTATTGCCGGCGAGTTTTTCGATCATTGTGGTGAACAGCTTCTGGCTGGCCTCATCGACCTCGATCTTGAAGCCTTCTTCTTCGAAAAGCTGCGCCGTGGCATTGGTGGCGTCGCCTTCCTGCAACAGCATGTCGAGCTTGGACAAGCACATGTAGCGCCCGCGCCCCTTGGCCAGGGCGAAGGTGAAGTTCAGGCCGCTGTTGCGCATCAGGTCGGGCAGGTCCTTGTAGACAATCTGCTCCTGCAGCGCCACGGTCGCCGTGGCGATCACCAGCCGCTTGCCCGCCAGCTTGGCCGTGGGGATCGCCGCGATGGCGTAGGCCACGGTCTTGCCCGTACCGGTTCCGGCCTCAACAGCCACCACCGCCGGGTCGCCCGAACGTCGGCCTTCCTCGTCGGTGTCCACATCGCCCAGCACTTTGGCGATTTCGGCGATCATCAAACGCTGGCCATAGCGCGGCTTGAGGCTCTTGGCTTCGAGGAAACGCGAATAAGCGCCCTGAATCTGGGATTTGAGTTCGTTACTGATCATGGCTTCGGTCGGGCTCGGCGCTGCTGGGCATCGGTGACAATTAACAGGCAAAACCGCTGGATATATCTTCAGTAGTTCCAACGGCCGGCTATCATACCCCGCAAATCCCATCCGCGCAGAACGGAGTACCTGATGACACCTTTCGCCCTTGTCTACACGCTGCATCTTTTGGCCGCTCTGGTCTGGGTTGGCGGCATGTTTTTCGCCTGGATGGTCTTGCGACCGGCGGTCGGAGCGGCGCTGGAAGGCCCGTCCCGATTGAAATTATGGGTCCAGGTGTTCCCACGGTTTTTCGTCTGGGTCTGGGCCACGGTCGTGGTCTTGCCGATCACCGGCGTGGGCATGATGCACCTGCACTTCGGCGGCTTCGACGGCGCGCCTCGGTATGTACAGATGATGATGGGCCTGTACGTGGTCATGACCGCGCTGTTCATTCGTATCCAGTCGTTACAACTGCCGGAACTGCGTCGTACGGTGGAATCCGAAAACTGGCCCGAAGGCGCTGCCGTACTGGGCCGAATTCGCCGGTTAGTGGGGATTAACCTGTTGGTGGGATTGGCCGTGGTGGTGATTGCCTCCGCGAGGCCCGGGTTCTGAGGCCTGGTTACCGTAGGCGTAGCACGGCGAGCTTAACGATTAGCCAAGTTCGCCGCGCCGCCTACGGTAAGAGGCGTTGAAATTACTCCTTCCACCCACCCCCGAGCACTTTATACAGAGTGATCCGATTGGACTGCTCCGTCAGTTGGAGGGTGATCAGATCCTGCTGGGCGCTGTACAGCGAGCGCTGAGAATCCAGCGCTTCGAGAAAGCTTTGCGAACCGGCACGGTACAGCGCGTCGGCCAGCTGATAGCTGACGGCACTGGCATCGGTCAGGTCCTGCTGTGCTTTAAGGCGTTCGGCCAACGTACTGCGTACCGCCAAGGCGTCGGCCACTTCCCGGAATGCCGTCTGCAAGGTCTGCTGGTAAGTCTGCACCTGGATCTCGTTTTCGGCCTTGGCTTGATCCAGCGTCGCGCGGTTACTGCCGGCGTTGAAGATTGGCACGCTGATCGATGGGGCAAAGGTCCATGCACCACTGCCCGCCTTGAACAAACTCGACAGGTCTGAGCTGGCGGAACCGGCACTGGCCGTCAGGCTGATGCTCGGAAAAAACGCCGCCCGCGCCACACCGATGTCCATATTGGCGGCTTTAAGGGTGTGCTCCGCCGACAGAACGTCCGGCCGGTTTTCCAGAACGCTGGACGGCAGGGCCGCTGGAATCTGTACCAGCACGGCGACGTTCTGAAGCGAGTCGTCCGGCAGCAAATTCGCCGGGACCTCAGCGCCTACCAACAACCGCAACGCGTTTATATCCTGAAGAATCTGACTGCGATACTGCGCCGAGTCTCCTTGGGCCGAGTTCACCGTGGTTTGCGCCTGGGCCAACGACAGCCCTGACGAACCGCCCAAATCGTGGCTGCGCTTGGTCAAGTCGTAAGTTTCCTGCTGACTGCGCAGGGTTTCATCGGCCAGTTTCAAGCGTTGATTATCCGCCGCCAGGGTCAACCAGGCGGTGGCCACTTCAGCAACCAGGCTGATCTGAGTGCTGCGTCGGGTTTCGGTCAAGGACAGGTAGTCTTCCAGGGCTTCGCCTTTCAGGTTTTTCGCCTTACTGAAAAAATCCAGCTCATAGCTGCTCAGGCCGATATCGGCGCTGTATTGGTGGCTGGTGGTGCTCTGGCCAGTGGTGGACAAGCTGCCTGGCGTACGCGTGCTGGTGCCGCTGCCTTCGGCGGTGATCGACGGGAACTCTGCGGCACGCTGGATCCGGTACTGGGCCCGGGCCTTGTCGATATTCAGAATGGCAATGCGCATATCACGATTGTTGGTCAGCGCCAGCGCCTGCAATTGCTTGAGCCGGTCGTCGAGGAAGAAACTCTTCCAGCCAACAGCAGCGTCGGCCTCCCCGGCAACCGGGGTGCCCGAATGCCAATCCTCAGCGACCGGCGCGTCAGGGCGCTGGTAGTCGGGGGCCAGGTTGATGCAGCCACTCAAACCGATGATCGGCGCCAGCAGCAACCCCATCAAAAAACTACGACGAAGGCTCATGCTTCACCTGCCTTGGCATCTGTCTGGCTGGCATTCGATTGGCCAACCCCTTTGCTGAACCGGCCCCGAACCAAGACGAAGAACAAGGGTACGAAAAATATGCCCAGCACGGTTGCCGACAGCATGCCGCCGAGCACGCCGGTGCCAATGGCCTGACGTCCGCCGGAGCCGGCTCCCGTACTCAGGGCCAGTGGCAGCACGCCACACATGAAGGCCAGCGACGTCATTAGAATCGGGCGCAGGCGCAGGCGCACCGCATGGAGCGTCGCCTCGCGCAGGTCCTGGCCCTGTTCTTGAAGGTGCTTGGCAAACTCGACAATCAGGATGGCGTTCTTTGCCGCCAATCCGACGGTGGTCAACAACCCCACCTGGAAATACACATCGTTGGACAGACCCACAAGGTGCGTCGCCAATACAGCACCCACCACACCCAGCGGCACCACCAGCATCACCGAGAACGGCACAGACCAGCTTTCATACAACGCCGCCAGGCACAGGAAAACGAACAGAATCGACACGCAGTACAGCAAGGGTGCCTGAGAGCCCGACAGCCGTTCCTGATAGGACTGCCCCGTCCATTCGTAACCGATGCCTTCCGGCAGTTGCTTCATGATGGCTTCCACCGCATCCATGGCATCACCCGAACTCACGCCCGGCGCGGGGTCGCCCACCAGTTCCAGCGAAGCACTGCCGTTGTAGCGTTCCAGCAGCGGCGAGCCGAAGCTCCAGGAATAGGTGGCAAAGGATGAGAACGGCACCATTTCGTCCTTGCTGTTGCGCACGAACCAGTGATCAAGGTCCTCGGCCTGCATGCGTGCAGCGGCGTCGCCCTGGATGTACACCTTCTTCACCCGCCCTTCATTCAGGAAGTCGTTGACGTAATTACCGCCCAGCGCCGCCGACAGCGTGTCATTGATGTCGCTGGTGGTCAGGCTCAAGGCGCCCGCCTTGCGGTCGTTGATGGCAATGTGCAACAGCGGCGCATCGTCCAGACCGGTGCTGCGCACGCCTTGCAATGCCGGTTGTTGCCTGGCCAACTCGATGAACTGCGCCCGCGCCTTGACGAGGGCATCGTGGCCCAGGCCGCCCAGATCCTTGAGCTGCACATCAAACCCGGAGCTTTGGCCCAGACCGCGAATCGCTGGCGGCTGTGCGACAAACACATTGGCGTCGGAAATGATCTGCGACAGATCAGCGGTGGCCCGCGCGGCGATTTTTGCCGAACCCTGGTCAGCGCCTGTGCGCTCGCTCCAGTCCTTGAGTTTGATGAACGCCCGCCCGGTGTTCTGGCTGTTACCGCCCACGCCAAGCCCGGTGATGCTGATCAGCGCTTCGACTTCCGGCTGCTTGAGCAGATAGTCCTCGAACTGCCTCATCACGGCCTGGGTTCGACTGTCGGTAGCGCCCACGGGCAATTGCAGTTGCGCCATGAGAATGCCTTGGTCTTCATCAGGCAGGAACGACGTCGGCAGGCGCATATACACCACCCCCATGACCACAATGATCAGCCCGTAAACCAGCATGCTGCGGCCGCCACGGTTGAGAACGCTGCCCACCAGGCCTTGATAGCGCTGGGAACCTCGGTCAAAGGTGCGGTTGAACCAGCCAAAGAAACCACGTTTGGACATCGCGTCATGGCCATCGCTTGGGCGCAGAATCGTCGCGCACAGCGCTGGGGTTAACGTCATCGCCACCAATACCGAAAGCAGCATCGCAGCGACGATCGTTACCGAGAACTGCCGGTAGATAATCCCCGTGGAGCCCGAGAAAAACGCCATGGGGATAAATACCGCTGACAAAACCATAGCGATGCCCACCAGCGCGCCGGTGATTTCCTTCATGGACTTGCGGGTGGCTTCCAGGGGCGACAGGCCTTCTTCGGCCATGACGCGCTCAACGTTTTCCACCACCACGATGGCGTCATCCACCAGCAAGCCGATGGCAAGCACCATCGCGAACATCGTCAAGGTGTTGATGGAGTAACCGAACACCGCCAGCACGCCGAAAGTGCCGAGCAGGACCACCGGCACCGTGACCGCCGGAATCAGCGTGGCGCGAAAATTCTGCAGGAACAGGAACATGATCAGCACCACCAGCACGATGGCCTCGCCCAGAGACTTGACCACCTCTTCGATGGAGATACTGACGAAGGGCGTGGTGTCGTAAGCGATGACGTTTTCCAGCTGCATGTCCTTGGGATAGAACGCGGACAGTTCGGCGAGTTTGGCCTTGACTGCCTTGCCCACGTCCAGCGCATTGGCATTGGACGCCAACTGCACACCCATGGCCGCCGCTGGCCGTCCATTGAGCGCCGTGCCGATGCTGTAATCCTCACTGCCCAGTTCGATGCTTGCCACGTCGCTCAACAGCACCACCGCACCGTTGCTGGAGGACTTGACCACCACGTCGCGAAACTGCGCGACCGTTTGCAACTTGCTGCGGGCACTGATCGTGGCATTCAACTGCTGCCCCGCGCGGGCGGGAAGCGAACCCAGTTGGCCCACCGAGACTTCGGTGTTCTGGGCTTCAAGCGCGGCGCTGATGTCCGACGGCATCAGCGCGTATTTCTCCAGCTTGGCCGGGTCCATCCAGATACGCATGGCGAAGCCCGAACCCAGGGTCTGCACTTGACCCACGCCGTTGACCCGACTGATCTGGTCCAGCAGCGTGCTGGAAATGTAATCACCGATTTGTGTCGCGGTGGTCGCCGGGTTGTTGGAGGCAATTGCAGCGATCATCAGGAAGTCCGAGTTGCCCTTGGTGACCGTCAAACCTTCGTTCTGCACCGCCTGGGGCAACCGCGATTCGATTTGCTGCAGCTTGTTCTGCACCTGCATCTGCGAGACATCGGGGTCAGTACCCGCATTGAACGACAGGCTGATGCTGGCGCTGCCGTCTGAACTGCTCGACGCCGACATATAGGTCAGGTTGTCGATGCCGGTCAGTTGTTGCTCGATAACCTGAGTCACCGAGTCTTCCACCGTCTTGGCCGACGCACCGGTGTAGGTGGCCGAGATCCGCACCGTAGGCGGCGCGATGTCCGGGTATTGCTCCAGCGCCAGACGGCTGATGGAAAGGCTGCCCGCGAGCATGATGACAATGGCCAGCACCCACGCAAAAATCGGTCGACCAATGAAAAAACCAGCCATGGATCAGCCCTCCTTCACGGCAGTGCTGTTAGCCACAGTGTCAGTCTTGGGCGTTGTATCGACTTCAACGCCCTGCGCCGCATCCCCCGCGTGCACCTTCTGTCCGCCTTCGACAATCACCTGATCACCGGCCTTCAGGCCGGACGTAATCCACCACTGGTTGTCGATGGCACGTCCGATGGTCAGTGCCCGCTGCTCGACTTTGCCATTGACCAGCACCAGGGCCGACGCGGTGCCGCCCTCGCTGCGGGTCACGGATTTCTGCGGCACCAGAATGGCCTGCTCATCACGCCCCTGTTCGAGTACGGCGCGCACGTACATACCGGGCAACAGCAAGCCGTCCGGGTTGGCGATCACCCCGCGCAACGTCACGGTGCCCGTACTTTCATTGACGCTCACGCCGCTGAATTTCAGGCGGCCCTTCTGGTCGTAGGTGCTGCCGTCTTCCAGCAACAGCGACATTTGCGCCTCCCCTGCGCTGTTGCTTTGCAGGGTGCCGCTGGCCAGGTCACGCTTGAGACGCAGCAGATCCGTAGTGGACTGAGTGACGTCGACATAGATCGGGTCCAGTTGCTGAACCGTGGTCAACGCCGTGTCCTGGTTGGCTGTCACCAATGCACCCGGCGTCACCGTAGAGGTTTCAATCCGGCCACTGATGGGCGCAGTGATTCGCGTGTAAGCCAGGTTGATGCGGGCTGTTTCAATCCCCGCCTGGGCGACTTTCACGTCTGCCTGGGCGGTGAGCAAATTAGCCTGGGCGTCTTCGTTGTCCTGCTGGCTGATGGCGTCGATCTTCGCCAGACCGGCATTGCGTTTGGCGGTCAACTGCGAAGACGTCAAGGTCGCCTGGTTTTTCGCCAGGGTGGCCTGGGCCTCAGCCAGTGACGCCTGATAAGTCGACGGATCAAGCTGATAAAGCGCCTGCCCGGCCTTCACTTGGGCACCTTCGACAAACAGCCGCTTCTGCACGATTCCGCCCACTTGCGGGCGAATGTCCGCGACCATGAACGCCTGGGTACGCCCGGTCAATTCAGTTTCAAAGGCTTGCGCCCGGGGCGTGATAGTCATGACAGTGACTTGCGGCACTTTGGCAGCCGGCGGCTCGGACGTCTGAGGGGAGCAACCTCCCAAAGCGCCGAGCGCCAGCACACAAAGGAGAAAAGTGGCCGTCACCAGAAATTCGGCAAAGCGTTTGATGGACATTGAAGCCTCGGCGTTACAGGAATACATGGCCCAATGCTACGGAGCAAATGTGCAGACAAATTGAAGATTGCCCTCAAGCCTTGTATCTGCCGCCTTGTGGCGCGTAAATAGTCAGGCACCTCACCGAGCGCTCTAATGAAAACAAGTATTTCCACCAAGTTGTTTCTGGCGATCATGGCCAGCGTGACCTTCGTGATCCTGAGCATGAGCGTCGCCACCAGTTGGAGTTTCGGCCGTGGTTTTCTGGGCTACCTGAACGAGCAGGCGATGCAGCGCCTGGAACCGATTCTGCCGCGTCTGGAAAGAGTCTGGCAGCGCGACGGGAGCTGGAATTCGCTGCGCGAAACACCCGAGAACTGGTTCGACTTGCTGCGCCCGGTAAAAGGTGAGGATCTGGCCGTGAACGGTGAATGGCGCACGCCACCCATTTCCGATCTGACCGGCGCAGTGTTTCGCGTTGCCCTGTTCGACAAGGACAAGACGCTTGTGATGGGCTATCCCGGCGCTGCGGATCAGGCGTTGTTGCGAGAGATCAATGTCGGCGGTCAAACCGTCGGTTGGCTGGCGGTCATTCCGTTCCAGAGCGTTTCCGAAGCGGGCGGCCAGCGTTTTGGGAATTATCAGTTGAAGGCCAGTCTCGCCATGGGCGTCGTGTCGCTGCTATTGGCCATGCTCATCGCCTGGTGGATCGCCCGCACCCTGCTCGCCCCGGTCAAACAAGTCGCCGCTGCCACCCACCGGTTGGCGGCGGGGCACTACGCCGAGCGAGTGGTGGTATCGGCCAACGACGAGGTCGGTCAACTGGCCCGTGATTTCAACCAGCTGGCCCTCACCCTCGAGAGCAACGAGCGCCTGCGTCGCGAGTTCATGGCCGATGTATCCCACGAACTGCGCACCCCGCTCGCGGTCATGCGCGGCGAGCTTGAAGCCATTGAAGACGGCGTCCGCCAACTGAATGCCGGCTCGATGCAGTCACTGCAGGGCGAGGTCAGCATGCTCAGCAAACTGGTGGATGACTTGTATGAATTGTCCATGGCCGACGTGGGCGCCCTGACCTATCGCAAACACCGACTGGACCTCGTCCCGTTGTTGAGCGACAGCGTTGCGATGTTTTTCGAGCGCAGCAGAGCCTGTCGGATCGACGTACAACTGAAGTTCCCCGACGGCCCGCTGTTGGTGCAAGGGGATGATCAGCGTTTGCGCCAGTTGATGAATAACGTGCTGGAAAACGCCATGCGCTACACCGACCAAGGCGGTACGTTGCGCATCGAAGCGACGCGTGAAGGCCAATCGGTACGGGTCGATATGCTGGACTCCGCGCCGGGTGTCAGCGACGAACAACTGCCACGGCTGTTCGAGCGCTTCTATCGCGCCGAGAGTTCGCGCAGTCGCAGCAGTGGGGGCGCAGGTCTGGGGCTGGCGATCTGCCGCAGTATCGCCGTAGCCCACGGCGGAACCTTGCAGGCGGCGCATTCACCCATGGGCGGCGTCTGGTTGACGCTGCTCCTGCCACTGGACGCTTGAGCCATGACGTCCATTCTGATTGTGGAAGACCAACCCAAACTCGCCTCGCTGCTGCAGGATTACCTGCTGGCCGCCGGGTACGAGCCCCGCTGCCTGAGCAACGGCCTGGACGTCGTGCCCGCTGTGCGTGCCGCCGAGCCCGCACTGATTCTGCTGGACATCATGCTGCCCGGCCGTGACGGCCTGGACGTGTGTCGTGACCTGCGCGGTTTCTGCAGCGTGCCGATCGTCCTGATTACCGCCCGCGTCGAAGAAACCGATCGCCTGATCGGCCTCGATCTGGGGGCCGATGACTATATCTGCAAGCCGTTCAGCCCTCGGGAAGTGGTGGCGCGGGTGAAGGCAATCCTGCGTCGCGGGCGACTGATCGAACAGGCCCACCCCGAGCGACTGGTGGTGGACCCTGATCACTTCCGCGCCACGCTGGACGGCACAGACCTGGGGCTGACCCCGGTGGAAATGCGCTTGCTGTTCACGCTGGCCAAGGCGCCGGGCCGAGTGTTCTCCAGGGATCAACTGCTGGACAGGCTATATTTCGATCATCGCGTGGTGACGGATCGAACCGTCGACAGCCACATCAAAAACCTGCGGCGCAAACTGGAGCTGATCAGCCCCGGCGAGGAAATCGTGCAGTCGGTTTATGGGATGGGGTACACGCTGAAGCTATGAATCCTGTCGCCCGGCACATCAAACCAGAACAGACCCGGTCCCGTCGGCGCAACGCTTGCCCGCGAATCGACACCATGGCTGACAGCGGTAGCGTCAAACCTGATGCCTTCGCGGACAGGCCCCGTCTCAAGGATGACCTGCGAGGGGGTGAAAGTTTACAGACGCTGAATGGTCAACGCACCCGCCGGCCCTGCAACGCCTGGCTGGCCTGGCAAACCTTCGCGTCCGGCCTTGCCGCCGTCAGCGCGATAGACGATGCAACCCTTGGACGCTCCGCCCTTGCCTGCACGCCCGCCCTGACCCGCTGCACCACCAGCCCCACCCTCGACATTGACGTTGATACGTTCGGCGGCGAACGCTGCCGGGACTTCCAGGCGCACCTGGCCGCCAGCAGCGCCGTCGTGACCATTGCCGCCGTCGTCGCCATTGAAGCCACGCCCCGCCTGACCCCAGGTACAACCCGGCGCTTCGCCGTTGGCGCCATCAAGGCCGACATATCCGGGAGCCCCGGTTCCGCCGCGGGCATCCACCGACAGCTCGGCAGCGTCCAGCGACTCTATGCGCAAGGTCAGATTGCGCCCCGGCAACGGTGCTTTTTCGTAGGTGCCGGGCGAACCACGCGCCGTGATCTGGCTGCCTTCAGCTAACTGACCACGGTGCACCACGAGGCTGAACGGCTGAGTACCAGGCACGATAGCAATGCGTGCTTCATGGCCAAGCACCAGTTGATCAACCTTCACTTCGGTCAGGCCAGCCGGAATAAGCAAAGTGCCGTAATCCGCGACTTCCAGACGTTCCAGTTGCAGAACGCTGGTGGCATTGGGCAAACGCATCAGCGAATGGGATTCGACGGTGATGGCCTGCGCCATCGCCAAGGGACTGCACAGCGCGGCCAGCAGGAAAAGACTACGCATGAGCGGCCTCCGAGGACGATTCAGGTATGGATTGCAGATGAAAAATACCGAAAAGCAGGATCTGCAAACGATCACGCCAAGGATGCTTGCGCCCGCGCAGGCTGCCATTGAAGAGCAACAGTTCAGCGAGGTGCGTCAATATCAACAAGCTGCCGGCCAGTTTGATCAGCATTCCGAACGGCGTCGGCAGCACAAATACCAGACTCAGCAGTACCACTAGCCAGAACCCTGACGTCAGCAGTTTCCCCAATCCCCAAAACACCTTCATTACTCGCCCCTGGTCATGTTTTTTTTTGCGAACGCTTATTATTGTGTGCGTTTTGCGCGCGCACAGTAGACGGCTTGCTTGGCGAATATGCCAGCGGGGCGATGAAAATTCTTCAATGAGCGACACTGAACTGCCGAACGGCGCAGGAAATACTGGCTCGGCAACCACGCCGAGCCAGCATCGGGAGGGGAAAAATCAGCGGTTGATTTTGATTTCCACACGACGGTTGAGCGAACGGCCTGCTGCTTTAGCGTTGTCAGCCACGGGACGCGCTTCGCCATCACCCTCAACGGACACAAACGCACTGCGCGGTACGCCAGAGCTGACCAGATAATCCGTCACCGCCATGGCGCGTTTCTCGGACAGTTTCTGGTTGTAGGCATCACGGCCAACGCTGTCGGTATGACCGCTGACGTGCAATTGCGCACTCGGCGCTTCGCGTTTCAGGCGAGTGGCGATCAGGTCGAGTTTCGACTTGTCGGCGGCGGTCAGGCGTGCCGAATCGAATTCGAACAGCACGTCGTTGATGACAATGACTTCCTCCTTGACGATAACCACTTCTTCAACGACAACCGGTGGCGGCGCAGGCGGTGTCAGCGGGCAGCCCGTGGCGTCAACCTGTACACCCTTTGGCGTATCAGGGCATTTGTCGATGCTGTTTTTCACCCCATCGCCATCATCGTCGCCGTCCCCGTGTACCCAGCAATAGGCACCGGCCATCACGCCAACTGCGCCACCCAGGCTGGCGGCAACGGCGGCTGTCTGGAATGCCCCTGCGGCGGCACCCGCCAAAGCCCCGCCAGCAGCGCAAAGCGGCCAATCGGTTTTCTGTAAACCGGCACAACCGGTCAATACGCTGGTTACAAGAATTAGAGGTAACGCCGTCCGGATTATTCTCATTGACTTCTTCTCCCAAGGGTTCGGCCCAATGCGCCGCTTGTGGAGTAAAGACAGCGCTGGGCGAATGCGCCAGTTTGGGCCCGTATTTATTGGGTAGTGGGTTGGGTGTGTGTGTGTATATCCGGCCCCGCTTCGGCACGATTCACAACGACCTCGAGGGACCGGCTTCAGCCGGGAAGAGGCCAGGGCGTTCGCTGCATCCGCATCGCCTGAAATACCCCTTCCCGGCTAAAGCCGGTCCCACAGTGTCAGGAACATTGTGCGAACGCCTACAGAACCCAGCCACGAGTTGCCCGACAAGACTGTCCAACTTCTGGGGGCACGATTTACAACTCGACAGCGCGGCGTCTGGAGGACGAGGGATCGTTCACAGGACTAGGCCCGTCACCCAGACCACGCTAGTCTTGCAGACCCCTACGAGGATTTTCGATGAGCGAAGGCTTTTCCACCCACACGCCGCAGCAAGCCCTGGCCGCCCTGCTTGATCAACAAGCCCCGCAACGCTTGCTGATGATCGGTGCTCAGGAGTTCCCGGCGCTCCAGGCATTCAAACAAGCACATCCTGAAACCGAGGTGTTCTGCGCGATGCCAGGCCCATTGCCGTCGGAGCTGGCTGCGCAGCGTTTCGACCTCGCGCTGGTCGTCGATTGCCTGGAACACATGCCCAAACGCGCCGGGCTGGAGCTGCTGGGCGGCATCCGTAATCTGAATGCCAGCCGCATCGCCGTGCTGGCGGATTTACCGGCATGCGGCTGGCAGGACACCGATTTCTATTCCCTGGCCCTGCAATTGAACGATCGCTTCACCCGGGACGAGCAGGTCCTCACGCTGTTCACCTACGATCTGCGCGAATACAAACAAGTACCGGACTGGCTCAACTCACGTTTCTGGGCCAATCCGGAGAATTTCGGGAAATATTGGTGGTGACCCATGAGTAGCGCTATCTGCCCATGCGGCAGCGGCGATCTGTTGATCGCCTGCTGCGGCCCTTTTCACGCTGGCCAGCCGACGCCCTGCGCGGAAAAACTCATGCGCTCACGCTACAGCGCCTATGTGCTGGGCCTGATCGATTACCTTCTGGACACTACGTTGCCTGCGCAAAGGACCGGGCTGGATCGTGAGTCGATCAGCCAATGGAGTTTGCAAAGCACCTGGCTGGGGCTGGAGGTCGAGAGCACTGAGGTGTTCGGCGGCAAGCCGGAGCATGCCTTCGTGACGTTCACCGCGCGCTGGCACGACGGAGCGGGTGAACATAGCCATCGCGAGCGCTCATCCTTCGTACAGAACAAGGGCCGCTGGTACTTCATCGACCCCACGGTCCCGCTCAAGGCCGGACGCAACGATGCCTGCCCGTGCGGCAGCGAACTGAAATTCAAGAAGTGCTGCGCCAGTTACATCAGTTCAGGGGCTTGAGGCTCAGGCGCGAGGTATCCGGCGCCGGCCCGGCCGGGGGATTTTCCATCTGCCCCATGTCGCTGCCCGTCGGGGCCAGGCTCATCCGGGACAGATCCAGCCGGGGCCCGACCACCTCGGGCTTGGCGTCCTGAAGATCGCTGCCGGTCTCCAACAAGGCAAAATCCGGCGCATCGACATCGACGAAAGCCGCCATGTACACATCCCGCGGCGCGACCTGCAGGCGGCCTTTGCGCCTGGGTGACGTGCGCCGCCAGGCCGGTTCGTCCGGTGGCGGAGCCAGCTCAACCTCTTCGATTTGCTGTTCCATGCCCACGACGTCGACCAGTGCCCCGGCGCGTTCCAGGGTCGAGCGATACTTCTCGGCCGCTTGCGCGTCGAGATTATTCTTGAGCACCAGACGCCGCCCGGAAAACAGCAGCGCCAGCCGCTGGGCGTCAGCGTGAAACAACTTCCCCAGATTGGCCTGCACCCGCTCACGCTGCGCGCCCGGTATCAATTTGCCATTAAATACGATTTCATAAAGATTCATGGGTCACACCCTGTAGCTCGTGGCATGAGTATGCGTAGCCTCACCCCATGGAACAAGCGCGCCGCCCTGCTAAACTCAGGCCTCAAATGGAGCACGACCATGTTTTCTCAGGCGCACATGATAAAAACCATAAGCCTGGCGCTGCTGCTCTCGGTGCTGGCGGGATGTTCAAGCCTGATGGTCAGTGACTATCAGGAACCCGCCGTGCGCCTGCTCAGGGTTGAGGTGGTCAAGGCCAGGCTGATGCAGCAGGACTTCAAGCTGCATTTTCGCGTCGACAACCCCAACGGCGGCAGCCTGCTGGTGCGTAGCCTGCGTTACAAGATCATGCTCGGCGAGGTCATGCTGGCGGACGGTGAGTCCACCGACTGGTTCGTGGTTGATGGCCAGGGCCACAAGAACTTTGTGGTGCCGATCAGGACCAATCTCTGGCAGCACATGAAATACATCGCCAAACAGCTGAAAAATTCTGACCAGCCGCTTCAGTACCGCCTCGAAGGCAAGCTCAAGACCGGCTTTTTGTTCCGGCATAACGTGCGAATCGGCCGTGATGGGGAGATAATCCCCGGCGATTTTATTCCGGAGTAACCCCGATGACCCAGCAAGAACACGTGCACGGCCCTGATTGCAACCACGATCATGACCATGACCACCCTCACGACCACCAGCACGGTCACGTCCATGGCCCCAACTGCGGCCATGCTCATCAGGAGCCGGTGCGCAATGCCTTGAAAGACGTTGGCCGCAACGACCCCTGCCCCTGCGGCAGCGAGAAAAAGTTCAAGAAATGCCACGGCGCCTAACGCGTCCCGCATTGCCAACGGCCTGCCTTGCAGGCCGTTTTCATTTGTGCGACCCGCTGAAGTCAGCGTAAAACAGGTGGTCTTATCTGCTGATCTCACAAGGAGCTGTTAATGATCGACCTGCATTACTGGACCACACCCAACGGCCACAAAATCTCCCTGTTCCTTGAGGAAGCCGGCCTGCCGTACAAGATTTTCCCGGTAAACATTGGCCAGAATGACCAATTCAAGCCTGAGTTCCTGAAAATTGCGCCCAACAACCGCATCCCGGCCATTGTCGATCACGAACCTGCCGATGGCGGCGCCCCCTTGAGCCTGTTCGAATCCGGCGCAATCCTGCTGTATCTGGCGGAGAAGACCGGCAAGTTCATCCCGCAAGACCTGCGTGGTCGCCAGGAAACCCTGCAATGGCTGTTCTGGCAAATGGGCGGGTTGGGGCCAATGGCAGGTCAGAACCATCATTTCAATCGCTTCGCCAAGGAAAAAATTCCTTACGCCATCAAACGCTACGTTGACGAGACGGCTCGCCTGTACGGTGTATTGAACAAGCAACTGGACGGCCGAAACTTCGTGGTGGGCAACGCGTACAGCATCGCGGACATGGCGATCTACCCGTGGATCGTGCCGCACACCTATCAGGAGCAAAACCTGGACGATTTCCCGCACCTCAAGCGCTGGTTCGAAACCATCGCCCATCGCGAAGGCACCCAACGGGCGTACGCACTGGTTGATCAGGTGAATCCGCCGAAGACTTGATCCGTGAGCGCGTCCAACTTTTGGGGTCAGTTCAACCTTGGGACCGGCTTTATCCGGGAAGAGGTAGGAACATCTCTGTCTCCCTCGCCTGACACCGCACACCGAAAAACCTTGAAATAACTCCACCACCCGCTTGCGCGCCGCGCGCCTGCTCTCTAACGTAGCGCCTTTTATACGCCACCCCCGCAGGAGCTTCGCCCATGGCCTCGCCAGCCCTATCCAAATTTCTACCCCGGTTCGGCGCTGCCGCCGCTGCGGCGGGTTTTCTGAGTCTCGCGGGCTGTCAGATCGGCGGGGGCGACACCGATACGCTGATGCCCACTTCAGGCACCGTGGCGATCAAAGGCCTGGCACAAAACGTTTCGGTGCGCCGCACGCCTCAAGGCATGCCGCTGATAGAAAGCAGCACCTTCCACGACGCCCTGTTCACCCTGGGTTATGTGCACGCCAACGACCGCATCACCCAGATGGTCGGCATGCGCCTGCTCGCTCAGGGTCGGCTGTCAGAAATGGTCGGGCCCAGTGCCCTGAACGTTGACCGCCTGATGCGTGCCGCCAACCTGAAGAAAAACGCCGGCGAGCTGTACAACGCAGCGTCTCCCCGCCTCAAGCGTTTCTTCGAAGTCTATGCCCGCGGGGTCAACGCCTACCTGTTCCGCTATCGCGACAAGCTCCCCGCAGACCTGGCGTCCAGCGGCTACCGCCCGGATTACTGGAAAGCTGAAGATTCGGCGCTGATTTTCAGCCTGCTGAACTTCAGCCAGTCGGTGAATGTGCAGGAAGAATTGTCCTCGCTGGTGCTGGCCCAGAAAGTCGGCGCCGACAAACTGGCCTGGCTGATTCCGACCTATCCGGACGAAGAACTGCCCTTCGCCGAGGCGGAAAAACTCAAGGGTTTGAACCTGGGTAGCCAGGTTTCAGGGCTCGACGATCTGAACAAGGTCGCCCTGCAACTCTCGGACTTGAACATGCTGGGCGTCGCGGCCTCCAGCAACTGGGCCATTGCCCCGCAGCGCAGCCGTAGTGGCCGCAGCCTGCTGGCCAGTGACACACAGCTGCCCGCCGCGTTGTCTTCTGCCTGGAGCCCGGTGCAGATCCGCGCGCCGAAATATCAGGCGGCCGGTGCAACCATCGCTGGTCTGCCGTTGATGCTGTCGGGTTTCAACGGCAAGCTGTCGTGGTCCATGGCCTCGGTGATGGGCGACAACCAGGATCTGTTTCTTGAAAAGCTCAAGCGCGAAAACAGCCGCCTGATGTACATGGCTGACGGCAAATGGCTGCCTGCAACCGCCCACGAAGAAACCTTCTTCATCAAAGGCGGCAGCCCGATCCGCGAAACTGTTTTCGAGACACGCCACGGTCCGCTGCTCAACAGCAACCTGGGCGGCAAGGCACTGAGCAACGGTTTGGGCCTGGCACTGCAAACCCCGGATTACAAAGACGACAAGAGCCTGGACGCTTTCTTTGACTTGTCCCGTGCCCCGAAAGTGGAACAAGCCTTCGATGCAAGCCGGGAAATCCGTGCTATCGCACTGAACATGGTGTTCGCCGATGCCTCGAACATCGGCTGGCAAGTCACCGGTCGCTTCCCGAATCGCCGTGACGGCCTGGGCCTGCTGCCTTCTCCGGGCTGGGACAGCCGCTATGACTGGGACGGTTTCGCGGACTCAATGCTGCACCCCTACGATCAGGACCCCACCCAAGGCTGGGTCGGGACCGCCAATCAGCGCACGTTCCCCAAGGGTTACGGCATGCAGCTGTCCAACTCGTGGAAGACACCGGAACGCGCCGAGCGCATCGCCGAGCTGGTCAGAGGCGCCAAACAGGACAGCCGCAGTGTCGTTGCCATGCAGTACGACCAGACCACCCCATTCGCCGCCAAGCTCAAGAACATGCTTGAAGCACCCGGCATGATCAAACCGCTCAAGCAAGCCATTGATGCCCTGCCCGAAGCCGAGCGAGGCAAAGCGCGAGAGGCGTACACGCGCCTGATGGCGTTCGACGGCAAGCTGGCGGCTACCTCTGCCGATGCGGCGCTGTATGAGCTGTTTTTGCAGGAAAGCGCCAAACAGATCTTTCTCGACGAACTGGGTCCGGAAGGCAGCCCGGCCTGGGTCGCGCTGGTGCAGAACGCAAGCCTGTCCTACTCGCCGCAGGCGGATCACCTGCTGGGCCGCGAAGACAGCCCGTTCTGGGACGATGTGAAGACCCCGCAGAAAGAAGACAAACCCACGATTCTGGCCCGTAGCCTCGCCGCTGCCATCACCGCGGGCGACAGCCAGTTGGGCAGCGATCACAAAGCCTGGCAGTGGGGCAAGTTGCATCGCTACGTCTGGCAGAGCAACCCGTTACTGGGCAATAACCTTAATCATGGGGCGAGCCCGGCTGGCGGCGACAGCAGTACCTTGAACATGGCGGGCTATTTGTGGGGCACGAACTTCGACAGCCCTGTAGTACCCGGCATGCGCATGATCGTGGACTTCAGTCAGACCGAACCCATGATGGCCCAGATCAATACCGGTCAATCCGGCAACCCGGCCAGCCCCCATTACGCAGACAGCATCGACCCTTCGCTCAAGGGCCTGTATCAGACGATTCCGGTGCAGTCGCAGAATCTTGAGAAGGCCTATGGCAAGCAGCGGCTGACCTTGATACCTGGCAAATAGCCGAGTACCCGGCCACTCAATAGATGAGCCGCACCGTGCTGACGCCCGTGTACTGCCCCGGCCCTACTTTGAGGCCGGGCTGCATCCGGGCATACACCGTGTAAACACGGGTTTGCGAGGTGTTTGCCGCCAGGGTATAGCTGTCCGAAATAGCGTTACCCGAGGTGTCGCCCCACACCTGTTGATAACTTCTCGAGGTGTACAGCTGATAGCTCGCCTCGCCGTTACCGCCCATCATGGTTTTATCCCCCGCGCTGAAGGTGTCAGACAAAAGCTGATAGCTGACCGTGGCCGCACTGTTGCCGCTCTGACACACCACTGTCAGGGTCGCGGTGCTGCGCGTGACCTGCCCCGTGCGACCTTCGACCATCCCGAAGTTCAACGGCGTCGCAGCGACCGAACAGTCGTAAGCCATCGCCGGAGCCCCGATCAAAGCAATGCCAAGGCAGCAGAATGTGGCCGGTAATTTCATGGTCTGGCTCCAGAGCGGCAAATCAATGGCCCTATCTGAGGGATGGCATCGGCTTGCGGTTGATAGTCGAAACGGACAGAACACGGAGGTTGCCCTGGCCCACTCACCCAAACCTGCTCGTGCTCCGCCAGGTTCTGGAAGAAGGTCACACCGTCATAGCCCACCACCCCCTTTTCACCACTGCCGGACAACACGGCCTGACTGCCGAGCAGCAAAGGCTTGTGCTGCTCATCAAGCAATATCAGCGTGGCGCTGCGACTGTGCTGAATAGGGAATTTCACCACAACCCCCGAACGGTCCGAGGGCCGTACCTCAATGATTGCATTGCTCAAAGCCACATCCATGGGCACATCACGGGCGTCGATGGAGAGTCGATTGGACTCATAGGCCCGCAGGCCCTCGATCAATAACAGGCCGTCGGCGTCGGTCTTGCCCAGGGAGCGGTTTTCCTGCAGGACCGTTATTCCCGGCAGGCCGTCGGTGTCCACCAAGGCGAAACTGTCGTAGACCGTATTGGATGCGAACAGCCGCCCGTCAAGCGTCGACAGAGCGCCTCGCGCCGTGGCGCGGTAAGCCATGTCCGTATCGTTGCGCTCGACCTGTGCGCCCACCTCACCCCAGGAAGACTTGTAGTTCACCCCGACATCGTCCCGGGTCTGACTACCGGTTTGATGGGCGACGTTCCAACCCACATCGCCACGCTGCACGGCACTTTTTCGGGCCTCGACGGTTTGATAAGTGCTGTCGCCGCTACGGCTGGTGCTGGCGCTGAGGAATGTTGTCTGGCCGATGGGGATGGAGATGCCGACAAACAGGCCATTACCGCTGTTGCCTTTGAAATCGTGATACGCCGTAACAAATCCGTAGGACTTCATGGGTAACGGCCTGGAGAACGTGGCTGACAGCGTCGAGGTCGAAATTCGTTGCGCGGTGTTCACATAGTCCGTGCCGTAGTCGTCAAGGGTGTAGAGATTGACCATTTTTTTCGCATACACCAGCCCCAGTGTTCCCACCCCCGGAATAGGCAGCCCCAGATTGGCCCGCAAGGTGGTCCTGGTCATCGAGTCATCATTGGCCGAGGCGATGTCGGCAAATCCCTTGTCCGCTTTCAACAGGCTGAAACCTAAACTCAGCGACGGCGTGTTGCGAGCGATGCCCAGCCCATATTGCAGTCCGGTCTGGCCGTCATAGGAACTACCGGCCACTGAGGCCGAAAGCACCCCCAGCTTGCCGACCAGCAGGTTGGCTCCGACACCGCCCATGGCCAGCCCGGAGGTGGTCTCAAGGTGGGTTTCCAGGCTCAAGGTGGGCGTTTGTCCATGGCGATAGCTCACCGAGGCGGCTGGCTTGCCGTAATCGTTGGAGCGGGTGGCGTACTCACGACGCACCAGGCCGGCCTGCACCGCCAGAGAGTCCAGGCCTTCGGTGAGCAACAAGGTGCTGGCGTAGAACGGCAACGTCTGCGTGGTCTGGCGACCACTGGCGTCCTTGACGACCACCGAGACGTCGCCGCCGCCTGAGGTCACTGGCAACTGGTTGAGTTCGAACGGGCCAGGCTCGACCTGTGTGGTGGACTGGTGCAAGCCGTTGACGAAGATATCCACCGACGATGGCACGGCCACTTCGCCCGTCATGCCCGGCCGAGGGTAGGTGACCAGATCGGGACGCAAAGCAAAGTTGGTGCTCGCCTGCAAGCCGAGCATCCGTACCGGGCGAGTCCAGCTCAGGCCCGCATTGATGAAATCACCCGCGTTGTAGCTTCGCAACGTCGAGGGATCAGAGAAGCTGTACGTACTGTCCAGGCGCACCGTGCGACTGAAGCTTTGACTGTGGGTCTGCAGGACGCTGGACTCCACCACCCCAAAAGGGCCGAAAACCCGCAGTTCATTGAGCACGCTGGAGCTGGAGTGATCGCCATCGTGGGTAAACTGGGTGTCGTAATTGAGCACCGCGCCGAAGTCGCTGCGGTCGATCCCACCCAATGAAGGCGCCGGATGGGCGATCAATTGCTGAACTTTGAGACTGCGCAGAGGGACCTTCAGGACAAGTGCCTGCGCATTGGCGTCCAGGTGCCAGGACCAGCCTTCGAAACTCGACAGGCCCATCAGCCCGTCAGGCGGCGCCGCCATTTGCTCCGGGATAGCCAGGCCCAGTTCAAGCAATTGCGTGCGGGTCGCGAACAACTCCGAATCGCGCTGGACGAACTCCTGAATGCCCTCGTGAACACGGCCATTGATGACGACGCTCAAGAGTAAGGTCGGTGGCTCGACAGCCGCCTCCTGAGCACGGGACGCCGAAGCCGGGAGCACGTTCCCCAATAACAGCAGCGCCATGAGCAGGTATACCCCCCCGTTCAATAGTTGATTTCTAACCATTGGTCCCAGTGTTCGCCGGGGCCTGACGTCTGAAGATGCACGCGCAGGCTCTTGCCGGGGCTGTCGTGCCCCCCCACCAACGGCCATCGACGCTCTGTGCCGCTCAACAGGTACGGCAACCCCGTACCCTTGAGTTTGATCGTCCGGCCATCCGCCCCTTTCAAGGACAGATTCACCAGTTGCGCGTGCTGCGTCCCGTGGTTGATTGCCACCAATATCGGCGTGTCGCCTACCCGTTCCAGACGCCACTGCACATCCGAGTGCCCGGCAGGCTGCGGGTTGGAGAAAACCGGTACCGTCAGCCGAAGGGCCATTTCGACTTTGCCGGTCGACCGGTCGGGAATCTGATCGAACACCACGCGAAAGGCTTGCTCGGACGGTCCCGCGGGCTTGCGTAACAAAATACGGATGATCTGGGTCTGGCCCGGCGCAATTTTCGCGAAGGGCGGGCTGACCGCCAGTTCCGGGGTGGGCGTGTACGTGTCATCACTGTCGGTTTGCGACCAGGCATAACCACGCACCTGCACCAGCGCTTCGGTGTCCGAGTGATTGGTCAGGGTGAAGCTGGCAGATCGCTGTTGCGGCGGCAGTTGCTGACTGATGGGCACGATGGCCAACGCCTGGGCCAGTGCCTGCGGTGCGAGCACGCACAGGCACATCACCATCAGCGCACGCCGTGCCGAAAAATCACGGAGCATCTGGAGGGCACCGAATCAGTAGTTCACAGTGACAGCGACGGTGTCCGTGTAAGTACCCACCGAGCCGTTCTGGCCCGCGACAATGCGGCCGTACACCGGAATGGTCTGGTCCGCGCCGGACCCGGTACCGGCCAGCGTATCGGTGCCGTCCGTATCGCCCCATACCGTGGCGTAGGCCGCGTCCTGATACAGACCGTAGTTCATGGTGGTGTTGGCCAGCGAGCCCGTCAGCACTCGGGTGGTCGTGGTTGCGCCTGTGCCATTACCCGCGCTCAACCCGATGGTGTACGGCGCATCGTTGGTGCAGTTGACCGTCAAGTCCGCCGAACCATCAACGGCGGTTCCCGAATAGGCTGCAAACGCCAGGGCACTGGCCGAAACCGTACAGGCCGCGACGACCGAGGCGGTCACGCTCATGTTCGAAGTGGCCGTGGCGGCATTAACATTCACCGACGTTAAAACGCCAACAGACAGCAATGACAGTACAATGACCTTGAATGATGTTTTCCCAGTCATGACAGCTCTCCACGTTAATAAAGTTCCGGACAGCGCACAGGCCGTTGTTAATGGCCTGAACCTGATAGGGCGTCATAGTATCGAGTCGATACTGGAACACACTTTATTAACCGCTGCATTCCCGGACAACAGTGCTGCAAATCTGGCCAATCATGATCCAGATCAGTTAAACGACACTTCGTATTAAAAACATCACCCAGTAATCCTGAATAAGCGCCTCTCTTGTTTCGTCGTGGGTACAATCAAGCTACATACTCGATACTTTATAAAGTCTGGCATTTAACCGATGGGCCGTGGCGTTATCAGGCATTCGGAATGTCGGCCAGAATGAAGAGATCTTTAATGGTTGACTATAAAGAGCGGTGCGACTATGTTTTGACGTCATGATAATGACACGCCTCTAGATCAAGGCTTTTGCGCCCCATCGCCCCCCCAGACGATGACATCAACGCGCATCGCTCAGACTGGACCTGTGCAGCGACCCTCGAATCAAACTGGTTTCGGAGGTGCGGGCCTGCTCAATTAAAATGGAATCTTTCCCCATGAAACCGCCATTCATGTCAGCACTGGATTCATGCACACCGTGAATGATCTGAACCCAAAAGCCGGGTGTGCAGAGCCGTCCGTCGCGCTCCATCAAGTTGTGATACTGATGTACCCGGGCGCCTACGCTGTTGATGCCATCCAACTCGTAGAAACACTCGGCTTATTGAATGCGCGCGCGGCGAAGACCGACAAAAATAAAGTTATCCATACTGCGCAAATTTATTCGTTATCCCATCAAGCACTTAATACCTTTGAAACAGCGCCAGCGCCCGGTGAATATGCTTCATCTACAACGCCCTCCCATCATCGCGCCATCGACACACTTATCATTCTCGACGGACTTCCCGGCTCCATCACACAATTACCACCCGACGCACTGGGCTGGCTGCGCACGACAACGCCACACGTCAGTCGTGTGGTGGCGCTAGGGGCCGGCGTCTTCTGGCTGGCTGCCGCCGGCCTGCTTGATCAGCGCAGGGTCACCACGCATTCGGCGCTGGAGTCCGCGCTGGCGAGCCGCTTTCCTCAGCTGCGGGTGGAGCCGCAACAAGGCTTGCAGGTGGACGGGCATTTTTACACCACCAGTGAGCGCATCAATGCCAGCGACATGATGATGCTGTTGCTCAGAAATGAAAGCAGCCATGCAGCCGACCCACGTCCCCGCGCCCTGGCACCGACCGAGGCCATTGCTTGCACCTCTTTACTGCATGCGCTGGGCAAAACCCACTCGGTGGCAGGCAGAATTTGCACGTGGTGGCTGACGCGCATCGCAGACGAACTGAGCATGGATCTGTCAGCCTCGGCGCTGAACATGAGCGAACGCAACTTTCGTCGGCACTTCAAGCAGGAAACGGGCTACCCGCCCTCCCTCTTCCTGCTGCTTTTGCGTCTGGAACTGGCTCGTCAGGCGCTTCTGGAGTCCGACCTGCCGGTGGACAAAATAGCCCGCCGCACCGGCCTGCTCGACGGTCAACAACTGGCCCGGGTGTTCCGCAAATACCTGGGGGCATCGCCTCTGGAGTACCGGCGCAAAATGAATCAAAGCTGGACGCCCATCTGTCATCACGACTACGCCAGATTGTTTGATGCGCGCCGGCCGCCTCAATGGCTGGTCCAGTTACAAACCCGCCGAACACACTCAGTGATGGGCGCAAGCTCCACGGCGTGAGCCTCGCCCCGCTCAAAGAGCGAACTTACGTTCCCGCCCCGCCTCATAACTAACAAGCCCATCGCACTGGTCATCCCATGGATCTTGTTATCGCTCGCCCTGAAGGCCTGTATTGCCCGCCAGGGGATTTTTATATCGACCCGTGGCGCCCGGTGGAGCGTTCAGTGATTACCCACGCCCATGGCGATCATGCCCGCACCGGCAATGAGCACTATCTGGCGGCGGCACCCGGCGAAGGCATCTTGCGGTCGCGACTGGGACAGGACATCAATCTGCAGACCCTGGAATATGGCGAAACCCTGCTGCACCACGGCGTGAAACTGAGCCTGCATCCCGCCGGGCATGTGCTGGGTTCGTCACAGGTTCGTCTGGAATACAAAGGGGAAGTCTGGGTCGCGTCCGGTGATTACAAAGTGGAACCGGATGGCACCTGTGCGCCCTTCGAGCCGGTGCGCTGTCATACCTTTATCACTGAATCGACCTTCGGCCTGCCCATCTACCGCTGGCGGCCGCAATCGGAAATATTCGCAGGCATCAACGACTGGTGGCGTGCCAACGCGGCGGTCGGCAAAGCCAGTGTGTTGTTTGCCTACTCGTTCGGTAAAGCCCAGCGCATCCTGCACGGTATTGATCCGCAGATCGGCCCCATCCTCGTCCACGGCGCCGTCGAACCCTTGAATCGGGTGTACCGAGAGGCCGGGGTTCGCATTCCGGAAACCCAGTACGCAGGCGACTTCAAGAAAACCGACCCGGCGCTGCGCCAGGCGTTGATCCTCGCGCCACCGTCCGCCGGAGGCAGCACCTGGATGCGACGCTTCGGCGAATTCAGCGATGCGTTTGCCAGTGGCTGGATGATGCTACGTGGCACCCGCAGACGACGCGGTGTGGATCGCGGCTTCGTGCTGTCCGATCACGCCGACTGGCCAGGTTTGCTATGGGCCATTGAAAACACCGGGGCGGAACGGGTCATGGTCACCCACGGCTCAGTGGCGATCCTCGTACGTTATTTGCGTGAAGCCGGGCTGGATGCCCAGGGTTTCGTGACCGAGTATGGCGGCGAAGAAGACGCCGACGCCCCCGGCGCCGAGGTCAAATCCGCCCTGCCCGACGCCGCAGAACCCGGCGAGGTAACGCCATGAAAGCGTTCGCCGAACTCTACTCCCGACTCGACGCCACGACCTCCAGCAACGCCAAACTGGCCGCCATGCGCGAATACTTCGCCCAGGTTCCACCGGAGGATGCGGCCTGGGCCGTTTACTTTCTGGCGGGTGGACGGCCGCGCCAGCTGGTGCCCACCAAATTGTTGCGCGAACAGGCCATGACTCTGGCGCATCTGCCTCAATGGTTGTTCGAGGAAAGCTATCAGGCCGTCGGTGATCTGGCCGAAACCCTGTCGTTGCTTCTGCCCGAAGCCGAACACAGCTCTGATCAGGGCCTGGCCATCTGGCTGGAGGAGAAACTGCTGCCGTTGCGCGGCCTGCCTCCCGAGGAACTGACCGAACGCCTGCCGACACTCTGGGAACAACTGGACCGCATCAGCCTGATGGTGTGCATCAAACTGATCACCGGCAGCTTTCGGGTCGGGGTGTCGAAACTGCTGGTCACCCGCGCCCTCGCTGCGTTGGCGGACATCGACAGCAAGCGGGTTGCGCAACGTCTGGTGGGCTACACCGATCTGTCCCATCGCCCCACCGCTGCCGACTACCTGAAATTGATCGCCGAAGAGTCCGACGACGAACATGCTCAGCGCGGCGGCCAGCCCTACCCCTTTTTTCTCGCCCACGCCTTGCAACAACCGGTAGATCAGCTTGAAACCTTGCTCGGCCCGGTGAATGACTGGCAAGTGGAATGGAAATGGGACGGCATTCGCGCGCAAGTGGTGAAGCGTGAAGGTCGTCTCTGGTTGTGGTCGAGGGGCGAAGAACTGGTGACTGATCGCTTCCCTGAACTGCATTCCCTGACCCAAGGTTTGCCGGACGGCACGGTGATCGACGGCGAAATCGTGGTCTGGAAAGCGCCGCAAGGTGAACCCGATACCGACGGCGAGTTTTCCTTGAGCGGTCCGGAACAGATGGACACCGGGCCCGCGCCGCCATCGGTTCAGCCGTTCGCGCTGTTGCAGCAGCGTATCGGCCGCAAAACGCTGAGCAAGAAAATCCTCGAAGAAGTGCCCGTGGTTGTCCTGGCTTACGACCTGCTCGAATGGCAAGGACACGACTGGCGCAGTCGCCCGCAACATGAACGGCGCGCGCAGCTGGAAAAGGTTATCGCCGCCTGCAATAGCCCGGTGTTAATGCCTTCCCCGGTGCTGACCGGCGAGGACTGGCAGGATCTGGAAAAACAACGGGAAGCCTCCCGCAGCCTTGGCGTGGAAGGCATGATGCTCAAGGCCCGAGACGCCTTGTACGGCGTGGGCCGCACCAAAGACATGGGCGTCTGGTGGAAGTGGAAAGTCGATCCGTTCAGCGTCGATGCGGTGCTTATTTATGCCCAGCGCGGACATGGCCGGCGCGCCAGCCTGTACACCGACTACACCTTCGCGGTCTGGGACGGCCCGGCGGACGCCAGCGAACGCACACTGGTGCCCTTCGCCAAAGCCTATTCGGGCCTGAGCGATGAGGAGATGCGTAAAGTCGATGCGATCATCCGCAAAACCACCGTGGAGAAGTTCGGCCCGGTGCGCAGTGTGACCCCAAGTCTGGTGTTCGAACTGGGGTTTGAGGGGATCGCGCTCTCCAAACGTCACAAAAGCGGAATCGCCGTGCGTTTCCCCAGGATGCTGCGCTGGCGGCAAGACAAACCGGTGGCCGAAGCAGACAGCTTGTCGACGTTGCAGGATTTGTTGGGTTAGGATGCGCGCTCTTTTTTAGGGCGCTGATTGAACGACGCCCTTTATATGTGCGCACGACTGCTTCAGTTCGTAACCTTGCCCACGCCGTACGAGTGAGCGTCCCCGCATTCCGTGTGCCTGGGTGACCGCCGCCGGTGGCTGGCAGGGTGCCATTGCGGGCCAGCTCGGCTCACAAAGCAAAGGGTGTCCGACGTAGAAGACAGCATTGCGACAACTGCGTACATTTAAAACGCACGTTCGTATCTTTGGTTCGGAAATTGCTATCTTCTGAAGTCTGGCACCCGCCGGTAGCAAGCCTCGCGTGTTCCCAACGCTCAATTTGGTTTTAAGGACTGAACGATGAAAAAAGCATGGCTGACCCTCTCTGCATTGGCTATTTGTCTAGCCGCAGGCAATGCAATGGCCAAGGAATACAAGGAACTGCGCTTTGGCGTCGATCCTTCTTATGCACCTTTTGAATCCAAAGCCGCTGACGGCAGCCTGGTCGGTTTCGACATCGACCTGGGTAACGCGATCTGCCAAGAGCTGAAAGTGAAATGCGTCTGGGTTGAAAGCGATTTCGACGGCATGATTCCGGGCCTGAAAGCACGCAAATTCGACGGCGTCATTTCCTCGATGACCGTGACTCCGGCTCGGGAGAAGGTTATCGACTTCTCCAACGAACTGTTCTCCGGCCCGACCTCTCTGGTCTTCAAGAAAGGCGCAGGCCTGACTGCCGATCCAGCGAGCCTCAAAGGCAAAACCGTTGGCTACGAGCAAGGCACCATTCAGGAAGCCTACGCCAAGGCCGTTCTGGACAAGGCTGGCGTGAAAACCCAGGCCTATCAGAATCAGGATCAGGTTTACGCCGACCTGGTATCCGGTCGTCTTGATGCCTCCATTCAGGACATGCTGCAAGCCGAACTGGGCTTCCTGAAGTCGCCACAAGGTGCCGACTACGAAGTCAGCGAGCCTGTGGACAGCCCACTGCTGCCTGCCAAGACCGCCATCGGTATTGCCAAAGGTAACAAAGAGCTCAAAGCGTTGCTGGACAAAGGTATCAAAGCGTTACATGACGACGGCAAGTACATCGAAATCCAGAAGAAACACTTCGGTGATCTGAATCTGTACAGCGGTAAATAACACCCCGACGCCCATCGATTCTGGCGACAACCTTGCGCCGTTTTCGATGGGCGTTTTGTTTTATTGACCGTTAAAGGCTTTATCCATGTTAGATGCCCTTTTACAAAACCTGGGACTCTCGGCATTCAGCTTGAAGGGCTTCGGCCCGCTGTTGCTCGAAGGCACCTGGATGACCATCAAATTATCGGTACTGTCGCTGGCAGTGAGCATCTTGCTCGGTCTGATCGGCGCGAGTGCCAAGCTGTCGAGCAACCCTGTTTTTCGCGTGCCGGCACAGATGTACACCACCCTCATTCGTGGCGTTCCCGATCTGGTGCTGATGCTGCTGATTTTCTACAGCCTGCAAACCTGGTTGAGCCAGCTGACAGATGCCATGCAATGGGACTACATCGAAATCGATCCCTTCAGCGCAGGTGTGATCACCCTCGGCTTTATATACGGTGCCTACTTCACCGAGACGTTCCGTGGGGCGATTCTTTCCGTGCCACGTGGCCAGGTCGAAGCCGCCACCGCCTACGGACTCAAGCGCGGCCAGCGTTTTCGCTACGTGGTCTTCCCGCAAATGATGCGCTATGCCCTGCCGGGTATCGGCAATAACTGGCAAGTGCTGCTCAAGGCAACCGCGCTGGTGTCGATCATTGGCCTGGCAGATCTGGTCAAAGCCGCCCAGGACGCTGGCAAGAGCACGTATCAATTGTTTTATTTCCTGGTGCTCGCGGCCATCATTTATCTGTTGATCACCAGCGCCTCCAACTTTGCGTTGCGCTGGGCCGAGCGCCGTTACGCGGCTGGCAGCCGGGAGGCTCAGCGATGATCGAACTGCTTCAGGAATACTGGCGGCCCTTCCTTTATAGCGACGGCGTACACATTACCGGCCTGGCCATGACCATGTGGTTGCTCAGCGCCTCCATTGCCATCGGCTTTTGCGTGTCGATCCCCCTGTCGATCGCGCGGGTATCGAGCAAACGCTGGGTGCGATGGCCGGTTCAGTTCTACACCTATCTGTTTCGCGGTACGCCGCTCTATATACAACTGCTGATTTGCTACACCGGTATCTACAGCCTGGAAGCCGTCCGTGCGCAGCCCTTGCTGGACTCGTTCTTTCGCGACGCGATGAACTGCACGATCCTGGCCTTCGCCCTCAATACCTGCGCCTACACCACGGAAATCTTCGCCGGGGCGATTCGCAGCATGGCCCATGGGGAAGTCGAAGCCGCCAAAGCCTATGGCCTGACCGGCTGGAAACTCTACACCTACGTCATCATGCCTTCCGCATTGCGTCGTTCACTGCCTTATTACAGCAATGAAGTCATCCTGATGCTGCACTCGACCACCGTCGCGTTCACCGCCACGGTGCCGGACGTGCTCAAAGTCGCTCGAGACGCCAACTCGGCCACCTTCATGACGTTCCAGTCTTTCGGCATCGCTGCGCTGATCTACCTGTGCGTCACGTTCATCCTGGTGGGCCTGTTCCGCCTGGCAGAACGTCGCTGGCTGGCCTTCCTCGGGCCGACCCACTAGGACTCGCCTATGCGTCATAAAACCCACGACCTGCTCGCGCCGATGCCCGGCACCGCGCGCCAGGTCCACAGCTTTCATTACGGGCCGCAGAACGGCGCCTGCAAGATCTACATCCAGGCCTCGCTGCATGCTGATGAATTGCCGGGCATGCTCGTCGCCTGGCACCTCAAACAGCGCTTGGCCGAACTGGAAAACGCCGGCTTGTTGCTGGGGGAAATCGTCATTGTGCCGGTGGCCAACCCGATGGGGCTGGAACAGATCCTGATGGACGTTCCCCTGGGTCGCTACGAGCTGGAAAGCGGCCAGAACTTCAATCGCGGGTTTGTCGATCTCGGGCAGGCAGTGGGTGATGATGTTGCGTCACAGCTCAATGACGACCCGCAGCACAATCTGCAGTTGATCCGTGGCAGCCTGCGCAGCGCACTGGACAAGCAAGTCGCCAGCACGCAATTGCAATCCCAACGCCTGACCCTGCAACGTCTGGCGTGCGATGCCGACATGGTTCTGGACCTGCATTGCGACTTCGAGTCCGTTGAACACCTGTACACCACCCCTGAAGCCTGGCCCAAAGTCGAGGCGCTGTCCCGTTATCTCGGCGCCCAGGCCAGCCTGCTGGCAACCGATTCTGGCGGCCAATCCTTCGACGAATGTTTCACGCTGGTCTGGTGGCAACTCCAGCAACGCTTCGGCGATCGCTTCGAGATCCCCATGGGCAGCTTCTCTGTGACCCTGGAATTGCGCGGTCAGGGCGACGTCAATCACGCACTGGCCAGCCGCGACTGTCAGGCGCTGATCAGCTACCTGAGTCATTTCGGCGCCATCGCCGCCGAAGCCGGCCCGCCGCCGGAGCTGCTCTATCCCGCGACGCCTCTGGCGGCGGTCGAGCCTGTGGCAACACCGGTGGGCGGCTTGCTGGTGTTTTGCGCCCAGCCGGGCGAATACGTAGACGCCGGACAGTTGATAGCCGAAATCATTGACCCCATCAGCGACCTCGTCACCCCCATCCATACTCTGAATTCCGGCTTGCTCTACGCCCGTTCGTTACGGCGAATGGCGACGGCCGGAATGGTGATCGCTCACGTTGCAGGCACCCATGCCTACCGCAGCGGTTACCTACTCTCTCCTTAAGGACTTGCCTGTCATGTACAAACTGACCATTGATGGCCTGCATAAAAGCTACGGTGAACACAAGGTGCTCAAAGGCGTGTCGCTCAAGGCCAGCAGCGGCGACGTGATTTGCCTGATCGGGGCCAGTGGCTCGGGCAAGAGTACGTTCCTGCGCTGCATCAACTTTCTTGAACAACCCAACGACGGGGCCATGACCCTGGACGGCAAGGCCGTGCGGATGGTGGCCGACGCTGGCGGCATGCGCGTGGCCGACCCGGATGAGCTGCAACGGATTCGCACCCGCCTGGCCATGGTGTTCCAGCATTTCAACCTGTGGGCGCACATGACCGTCCTGGAAAACATCACCATGGCGCCGCGTCGGGTATTGGGCGTATCCAAAGCCGAAGCGGAAGCAAGGGCTCACAAGTATCTGGACAAAGTCGGGCTGCCTGCCCGCGTTGCAGAGCAATACCCGGCGTTTCTGTCCGGTGGTCAGCAGCAGCGCGTGGCCATCGCCCGGGCATTGGCCATGGAGCCGGAAATCATGCTTTTCGACGAGCCCACTTCCGCACTGGACCCGGAACTGGTCGGTGAAGTGCTCAAGGTGATCCAGGGGCTGGCCGAGGAAGGCCGCACCATGATCATGGTCACTCACGAAATGAGCTTCGCCCGCAAGGTCGCCAGTCAGGTTGTGTTCCTGCATCAAGGCCAGATCGAAGAGTCGGGCCACCCGGACGAAGTGCTGGGCAACCCGAAAAGCGAGCGCTTGCAGCAGTTCTTGAGTGGCAATTTGAAATAGTTCACGCCGTGGGACCGGCTTCAGCCGGGAAGAGGCCAGGGCGTTCGCTGCATCGGCATCGCCTGAAATCCCCCTTCCCGGCTAAAGCCGGTCCCACGTTGTCAGCAACATTGTGCGAACGCCTACAGAGCCCGGCCGCGAGCGGCCTGACAAGACCGTCCGATGTTTGGGTGCCGTTCAATGATCGTTCGCCCCCTCCTGGTACTTTGCCCGACAAAACTATTCCCCACCCGCTGCTGTCTCTGAGTTAACCCCATTCAGAGCACACGGAGCGCATGAGCAGACCCACCGATTTCGCTCAGCGATGGTTTTCGGCGCGGGGTTGGAAGCCCTTCCCTTTTCAGAAAGAAGTCTGGAGTGCCGTCAAAAAAGGCGAGTCCGGGCTTTTGCACGCCAGCACCGGCTCCGGCAAAACCTACGCCGTGTGGTTCGCAGCGCTGAATCGCTTTGCCCGGCTCAACAAGGCGCTCCCCGACGCCAAACCCCGCAAACGCAAACCGCCCGCCGCTCCCTTGAGCGTGCTGTGGATAACCCCCATGCGCGCCCTTGCGGCCGACACCGCACGCGCACTCGAAGCCCCTTTGCAGGATCTCGACATCCACTGGAGCGTGGGCCTGCGCACGGGCGACACCAGCAGCAGCGAACGCGCTCGGCAAGGTCGGCGATTGCCTTCGGCGTTGATCACCACGCCTGAAAGCCTGACCCTGCTGCTGACCCGCGCCGACGCCCTGAGCACCTTCTCGACGCTGAAGATGGTGGTGGTGGACGAGTGGCATGAGCTGATCGGCAACAAGCGTGGCATCCAGTTGCAACTGGCGCTGGCCCGCTTGCGCCAGTGGAACCCACAACTGATCGTGTGGGGCGTTTCCGCCACTTTGGGCAATCAGGCGCATGCTCAACTGGCGTTGCTAGGGGATAACGGCGTGAGCGTGCAGGGCAAAATCGCCAAAGAACTGCGGGTCGATACGCTGCTGCCCCCGGCCATCGAACGCTTCCCATGGGCCGGACACATGGGGTTGCGCATGCTGCCGCAAGTGCTGGCCGAAGTGGACAGCAGCGCCAGTTGCCTGTTGTTCACCAACACCCGTACGCAGTCGGAGGTCTGGTATCAGGCATTGCTGGAAGCGCGCCCGGACTGGGCCGGGCTGATTGCCCTGCATCACGGCTCGTTGTCCCGGGAAGTGCGGGACTGGGTCGAACGTGCCCTGAAAGACGGCCAGCTAAAAGCCGTGGTCTGCACGTCCAGCCTGGATCTGGGCGTGGACTTCCTGCCTGTTGAGCGGGTTCTGCAAATCGGCTCGGCCAAGGGCGTCGCCCGTCTGATGCAACGTGCGGGTCGCTCCGGGCATGCACCGGGGCGCCCGTCACGGGTCACACTGGTGCCCACCCATAGCCTGGAACTGGTTGAGGCCGCAGCCGCCCATGATGCCGTAGAAGCACGGATGATCGAGCCTCGGGAATCCCCGCACAAACCTCTCGATGTATTGGTGCAGCATCTGGTCAGCATGGCCCTTGGAGGCGGATTTACCCCCGACGAGCTGCTCGCTGAAGTCCGCACCGCATGGGCCTATCGTGAACTGACCGATGAGGAATGGCAGTGGGCGTTGGCCTTTGTGCGCCATGGCGGTCACTCGCTGACGGCGTATCCGGACTATCGTCGCGTCGAACCTGACGAAAACGGTATTTGGCGCGTTCCGGACGCAAGACTGGCGCGTCGCCATCGCATGAGTGTCGGCACCATCGTCAGCGAGGCCAGTATCAACGTGAAGTACTGGAAAAAAGGCGGCGCAGGCGGTTCCCTGGGCAGCGTCGAGGAAGGCTTCATCGCACGGCTCAAACCCGGCGATGGCTTTTTGTTCGGTGGTCGTTTGCTGGAACTGGTGCGGGTCGAAAACATGACCGCTTACGTTAAACGCGCCACCGGTAAAAAAGCCGCTGTCCCACGCTGGAATGGCGGACGGATGCCGCTTTCAAACGAACTGGCCGACGCCGTGGTGACCCAATTCGACGCCGCCGCCCGCGGTGAATTTGTCAGCCCGGAAATGCAGGCGGTCAAACCGCTGCTGGAGGTTCAGCGCCAATGGTCAGGATTGCCCCGGCATCACACCTTGCTGGCCGAAGTGCTCAAGTCCAGAGAGGGCTGGCATTTATTCCTCTATCCGTTCGCCGGGCGCCATGTGCACTTGGGGCTGGCCAGTCTGCTGGCCTGGCGACTGAGCCGGAATACACCGCTGACCTTCTCCATCGCAGTCAATGATTACGGCTTCGAACTGCTCAGCGCCACGCCCATAGACTGGGCCGAACACCTGCGCAGGGATCTGTTTACTCAGGACCATCTGATGGCCGACATCATCGCCAGCCTGAACGCCGGGGAACTGGCCTTACGGCGCTTCCGGGAAATCGCCCGGATCGCCGGACTGGTGTTTTCCGGCTATCCGGGCGCACCGAAGAGCAACCGTCAGCTTCAGGCCTCCAGCGGATTGTTCTTTGAAGTGTTCAAACACTATGACGCTGATAACCTGCTGCTCACCCAGGCCGAGGAAGAGGTCTTGCGTCAGGAACTGGACGTGCAACGACTTGAACAAACCCTGCAACGCATCAGCCAGCGCGAACTCGATGTGCACCTCATCAAACGCGCCACGCCCCTGGCCTTTCCGCTGCTGGTGGAACGCATGCGTGAAAGCCTGAGTACGGAAAAACTCGCTGACCGCATCGCCCGCATGGTGCGTGACCTTGAGAAGGCTGCGGGTCCGGAGGTTCATTCGTGAAGCCGTACCAGCCCATCACCCTGGCGGGCGCCGAGCTTTGGTTACTGGCGGATAAAGCCATCTACTACCCCGAACATCGAGCGCTATTGATCGCCGATGTGCATTTCGGCAAAGCAGCGGCTTACCGAAAACTGGGCCAACCGGTGCCTCACGGCACGACCCAGAGCAATCTGGAGCGCCTTGACCGGCTGCTGGCTGCTTACCCTTGCGAATGGATTATCTTTCTAGGCGATTTCCTGCACGCGCCGGAATCACATGCTGCCACCACGCTGAGCGCCCTGCACCAGTGGCGAAGCACACATCCGACCCTGCGCATGACGCTGATTCGCGGCAATCACGACCGGCGTGCTGGCGATCCGCCTGTGAGTCTGGGAATCGAAGTCGTCACCGAACCGCTGCTGCTCGGCCCCTACGCGCTGCAGCATGAACCTGACGCCCACAACACGCACCATGTGCTGGCCGGGCATGTTCATCCGGTCTACCGCTTGCAAGGTCGGGGACGCCAAAACCTGCGCCTGGCCTGCTTCTGGATCGGAAAGAAAGTCAGCTTGCTGCCAGCCTTCGGAGGATTTACCGGGGGATTTGCGATCGAGCGAAGCCCGGACGGCAGGGTATACGTCGTGGGTGATGGCGCTGTATGGGAAGTGAATGAGCTCTGAGCTGAAACGATTTTTCTCTACACGTTCAACCCCTTTCCTGACCTCCCGGACACGGCTCTGCTGGCCAGTGAATGCGCCAACAGAACAGACAGGGGGACTCAGACCACGGGAGCGGGTGGTGGCTCATCCGGGACAGTCGGGCTGCCTGGCTCGGTCGGCTCGGGGATTTCGCCCGGTCCGTCTGGACCTGGCTGACCGGGAATGCCGCCAACCATATTGAATTGCGGATGCGCGAGTAACGACCAGGCGAGCATACCGACGTGATTGCCTCCCGGGTCAACCCCGCGGGCACTGGGTTTCATTTCTCTCTTCATAAGGGCACTCCTGAGCGTTGACCCCCTTCACATGACGCGAAGGGAAGCAGTTCAGCTCAATAGAGTGCCGAAATGACGACTAATTCAATTCAGGCAGGATCAACGGTAACAATCTGCCCGATGACAGGGTCCGGCATCAGGCCCGAGGCAAGGTGACGCCGCGCTGGCCCTGATATTTACCACCGCGATCCTTGTAGGAAACCTCACACTCTTCGTCGGATTCCAGGAACAACATCTGCGCGACGCCTTCATTGGCGTAGATCTTGGCCGGCAACGTCGTCGTGTTGGAGAACTCCAGGGTCACGTGACCTTCCCACTCAGGCTCCAGCGGCGTGACGTTCACAATGATGCCGCAGCGCGCGTAGGTGCTTTTGCCCAGACAGATGGTCAGCACATTGCGTGGAATACGGAAATATTCGACGGTGCGCGCCAGGGCAAAGGAGTTGGGAGGGATGATGCAGACATCGCTTTTGACGTCGACGAAACTTTTTTCATCGAAATTCTTGGGGTCGACGGTCGCGGAATTGATATTGGTAAAGACCTTGAATTCGTCTGCGCAACGCACGTCGTAGCCGTAGCTGGAAACGCCGTAGGAGATCAGCCGGTCGGCGCCTTCGCCCCGCATCTGACGCTCGACGAAAGGCTCGATCATCCCCTGTTCCTGCGCCATGCGGCGAATCCACTTGTCCGATTTGATGCTCATGGCGGTGTCCTGAATAGCGAGGTAAAAAAGATGTCCGGCATCTTACCGGGCCGGAGCGCTGCGTTCAAAGGCTGCGGGCATGACATGGCTCATGCTTTTGGACACTTGGAGAAATATTCCTGCACAGAGTGTTGGCACACTCAAAAAAAAGCGTTAAGGTGGCGTCACTGTGTTGCTTGTGTCACTGAGAATCTCTACACGATGTTGAATTTCGATCCAACCATCTCCAAGAATTTTTCCTGCTCTTTGCACTCAGTCTCGGCCAGGGCACTTCCTGAGTCGCAGTTAACTTTGTCCAAGGAGATACACCATGTCTAATCGCCAAACTGGTACCGTTAAGTGGTTCAACGATGAAAAAGGCTTCGGCTTCATCACTCCACAATCGGGTGACGACCTGTTCGTTCACTTCAAAGCTATCCAATCTGACGGCTTCAAAAGCCTGAAAGAAGGCCAACAGGTCTCTTTCATCGCTACCCGCGGTCAGAAAGGCATGCAAGCTGAAGAAGTTCAAGTTATCTAACTTGTACTGAATCGCTTAAAAAAAACCCCGCCCAAAGCGGGGTTTTTTTATGCCTGCAGAAAAGCCTTGCAGAAGCCAACGTGTTGGCGAGACGGCGAGCCTGCCTGCCGCCTCGCCAACACGTTGACTCCTACAGGGTGTACTTGTATTCAGTCGTCACTGACCGAAATACTCGGCATCGCCTGACTTTCTGCTTCCTGCAACACAATCCGCGCCCCCACATGCCGCGCCAGCTCCTGATAAACCATCGCAATCTGGCTTTCCGGCTCGGCAATGACCGTCGGCTTGCCGCCATCGGCCTGTTCGCGAATCAACATCGACAGCGGCAGCGAAGCCAAAAGCTCTACGCCATACTGTCTGGCCAGTTTCTCACCGCCCCCTTCGCCAAACAGATGCTCGGCATGACCGCAATTCGAGCAGATATGCACCGCCATGTTCTCGACGACGCCCAGCACGGGAATATTGACCTTGCGGAACATCTCCACGCCTTTTTTGGCATCCAGCAGCGCCAGATCCTGAGGCGTCGTGACAATCACCGCGCCCGCGACCGGGACTTTCTGTGCCAGAGTCAACTGGATATCGCCCGTTCCTGGCGGCATATCGATCACCAGATAATCCAGGTCATTCCAAGCCGTCTGGGTCACCAGCTGCAATAAAGCGCCGGACACCATCGGACCGCGCCACACCATCGGCGTATTGTCATCGGTCAGGAACGCCATGGACATGACTTCGATGCCATGAGACTCAATGGGCACAAACCACTTCTGGTCCTTGATCTTCGGTCGCGTACCCTCGGCAATCCCGAACATCACCCCTTGGCTTGGGCCGTAAATGTCGGCATCGAGAATCCCGACCCGCGCCCCTTCACGGGACAGCGCCAAGGCCAGGTTGGCTGCCGTTGTGGACTTGCCTACCCCGCCCTTGCCCGACGCCACGGCCACAATATTCTTCACGTTGGCCAGGCCGGGAATTTGCCCTTGAGCCTTATGAGCACTGATGACGCAGCTGATCTCGACCCTGGCCGATGCCACGCGGTCCAGGCCCTCGATGGCGATTTGCAGCATCTGCGCCCAGCCACTCTTGAACAATCCAGCCGCGTAACCCAATTCCAGCTGGACGTTGACGTGCTCACCCTGAATATCAATGGCGCGTACACAGCCGGCCGTGACCGGATCTTGATTCAAATAGGGATCGGTATATTGGCGAAGGACGGCTTCCACCGCTGCGCGATTAACAGCGCTCATGGGCTACTCCCGAATAATGGCAGACTAAAACAGGCGGCTATCCTACCCCTTCTCCGAGGCAGCGGCATGGTTTCGCTGTGTTCGGCAGATAACTCCTACGGCTGGACGGGGTGAAAAAAATCGCTCAGACCTTTATAGTGGCCGACCTCCGTTTCACTTCAAGTAGCCGAGCCCCATGTCCGAGCCACGCAAGATTCTCGTCACCAGCGCCCTGCCCTATGCCAATGGTTCCATCCATCTTGGCCATATGCTTGAGTACATCCAGACCGATATGTGGGTGCGCTTCCAGAAGCATCGCGGCAATCAGTGCATCTATGTCTGCGCGGACGACGCCCATGGCTCGGCAATCATGCTGCGCGCCGAAAAAGAAGGCATCACCCCGCAGCAGCTGATCGACAACGTGAAAGCCGAGCACAGCGCGGACTTTGGCGACTTCCTGGTGAACTTCGATAATTTCCACTCGACGCACTCGGAAGAAAACCGCGAGCTGTCGAGCATGATCTACAACCGTCTGCGCGATGCCGGGCATATCGCGACCCGCTCGATCACGCAGTACTTCGACCCGGAAAAAAAGATGTTCCTGGCCGATCGCTTCATCAAGGGCACCTGCCCTAAATGTGGCACTGAAGATCAATACGGCGATAACTGCGAAAAATGCGGCGCCACCTACGCGCCGACCGACCTGAAAAACCCGCGCTCGGCGATCTCTGGCGCTATTCCGGTTCTCAAGGAATCGAAACATTTTTTCTTCGACCTGCCCGCTTTCGACGCCATGCTGAAAAGCTGGACCCGCAGTGGCACCTTGCAGGATGCCGTGGCCAACAAAATCGCCGAGTGGCTGGACGCAGGCTTGCAACAGTGGGACATCTCCCGGGATGCGCCGTATTTCGGCTTCGAAATTCCGGACGAACCGGGCAAGTATTTCTACGTCTGGCTGGATGCGCCCATCGGTTACATGGCGAGTTTCAAGAACCTGTGCGCACGCCGACCGGACCTGGACTTCGATGCGTACTGGGCCAAGGATTCCACGACCGAGCTTTATCACTTCATCGGCAAGGACATCGTCAACTTCCACGCCCTGTTCTGGCCAGCCATGCTTGAAGGCGCGGGTCTGCGCAAGCCGACCGGCATCAACGTTCATGGCTATCTGACGGTAAACGGTCAGAAAATGTCCAAGTCCCGGGGCACGTTCATCAAGGCGCGCACCTACCTTGACCACTTGTCGCCGGAATACCTGCGTTATTACTACGCCGCCAAGCTGGGCAAGGGCGTCGACGACCTGGACCTGAACCTCGAAGATTTCGTGCAGAAGGTCAACTCGGACCTGATCGGCAAAGTCGTCAACATTGCCAGTCGTTGCGCAGGCTTCATTCATAAGGGTAATGCCGGCGTTCTGGTGGCTGGCAACTCAGCCCCCGAGCTGACCGACGCCTTTCTGGCTGCCGCTCCAGGCATCGCAGAAGCCTACGAAGCCCGTGACTTCGCCCGCGCCATGCGTGAAATCATGGGGCTTGCCGACCGGGCCAACGCCTACATCGCAGAGAAAGCGCCATGGTCACTGGCCAAGCAGGAAGGTAAACAGGATGAGGTTCAGGCCGTCTGCGCGCTGGGCGTCAACCTGTTCCGCCAACTGGTGATCTTCCTCAAGCCGGTGCTGCCACTGCTCGCCGCCGATGCGGAAAAATTCCTCAATGTCGCGCCGCTGACCTGGGATGACCACCTGACTCTGCTGAGCAATCATCAACTCAATCCGTTTCAGGCCCTGATGACCCGCATTGATCCAGTAAAGGTTGAAGCCATGACCGCAGCCTCCAAAGAAGACCTTGCCGCCAGCGCAACCGAAACCGCCGCACCCACAGGCAATGGCGAGCTGATCAAAGAACCCCTGGCCGAGGAAATCGACTTCGACGCCTTCGCAGCCATTGACCTGCGCGTTGCCTTGATTCTCAAGGCCGAGCACGTGGAAGGCGCCGACAAGCTGCTGCGTCTGACGCTGGACATCGGTGACGAGCAACGCAATGTGTTCTCGGGCATCAAGAGTGCGTACCCGAACCCTTCCGAACTGGAGGGCCGCCTGACCATGATGATTGCCAACCTGAAGCCACGCAAAATGCGCTTTGGCCTATCGGAAGGCATGGTGATGGCCGCCGGACCTGGAGGCGAAGAAATTTACCTGCTCAGCCCTGACAGTGGCGCAAAGCCGGGTCAGCGCATCAAGTAAGTTGGGTATGACTCGGGTGGGACGAGGCTTGTCCCACCCGATTTTGCAGCTTCAGCCAAAACGAACCGGTTTCTTGCCAGATATGTCTACCCTTTAGAAACGCCCCTTAGCCTGTTCGCTTATCCGGCAAGCACATGACCGACTTCATCCTTATCCTCATCAGCGCTGCACTGATCAACAACTTCGTACTGCAACAGCCCATTGCGGTCGATCCGGTGCTGGCCGTTTCCGGCCCTCCCCCTGCAACACGCCCCCGCATTCACGCACTCGGCGTTGCTACGCTCTGGCTGATGCTCGTGAGCAACCTGGTGTGTTACCTGATCTACCGGCACCTTTTGCTACCGCTGGGTTTCGGCTACCTGTCGCTGTTCGTCTTCCTGCCTGCCATCGTGATAACAGTCGGCCCGGCAGTAAGGGTACTTCGCGGCGTATTTCCCGACCTGCCACTGGAGGGCATGCAACGGCTGCTGATCGGCAACGCTGGCGTGCTGGGCCTGATAGTCCTCGGCACCGAGCCGGATAAGGGGCTGGTTCATACAGTGGCAGTGAGCCTGGGTGCAGGACTGGGATTCTGGCTGGTGTTAAGCCTGTTCGACGACCTGAACCGACGCCTGCGACTGCAACACATCCCCGCGGCATTCCAAGGTCTGCCCATCCAGCTGATCAGTGCGGGCCTGATGGGCCTGGCCTTCCTTGGTTTCAGCGGACTGGTCAAGCCATGAATCTTATTCACAGTATCGACGCCCTGCTCCCGCAGACTCAGTGTGGCAAATGCGGTCATCCCGGCTGCAAGCCCTACGCACAGGGGATCATCGACGGCGAAGCCATCAACAAATGCCCGCCGGGCGGTGAAGAAACCATCGCGGCGCTGGCCCGGCTGCTTGAGGTACCAGCGCTGCCACTGGACACCGAACGCGGCTCAGCCCCGCCGCAAGTGGCGTTCATTCGCGAAGCCGAATGCATCGGCTGCACCAAATGCATTCAGGCATGCCCGGTGGATGCAATTCTTGGCGCGGCAAAGATGATGCACACCGTCATCATTGATGAATGCACAGGCTGCGACCTATGTGTGGCTCCCTGCCCCGTGGACTGCATCGATATGATCCCGTTGCCGACCACAGGTGTTATTCCGATTGTGGGGGGCCTTGCCGTCACCGAAGGGCAGTTGCAGGCAAGGGCCCAAAAACGTCATCACGCACGACAGCGCTTCGAGGCTCGCAACGCTCGCCTGCACCACGAGGCGCAGCAGCGTCACATGGAGCGACTGGCTCGGGCGCAAAAACCTGCCGGGCCGACAGACGCGCTTGAGCCTGCGCGGCACTCGCCTGCGAAGAGTGAAAAACCGGCATCCCCCGAGGATGCGCTGAAAAAAGCGCGCATTGCCGTGGCCATGAGCCGGGCCCAACTGAACAAATCCCTCAAGGCGTTCGGTCATCCGCCGATTGCCGAGCAGGCAGCGCAGTTGATGGAGTTGCAAAAAGAATTCGAAGCCGCCGAGCGGGCTCTGGAGACGCTGCAACAACAGCCGGCCACGCTGGCTCGTGCCCCTATCGTCAAGCCGGAAGACGGCGACCTCAAACGAGCAAAGATTCAACTGGCCATGGCCCGGGCTGCGTTTAATAAAGCACAAGCGGTCCAGGCCTCCACCGAACAGCTGGCAGCTCTGCGCACGCAACTGACCGCAGCCGAACAGACGCTGGCCATTGCCACGCAAGCTTCAGCACTGGTGGTTGCCCGTGCCAACGCCTGATAGCGCCCTTCACCGGGGCCAGGCGAACGAACGCCTGCAAACAACCATGCGCTGGGTGTTGCTTGCCATGCTGCCGGGCGCATTGACCCTGACAGGGGTTTTCGGTTGGGGTGTTTTGATCACCGGATTGCTGGCGTGCGGTACAGCACTGTGCGTTGAGGCCGCCGTGCTTACACTGCGCAAGCGACCTGTGCTTGCGGCGCTTAATGATTACAGTGCTTTGGTCAGCGCAACGCTTCTGGCCTTGGCGTTACCGCCCTATTGCCCCTGGTGGTTGACGGTGCTGGCCAGCGGCTTTGCAATGGTGTTTGGCAAGCATCTCTATGGCGGCATTGGCAATAACCCCTTCAACCCGGCGATGCTGGGCTATGCCTTCGTCCTCGTATCGTTCCCGCAACAGATGAATCACTGGCCCGCGACACATGGGCTGAGCCTGATGGGTGGACTTCAGCACATTTTCGGCCTCGACTTCAGCTCGGTACCGGCCCCTGACGCGTGGACTCAGGCCACCGCGCTGGATGTGCTTCGAGTCAACAAAAGCCTGACAGTAGATGAACTATTCGTTCGCAATCCGGCATTTGGCGGTCTGGGCGGGCACGGCGTGGAGTGGGTCAACCTTGCGTTCCTCGCGGGAGGGGCGCTGCTGCTGCAACGTCGCCTGATCAGTTGGCACGCGCCGGTCGGCATGCTCGCCAGCCTGTTCGTCATCAGCCTGCTGTGCTGGAACGGTTCGGGTTCTGACTCCAACGGTTCCCCGCTCTTTCACTGGTTCACGGGCGCCACCATGCTGGGGGCGTTTTTTATTGCCACCGAGCCGGTGTCCGGGCCCGAAAATCCTCGCGCACGCCTGCTTTTCGGCGTCGGCGTCGGCCTCATCACCTATATCATCCGCACTTGGGGCGCCTACCCGGACGGTGTCGCTTTCGCCGTCTTACTGATGAACATGGCCGTGCCAGCGCTGGAACGCCTTACCGCCGCCCGTTCGACGGCCGGGGAGCACCCTTGAAAAACCTCTCCAGGCCACTTGCCGGCGTGGTGCTCCTCATCGCCATCGGTCTGGGTATTGGCTTGACGGTGCTGCTGGAGAACGCCGCAGCTCCAGCCATTCAGGCGAACCGGGATGCGCTGCGCAATCAGATGTTTCGGGGTGTTATCCCGATGGAAAGCTACGACAACCAGCCGCTGCAACACCCTCTGACTTTGCCCGATCGCACCGCAAGTTCGGTGGTGCACGATGGGTTTCTGGCAACACAAGGAGGCCAACCCCGCGCGATCATATTTCGTAGCGTGGGACAGGGGTATGCCGGCCCTTTGGAACTGCTGATCGGCGTCTCGGTGGAAGGCAGGCTGATGGGCATCAAGGTCTTGAAGCACACTGAAACGCCTGGGTTGGGCGGCCGAATAGTGTCCGTTCCCCAATGGCTTAACGGTTTGCTCGGAAAATCATTGACCGACCCGGATGAAGCGAGCTGGAGGCTGAAGCAGGATGGCGGCGCATTCGATCAGATCGCCAGAGCGACCATTACCTCCCGGGCAGCGATGGAAACGATCCGCGAGACGCTGCGCTATTTCGATGCCGAGAAGAACCGACTGCTGCCCCATGCGACAGGTGAACAACCTTGAAGCCTATCCCTCGCCCTGCTGTCTTGACGCTTGCACCACTGAGCCTGGCTCCCTTGATCGGGGTCACGGACTCGCTGATCAAGGCCATCGGTTTCCTGATGGTTCTCGGGGCAGTCGGAGGGTTGCATTTCATGCTTATGAAAGGCCTCTCATCCCTCTTTCCCCAAAGGCTGAGGGGGTTGGCTGGCGCTATCGTCGCTGCCACGCTGGTCAGCATCGCCAGCCTGTTGCTTCAGGCGCAGAGCCTTGAGCTGTATCGAACGCTGGGGATTTACCTGCCGATCATCGGTGTCCAGTGCCTGCTGATACAGGACGTAGGAAATGACCAGCATGACAATACGAAAGGCTTGATACAGCCAGTCGGCTATTACAGCGCGGCGTTCCTGTTACTGGGACTGGTGAGAGAGCTATTGGGTCATGGCACGTTGCTCGGCGATGCCCATTGGTTGTTCGGGGCCAACGCGACAAAATGGCAGATCGACCTGATGCCGTCTGCCTCACTGCCTCACCTGACGTTAATTGCTCCGGGAGGCTTTATCCTTTTGGGCCTCCTGATGGCTGGCGCCAAAGCCCTGCGCCAACGCACGCAAAACACCCGCATTTAACGAGGCGCAGGCCTCCAAGGAATCTCTTCGTACATGAATGCCGCCAAGCGCCTGGAAATTTTCCGCCGACTTCACGAAGACAACCCGGACCCGAAAACCGAACTGGCTTACACGACGTCCTTCGAACTGTTGATTTCGGTCATCCTGTCGGCTCAAGCGACAGACGTCAGTGTCAACAAGGCGACTGCCCGCCTCTACCCGGTTGCCAACACACCCCAGGCGATCTATGACCTGGGCGTAGAAGGCTTGTCCGACTATATAAAGACCATCGGCCTTTACAACAGCAAAGCCAAAAACGTCATCGAAACCTGCCGCAGGCTCATCGAACACCATGACGGTCAGGTACCGGAAACCCGCGAAGCTCTGGAAGCTCTGCCTGGAGTTGGCCGCAAAACCGCCAATGTGGTGCTCAACACTGCGTTTCGACAGATCGCGATGGCCGTTGATACGCATATTTTTCGGGTCAGTAATCGAACCGGTATCGCCCCAGGCAAAAATGTGGTCGAGGTTGAACGGCAATTGATGAAGTTCGTACCCAAAAATTACCTGCTGGACGCGCACCACTGGTTGATTCTGCATGGCCGGTACGTGTGCCAGGCGCGCAAGCCTCGCTGCGGCAGTTGTCGGATCGAAGACCTGTGCGACTACAAACACAAAACCTCGGACGATTGAGTGACAAAGGTTTTGCTGGCTGACCGATTGAAAAAATCTTTTTTACGAACTCCGGGATTATCGCTATAAGGTGCGCCATGAAAGCCCAAGCCTGGAGTCAACTTCATGAGTACTGACAAAGAGCAAATAGACGTCGACGATGATTTTGTCTCCGTCGAATCAGACGAAGCCGAGCCCGTTCCTGTCGAGCCAGCCAAGACAAACCTGAGTAAACGTCGCACCATTGATAATCTGCTGGAAGAGCGCCGCCTGCAGAAACATCTGGCAGATTACGATTTCGATTTTTGAGACGCCAGGGCACCGGATCATGCAGCGATATTCATAAGCCTCAAAGCCTCTCAAGCGAGAGAGGCTTTAGGGTCGTTGCGAATGACTCAATCCATTCTGACCTCATCCGGGCCGATCCAGATTGTCGGCGCCGACAGTAAATTCAGACCAGCCCGTTGCGCTGGGCCAGTTCGATCAAGTCTACCAACGAGTGGGCGTTGAGCTTCATCAGCAGGCGTGTTTTGTAAGTGCTGACTGTTTTATTACTTAGAAACATACCATCGGCAATTTCCTTATTCGTCTTTCCTCTGGCGAGTTGTTGCAAGACCATCATTTCCCGCCCCGAAAGACGATCAACCATATCAGCCTCGCTGGCATTCCCCATACTTGAGCGCACGGTGTGCAGCGCCTGGTTCGGAAAGTAGCTGTACCCCGACAACACGGCCTTGATGGCACTCAGAAGCTCGGTAAGATCCTGCTGCTTGCACACGTAGCCAGCGGCACCTGCCTGCATGCAGCGCATGGAGAAATGACCCGGGGCCTGGGAGGTCAGTATCAGCACCTTGAAAGGCAGCGTCATCGCCGACAAACGGGCGATGACTTCCAGGCCGTCAAGCTTTGGAATACCAATGTCCAGAATCACGATGTCGGGCAGATGCTCTCGTGCCAGTTGCAGGGCATCCACGCCGTTATCCGTCTCCGCGATGACCTCGTAGCCATGGCGCTCCATCAGCATACGTACGGCAAGGCGAATGACAGGATGATCATCCACGATCAGCACTTTATTCATGGGCAGTCCACTTTTCGCTATTCGAATTTTCAGAGTCAGCACAATAGCCTAGTCGTTTAGTGCTTTGCATGGCGCTCACCCCTTGGGACTAACAGCCAAAGACCATTCACACACTTACCACAGAATAGTCCTACAAATTTTAGCCCCTTCGAGACAATTCGAAAGTTTTTCAAAATACATTCCTCCCGACAATCGACGAATCGATCCCCTCGACAAGAACCGGAATAGAGCGTTGAAAATCAAGAAAAATCATTACTGTTGAATCAAGCATTTGCCCTGATACCTCTTATGATTAATGAGCCGGATGCAGCGTAAGACGATGAAAATTCCCCGCTCACTTTTCAGTTCCCCCCAACTGACCCTGAAGAACTGAAGCAGCCTGAGCCAGATAGCTTCTAGCCACTACTTTGAGCCGTTCCTCACATCAGTACTGTCAGGACGATGGCCGCATCGACCTGATGTATAAACAGGCGCCCGCTGTCCGCCCCCTGGCTTAAACAGGCGCGCGACAGCCATGAGCCCAAGGCTTGACCATTGCTTGCCGTTGTCCGATACGACGGTCCGGGCGGGAAACCTGCCATGTCTTATCTATTCAGGATATGCGGTATTGATGAAGACGCCAGATAGCGACGATCAAAAATACGCCACACACATAATTACCTCAGAATCGTCCACTGTTCCTGTTGAAAAAATACACATTCCGGAACGCCGTTTTTGTAAATATATATATTTCAGGAACCCCCCTACAAGCATTTCGGAAATAGCCTAATCATCAGAAACATAATCGATCAAGCTTACACCACCTCATCGACAAAACATTTCGCTGCTATCAACGCTCAGGGAGATAAATACATAACTATTTATTACCCCGCAGCACAACTACCTATCGTACCGCCTGCCCCCCGCAGGAAGACTCAGGCCCGGCTACCGGACCTGCAGCTAATACCACATTGCTATCTGACACCATACTCTCCTATTTAAAGAGGAAAAGTACTACAAAACACACAGACGACAAAAAGATACATGTAAGACACTTTTCGCCAATACAACTCAAATCATGTAAAGCATCTGTTTTTACTTGCAAAATCTATTACCAGTCGTTACTTTTTTAACAACCAACTCATTAACTCCAACAAACACCCTACGGAATTACATGAGTCCCCATTAAATAGACAGTGTCACTTTGACCACAGCCTATAAGATTTTTATTATATGGATTCCATTCAAAAACAACTGAACGGACTCAGGCAGCACCCACCGGGTCAGTCGAGCATTGCTGACACCTGGCAGAACCGGGTCCGGCCAAAGGCTCGTTTTGAATTGGCCATGTGTATAACCATGTTCAAAAAAGGATATACCATGAATAACAAGACTACCCACCCCTCTTCCAATGAGGGAAGCATGGAGGATCTGGCCGCTGCTGTTGAGCGATTTGTCGCTGAGGGCGGTGTGATTGAGATCATTGATAATGGAGAGCACTCACCGCTGCGATCAATCCCACTCAACGATAAAGCCCCGGGTGACGAACAGGAGAAAGACCGAAACAGCAAAGTTGCATTGCTCAAGGAACTGGTCGCCAAGGGAGCGGGTATCTCTGCGCTTCAATACTCCTTGAGAATGAACAAAAAAGAGATCAAGCAACTCGCCTGTGAACAGGGCATAGAAATAGCCTTTAGTCGCCCCCTGCAAAAAACCATACGAGAGGAACTGTTGGATCCGCTGGAGGTGGACGACGTGGTAGCAGGCCACGCCATGCATTACTCAAGCCTCGGTTACACCGCTGTAGAGATCGCCCAGCGACTCGGCTTAACCGTGCGGCAGGTGTGGAACATCGGCAAGGTCTATCGTTTTGAATTCAAACAAAAGAAAGACAGTGACACGCCCTGACGCTCTGTTGCATCCAGCCAACAGCCGGTACATACCTCATTGGAATGGGCGGCCTGACACCCCGTCGGTACCGGCGCGCCTGCATAGCTGCGGCTGCAAAAACGTCAGCACCGGCTTTGGGGAGGCCACTGGATGACATCACCGCCCGCCGTGGGCGAGTCATCATTCAATAAGGATGAAAAGATAACTATGTAAATACGACTGTTGATTGAGCCAGTGTTATTTTCCCATTCGCAGCACTGCCTGAAGCCTCAGCAATAATTGCCCGGCCTGGTCGAGGCGAAAAAAACTTTCCATGCAGATATGTAAACTTATAAACAGCCTACCCTTTGGTGTCGGCAGTTCCCTCTGGCAGGGCAAAAGCGCCAGCTGACGGAATCAGCACCCAAACAAGTAAGCGATCAACATCATTATCGAAAGCGAGATTCAACCTGTAGGAGAACATCATTTAAAGCCATTAAAAATCGCACCGACTCATGCGCTAGACCGATGAAAGCTGTAGGAACATGGCATTAGTTCTGACAGCTTGTTCCACAACGAAGGAAAGAAGACACTCAATCACCTGATAATCAAGCACTTGCATCCGCAGGTTAAATAAGCTTTGACTTTAACGGCAACCCGCTTCAAGAAACGCCTCCGAAAAAAGAAGCTACCGTTTAAAAAAACAACTCAACGGGCATCAACATGAACATTGCATCACCGTGACTTAATCAACTCTGAAACGAACAACGGAATACATCATGTCAAAACTTAAAGATTATCGGGATACTCAACAGGCACTCACTGAAAACCTTCAACGCCTTGAAGCACTCAAAAATAACGCCGATCTCATCAAGGAGCTGGAATTCGAGAAAAAGCTGATGACCTTGCTAAAGCGTTACAGCAAGAAAACCGAAGACCTGCTGGCGCTTATCGGACCCGGGCTCATGGGCGGCTTGCAGGCTCAGGAGCAACGTTCTGCCTATGGAGGAACCGCACGCAAGAAAACCAATAGTTCGCGCCGCAAAACGGGTAAACAAGCCTGAGCAGATGAATCAACACTCAGCCATGAATTTGAAATGCAGCACCTGCGAGGGTGCTGCATTTTTCCGCGTCAGATCAGAACAGCTTTCTGCCCTTGTTGGCAGCGATCCGCATGCGCAGCGCATTGAGCTTGATGAAACCTGCTGCATCGGCCTGATCATAGGCGCCGGCATCATCTTCGAATGTGGCGATGTTGGCATCGAACAACGATTCGTCAGATTTACGGCCCGTTACGATCACGTTGCCTTTATACAGCTTCAGACGCACCACACCGTTCACGTGAGCCTGGGACGCATCGATCATCTGTTGCAGCATCAGACGCTCAGGGCTCCACCAGTAGCCGGTGTAGATCAGGCTGGCGTACTTGGGCATCAACTCGTCTTTCAAGTGAGCGACTTCACGATCCAGAGTAATCGACTCGATGGCGCGGTGAGCGCGCAGCATGATGGTGCCGCCCGGGGTTTCGTAGCAGCCGCGGGACTTCATGCCGACGTAGCGGTTTTCCACGATGTCCAGACGACCGATGCCGTTTTCCCCGCCAATGCGGTTCAAGGTTGCCAGAACAGTGGCCGGTGTCATTTCAACGCCGTCCAGCGCCACGATGTCGCCATTGCGGTAGGTCAGTTCCAGATAGGTCGCAACGTTCGGTGCGTCCTCAGGGGACTTGGTCCAACGCCACATGTCTTCTTCGTGCTCGGTCCAGGTGTCTTCCAGAACGCCGCCTTCATAAGAAATGTGCAGCAGGTTGGCATCCATGGAATACGGCGACTTTTTCTTGCCGTGACGCTCGATAGGAATGCCGTGCTTTTCAGCGTAGTCCATCAGCTTTTCACGGGACAGCAGGTCCCACTCACGCCAAGGGGCAATCACTTTCACACCGGGCTTGAGCGCATAGGCGCCCAGTTCGAAACGCACCTGATCGTTGCCTTTACCGGTAGCGCCGTGGGAAATGGCATCGGCACCGGTTTCGTTGGCGATCTCGATCAAACGCTTGGCAATCAGCGGGCGGGCGATGGAAGTGCCCAGCAGATACTCGCCTTCATAAACGGTATTGGCGCGGAACATCGGGTATACGAAATCGCGCACGAATTCTTCGCGCAGATCGTCGATGTAGATTTCTTTCACGCCCATGGCTTTAGCCTTGGCACGTGCGGGCTCGACTTCTTCGCCCTGACCCAGGTCAGCGGTAAAAGTCACCACTTCGCAGTTGTACGTATCTTGCAGCCACTTGAGGATTACCGAAGTATCCAGGCCACCGGAATACGCGAGAACTACCTTGTTAACGTCCGCCATGCCTTCACTCCACCGGGTTGTACGGAAAACCGGGGATTCTACCGCTCATGGGCAATGATTTACAGTAGCGCGACAGCTTCAGACGATGAAGCGACAGTTTATGTCGAGCGCGCGACGACTGTCAGCGGCTCAGGACGTTCTCGCTGCATCGCCCGCGGAGGCGACGGGGGCAGGCTTCTCTTCAGGAGCCACGCGATCCAGATGGATGTTCACCCGGCGGTTGCGGGCGCGGTTGGCGTTGTTGGTGTTAGGCGCCAACGGATAGCGCTCGCCATGGAAGCGCAGCGTAATCTGCTCCTCGGGAATGCCCTGAGCCTTGAGGAAGTCCATCACCGCCAGTGCACGACGCCGGGAAAGGTCGCGATTGGTCAGGCGATTGCCGCTGTTATCGGAATGACCATCAAGCTCGATCTGATTGACCGACGGATCAGCCTTCAGATAGGCCACAATCGTCTGCAGTGTCGATTTGGCCTTGGCGTCCAGCTCTATGCCGCCACCGGGAAAGCCGACCTGGGTTTGCTTCACTTGCTCGAAGTTCATCGGCAGCAGTTTGGTGACACACAGTTGATAGTCACTGAACGCCTTGTTGAACTTGGCCGGCAGCAAGCGCACTTCCATGGTGCCGCCGTCCCGGGCGTAATGCCGAATGAGCGGGCTGCGCCCGTCCAGCAAACCGTTGATCAGGCGTCCGGCCTGCACTTGAGAACTGCTGAAGGGAAATCCGCCGGTGCTGACGCTAACCGAGCCGAGATTGATATCGCCACGCCCTGGCTGCCACGGCGCGGCGGCAGCCAACAATGTCGCCGAACCCGCACCCATGATTGTTCCGGATGCCTTGATGCGGAAGATTGCCTGCTCACCCGCCCGACGCACGAACTCGCCCGCACCGAAGTCGGTGATGGGCTGGCTCAGGCGACACTCGAACTGATCGCCTTCAACCTTCCACTCCACACTTTCCAGACGCGTCTGGAAAGTAATCGCCATCGCCGGCAGGCTGGCGAAAAGACTGAGCAAGGCTAGATATCGCTGGCGCACGGGAGGCTCCACAAAAAAATACGGCGTTACCAAAAGAATTTCTTCCTGCAACGGGCTATCGGTTACTTCCTACAAAACTTGATAGCGAGTGCCTGAGAGAGTCTTTTCCGGTAGCATTCCCAGCGAGTTTGACCCGCCTGGAATTCCCAATGTCCGACCGCCTGACCCTTCTGCGTCCCGACGACTGGCACATACACCTCCGCGATGGAGCTGTTTTGCCTCACACCGTTGCTGACGTTGCGCGCACTTTTGGCCGCGCAATCATCATGCCTAACCTGGTGCCACCCGTACGCAACGCACAGGAAGCTGACGCCTATCGCCAGCGCATCCTCGCAGCGCGTCCCGCTGGCAGCCGTTTCGAACCCCTGATGGTGCTTTACCTGACCGACCTGACCCAGCCGGACGATATCCGCGCAGCCAAGGCGTGTGGTTTCGTCCATGCCGCCAAGCTGTATCCGGCCGGAGCGACCACCAATTCAGATTCCGGTGTTACCAGCATCGACAAGATTTTCCCGGCACTCGAGGCCATGGCCGAAGTCGGCATGCCGCTGTTGGTCCACGGCGAAGTGACCCGGGGCGAGATCGATGTCTTTGATCGCGAGAAGATGTTCATCGACGAGCAACTGACCCGGGTCGTCGAACGCTTCCCGACGCTTAAAGTGGTGTTTGAACACATCACCACGAGCGAAGCCGTACAGTTCGTCAATCAGGCCTCCGCGAACGTGGGTGCAACGATTACGGCGCACCATTTGCTCTACAACCGCAATCACATGCTGGTTGGCGGCATCCGCCCGCACTTCTACTGCCTGCCGATTCTCAAGCGCAACACGCATCAGAGCGCGTTGCTCGACGCCGCCACCAGCGGCAGCGTGAAGTTCTTTCTGGGCACTGACTCGGCACCCCATGCCCAGCACGCCAAGGAAGCCGCCTGCGGATGCGCCGGTTGCTATACCGCTTACGCGGCGATCGAGCTGTATGCCGAGGCTTTCGAGCAGCGCAATGCCCTGGACAAACTGGAGGGCTTCGCGAGCCTCCACGGTCCGGCATTTTATGGCCTGCCCGTTCACCAAGACACCATCACGCTGGTCCGTGACGAATGGACCGCGCCCACCAGCCTGCCGTTTGGCGAGCTGTCCGTAATTCCGCTGCGCGCCGGTGAAAAACTGCGCTGGCGCCTGCTGGAGACACACACGTGAGTGAAGATCATTTCGACGACGAACAGGAAGGTCACGGTGGAGGCGGTTCGCGTCACCCGATGGCGGCCCGTTTCCGTGGCTATCTGCCTGTCGTCATCGATGTTGAAACCGGTGGTTTCAACTGTGCCACCGATGCCCTGCTGGAAATCGCAGCGGTCACCATTGGCATGGACGAACACGGTTTCGTGTTCCCGGAGCACACCTATTTCTTTCGGGTCGAGCCTTTCGAGGGCGCGAACATCGAAGCGGCAGCGCTGGAGTTCACCGGCATCAAGCTCGACCACCCATTGCGCATGGCCGTCAGCGAAGAAACCGCACTGACCGACATTTTCCGTGGGGTCCGCAAGGCGCTCAAGGCCAATGGCTGCAAACGTGCGGTATTGGTGGGGCACAACGCCAGTTTCGACCTGGGCTTCCTCAACGCCGCTGTCACGCGGCTGGACATGAAGCGCAATCCCTTCCACCCGTTTTCCAGCTTTGATACCGCAACGCTGGCCGGGCTTGCTTACGGCCAGACCGTGCTAGCCAAAGCCTGTCAGGCGGCGGGAATCGACTTTGATGGTCGCGAGGCGCACTCGGCCCGCTACGACACCGAAAAGACGGCAGACCTGTTCTGCGGCATCGTCAACCGCTGGAAGCAGATGGGCGGCTGGGAAGACTTCAACGATTGAGTCGCCCCCTGGGCGAATCAAATCAAGACCGGTCCGATTGTGGCCGGTTTTTTTTGAAGCGGTTTTTTAGCCGGGAAAGCGGAACTTCCGGCGGCGAGAATGCAGTGACTGTGACAGCGTTTTCCAGGCTGAAGCCGGTCCCGCAGAAAAGTCGCTTTCATTCAAATCAAAATCAGACAGCCCCCTTTACCGCCCATCGGCCGTAAAAAGAATCCACCCCAAAGAGTTTTGACAAGCATTCTCATTAACATTAGTATCCCCCGCATCGAGCAATGAACAGCGACGGTTCTCACTTATGTATGTCTGCCTCTGCCAAGGTGTTACTGACGGTCAAATCCGAGATGCGATTTTCGAAGGTTGCTGCAGTTATAGAGACGTCCGCCAGACCCTGGGTGTTGCCAGTCAGTGTGGGAAATGCGCCTGCCTTGCCAAGGAAGTGGTGCGTAATACCTTGACTGAACTGCAAAGCAGCCAGGCATCGCTGGCTTATCCAGCAGAATTTTCCGCCGCCTGATCAAACATATTTAACGAACCGGACCTTGTGTCCGGTTTTTTTATGCCTGTAATTCAAGCGCTTAGCACCAAGATGCGGAACACAAACATTCTTATTCCTATTTATTTTCACTTATTATTCAACAGCTTAGGTTTGACAGAGTATTAAGCGCAGCTCAAACTCGCCCTTTATATACACAAGCCATTGGCGGGACCTCAAACATGAAAGGCGACATTACAGTCATCCAGCATCTCAACAGGATCCTCGGAAACGAGCTGGTCGCGATCAATCAGTACTTCCTGCATGCCCGCATGTACGAAGATTGGGGTCTGAAAAAGCTCGGTGCGCACGAATATCACGAATCCATCGATGAGATGAAGCACGCTGACAAACTCATCAAGCGCATCCTGTTCCTGGAAGGCCTGCCTAACCTCCAGGAGCTGGGCAAGATACTGATCGGCGAACACACCAAGGAAATGCTTGAGTGCGATTTGAAGATCGAGCAAAAAGGCCTGGCCGATCTCAAGGCTGCCATTGCGCACTTTGAAGTGGTTGGCGACTTCGGCAGCCGTGAACTGCTGGAAGATATCCTTGAATCCGAGGAAGAGCACATTGACTGGCTCGAGACTCAACTGGGCCTGATCGACAAGGTAGGCATTGAAAACTACCTGCAGTCGCAGATGGGCGACTGAATCCTCTGAGTCGGCCAAATGAAAAAGCCCCGCTTCTCTCACGAGAGCGGGGCTTTTCTTTGGCCGCTGAATGCAGGCGACCGGGGCGGCGTTCCGCCCAGATCGGTCCTACAGGCGCCAGGCGATCACGCTTCGGTCTTGTTCGCCGCCGCTTTGGTGGCGGCGTCCTTGACCTGCTGCTGCAACGAACCATCGGCCATCATCTCGGTGATGATGTCGCTGCCGCCGACCAGTTCGCCGGCTACCCACAACTGCGGGAAGGTTGGCCAGTTGGCGTACTTGGGCAGGTTGGCGCGGATTTCAGGATTTTGCAGGATGTCGACATAAGCGAATTTTTCGCCGCATGCCATCAATGCCTGGGAAGCCTTCGCCGAAAAACCGCACTGCGGGGCATTCGGAGAGCCTTTCATGTAAAGCAGGATCGTGTTGTTGGCAATCTGCTCTTTAATCGTTTCGATGATATCCATGGAGCACCTCGGCTTAGCTTTTCCGACTCAGGAGTCGACACGGTGGCGCATTGTAACGGAATCCCGAGCGAGACGCTCAGCCTTCCCTGCACCACCGGAACCTGAAGCCTGCCATTAGGCAGCCGCCACCTGCACCGAAACACCGTTGAGCACGGCGTTGCCGGACAGGCAGTCAAGTTGCCGCTCATCGGTCAGGTCGTTGGCGCTGACGCCGGGCTGACTTTGCGCAATGCCCATGTGCACGCCCGGCCGCGTATGCCCCCAGCCATGAGGCAGGCTGACCACACCCGGCATCATGTCGAGGCTGGCCAGCACTTGCACTTCGATGACACCAACCCTGGAACTCACCCGCACCTGTTGCCCGTCGCTGAGGCCTCGGCTGATCAGATCATTCGGGTGCATGAGCAATTGATGCCGCGGTTTTCCTTTCACCAACCGGTGATAGTTGTGCATCCATGAGTTATTGCTGCGCACATGACGTCGACCGATCAACAGCAACTCTCCAGCGGGCAGTGCACTGACGGCGGCGAAACGCGCCAGATCCGCCATGATCACATCCGGTGCGGCCTGGATGCGCCCGGTGGCTGTCTTGAGTCGCGGTGCCAGATTCGGCTTCAACGCGCCGAGATCCACGCCGTGAGGGTGATCCAGCAGGCTATTCACCGACAACCCGTATGGCGAGGCGTCACCGTACAGCCCGCTGCGCAAACCGCCATCAATCATCTGCGCGGGAGCCATAGTCGGTTTCAACTCCCGACCAGCCTGGGCGGCGAACGCTTTGGCAAGCCCTACGAATATTTCCCAGTCATGCAATGCACCCGGCGGTTTTTCCAGAATGGCTCGATTGAAACGGGTGACGTTGCGCACCGCGAACATGTTGAAGGTCGTGTCGTAATGATCGTTTTCCAGCGCCGATGTCGAAGGCAGGATCAAGTCGGCGTGACGTGTCGTTTCGTTGATGTACAAATCGATGCTGAGCATGAACTCAAGCCCGTCAAGCGCCTGATCCAACTGGCGACCATTGGGGGTGGAAAGCACCGGATTGCCCGCCACGGTAATCAACGCCCTGACCTGCCCTTCCCCTTCGCTGAGTATTTCTTCGGCCAGCGCCGACACTGGCAGCTCGCCCGCGTATTCGGGAAGGCCGGAGACCCGGCTTTGCCACTGATTGAAATGTCCGCCGGACGTGGAGCTGACAAGGTCCACCGCAGGTTCGGTGCACAACGCGCCACCCACCCGGTCAAGATTGCCGGTGACCAGATTGATCAACTGCACCAGCCAATGACACACGGTGCCAAACGCCTGAGTGGAAATGCCCATTCGCCCATAGCACACGGCCTTGTCGGCCCCGGCGAAATCCCGCGCCAGTTGCCGGATCTGCAACGCGGGCACGCCACAGCGTGAGCTCATCGCTTCTGCGGTCATCGCAGCAATGGCCTGGCGTACCTCGTCCAGGCCGTCCACTGGCAAATGGCTGGTGCGTGTCAGACCTTCCTCGAACAGCGTATTGAGTATTCCGAACAGCAACGCCGCATCGCCCCCGGGCCGAACGAACAGGTGTTGATCGGCAATCGCGGCCGTCTCGGTGCGCCGAGGGTCAACCACAACCACTTTGCCACCCCGAGCCTGAATCGCCTTCAGACGCTTTTCTACATCCGGCACCGTCATGATGCTGCCGTTGGATGCCAGTGGGTTGCCACCCAGAATCAGCATGAAATCGGTGTGATCAATATCCGGGATCGGCAGCAGCAAGCCGTGGCCGTACATCAGGAAACTGGTGAGGTGATGCGGCAACTGGTCCACGGACGTCGCGGAATAGCGGTTGCGCGTCTTGAGCAGGCCAAGAAAATAGTTACTGTGGGTCATCAACCCGTAGTTGTGCACGCTGGGATTGCCCTGGTAGACCGCCACCGCGTTTTGCCCATGGCGCTGCTGGATGCGCAGAAGACGGTCGGCAACCAGGTCGAACGCCTCATCCCAGCCGATTGGCTGCCACTGCGTGCCAATGCGTTGCATGGGCTGGCGCAGACGATCCGGGTCGTTCTGAATATCCTGCAACGCCACCGCTTTGGGGCAAATATGCCCGCGACTGAAGGTGTCCAGAGGGTCACCCTTGATCGAGGTGATCCGGGTTCCGGACTCCGTTGACGAGGTGGTTTCAATGGTGAGGCCGCAAATGGCTTCACACAGATGACAGGCACGGTGGTGGAGGGTCTTGGTCATCGCCAGCCTCATATTCTTGTCGTTACGATCCAGATGATCGGGCAAACAAAACTATGAAGCGTGGCTGTCGACTGCGCCAGAGTCGTTCGTCCCGTGAATTACCGGGCATCAGGCGCGCCGATGGGATGCGTTGTGATTGAGACCTGTTGGAACGCCGCCCGCTCAGCCGCCAATAGGCGTGACTTTACGTTGCAGCTGGATCTCGTGAACGGTCTCGATCTGTTCCTGAGCGACGTGAACCCCGGTCAGTTCACCGATCAGCCGCCAGTGCTCATCCAGACCTGCACTGATGGTCGCCATACGGTCAATCATGCGACGACCCGCCGAGCGGGTCACTTCGTCTTCGCTTCTCAGCAGCTCGAACGACATGGACGTCATGGAGGCCGTGAGATGCGTGAGGGTGCGGGCCGTGAGGCCGAGCAGTTCCGTGAGTTGTTGTTCTTTAGAATCCATTCGCCGAGCCTCTTGGTTGCGCGCCAGCCATTTATAACTCAGCACGGTTTTTTATGAAACATCATGAAACGTGCGACGTATCAGCCGCGTGAAGCACGTCGCACTCCTGCGCGTAACGGCGATTGACACTGTAGAGTCGGCGCCAATTGCAAAGGTTCGCGCCATCGGTGTACAAATGTTTCTTTGACACTTCGACCGGAATCAACTCCGTGTCGGGGTGAGCAGGATCGCGTCAGCCGTATCAATCTCGCGATGGCTTTAGAGTCATCCCTGGCATGTTTCGAAACATTGCCGAAACGATAAATCAATGCCGCTATTGGTAAGACGCGACATTTTTTTATACCATCGCGCCTTTCCTATTTCGTCGCCCCGTGCGGCCTTCGCCGCAGGTCTCGCCCGTTTTCCCGATAAAACCCGGCTTTGAGCATCTGCGGTCTGTTGCAAAAAGGTAGTTAATGATGAACGCCAGGCACTTTCTCTCGATGATGGACTACCAGCCAGAAGAGCTCGTGCGCCTGATTCGACGCGGCGTGGAGCTCAAAGAGCTGCGTAATCGCAGCGTGCTGTTCGAACCCTTGAAAAGCCGGGTGCTGGGGATGATTTTTGAAAAATCCTCGACACGTACCCGTGTTTCGTTCGAAGCCGGCATGATCCAACTGGGTGGTCAGGCGATCTTTTTGTCGCCTCGGGACACTCAGTTGGGCCGTGGCGAGCCCATTGGTGACGCTGCACGGGTGCTTTCGAGCATGCTGGACGCCGTGATGATTCGTACGTTTGCCCATAGCAATCTGATCGAGTTCGCTGCCAACTCTCGCGTCCCGGTCATCAACGGCCTGTCTGACGATCTGCATCCCTGCCAATTGCTGGCAGACATGCAGACCTTCCTTGAGCATCGCGGCTCAATCAAAGGCAAGACAGTCGCCTGGATCGGCGACGGCAACAACATGTGCAACAGCTATATAGAAGCCGCCATTCAGTTCGACTTCCAGCTTCGGGTGGCCTGCCCTGCCGGTTATGAACCCAACCCTGAATTCCTGGCGCTGGCCGGGGATCGTGTCAGCATCGTGCGCGACCCACGCGAAGCCGTTGCCGGCGCGCATCTGGTCAGCACCGACGTCTGGACATCCATGGGCCAGGAAGAAGAAACCGCCAAGCGTATCGCCCGGTTTCGGCCGTATCAGGTCACGCGTGAACTGCTGGATCTGGCCGCCGAAGAAGTGCTGTTCATGCATTGCCTGCCCGCCCACCGTGGCGAAGAGATCAGCCTCGACCTGCTCGATGACCCACGTTCGGTTGCCTGGGATCAGGCCGAGAACCGCCTGCATGCGCAGAAAGCCTTGCTGGAGTTCCTCGTCGCACCGTCCTGCCAGCCGCAATGAGCCAGCCGCTTCTGCTGAATCTACGCAATCTGGCATGCGGCTATCAGGACCAGCGCGTGGTGCAGGACCTCAACCTGCACCTCAACGCGGGTGATATTGGCTGCCTGCTGGGCTCTTCGGGTTGCGGTAAAACCACGACATTGCGGGCCATCGCCGGTTTCGAACCGGTGCACGCGGGGGAGATTTCCATCGCTGGCGAAGTCATCTCCCGTCCGGGTTTTACCCTCGCTCCGGAAAAACGCCGTATCGGTATGGTTTTCCAGGATTACGCGCTGTTCCCGCATCTGAGCGTCGCCGAAAATATTGCGTTTGGTATTCGTAAGCATCCACGCCTGAAGCAGGTCATCGACGAGTTGCTGGAGCTGGTCAATCTGGGCGCGCTGGGCAAGCGTCATCCTCATGAGCTGTCCGGCGGACAGCAGCAGCGTGTCGCCCTGGCACGCGCACTGGCGCCAGAGCCGCAACTGCTATTGCTCGATGAGCCGTTTTCCAATCTGGACGGGGAGTTACGGCGTCGCCTCAGCCACGAAGTTCGCGACATTCTCAAGGCGCGCGGTACCAGCGCGATTCTGGTCACTCACGATCAGGAGGAAGCTTTCGCCGTCAGTGATCATGTGGGCGTGTTCAAGGAGGGTCGTCTGGAGCAATGGGACACGCCCTACAACCTGTATCACGAACCGCTGACGCCTTTTGTCGCCAGTTTCATCGGCCAGGGCTATTTCATTCGCGGGTTGATGGTCGACCCGCAATCAGTGCAGACCGAACTGGGCGTGCTGCAAGGCAACCGCGCCTACCCTGGCACCCAAGGCAGCGCCGTCGATGTCTTGCTGCGTCCCGACGATATCGTTTATGACCGGGACAGCACATTGAGGGCTCGGGTCACCAGCAAGACGTTCCAGGGTGCCTCCACGCTTTACCGTTTGCAGCTTTCTACCGGCAGCCAGCTGGAAGCAATCTTCCCAAGCCATGCCGACTACGTCGCAGGTGAAGAAGTGGGCATTCGCGTGGCGGCCGAGCATCTGGTGGTGTTCCCGGCAGCGGGCAGCATGCCAACGCATGCAACGGTTTAGCACCCCTGCCAACCCTCATTGGCGCGAGGCTTGCCTTATCTGCGCCCTTCACTTCTGGCGCAGATAAGGCGGGAATGGCCTCGCCCCAACGTCTCCCACGCTGGCTGATCAGCCACGTCCCACCGGAGCAAATACCGCCTTGGTGTGCTCTGCCAGCGCAGCCGGTGCCAGCTCAACCTCCAGCCCTCGCCGCCCGGCGCTGACGTAGATCGTTGCGAATGCCTCCGCACTTTGATCGATGAACGTGCGCAACCGCTTCTTCTGGCCCAACGGGCTGATGCCGCCCAACAGGTAACCCGTAGATCGCTGCGCAGCAGCGGGATCGGCCATTTCGACCTTCTTGGCCCCTGCTGCATGGGCCAGCGCCTTGAGATCCAGCGTGCCAACCACGGGGACGACTGCCACCAGCAGCTCACCTTTTTCCGTGCTCGCCAGCAGCGTCTTGAACACCTGCTGTGGATTGAGCCCAAGCTTTTCTGCTGCCTCCAGACCGTACGACGCCGCTTTCGGGTCATGTTCGTAACTGTGAATACGATGTTCGGCGCGAACTTTTTTCAGCAGGTCCAGTGCAGGGGTCATGCAGCGCTCCAGATAACGGGCTAGTCGATTCGAAGCGCTACTTTAAGCCATCTCTGCGAGTCCGTCTTAATCACAACCACCGGGCCTTTCCCGGTAAATTCAGGACATTGCCTACAGATCCCGATGCGACCAACTTTTATCCTTTAGTCGCAATATGGCTTACCGTTCACTTATGACCTTTGACAGCATTCATTCTTGTCTATATTTTTTCGTTTACGAATATCACTGGAACTATAATTCTGGGGATGGTCGAATCACGGTCGGCGATGGGGTTTCGCCGAAACGTCAAAAAGATAGCGCCGGTCCTTTGAACACGGTGCTGCAAAAAAACAAAAAAACGAGGTTCCTTCATGACAACTGCTCTACAACAACCGACGCTGAAAGGCCAATGCGTGGCCGAATTTCTGGGCACGGCCCTGATGATTTTTTTTGGCACGGGTTGTGTTGCGGCGCTCAAAGTCGCGGGCGCCACGTTTGGCTTATGGGAAATCTGCATTATCTGGGGGCTGGCTGTCAGCATGGCCATCTATCTCAGCGCCGGGGTTTCGGGCGCTCACCTCAACCCGGCGGTCAGCATCGCGCTGAGCCTCTTTGCCGGTTTTGAAAAACGCAAACTCCCGTTTTACATCGTCGCCCAAACCGCAGGAGCCTTCTGCGGCGCCGGTCTGGTTTATCTGCTGTACATCAGTCTTTTCTTCGAATTCGAACAAACCCACCACATGGTGCGCGGCACGGTCGAAAGCCTGGAACTGGCGTCGGTATTCTCGACGTATCCCAACCCGGCGATTTCCGTCGGCCAGGCCGCTCTGGTGGAGGTTGTAATCACTGCCATTCTGATGGCCGTGATCATGTCCCTCACCGACGACAACAACGGTCTGCCACGCGGTGCCATGGCACCCCTGCTGATCGGTTTGCTGGTTGCCGTGATCGGCGCGGCTACCGCCCCGTTAACGGGATTCGCCATGAACCCGGCTCGGGATTTCGGTCCTAAACTGATGACGTTCATTGCGGGCTGGGGTGAGATGTCTTTCACCGGCGGACGCGATATTCCCTATTTCCTGATTCCGATTTTTGCACCCATTCTGGGTGCCTGCCTCGGCGCTGCCGGCTACCGTGCGCTCATTGCACGCCATCTGCCCAGCGCTGCACCCGCTGTTGAAAAAGCCCCTGAAGTGGCTGCCGTCAAAGTACAGGCTTGATTTTGATCCTTACCCGCTCTCTTGCACCTCACCCATTAACGCAAGGCAATCGACATGACTGACTCACAGAACAAGAACTACATCATTGCGCTTGACCAGGGCACAACCAGCTCCCGGGCTATCATTTTCGACCGCGACGCCAATGTCGTCAGCACCGCACAAAGCGAGTTCGTTCAGCATTACCCGCAAGCGGGATGGGTCGAGCATGACCCGATGGAGATTTTCGCGACCCAGACGGCCTGCATGACCAAGGCACTGGCGCAGGCAGACCTCCATCACAATCAGATTGCCGCCATCGGCATTACCAACCAGCGTGAAACCACGGTGGTGTGGGAAAAGGAAACCGGTCGGCCAATCTACAACGCTATCGTCTGGCAGTGCCGTCGCAGTACGGAAATCTGCCAGCAGCTCAAGCGTGATGGCCTGGAAGAGTACATCAAAGACACCACTGGTCTGGTCACCGACCCGTACTTCTCCGGCACCAAACTCAAATGGATTCTGGACAACGTCGAAGGCAGTCGCGAACGTGCGCGCAAAGGCGAACTGATGTTCGGCACCATCGATAGCTGGCTGATCTGGAAATTCACCGGCGGCAAGGTCCACGTCACCGATTACACCAACGCCTCGCGCACCATGCTGTTCAACATTCACAAGCTGGAATGGGACCAGCGCATGCTGGACGTGCTGGATATTCCGCGAGAAATGCTGCCGGAAGTGAAGTCTTCATCGGAAGTCTACGGCCACAGCAAAAGCGGTATCCCCATCGCGGGTATCGCGGGCGACCAGCAAGCCGCACTGTTTGGCCAGATGTGCGTTGAGCCCGGCCAGGCAAAAAACACCTACGGCACCGGCTGTTTCCTGCTGATGAACACTGGCAAGAAAGCGGTCAAATCCGCTCACGGCATGTTGACCACCATTGGTTGTGGCCCACGCGGTGAAGTGGCTTATGCACTGGAAGGCGCAGTCTTCAACGGCGGTTCCACGGTCCAGTGGTTGCGTGATGAACTGAAAATCATCACCGATGCGGTGGATACCGAGTACTTCGCCACCAAGGTCAAGGACAGCAACGGTGTTTACCTGGTCCCGGCCTTTACCGGCCTGGGCGCGCCGTACTGGGACCCCTATGCCCGTGGTGCCCTGTTCGGCCTGACCCGTGGCGTGAAAGTCGATCACATCATCCGTGCCGCGCTGGAATCCATTGCCTATCAGACCCGCGATGTCCTGGACGCCATGCAACAGGATTCCGGCGAACGCCTCAAATCCCTGCGGGTCGACGGCGGTGCCGTGGCCAACAACTTCCTGATGCAGTTCCAGGCGGACATCCTGGGCACCCACGTCGAGCGCCCGAAAATGCGCGAAACCACGGCATTGGGCGCAGCGTATCTGGCGGGTCTGGCCATTGGTTTCTGGAGCAGTCTGGATGAATTGCGCAACAAGGCCGTGATCGAGCGCGAGTTCCACCCTGAATGCGAGCCCGAGAAGCGCGAGAAACTTTACGCAGGATGGCAGAAGGCCGTGGCACGCACCCGCGACTGGGAACCGCACGAAAACGAAGAATAAGCGAGGGCCTCAGAACGGGTGGCAGTGACTGACTTGAGTTTGCGGCTGACAGACAGCCTGTGCCTGCGGCATCATGAGCGGCATTTGGCAGCCTGAAAGGACACTCAAGAATAATGAATCTGCCTCCCCGTCAGCAGCAGATCCTCGAACTGGTCCGCGATCGCGGTTACGTCAGCATCGAGGAAATGGCCACGCTTTTCGTCGTGACCCCGCAAACCATACGCCGCGATATCAATCAGCTTGCGGAAATGAACCTGTTGCGTCGCTACCACGGCGGCGCAGCCTACGATTCGAGCATCGAAAACACCGCCTACGCCATGCGTGCGGATCAGATGCGCGATGAGAAACAACGGATTGCCGAGGCCATCGCCGCGCAAATCCCCGATCACGCCTCGCTGTTCATCAATATCGGCACCACGACCGAATCCATCGCTCGCGCCCTGCTCAATCACAACAACCTGAAAATCATCACCAACAACCTGCATGTGGCGTCGATCCTCAGCGCCAAGGATGACTTCGAGGTGCTGCTTGCCGGGGGCAATGTGCGCCGTGACGGGGGTGTAGTGGGTCAGGCCAGCGTCGACTTCATCAATCAGTTCAAGGTGGATTTCGCACTCGTCGGCATCAGCGGTATCGACGAAGACGGCAGCCTGCTGGATTTCGATTACCAGGAGGTTCGGGTTTCTCAGGCGATCATCGCCAACGCCCGGCAGGTGCTGCTGGCTGCGGACTCAAGCAAATTCGGCCGCAACGCCATGGTTCGTCTCGGACCTATCAGTTTGATCGACTGTCTGGTGACGGATCAGGCCCCCGTGCCTGCGCTGATGCAATTGCTGGCGCAGAACAAGATTCGGCTGGAAGTGGTCTAGATCCAATACACCGTATTCGTTGGAGCGCCGCCCGATGCTGCCGAAGAGGGTGCCGCCGGATACCGTTGGAGCGACGCTTGCCCGCGATGACAATGTGTCAGGTTCGAAAAAGCCGGCGACTGTACCGGCCTAGTCCGAACGCCGCCCGCTCGCGCCAACAGACGGGCTTCATGTTCACTTTTGTTCCTTTGCATCCTACTCATCAGTATTTTCAATGGGTCTTGACTGGCTAGACCTTCACTATTGAGCTATGATTTTCGGAAATGAACATAAATGTTCGAATTCGTTGTTCGAGCAAATATCAGGAGGCCATCCGATGCCCCATTCCGTCTTGCCTGTACCGCCCCTTTCCGAGGTCTACGACATCGCCGTCATTGGTGGCGGCATCAATGGCGTCGGGATTGCCGCAGATGCTTCCGGTCGTGGTCTTTCCGTTTTCCTGTGCGAAAAGGACGACCTCGCCAGCCATACGTCATCTGCAAGCAGCAAGCTGATCCATGGCGGGCTGCGCTATCTCGAACATTACGAATTCCGTCTGGTGCGCGAAGCCCTGGCCGAACGTGAAGTACTGCTGGCCAAGGCACCGCATATCGTCAAGCCGATGCGCTTTGTGTTGCCCCATCGCCCGCACCTGCGTCCGGCGTGGATGATTCGTGCCGGTCTGTTCCTGTACGACCACCTGGGCAAGCGCGAGAAGCTGCCGGGTTCGCGCAGCCTGCGCTTCGGTAGCGAAAGCCCGTTGAAAGCGAGCATCACCCGCGGCTTTGAATATTCCGATTGCTGGGTCGACGACGCCCGCCTCGTGGTCCTCAACGCCATGGCGGCAAGGGAACACGGCGCTCACATTCATACCCAGACCCGTTGCCTGAATGCCCGTCGCAGCAATGGCCTGTGGCATCTGCATATGGAACGCTCCGACGGCACGCTGTTTTCCATTCGCGCCAAGGCATTGGTCAATGCGGCAGGCCCATGGGTTGCCAAGTTCATCCGCGACGATTTGAAGCTGACCTCGCCGTACGGCATTCGTCTGATTCAGGGCAGCCACTTGATCGTGCCCAAGCTGTACGAAGGCGAAAATGCGTTCATCCTGCAAAACGAAGATCAGCGCATCGTGTTTGCAATCCCGTACATGGAGCGCTTCACCATCATCGGCACCACGGACCGGGAATATCAGGGTGATCCGAACAAAGTCGAAATCACTGACGGTGAAATGGACTACATGCTCAAAGTGGCCAATGACCACTTCAAGAAGCAACTGACCCGCGACGACGTGCTCAGCACCTGGTCCGGCGTACGTCCGCTGTGCAACGACGAATCGGACAATCCGTCGGCCATCACCCGCGACTACACCCTGTCCCTGTCCGGCGGTGGCGAAGAAGCGCCCATCCTGTCAGTGTTTGGCGGCAAACTGACCACTTATCGCAAACTGGCCGAATCGGCGATGGCGCAACTTGCGCCGTTCTTCAAGCACATGAAGCCGAGCTGGACCGCCAAGGCAAGCCTGCCCGGCGGCGAAGACATGACCACCCCGGCCGCCTTGTGTGCTGAACTGACACAGCGCTGCCCATGGCTGCCCGTGCAAATCGCACAACGCTGGGCCCGCACCTATGGCAGCCGCAGCTGGCGCCTGCTGGAAGGCGTACGAGATCTGGCGGACATGGGTGACCCTCTTGGCGCGGGCTTGTATACCCGCGAAGTGGATTACCTGTGCAGCACCGAATGGGCGACCACCGCTGAAGATATTCTGTGGCGTCGCAGCAAACTGGGGCTGTTCATGACCGCGGAAGAATGTGCAGGCGTTCAGGAATACCTGGACGTTGTGGCCCGCAGAAAAAGCGCTATCGAAGCGGCTTGATCAAACGATGACCGCTGCCTCGCGCTGCTCGTAAGCGTCTGCATTCCAATCACAAAACCTGGGTTGGAATGCGTTTTCGGTGTGTCTGCTGTATCGAATCGCGGGCAAGCTCGCTCCTACAGATCCACTTGTTGAGCTCATGAGCAACGCGAGGCAGCGATAGCTTTATGAGGCCCATCATATCGACCGACGCACCGCATTTCCTGTAGGAGCTACCGGGGTGGCGATCCACCTTGCTCGCGATGGCGGCGGGTCAGTCAATCCTGTGTGTCTGCTGTATCGAATCGCGAGCAAGCTCGCTCCTACAGGGCCAATTGGAGCTCATGAGCAACGCGTGGCAGCTCGCTATGTGCTCAGAAGCGTCCCATTCGGTTTTCCGAACAATCCTGCTCCGATAGTTCGGCTTCCCGGACACCCGCATACCCGCGACCCTTTCCGATAAAAATTTAAAACCATTAAAATCAAAGACTTAGATAGCAGCACCATGCTTGGCACGGCTCCTGCTCTACACTTGTAGTCGATCGCTTTGACAGTAACGTGTGCCCCTGTCGGCCGCCGTTGAAGCATTCGCCGAACAAGCGGGCCCTCACCTGTTTCGGCCCCATAAAAAAAACAAAGTCGAGGAATAACCGATGCGCATCGTCCCCCACCTGTTGGGCGCAGCAATCGCTGCTGCTCTGATGACCACTCCAGTTTTTGCCGCCGAACTCACCGGTACGCTGAAAAAAATCAAAGAGTCCGGCACCATCACCCTCGGGCACCGTGATGCCTCGATCCCGTTTTCCTATATCGCTGATGCTTCCGGTAAACCGGTTGGCTACTCCCACGATATCCAGTTGAAAATCGTAGAAGCCATCAAGAAAGACCTGGACATGCCGGACCTCAAGGTCAAATACAATCTGGTCACTTCCCAGACCCGTATCCCGCTGGTCCAGAACGGCACCGTTGACGTCGAGTGCGGTTCGACTACCAACAACGTCGAGCGTCAGCAGCAGGTCGACTTCTCGGTAGGCATCTTCGAAATCGGCACACGTCTGCTGTCGAAAAAGGATTCGACCTACAAAGACTTCGACGACCTGAAAGGCAAGAACGTCGTGACCACGGCGGGCACCACGTCCGAGCGCATCCTCAAGTCGATGAATGCCGACAAGCAGATGGGCATGAACGTGATTTCCGCCAAGGACCACGGCGAGTCCTTCCAGATGCTGGAATCGGGCCGGGCCGTGGCATTCATGATGGACGACGCCCTGCTTGCAGGCGAAATGGCCAAGGCCAAGAAGCCAGATGACTGGGCGGTCACTGGCACGCCTCAGTCGTACGAAATTTACGGTTGCATGGTGCGTAAAGGCGACGAGCCATTCAAGAAAGCCGTCGACGACGCCATTGTAGCGACCTACAAGTCGGGCGAAATCAACAAAATCTACGAAAAGTGGTTCATGCAGCCCATCCCGCCAAAAGGCTTGAACCTGAACTTCCCGATGAGCGACGAGCTGAAAAAGCTGATCGCTGAACCGACCGACAAAGCGGCTGACGACAAAAAGGCTTGATGGCCTGACCCACCTGTTTCCCGAGGGGCCTGCGCCTTCTCGGGATGTTGTCATACGCAATTGCATCGATCAGAGGGAAGACCCTGATGAATTACAACTGGGACTGGGGTGTATTCTTCAAGTCCACCGGCATTGGCAGCGAAATCTATCTGGACTGGTATATCTCCGGTCTGGGCTGGACTATCGCGATTGCCGTTGCTGCCTGGATTATCGCCTTGCTGCTGGGCTCCGTGCTCGGCGTCATGCGCACCGTACCGAACCGCTGGGTATCGGGCATCGCCACGGTATACGTGGAAATCTTTCGTAATGTGCCGCTGCTGGTTCAGCTGTTCATCTGGTACTTCCTGGTACCGGATCTGCTGCCTGAGCACATTCAAGAGTGGTACAAGCAGGACCTTAACCCGACGACGTCGGCGTTCCTGAGCGTGGTGGTCTGCCTGGGTCTGTTCACCGCTGCACGGGTTTGCGAGCAGGTTCGTACCGGCATTCAGGCGCTCCCCCGGGGCCAGGAATCCGCAGCGCGCGCCATGGGCTTCAAGTTGCCGCAGATCTACTGGAACGTGCTGCTGCCGCAGGCTTACCGGATCATCATTCCGCCGCTTACCTCCGAATTCCTGAACGTGTTCAAGAACTCGTCAGTGGCCTCGCTGATCGGCCTGATGGAGTTGCTGGCCCAGACCAAACAGACCGCCGAGTTTTCCGCGAACCTGTTCGAAGCCTTTACGCTGGCGACCTTGATCTACTTCACCCTGAACATGAGCCTGATGTTGCTGATGCGCGTGATCGAGAAGAAAGTCTCGGTGCCAGGCCTGATTTCCGTGGGGGGTAAATAATGGACTTCTCTGGAATCATCCAGGCCATACCCGGCCTGTGGAACGGCATGATCTTGACCTTGCAGTTGATGGTCATGGGGGTTGTCGGCGGCATCATCCTTGGCACGTTGCTGGCCCTGATGCGTTTGTCATCGAGCAAGCTGCTGTCCAACGTGGCTGGCGCCTACGTCAACTACTTCCGTTCGATCCCGCTGCTGCTGGTCATCACCTGGTTCTATCTGGCGGTGCCGTTCGTGCTGCGCTGGATCACCGGTGAAGACACGCCTATCGGCGCGTTCACCTCCTGCGTCGTGGCCTTCATGATGTTCGAAGCGGCGTATTTCTGCGAAATCGTCCGGGCTGGCGTGCAGTCGATCTCCAAAGGCCAGATGGGCGCCGCCCAGGCGCTGGGCATGACCTACGGGCAAATGATGCGTCTGATCATCCTGCCTCAGGCGTTTCGCAAGATGACCCCGCTGCTGCTTCAGCAAAGCATCATCCTGTTTCAGGACACCTCCCTGGTCTACACCGTCGGCCTGGTGGATTTCCTCAATGCCTCCCGCGCCAGTGGCGACATCATTGGCCGCGCCAATGAGTTCCTGATCATCGCCGGTCTGGTGTATTTCACGATCAGCTTTGCCGCCTCGCTGCTGGTGAAGCGTCTGCAAAAAAGGTTCGCCGTATGATTTCCATCAATAACGTCAACAAGTGGTATGGGGACTTCCAGGTACTGACCAATTGCAGCACCGAGGTCAAGAAAGGCGAAGTGGTGGTGGTCTGCGGCCCGTCCGGCTCAGGCAAGTCGACCCTGATCAAATGCGTCAACGCACTGGAACCCTTCCAGAAAGGCGATATCACGGTTGATGGCACCTCCATTGCAGACCCCAAGACCAATCTGCCCAAGCTGCGCTCCCGGGTGGGCATGGTGTTTCAGCACTTCGAGCTGTTCCCGCACCTGACCATCGTTGAAAACCTGACCATCGCGCAGATCAAAGTGCTGGGCCGCAGCAAGGCCGAAGCCACCGAGAAAGGCTTGAAGCTGTTGGAGCGCGTCGGCTTGTCGGCCCACGCCAACAAGCATCCGGGCCAGCTTTCCGGCGGCCAGCAACAGCGCGTGGCGATTGCCCGGGCGCTGGCCATGGACCCGATTGTCATGCTGTTCGACGAACCCACGTCGGCGCTGGACCCGGAAATGGTCAACGAAGTGCTCGACGTCATGGTGCAACTGGCCCACGAAGGCATGACCATGATGTGCGTGACCCACGAAATGGGCTTCGCCCGCAAAGTGGCCAACCGTGTGATTTTCATGGACCAGGGGCAGATCGTTGAAGACTGCGAAAAAGAAGAGTTCTTCGGTGACGTCAGCGCCCGCTCCGAGCGTGCGCAGCAGTTCCTCGCCAAGATTCTTCAGCATTAAGTGACACCCGACAGCGGTCTGGCTCGCTACCGAATCAGACCGCTGTTCGGCTCAGGATGACTGTGATGAAATGCGACTCCAATCTTTATCGCGCCGCACCGCCATCACTCGCCGTGAAACCCCGCCTGATACGCCACCTGTTTCTACCGCCGCTGATCATCGCACTGATGATCGGCCTGGGTTACATCGCTTACCTGTTCAGCGAACACAACGGTATCAAGGCCCTCAGCGAAAGTGGCGAACGCCAGCTTGAGCTGCACGCACGCACCGTTGAAAGTGAAATCAACCGATACACCTACTTGCCCAGCGTGCTGGAACTTGAATCCAGCGTCTCGGCACTGCTCAACGAGCCAACGCCCGAGCTGCGGCAAAAGGTCAACGACTACCTGGAAGGCCTGAACCGTCGCAGCCGTAGCCGTGCCATCTATGTGCTGGACACCACAGGCCGCGTGCTGGCCACCAGCAACTGGCGCGATGCGGACAGTTATCTGGGCGAAGACCTGTCCTTCCGTGCCTACTTTCAGGATGCCGTCCGGGGTTTGCCCGGCCGTTTTTATGGCATTGGCAGCACCACGGGCGAGCCCGGTTATTACCTGGCCCACGGCCTGGAAGAACAAGGCAAGATCGTTGGCGTGGCGGTCATCAAGGTCCAGCTCGAAGCCCTTGAAGCCCGTTGGCAGCGGGCTCGCCTGGAAGCGTTCGTCAGTGACGAGAACGGCATCATCATTCTGTCCAGCGATCCGGCGCGGCGCTTGAAGTCGGTGCGCCCGCTGACCCCGGAAATCAAGGAACGGCTGGCCCGCAGCCTGCAGTATTACTGGTGGCCGCTGAACGAACTGGTGCCGCTGGAACGTGAATCCCTGGCCGAAGGCGTGGAAAAGCTCACCTTCCCCGCCAACGTCAGCGTTGATCATGAACACAGCCAGGTGAGCTATCTGGCCCAGACCCGCCAACTGAGCGACACGCCGTGGCACCTGACCTTGCTCACCCCGCTGGAAGACCTGCGCCGGGAAGCCGGTAGCCAGGGCATGCTGGTGGCGGTGGCGTGTGCGTTGGTGGCCTTCCTGCTGATTGCCTGGAATGAGCGTCGCAAAGTATTGTCGACCCGTCTGGCGGCGCGAGAAGCCTTGCAACAAGCCAACGACGAACTGGAGCGCAAGATTGCCGAGCGTACCGAGCACCTGCGCGCCAGTAACGAACGGCTAAAAGGCCAGATCCGCGAGCGCCGCCAGGCCGAAGACACGCTGCGTCAGGCTCAGGATGAACTGGTTCAGGCCGGCAAACTGGCGGCTATCGGCCAGATGTCCACCAGCATTGCCCACGAACTGAATCAACCACTGGCAGCCTTGCGCACCCTGTCAGGCAATACCGTGCGTTTCCTCGAACGCGGCGCGCTGGAAACGGCCAGTACCAATTTGCGCACCATCAATGATCTGGTCGACCGCATGGGCCGCATTACCGCCAGCCTGCGCGCGTTCGCCCGACGCGGCGATGACAAGGGCCAGGCATTGCTGAGCAAGGCCGTCGACGCCGCGTTACAACTGCTGGCGGGACGACTGGAACACTTTTCCCTGAACTTGCACCAGGACTTTGCCGATGCGCAGTTGATGATCGACCAGACGCGCCTGGAACAAATTCTGGTCAACCTGATCGGTAACGCGCTGGACGCCATGCAGGCTCAACCGCTGCCGGAACTGTGGCTTGAGGGCTCTGTGGTGGATGGCCGCTATCGCCTGCTGGTGCGAGACAATGGCCATGGCATCGACGGTGAAGCACGCAAGCACTTGTTCGAACCTTTCTTCACGACCAAACCTGGCGAACAAGGGCTGGGACTGGGCTTGACCTTGTCGGCGAGCCTGGCGGCGGCAGCGGGCGGCACCCTGAGCGCTGAACATCCGGCCACCGGTGGGACAGCATTTGTGTTGTGCCTACCTCTGGTACCCGTATGACGTGTTGGAGCGCCGCCCGCTCGCGCCAACGAACCGTGAGAACCCCCAATGAACACTGACCTGACCGTACTCATCGTCGAAGACGACCCCCATGTGCTGCTCGGTTGTCAGCAGGCGCTGGCGCTGGAGGACATCCCCAGCGAGGGCGTCGGCAGTGCCGAAGCGGCATTGGCCCGCATCGACGATCACTTTGCCGGCATTGTTATCAGCGACATTCGCCTGCCCGGCATGGACGGTCTGCAACTGCTGACGGCCCTCAAAGCCCGCGACCGCAGCCTGCCCGTGGTGTTGATTACCGGTCACGGTGACATCTCCATGGCCGTCAATGCCATGCGTGACGGGGCCTATGACTTCATGGAGAAACCCTTCTCCCCCGAGCGTCTGGTGGATGTCACCCGCCGCGCTCTGGAGCAACGCAGGCTGGCCCGGGAAGTCTGGTCGTTGCGCAGGCAATTGGCCGAGCGGGACTCACTGGAAGGCAAGATCATCGGCCGCTCCCCGGCCATGCAAAACCTGCGTGCCTTGATCGCCAACGTGGCCGATACGTCCGCCAACGTGCTCATTGAGGGTGAAACCGGCACCGGCAAGGAACTGGTTGCCCGCTGCCTGCACGACTTCAGCCGTCGCCATGCCCAGCAATTCGTGGCCTTGAACTGCGGTGGACTGCCGGAAAGCCTGTTCGAAACCGAAATTTTCGGTCATGAATCCAATGCGTTTACCGGAGCAGGCAAACGCCGCATCGGCAAGATCGAACATGCCCACAACGGCACGCTGTTTCTGGACGAAGTGGAAAGCATGCCCATCAACCTGCAAATCAAACTGTTACGGGTATTGCAGGAGCGGACCCTGGAGCGTCTGGGCTCTAATCAGAGCGTGGCCGTGGATTGTCGGGTCATTGCCGCGACCAAATCGGACCTGGATGAGATGGGCAAAGCCGGCCAGTTTCGCAGCGACCTGTATTACCGCCTGAACGTGGTCACTCTGGAACTGCCGCCGCTGCGCGAGCGTCGCGAAGACATTCTGCAGTTGTTCGAGCATTTCCTGCAGTTGTCCTCCCTGCGCTTCGACCGTGAGCCACCACCACTGGACCCACAAACCCTGTCCAGCCTGATGAGCCACGACTGGCCCGGCAACGTTCGCGAACTGCGCAACGTCGCGGAACGTTTCGCCCTGGGCCTCCCGGCCTTCAAGACCTCAAGCGCGCAGGTTGAAAGCCAAAGCCTGGGTTTTGCCGAAGCCGTGGAAGCGTTCGAGAAAAACCTGCTCAGCGAGGCGCTACAGCGCAGCGGCGGCAACCTGAGCCAGGCGAGTCAGGAGCTGGGTATGGCCAAGACCACGCTGTTCGACAAGGTGAAGAAATATGGGTTGGGATAATTAATCCAGGATGAACGTGGCCCGCTGATCCTGGTTTTCGGTAGCGGGTTTAGTGTGTATATCCATTAGCGGCGGTGACGCATAGTCACCTTTGCGCTTTTACAGCGCGTCACTTTGTCGTGGCAAAGTAACCAAACCGTCGGCTCCTTTGTCCGGTTGCGCTTCGCAGAAGTCGCCATCGCGTCGTCTGGACGATTTGCTCACCGGCACAACAACCTTTGGGACCGGCTTTAGCCGGGAAGAGGCCGGTACATCTGTTGCTTTTTCATCGCAAGCAATGCCGTCTTCCCGGATAAATCCGGCCCCACATGTCAGCTATTTACACCTCGACAGCGCGGCGTCTGGATAACGAGGGATCTCCTACAGGAAAGGCTCGTTAATACTGGAGCGCCACAGGGACTGGCGAGTGCAATCTTCAAAGCTGAGCAATATGCCGACCGTCTTCATGCTGCGCACGCAGATAGGGCAAAACCGCCCCCAGCAATGGCGCTTTGAAGGCTTCCTGAAAACGATGAGCCAGACCGGGAATCAGCCGCAGCTGACTGCCGCGAATATGCGCGGCCACATGCACGCCGTGCATCACCGGCAACAAGGGATCGGCCGTGCCATGCACCACCAGCACCGGCAAACGCAGTCGATCCAGCAGTTCGACACGGCTAGGCTCGGCCAGAATGGCGAGGATCTGCCGCTTCACGCCTTCCGGATTGAACGCACGGTCGTAGGACGCTGCGGCCTGTTTCAGCAACAACGCGCGATCATCCTTCACTTCCGGGCTGCCCAACGCGGCGAGCAGATCGGCCTGTTGCTCCAGGGCCGCTTCACGGTTGGGCGCGCTGCGTTTAGCCAGCAATTGCAGTAACGCCGGATTGGGCATCGGCAAGCCCTGAGCGCCGGAACTGGTCATGATCAGCGTCAGGCTTTCAACACGCTTCGGAGCGAGATCGGCCAAGTGCTGGGCGATCATGCCGCCCATGCTGGCGCCCAGCACATGGAATTGCTGCACATGCAGCGCGTCCATCAAGCCCAACGCATCGTCGGCCATGTCGGTCAGTGAATAAGGCGCCGACACCTGCAGGCCCAGTTTGTAGCGCAGCACTTCGTAAGTCAGGTTGGCGTTGGCGGGCGGCTGTACCCAGGTCGAAAGCCCGACATCACGATTGTCATAGCGGATGACTCGATAACCCTGCTCACACAGAGCAGCCACGACCTCATCGGGCCAGTGAATCAATTGCCCGCCCAAGCCCATCACCAGCAGTAATGCAGGATCGGACTCACGACCAATACTCTGATAGGCCAGACGCACTTGCTTGAGCTCGACCACTTGGGTCGCAACGTTGACATCGCATCGAGAGGCCGCAAAAGACGGCAAGCCGCACAAAAGTGCGGCCAGAAAGAGAAACACACGCATGGAAAAACACCAAAAAACAGAACCCCAGTAGACGGCGAGTTTGAAGATGTTTTGCAAAGCGCGCTGCCACAGTTACGTGACAGTTTGATGAAGAGGGCTGAGTGGTCATGGATATGTTGATGCGAGGCTTGCCGAGAGGGCATCTTCATCGGGTGGCCGGGTCCTGCAAATCTTTCCGTGGGACCGGCTTTAGCGGGGAAGAGGCCGGATGTTCGCTGCATCTGTTGCGCCAAGGGTGCAGCCTTCCCGGCTGAAGCCGGTCCCTCGACAATGAACTGCCTCCAACAACAGCTATCAAGCCAAGTGACTGCGCAGCTGTCTCGCCGCCGCCACCATGTTCACCAATGCCGCTTCGGTCTCTGGCCAGGCACGGGTTTTCAGGCCGCAATCGGGATTCACCCACAGGCGCTCGGCGGGGATGCGTTGCACGGCCTTGGTCATCAGGCGGACCATCTCTTCAGTCCCCGGCACCCGTGGCGAATGAATGTCATAGACACCGGGGCCAATGTCGTTCGGGTAATCGAACGCCTTGAAGGCCTGCAGCAGCTCCATGTCCGAGCGTGAGGTTTCGAGGGTGATCACGTCGGCGTCCATGGCCGCGATGGACTCAATCACATCGTTGAACTCGCTGTAACACATATGGGTGTGAATCTGCGTTTCATCTCGTACGCCCGAAGCACACAACCGGAACGCTTCGGCGGCCCAGCTCAGGTACGCCTGCCAATGGGCCCGGCGCAGCGGCAAGCCTTCACGGAACGCCGCTTCGTCGATCTGCACAATCTTGATGCCGGCCGTTTCCAGATCCACCACTTCGTCGCGAATCGCCAAGGCCAGTTGCCGGGCCTGCACCTCGCGGGAAACGTCTTCCCGGGGGAATGACCACATCAACATGGTCACCGGGCCGGTAAGCATGCCCTTCATGACTTTATCGGTCAGGCTTTGGGCGTAACGGATCCAGTCCACGGTCATGGCGTGCGGGCGGCTGATGTCGCCGAAGATCACCGCCGGTTTGACGCAGCGTGAGCCGTAACTCTGCACCCAGCCAAAGCGGGTGAAGGCATAGCCGTCCAGTTGTTCGGCGAAATATTCAACCATGTCGTTGCGCTCGGCCTCGCCATGTACCAGCACGTCCAGGCCGAGGCGCTCCTGAATCTGCACCGCATGACGAATCTCGTGGCGCATGGCGTCGGTGTAATCGTTGGCAGACAAACGTCCTTGTTTCCAGGACTGACGCGCCAGACGAATCGACGCAGTCTGTGGGAACGAGCCTATGGTCGTCGTCGGAAAAGCCGGCAGATTCAAGCGCGCCCGCTGCAGTTCAATGCGCTGGGCGAAGGCTGAGTGACGCTGACTGTCGGCCGGGGTAATCGCCGCCAGGCGCGCCTGCACCTGGGGTTTGTGAATGCGCGGCGATTGAGAGCGGCGGGTCTGTAGGGCGCGGCTTTCAGTCAGGGCAGCTTGCACGACGGGCGATTGCGGGGTGTTCAAGGCCGCGCTGAGCAGCGATATCTCCGCACATTTCTGGACCGCGAACGCCAGCCAGCCCTTGAGCTCGGCATCGAGTGTGTTTTCCCGTTGCAGATCGACCGGGCTGTGCAGCAGCGAACAGGAGCTGGCCACCCACAGATTGTCGCCAAAGCGCAGCTGCGCCTCGCGCAATTGCCCCAGCGCGTGTTCAAGATCACAGCGCCAGACGTTACGGCCATTGACCACACCCAGGGACAACACTTTATACGTCGGCAGGCGATCGAGCACCGCGGCCAGCTGATCCGGCGCGCGCACCAGATCGATGTGCAACCCATCCACCGGCAGGGAAACCGCGAGCCCGAGGTTGTCTTCCAGGCCGCCGAAGTAGGTCGCCACCAGCTTTTTCAACGGGGAATATTGCAGGCTGTGGTAAGCGCGTTCGAATGCGTTTTTCCAGTCCTGAGGCAGATCCAGCGCCAAAATGGGTTCGTCGATCTGCACCCACTCGACACCCTGGGCCGCCAGACGCCCCAGTATTTCGCCGTACAGCGGCAGCAGGCGCTCCAGCAGATCGAGCTTGTCGAAGCTGTCGCCCTTGGCCTTGCCCAGCCACAAGCAAGTCAGCGGGCCGATGATCACCGGCTTGACCTTGTGGCCCAGCCCACGGGCCTCGTCCACTTCTTCGAACAGTTGCTCCCAGCTCAACTGAAAACGCTGGTCATGAGTGAATTCAGGCACCAGGTAGTGGTAGTTGGTATCGAACCACTTGGTGAGTTCCTGAGCGTATTGCCCTTTGCCATGAGCGCCGTCGCAACAGCTTGAAGTGGCACCCCGGGCCATGGCGAACAGCGTGTTCAGCGTCGGCAAACCCCGGGCGTCAGTGGTATCCGCGAAGCGCTGGGGAATCACGCCGAAGGTCAGCGAGTGGGTCAATACCTGGTCGTACCAGGCGAAGTCGCCCACCGGAAGCAGGTCAATGCCCGCATCCTTTTGCAATTGCCAGTGTGCGGCGCGCAGCTCGCGGCCGGCGTTGCGCAGGCCATCTTCGTCCACTTCGCCTTTCCAATACGCTTCCAGAACTTTTTTCAATTCGCGATCAGCGCCGATGCGCGGAAAACCAAGCGTGTGAGCCAGAGCCATGATGTACCCCCCCTTAAAAGATGGCGCCATTGTCGACAGCCGGGGCAACATGAGACAAACTCATTGTTTTCTTGTTGATCACAAAATTAATTCATGGAGCGCCCGCGGTGCTTGAGATACGCCACCTGAAAACCCTGCATGCCCTGCGCGAAGCGGACAGCCTCGTGGAAGCTGCCGAGCGTCTGCACTTGACGCAGTCGGCCCTCTCCCACCAGTTCAAGGAACTGGAAGAGCGCATGGCGATGCAGCTGTTCGTGCGCAAGACCAAACCGGTGCGTTTCACCAGCGCCGGATTGCGGCTGCTGCAACTGGCCGACTCGGTGCTGCCACAGTTGCGCAGCGCAGAGCGGGACATCGCCCGATTGGCGGGAGGCACCGCCGGGCGACTGCACATGGCGATCGAGTGCCACAGTTGCTTTCAGTGGTTGATGCCGACCATTGATCAGTTCCGCGACGCCTGGCCGGAAGTGGAGTTGGACCTGGCCTCGGGCTTCGCCTTCGCCCCCCTGCCTGCACTGGCCCGGGGTGATCTGGATCTGGTAGTGACGTCCGACCCGCTGGAGCTGGCGGGTATTACGTATGTACCGCTGTTTACCTACGAAGCGATGTTAGCCGTCGCCAACCAGCATGCGTTGGCCAACAAGCCTTACATCGTGCCTGAGGACCTGCTCAAGGAAACGCTGATCACCTATCCGGTTGAACGGGATCGCCTGGATATCTTCACGCGCTTTCTGGAGCCCGCCGACGTCGAGCCAGCCCAGGTCCGCACCTCGGAACTCACCGTGATGATGATGCAACTGGTCGCCAGCGGCCGAGGCGTGTGCGGCATGCCGCATTGGGCGCTGCATGAATACAGCTCGCGGGGTTATGTGAAGGCCAAGCGCCTGGGTGAGAAAGGCCTGTTCGCCACCTTGTATGCCGCCGTACGCACCGACATGCTCGACGCACCTTACATGCGCGATTTCCTGCTGACGGCCAAAGACACCTCGTTCTCGACGCTGGATGGGGTCAGCGCGGTGCGGTAGACGAGCTGTTGGAGGCTTACCCGCGAATCAGGCGCCTCGGTGGGCCAAATCCAATACGCAGTCGCTATTCGCGGGCAAGCCTCGCCAAGAGATATCAAGGCCGAGCGTCAAACCGCAGCCAGCATCCCCCGGTAAATCGGCAGGATCGAATCCCGGGTCAATGGCGCCAACGGCAGGTCGGGACGGCTGTCGGCACTAATCCACACCACCTCTTCGATTTCTGCGGCCGGCACCACGTCGACATCGATACGCACTTCGAACAACTCGCAGCGCACTTCGAAGCCTGGCTCGTTGGCGGCCGTCGCCGAAAAGGTGCCCAGATAACCCGCCTGGGCCGGATCAATCACCAGACCCAGCTCTTCTTCAAGCTCCCGTGCCAGCGCTTCGACCGCAGGCTCGCCCGGCTCGATCTTGCCGCCTGGCTGCATAAACGCCGTTGTGCCGCGCTTGCGTACCAGCAGCGTCCGACCGTCCGCACCGATCAACAGCGCGGCGGCAATCTGGATCACATTCATGAAAAGATTTCCGTCTTGAGCTGGCGTGCCTCGTCTGCGCGCTCCAGCGCCAGGGTGATCAGCCGATCAATCAGGCCTGCATACGTCAAGCCGCTGGCCTGCCAGAGTTTGGGGTACATGCTGATGGAGGTGAAACCCGGAATGGTGTTGACCTCGTTGATGATGATGGCTTGCGCCTCGGTGACGAAGAAATCAACCCGGGCCAGCCCCGCGCACTCCAGCACCCGATAAGCGTGCAACGCCACTTCACGCACCCGCTCGCTGAGTGCCGGGGCAAGCTCGGCAGGAATGGCGATGCGCGCCTGATCGCCGTTCAGGTATTTGGTGTCGTATGCATAGAACTCGTCGTTGGCGATGACTTCGCCGCACACACTGGCTTGGGGCTCACGATTGCCGAGCACCGCGCACTCCACTTCGCGACCGACGATGCCCTGCTCGATCAGCACTTTGTGATCGAACTCGAACGCCAATGCCAGCGCCGCCACGAACCCGGCTTCATCGGTGACTTTACTGACACCGACGGAGGAACCCTGGCTGGCAGGTTTGACGAACACAGGCAGCCCCAGCGCTGCGGTCACTTCCTTGAAGTCAATCGATTGCCCGCGCGTCAGCACACGCGAGGGTGCCACGGCGATGCCCGCATCACGCAACAGCCGTTTGGTGACGTCCTTATCCATGCAGGCTGCGGAACCGAGCACGCCCGGCCCGACAAACGGAATCGCCAACAAACGCAACAACCCCTGCAGCGAACCGTCTTCGCCGAAAGCGCCGTGAATCACTGGGAACACAACGTCGATTCTTGGCAACTGAACGCCGGATTCCACCTCGACGAATTGCCCGTCCAGGCTACCCGGCAGCAACGACAACACTTTGCCCGACGGGCTGAGCCTGATGCGCGCAGGGTTATCGGCATCAAGCAGGTAATCACGTTCATCGAAGCGCAGCCAGCGGCCCTGCTTGTCGATGCCGATCAAGGTCAGGTCATAACTGCCGCGATCAATCGCGTTGATCACGTTCCTGGCTGACTGCAGCGAGACTTCGTGTTCGCTGGATTGTCCACCGAAGAGAATGGCGACGGATGTTTTCAAAGCGACAACTCCTGATTTTCAGGCCGCAGAGTCAAAAGCAAATTGACGCGTTAGTCCAGCGGCCAGGCATGCCAATTGTCGCGGGGAGCGAAAACATGGAAAAACTCACGGGATGCACGTACGGAACCTGACCTGTTCGCAGCCTGTGAACCATTGTCGATTGTCGCGACTTGCATCATTCACAAACTTGATTAGCCAGGCGCTTGTCGCTAAGGTTCGATCCGCTGCTGCCAAATCAGTGGCCCGGGATTGGTCTCCTGGCGAACTGGCCGGATGGAAACAAGCCATGTCTCAACCCGATCACTTTCAACTCCCCCCCTACGCTTACAACCGCCTGATCGAAGCCCGGGATTCGCTGCGCCTGCTCGACAGCTACGTTAATAAAACCGATGTGCTGTGCAACCCTTCGATGTTGGTGGGCTATGTGTCGATGCTGCAAGGTGCCTTGCAGGAAGTGATCGCTGCCAGCCAGCCCGCCGCGCCCCGCGACACTTTCATGCGCAAGGCGGATGAACTCGGCTTCGTCGCGCTCAACCCTCGGGAACAGCAGCTGATCGAACTCCTGCGCTGGACCAGTCTTGAAGGGCGCGAAGACGTGTATGAAATGGCGCAGCTGATGCGTCGGATTAAGCCTTGGGTCATGGAGAGCTGAGCGGCGCACGCTCAAACCAACACCTCATCGACTCCACGTCATGCCGGTTATTGCGCATGCGCCGGCCTGGCCGCACGACAGCTCTCCAGATAGCTTTCTAAAGCCTGAACACCAGCCCGATCGGCTGTTTCAGGAACACCTCAAAGGCCTGTATCTTCTGGGTCGGTTGCAGGCGCAGCGACAAAGATCGAGCGCAAGCCAAAAAATCACCGGTATTAGCCCAGGAATACGTATGAGCCTGTCCCTCCTCAGTCGTTACGCTTTCTTCGTTGGTTGCGTGCTGTTCACCCTGTTCAGCCTCCCGTTTTGGCATCACGAATGGCTGTGGCCATTTACGCTGGTGACCGGCGTGTTGTCGCTGGTCGGCATTATCGACCTGATGCAATCACCGCATTCGGTGCGCCGCAACTACCCGATTCTCGGCAACATCCGCTACGCCGTGGAAGCCATCCGTCCCGAGATCCGCCAATACCTGCTGGAATCCGACAGCGACGCCCTGCCCTTCTCCCGTGCGCAACGTTCACTGGTGTATTCCCGAGCGAAAAATGAGTCGGCAGACAGGCCTTTCGGCACCTTGATTGATGTTTACCAGACGGGGTTCGAATTCATCAGCCACTCCATGCGACCCGCGCCGCTGGGTGACCCCAACTCCTTTCGCGTGACAATCGGCGGCCCGCAGTGCACACAGCCCTATTCGGCGTCGTTGTTCAACATCTCCGCAATGAGTTTTGGCTCCCTCAGCGCCAATGCCATCCGCGCGTTGAACCAGGGTGCCAAGCTGGGCAATTTCGCCCATGACACCGGTGAAGGCAGCATCAGCCCGTACCACCGGGAAAACGGCGGCGACCTGACCTGGGAGCTGGGCAGCGGCTACTTCGGTTGCCGCACCGCGGACGGGCGTTTTGATCCTGAACGTTTTGCCAGACAGGCTCAGGACCCGCAGGTTCGCATGATTGAAATCAAGATGAGCCAGGGCGCCAAGCCGGGCCATGGCGGCATCCTGCCCAAGGACAAAGTGACCCGGGAAATCGCCGAAACCCGAGGCATCGAGATGGACGAAGATTGCGTCTCGCCGTCTCGCCACAGTGCGTTTTCAACACCCTGTGAACTGATGGCGTTCATCGGTCAGCTGCGGGAATTGTCCGGCGGTAAACCGGTGGGTTTCAAGTTATGCCTGGGCCATCCGTGGGAGTTCATGGGGATCGCCAAGGCCATGCTGGAAACCGGCATCCTTCCCGACTTTATCGTGGTGGACGGCACCGAAGGCGGCACCGGCGCGGCCCCCGTGGAGTTCACCGACCACATGGGCGTGCCGATGCGTGAAGGCTTGTTGTTCGTGCATAACACGCTGGTGGGCCTGAACCTGCGCGACAAGATCAAGCTGGGCGCCAGCGGCAAGATCGTCAGCGCGTTCGACATCGCCAGCGTGCTGGCTATCGGCGCAGACTGGGCCAACTCGGCCCGGGGCTTCATGTTTGCCATCGGCTGCATCCAGTCGCAAAGCTGCCACACCAACAAATGCCCCACCGGCGTCGCCACCCAGGACACCCTGCGCCAGCGCGCGCTGGTCGTGCCGGACAAGGCCCAGCGAGTCTTCAACTTCCACCGCAACACCCTCAAGGCCCTGGCCGAAATGATCGCCGCAGCCGGGCTGGATCATCCCTCACAACTGGGAGCGCGGCACCTGGTACGCCGTATGTCCGCAACGGAAGTGAAACTGTTCTCGCAATCTCATGTGTTCCTCAAGCCCGGCCAACTGCTTACAGGCAACGTGGACGGCAGCTTCTATTCAAACATGTGGGAGATGGCACGCGCCGACAGTTTCGATCCCAATACCGCAGCCTGATACCCCGCTATCGTCTCGATGGGCATTCAAGATGCCCATCGAGATACGCTGAAACTACCCTGCCTTGTCTAAACCCCCATGACACCCTTCGCGCCCCTCATTACGGCTAATGGCGCATAAGCGGTACACCCCGCCTCACTTGAACCGTTGCAGTTTGAGAACAGCGTCTCGCTTATCTCCCCTCTCGGAAGTTTCCCACAGCTTTATCAGGCCAAGTTTTTTCGGGGTTGGCCGTTACGCATAAGGTAAGAAAATCGAGAGGAAGTTAACGTGAACATTAATTCCGCCGTGAGCATCAGCCGCGTTCATTCAGAGTTACAAAATACAAGAAATAACGCTGAGAAGTCAGCCCTCGCGGCTGGAAAAACCGGGGACGTAAAGGCCTCCGACACTGACGCGGCCCTAGAAACCATGGAGACGGCTGCGAAAATAGAACTTTATAAGTACGAAGAAAAACCGTGGAAGTCAGACACGTGATATATGGAAAATTTGTCGTGTGATTATGACAGGAGAAAATTTTTTATATTCATGCAGGAGGTAATAAACATTGCGCAACTTCACACTATAAAAATTAAATTCAAGGCATTCACGGACTCCATTACCGATCAATATTCTGCTATCGCATCGACAACCTATGGATTTACAATGGATGAAGCTGGAAAAATCAAGATACTTGACCCACAGCAAAAATTGAGCAACTCTGACAAATCCTGGTTAACGGAGAAAATCAATAAATTCGACGGATTAAGCAAAACAGTTCGCGCCCACTTAAAAACACTGATGACGCGGGCTGACCATACTGACAGCCTTGTTAAAAAACACCATCTAAACAGGCACAATTTTCAATCAACGATTGACTACGGGGACATCCTAAATATCTCGCGGGACTGCTTGGGTAAAAAATTCGATACAATGCTCAATGAGCATTTAGAGAGACGGCCCGCCCCATCGATCGACATGCATGCATAAGCACGAAACGCGTGCCCACCAGAAACCTGGTGGGCCGTGGATGTTGCTCTATTCAAGAAGGCTTGCTGCCCACTAATTTCTGACGACAGATATGTGCCAAATTATAGCCTTCAGGATTAGCGACCACGCCAACCAGATAATTCATCACTACATAACTGCCAGTACGGTAGTAACTTCTCCACGTATTATTATAGCCCCGACTATACTCAACGAAATCCCTCGCTTGAGCGCCACCCTCACACCGTCCGAACTCAACCAGCTGCGAAGCTTTACCCTCACTATCCGAAAAAAAGTAAAACCTAATATTTTTTCTATACCCGCCATCGAAATCCAGACCGAATCCAGCCTTTGCCCCTTCCAACGGCGCACCAGAAGTATCAGTAAACTGCACCTCAATCCTGGCATGCTTATAGGCTTGCGTAGGCAACCACTCCGGTTCGGCATAGCCATACGGGATGCGTAAAATAGCCTCTTCATCGTGAAACTTAAATTCTTTCAAGACGGGATAGGAGCCAAACACCAGACTATACTTTCCGCCGTCAAAGGGCCTCGTCTGATTGTGCGTAATTCTGAGGATGATTTCTTCGCCCGGCTTCAAGCCTTTGAGGGTATTTCGGCCCGATTTCGCAATTAACATCCAGGCTCCCGCTACGTGCCGCTCGACCTTGATGTGTTGCTGACCCTGCAAATCCAGCAATACATCCTGCCCTCGCAGGGAGGTGAAGCCGTAATAGTGCTCGGAGGCCGAGCTGTTTAACCGGGCGTTGATGTTATGAATTTTATCTGATAGCACACTGAACACGGGTTCCTCTCCCGTCGGTGCAGAAGTAACTTGTGCAACGCTTCCCTCAACAACAGTTTGTGCCTCTGCAGCATGAGTACCCGCTGAAAAAACAGCGGACACGACAATACTCAATAACCATTTATTATTCTTACGCATGTGAAACCCCAATAGTTTTACTTCGTTTATGTCAGGTCGCTTGGCCACCGACAAATCCGACGTAACCACTGCGTATAATCTGAGTCAACACGCCTGTTTAAAAATCAGAAGCTTCCTACGCTTTAACTTTTTTGTCATACATTTCGCACCGTGCTTTCTGATAACACCTTCATCAAACACCGAACACGACGGGATTAACCCAACGCGCCAGCTATTGCCTTTCACCCATCCCGACTTGCACCGCCCTCATCGGCCATCGCGCTGAGGGTGCTCAGTGCCGCTTGGTTCGATCTCAACAAACGACTGGGTAAACCAAAAAACCTGCCCATATGGCTAATGATTGATAACCGCATCACACTGAAGGTCCTTCTCGGAAATTTCCCACAACTTTATCAGGCCAAGTTTTATCGGAACTGGCCGTTAAACAAAGGGTAAGAAATTCGAGAGGAAGGTATCGTGAACATTAATTCCGCAGTGAGCTTCAGCAGTATTTGCTCGGTGGTACAAAGCAAAAAAATTGATATTGAGAGGTCTGCCATAGCGTCCGGCAAATCCGGCGATGTAAAGACGGTCGCCGCAGGCGCAGCCCCGGAAACCCTAGAGGAGGCTGATAAAATCGAACACTATGAGTATGAAGAAAAGCCGTGGATGAGCTACGAGGAGTATGACCCTTCGCTAAGTGAAAGCAACAATAAATGCTTATATACAATCAAGACATATCTAGACTCGATTGGGCAACTTAAAGCGCTCACACGAAAATTCGAGCAATTTATTGACCATGTCAAAGACCTTCGTCCGGATATCGCTTCGACGGGATTTTCGTTCACGCTGGATGAGAACGCAAAAATCAAGATACTTGCGCGCCCACTTGGATTCAGCGAATCCGATATGCATTGGCTGACAGAGGAAATAAATAGCTTCGAAGGGTTACGTGCTACAGCACATGCTCACTCCAAAACGCTGATGGCACTCGTAGATCACTTCGAGCCCTTTAAAGGAAAGTACAACTTGAACAGGCATAACTTTCAATCAACCGTTTATTACGGCGACAACCTCAAGGTCTCCTGGATGGACCTGCAACGTAAATTTATGGAAACGCTAGCTCAATCGTTAGAAAAGAAACCACAAACACTGATCGACACTTATGCGTGATCACGCAAAGCGGCCTACCCGGGAAGCCTGGCGGCCTGCGGCCACTGTTATGAAAAATAATACCCTGTGCAAAAACAATTTCTGCACGCACCATAAAAATACCCTATCACTCATGGCAATGATTGACCACGAATGCGAACACGTTGAACATCATTACAATCTGCCCCTGACGCACCTTTACCAAGCGAATGATTACGGAAAAATCATAAGCACGGAACCTTGATATGGAAAAGAGCACGCTGAATGCCTTATCAAAACGGTGAAATAAAACACAGAAAAAATCTCGAACGCTATTGGCATCAAAACCTCGCCTGCGGGTGCCTGCCAGACATGAGCCTGGCAGGCCAAAATCACTTCTCTAGCGAGAAGGAACGCGTTGCACTTACGTCTGTTTACAGCTTTGAGCGAGGAGGTATCTACACGCGCGCAGAGAACAAAACTTTCATTCTTGTTCGTTAGAAAACCCCATCATAATTTGACAGCCTCTAAAACTGTTTACGTCAGGCGTATTCGCGACTGACAAAACCGGACCTAATCACCCAACTAAACCATCGTCAACCGCCGGCGTTTATAAACAGACCGTTCCCACAAAATTTTCTCGTCACTCCCGTTCAGCGTCTAAGCTTGAGTCAGGTGCGATTAACAGGTTTAACCGGGCCAATGAATATGGGCGTATTACGGCATTCCGATGCGAAGCAGACTGCACTGAACACAGACAGTCAGGATCCTCCCCCCATGCCGCAAAGCCCTTGCCACAAGCGTTATGCATGGCGTGTGTTCTGGGTGTTGCTGTTGATGTGCGTGTTAGGCGCAGGTATTGCCATTGCGATTGAATCTCGCAGTTCGAGGCTGCAAGCCCGGGAGTTCAGTCGGTTTGCTGCAAGCCTGAGCTATTCGCTGCAGCCCGGCCCCAGCGATGCGGTGTTGTATCCGGGGGACGGGCCGTTTGACAGGCGCCTGGGTTATTCGTCTCTGGATGAATTTCTGCCACGACTGCTCAAGCGCGATTATGTGATTACTGAGCAGACCCGTTTTTCCCCCGAGCTTCTCGCTTACAGCCAGCGCGGTTTTTTCGTGCCTTACAAGGAAAAGACTCAGGCAGGCTTGTCGATTACCGATTGCCGGGGCACCGACCTTTATCAGTTCCGCTACCCGCAGCAGTTCTACCCGGCGTTCTCTTCGATTCCGCCATTGGTGGTGCACAGCCTGTTATTCATCGAGAACCGCGACTTGCTGGACCCGCAACAGCCAATGGCCAACCCGGCGGTGGACTGGCCGCGTTTTGCCAAGGCGGCAGTGTCTCAGTTGGCAAAAATGATAGGGTTACCGGGGCAGTCGGCGGGCGGGAGTACGCTGGCGACTCAGTTGGAGAAATACCGCCATTCGCCAGACGGCCTGACTCAATCGGGCTCGGAAAAGCTGCGCCAGATGGTCTCCGCCAGCGTGCGCGCTTATCAGCCCGGTGAGCAAACCCTGCCGGCCAGACAGCGAGTGGTGCGTGACTATCTGAACAGCGTGCCATTGGCAGCCGTGCCAGGCCATGGCGAAGTGCATGGGTTGGCCGAAGGACTGCGCGTTTGGTATGGGGCAGACTTCGAGCGCACCAATCAACGGCTGGCCTCCACGGCGAGCGACCCGCAGAGCCTGGCCGAACGCGGCCTGGCCCTGCGCGAAGTACTGTCGCTGATTATTGCGCAGCGGCGACCTTCACACTTTCTGGCCAAGGGTCGCACGGAACTGGCGGACCTGACGGACAGCCATCTACGTCTGCTGGCGCAGAATCGGGTGATTGATCAAGCGCTCGCGGATGCTGCCTTGAATAGCACCGTCACCTATCGAAACTGGGTTCAACAGCCAACGATTCAGCCCATCGAGACCAACAAAGGCATTAGCGTTGCACGCAGTCGCCTGTCCGCAATGCTCAATCGCTCCCTCTACGACCTGGACCGCCTGGACCTGTCCGCCACCAGCACCTTGCAAAGCGAGTTACAGGTCAGCGTCAGCCAGTACCTGCGGGATCTGGCAGACCCGGTTTTTGCGGCGAATGTCGGGCTGTTGGGCGAACGGTTGCTGACGCCTGCCAGTACCGCGCAGGTGCGTTACAGCTTCACCCTGCTTGAGCGCGGGTCTGACGGCACCCGCGTCAGGGTGCAAACCGACAGCACCGACCAGCCGTTTGATATCAACGAAGGCAGCAAGCTGGAGCTGGGCTCCACGGCGAAGATGCGGGTGCTGACCACCTACCTGGAAATGATCGCCGAGCTGCATGAACGCTATGCGGGGCAGACGTCGGCGCAACTGATCAAGACGCCCGTGGAGCAGCAGGATCGCCTGACACGCTGGGCGGTGGACTACCTGGCACAGAGCAAGGATCGCAGCTTGCCGACGATGCTGTCTGCGGCCCTGGACCGGCGTTACTCGGCAAACCCTGGAGAACGCTTTTTCACCGGCGGCGGCTTGCATCACTTCAACAACTTTCGCAAGGAAGACAACACGCGCAATCCCACCCTGCGCGAGGCGCTACGCGAGTCAATCAACTTGCCGTTCATTCGTCTGATGCGCGATCTGGTGCGTTACAGCACTTACCAGGCACCCGGCAACAGCGCCGAACTGCTCAAGGATGATGACAATCCACGCCGTCAGGAATACCTCGCCCGCTTCGCTGACCGGGAAGGAACGGTGTTCCTGCTGCGGTTCTGGAAACGCTACAAGGACAAGAACACTCAAGAGCGTCTCGATACATTTCTGGACGGTGTGCATCCGTCGGCGGTGCGTCTGGCAGCGGTCCATCGCTATTTACTGCCTGATGCCGATCAAACGGCGTTCAACGCCTTCGTCCGGGCTCATATGGCCGAAGAAAAAGTCGGCCCGAAACTCAGCGACAAGCGCCTGATCGAGCTGTATCAACGCTATGGCCCGGGGGCTTACGACCTGCCGGATCAGGGCTACATCGCCCGGGTTCACCCGCTGGACTTATGGTTGGTGGGTTACCTGTTGCAACACCCTCAGGCTCAATTCAAGGATGCCGTCGCCGCCAGCCAGTTCGAGCGTCAGGAGGTTTACGGTTGGCTATTCAAAAGCCAGCATAAAAGCGCTCGCGACAGTCGCATTCGAACCATGCTGGAGGTTGAAGCGTTTCTGGATATTCATCAGCGTTGGCAGCGCGTGGGGTACCCGTTTGATCACTTGGTGCCCTCGTTGGCAACAGCCATTGGCAGTTCGGGCGACCGCCCCGCAGCGCTGGCCGAGTTGATTGGCATCATCCAGAACGATGGCGTTCGCTTGCCGGTCTTGCGCATCGACAGCCTGCATTTTGCGACCGATACACCCTATGAGACTCGGCTGGCCAACAATCCCGAACTGGGCAAGCGCGTGATGCCTTCCGAAGTGGCCGCCGCGATGCGCGAGGCTTTGTCTCAAGTGGTAGACGGCGGCACGGCCAAACGCGTGCAAGGCAGTTTCAAACTGCTGGATGGCAGCCCGTTGGCCATGGGTGGCAAAACCGGTACCGGTGACAACCGCATTGAAAGCATCGGCGCGGGTGGTCGCGTACTCAGCTCCCGGGCCATAAACCGGACGGCGACTTTCGTGTTTTATCTGGGCGACAACCATTTCGGCACCCTCACGGCCTTCGTACCCGGCAAGGCCGCCGAAGGCTTTCGCTTTACCTCGGCGCTGCCGGTGCAGGTGCTTAAAGGTATGGCGCCGATCCTCAATCCTTATCTCGAGCCGGGAGCGCATACGCGTTGCACCGTAAGCAACACACAAGCCTTGTAGGGTAATGACAACCGTTCGTCGTGATCTTTTGCTTTGTTTTTAAGATATATCTTAAGGTATATCTTAATTAAAGCAGGAGAGAAAAAATGCGTGATGACCATCACCACAATGAGCACCGACCTTCCCACCGCGAACAGGGCGAAGGACGGGACGGTTTTGAAAAACGCCCCCGTGGCGAGCGCGGCGGTCGTGGCCCCCGTGTGTTTGCACCGGGGGATTTGAAGTTACTGTTGCTGGCGTTGATAGCCGAGCAGCCTTGCCACGGCTACGACCTGATCCGCCAGATCGAGAGCATGTTCGACGGCGCCTACAGCCCGAGCCCCGGTGTGATTTACCCCACCCTGACCTTCCTTGAAGAAAGCGAGTTGATCGAGGGCAGCGCACAAGGGGGTAAAAAACACTACGCCATCACAGAAGCCGGGCGCGCTTCGCTGATCGAGCAAGCCGTTGCGCTGGACGGCGTGCGGATGCGCATCGACGTCAGCAAGCGTTCGTTGCGCGGCCACGAACGGCCGCCGGAAATCCACGAAGCGGTCAACAACCTGCGTCACGCCATGCACATGCACGACGGCCGCTGGAGCCCCGAGGAAATCCTGCGGGTTCGCGACCTGCTCAACAACACCGCCAAAGCCATCGTCGACGGCCCCCATTCCGTGTCGGAGAAGTCCGTATGAACTCGCAACTGTCCATTCACCGTGTCAACCATGAACTCAAACGCCGCAAGTTGCAGGTGCTGCGCGTGACCGACGTGACCCCGAAGATGCGCCGGATCACGCTGCACGGACCGGAGCTGGCGGGTTTTATCAGCCTGGGCACCGATGATCACGTGAAACTGATGTTTCCCAACACCCCGGAAGAAGAACAGGCGATAGCCTCCATGAAGCCTGGGGCGCCGGATGACGGCCCGCGCCCGGCCATGCGCGACTACACGCCACGTCGCTATGACCCAGAAAGCGGTGAACTGGATATCGATTTCGTTCTGCATGGCGAAGGCCCCGCCGCAACCTGGGCAGCCCAGGCCGAGCCCGGGCAGTTCCTGCACATGGGCGGTCCACGTGGATCGATGATCGTGCCGGACATGTTCGACAGCTACCTGTTGATCGGCGATGAAACCGCCCTACCCGCCATTGGTCGACGCCTCGAAAGCCTGCCCGCCCATCGCTGCGCACTGGTGGTGGTCGAGGTTGCCGATAGCGGGGAACAACAGGTGTTTCAGAGTCAGGCCCAGGTGGATGTGATCTGGATCGTGCGCGGGGAGCAAGACCTGGTGGACGTCACCCGTCGCCTGGAAATGCCCGAAGGAAAGCTGTACGCCTGGGTCGCCACCGAAGCTGCGCTGTCACGCCGGATTCGACGGGTGCTGCTCGGGGAATTCGGGCTGGATGAAGCGCACCTCAAGTGCTCGGGTTACTGGCGTCTTGATGAGCAGGATGAGGGTTGAGTTCCCGTTGGAGCGAGCGGGCGGCGCTCCAACAAATCGCAAGACGGGTCTATGCCCGGCGCCCCTTGAGCCGATCCAGCCCCACCAACAACAACCCAATCACCACGAACCCCGTCAACACGCCACTCGCATTGATAAATGCCTTGGTAAAACCGATGGTGCCCGCATTGATAAACGGATACATGTAATCGCCGAGGGAATTACCGCGCAGCAGCACGTAGGCAAAGTAGACGACCGGATAAAGCATCCACAGCAGCACATGCCTCAATTGCAAAACGCCCTTGGGCACGTAAAGCCACCAATAAACCAGAAACAAAACCGGCATGACGTCGTGGAGCAGTTCGTCTGCGACCCATTGCCAGCCCTGCGGCTGCCACAAATGTCGCAGCAGGACGTTGTAAGCCAGGCCCACCAGAACAATGCTGGTAGCGATGCCGCCGCACACCACGGGATGTCGAAAAAAACGGTGCACTGCCGAGGACCTGAGGCCTAGCGCACAGGTCAAGGCAACCGCCACCAATGTGTTGGTCAACACCGTGAAGAAACTGAAAAACCGCACCAATCCGCCAAGCAGACTGGCGTCATCGGCCCATCGGGCCACGAAAATCAGGTACAGCTGAATAACCAGTCCCGACCAGCCCAGGCAGGCGGCGATGATCGTGAAGCAGCGCTGTCCTTGCGCGTGTTGCGTGTGTTCGGCGTACATCGTTTTAATCCTTGAGGCCCGGGGTCCAACCCGGGCGAGTTACCAGCCCTTGCTGCGGTGCAACTTCACGTACAGCGCTTCGACCTTTTCGCGGGCCCACGGTGTCTTGCGAAGAAAGGTCAGGCTGGACTTGATGCTCGGGTCGCTCTTGAAGCAGCGAATGTCAATGCGTTCAGCAAGGCCAGACCATTCGTAATGCTCAACCAGAGCGTTGAGGATCTGTTCCAGCGTCACGCCGTGCAGAGGGTTGGAGTGCTGTGTTGTCATGGAAACCTTCGAGATAAATGACCTGAGGCGTTTTCAAGCGTTGCGCACCTTAGCCGAGCCTTCTGAAAGCGGGAAGAGCTTAGCGTGCGAAGGCTACAACCTGGGAGCCAGACAACAGCCATTTAAAGTGTAGGACTCCTCCTAAAACCGTCCTGCCTGTGGAACAAACCTTCGGGCTCAACACCCACTGTTACAGCGCTTGCAATGATCCATGTCAAATTTCCCGCTGTTTGTCGACTCGTTAGCTCCCTATCATTACACTACTCAGCGGCTGAATCGATTAATCCGATTTCTTCAATCATCACGTCTTCTGTTTCTCTGGCGCGAGATGCCGCTCACGCCCTCACTAATAACCAAAGAATGCCCCTCATGTCCGATGACCCGAGACGATCTGTTGCTCTGACCGTGCCTGTCAGGCCGCACCTGCGCACTTTCAATGGATGTTGCGCCTTGATGGCGTTGGGTTTTGTGGCCTGCGCTCAAGCGACGCCAGCATTTGACGCCGATTCGCCGTGGATGCTGGGCGACTGGAACGGCAAGCGCAGCGAACTTTCGCAACAAGGGTATGACTTCAAGCTGGACTACACGTCCGAAACAGGCTCCAACCTGCACGGTGGCTATAACCACGACAAAACCGTGCGTTATAGCGATCAATGGACACTGGGCGCCCACCTTGATCTGCAAAAAATCCTCGGTTGGCACGATGCCGAGTTTCAACTGACGCTGAACAATCGTAACGGCGACAACATCAGCAACGATCGCATCGGCGACCCGCGCGTCGGCACGATCTCTTCGTCTCAGGAAGTCTGGGGCCGGGGCAGCGTGACCCGTCTGACGCAGATGTGGTACCAGCAAAAATTCTTCGATCAAGCCTTGAGCGTCAAGCTTGGCCGCTTCAATGAGGGTGAAGATTTCAACACCTTCCCCTGCGACTTCCAGAACCTGGCGCTCTGTGGTTCTCAGGTCGGCGATTGGGACGGCGGCATCTGGTACAACTGGCCGATCAGCCAGTGGGCCATGCGCGTGAAATATCAGATCAATCCAGAACTGTTCGCGCAGATAGGTGTTTTCGAACAGAACCCGTCGAACCTGGAAAACGACAATGCCTTCAAACTCAGCGGCAGCGGCACTCAAGGCGCGTTGATACCGGTGGAGTTGGTGTGGTCGCCGACAGTTGACGGGCTGCCGGGTGAATACCGTGCGGGTTATTACTACAGCACCGCCGACAGCCAGGATGTGTACAAGAACAGTAATGGCCAGTCCGCCGCTGCTACCGGCAGTGCGTATCGCGGCGCATCGAGCAAACACGGCATGTGGTTGAACCTGCGCCAACAAGTGACAAGCGCCGATGGCAATCCAAGTCGCGGGCTGAGCCTGTTCGTCAACGGCACGGTGCACGACAAGAAAACCAACAAGGTCGACAACTATGTGTCGGTAGGCGGCTTTTACAAGGGGCCATTCGACGCCCGACCGCAAGACGATATCGGTCTGGCCATCGCCCGTATCCATGTCAATCCGGCCTACCGCAAAAATGCAGACGCACAAAATCGGGCAGCGGCGGTCTACGACTACAGCGACCCGGCGTTCATGCCATTGCAGGACACTGAGTACAACGCCGAGCTGTACTACGGCGTTCACTTGGCCAACTGGCTGACCGTTCGCCCCAATCTGCAGTACATCCGGCACCCGGGCGGCGTGAATAACGTCGACGATGCGCTGGTCGCCGGATTGAAGATCCAGTCGTCGTTCTGACCAACGGTTAGTTTTGGCTGTCGGTAATACGTTTCAACAACTAGCGTCAAAAGTATCGCTGCAAGACTCCTCGTGAGTCGGTGTCATGAACAACTAGCGTCAACTACTTATTATTCACGGAGATTCATACTATGAGCACTGATGGTGCCTTGAGCAGATATCGCCTGTTACCGACGCTGCTCGGTCTGGTGATTTTGTTGATGGGCCTGGTCATGTTGGCAGGGGGCGTAAAACTCCTGCAACTGGGCGGTTCGTTGTATTACCTGCTGGCCGGTATCGGTTTCGCAGTGACGGGCCTGCTGCTCATCACTGGACGTCGTGCAGCCTTGGGCCTTTACGCGGTGATCCTGTTCGCCAGCACCGTCTGGGCTTTGTGGGAAGTGGGTCTGGATTGGTGGCAATTGGTGCCGCGTCTGGCGCTTTGGTTTGCCCTCGGCATCGTGCTCCTGCTGCCTTGGTTCCGCCGCCCGGTGCTGCGCGGTCAACCCGGTGGCCTGGCCACTGGCGCGTTGAGCGTGGCCGTGGTTCTGGCCGGTGTTACCGCGCTGGCCAGCCAATTCACCAACCCGGGTGAAATCAAGGGCCAGCTGGATCGTGAAACCGCCGGCACCACCAGCGCCGCCCCAGCCATGCCTGATGGCGACTGGCAGTCCTACGGGCGCACCGCTTTCGGCGACCGCTATTCGCCGCTGGCGCAGATCACCCCGGACAACGTCAACAAGCTGGTTCCCGCCTGGACCTATCGCACAGGCGATATCCCAGGGCCTAACGATCCGGGTGAGACCACCGCCGAGAATACGCCGCTCAAAGTCAACGGCATGCTCTACGTGTGTACGCCGCACAGCCAGGTGATTGCTCTGGAACCGGAGACCGGCAAGGAAATCTGGCGCTACGATCCCAAGATCAGCACCCAGAATGCCGCCAACTTCAAAGGTTGGGCGCACATGACCTGCCGTGGTGTCTCGTATCACGATGACGCCGCCTATGCAGCCGCGCCAGCGACCTCAGCTGCTACCCCGGCGCAAAGCCCGGCAACGCCCGCCGTTGCAGCCGCTGGCACTAACGTCTGCCCGCGCCGCATCCTCCTGCCAACTGCCGACACTCGCCTGATCGCGCTGAATGCCGACACCGGCAAGCCATGCGAAGACTTCGGTAACAACGGTTCCATCGATCTGAGCGCCAACATCGGCACCTTTGCGCCAGGCGGCTACTACTCCACTTCGCCGCCCGCCGTGACCAAGGATCTGGTCGTGATCGGCGGTCACGTGACCGACAACGTTTCCATGGACGAGCCTTCCGGCGTGATCCGGGCGTTTGACGTCCACACCGGCCGTCTGGTGTGGAACTGGGACAGCGGCAATCCGGATGACACCACGCCGATTGCCCCTGGCCATACCTACACTCGCAACTCGCCCAACATGTGGTCGATGTTCGCCGTGGATGAAAAACTGGGCATGCTTTACCTGCCCATGGGCAACCAGACTCCGGACCAGTGGGGCGGCAACCGCACACCGGAATCCGAGAAATACAGCGCAGGTATCGTGGCGCTGGATATCGCGTCCGGCAAAGTCCGCTGGCACATGCAACTCACTCACCATGACCTTTGGGACATGGACGTGGGTGGTCAGCCAACGCTCATGGATATGAAAACCGCCGATGGCATCAAGCCTGCGGTGCTGGTATCCACCAAGCAAGGCAGCATCTATGTGCTGGACCGCAGCAATGGCCAGCCAATTGTTCCAATCAACGAAGTCCCGGTTCCTCAGGGCGCGGTTGCCGGCGATCATACTTCGCCAACCCAACCTAAATCCGACCTGAATTTCATGCCGCCGCCGCTGAAAGAGCGCGACATGTGGGGCGTCACGCCGTTTGATCAAATGCTGTGCCGGATTGACTTCAAATCGCTGCGTTACGACGGCCCGTTCACCCCGCCATCGCTGCAAGGTTCGATCGTTTATCCAGGCAACTTCGGTGTCTTCGACTGGGGTGGCATTTCGGTCGATCCCGTGCGTCAGATCGCTTTCGTGAACCCGAGCTACATGGCTTTCCGCTCCAAGCTGGTTCCAGCCGCTGAAGTTGAAGGCGGTCCGGGTCGCAAAAGCGAAACAGAAGGCGTGCAGCCGAACAAAGGCGCGCCTTACGGTGTGATTCTTGAAGCCCTGCTCTCGCCCATGGGTCTGCCTTGCCAGGCTCCGGCCTGGGGTTATGTCGCCGCCGTGGACCTGACCAATCAAAAAACCATCTGGATGCACAAGAACGGCACGGTGCGTGATAGCTCGCCGGTGCCGATTCCATTGTCCATGGGCGTTCCAAGCCTGGGTGGCACGTTCACCACGGCTGGCGGCGTCGCGTTCCTGAGCGGCACCCTTGACCAATACCTGCGAGCCTACGACGTTCGTAATGGCAAACAGTTGTGGGAAGGTCGCCTGCCAGCCGGTGCGCAGACCACGCCGATGACTTACACCGGCAAGGACGGCAAGCAATACGTGCTGGTCATGGCTGGCGGTCATGGCTCGCTGGGCACCAAGCAAGGCGACTACGTCATGGCGTTCAAACTGCCGGATTGATGATGTGTTGACGCAGTGAACAAGGCGGCTATCGAAAGATGGCCGCCTTTTTTGTGGCTGGTTTTCGGGCATCAACACCTCGTTTCCTGCCCTGTCACAAATGCTATTGACCGCAGCCATTGAAACCTGAGGTTGATCGCCCCATCTAAGAGCCATGTTCAATTGTGCAGGTGCCCCATGAGCGACCAGCAAGCAGACTCACACGATATGCCTGACGATGTAGAGGCCGAGCACGACGTTACCCCGAGCTCCCACAGCACATCGCTCGCCTTGCCAGGGCAGAACCTGCCGGACAAGGTCTATGTCATCCCGATTCACAACCGCCCCTTCTTCCCTGCCCAGGTGTTGCCGGTCATCGTCAATGAAGACCCTTGGGCCGAGACGCTGGAGCTGGTAAGCAAGTCCGAACACCACTCCCTGGCGCTGTTTTTCATGGACACGCCGCCGGAAGACCCTCGCCACTTCAATACCGATGCGTTGCCCGAATACGGCACGCTGGTCAAGGTTCACCACGCCAGTCGTGAGAACGGCAAGCTGCAGTTCGTGGCCCAGGGCCTGAGCCGTGTGCGCATCAAGACCTGGCTCAAGCACCATCGCCCGCCGTATCTGGTGGAAGTCGAATACCCCCATCAGCCCAGCGAGCCGACCGACGAGGTCAAGGCTTACGGCATGGCCCTGATCAATGCGATCAAGGAACTGTTGCCGCTCAACCCGCTGTACAGCGAAGAACTGAAGAACTACCTCAATCGCTTCAGCCCCAATGATCCGTCGCCGTTGACCGACTTCGCCGCCGCACTGACATCCGCCAACGGTGTCGAGTTGCAGCAGGTTCTCGATTGCGTGCCCATGCTCAAGCGCATGGAAAAAGTCCTGCCGATGCTGCGCAAGGAAGTCGAAGTCGCTCGACTGCAAAAAGAAATCTCTGCCGAGGTGAACCGCAAGATCGGTGAACATCAGCGTGAGTTCTTTCTCAAGGAGCAGCTCAAGGTTATCCAGCAAGAGCTGGGCCTGAGCAAAGACGACCGCAGTGCCGACATCGAACAGTTTGAAGCCCGGCTGGAAGGCAAAACACTGCCCGCCCAGGCACGCAAGCGCATTGACGAAGAGATCAACAAGCTCAAAGTGCTGGAAACCGGCTCCCCGGAATACGCGGTTACCCGCAACTACCTGGACTGGGCCAGCTCGGTGCCTTGGGGCGTCTTCGGCAAGGACAAACTGGACCTCAAGCACGCCCGCAAAGTGCTCGACCAGCATCACGCCGGTCTGGATGACATTAAGTCACGGATCCTCGAATTTCTCGCAGTCGGCGCCTATAAAGGCGAAATCAGTGGTTCCATCGTGCTGTTGGTGGGCCCGCCGGGCGTGGGCAAGACCAGCGTAGGCCGGTCCATTGCAGAATCCCTGGGACGTCCCTTCTACCGTTTCAGCGTTGGCGGCATGCGCGATGAAGCCGAGATCAAAGGCCATCGCCGCACCTACATCGGCGCGCAACCCGGCAAGCTGGTCCAAGCGCTCAAGGACATGGAGGTCATGAACCCGGTCATCATGCTTGATGAAATCGACAAGATGGGCCAGAGCTATCAGGGCGACCCTGCGTCCGCGCTGCTGGAAACCCTGGACCCGGAACAGAACGTCGAATTCCTCGACCACTACCTGGACCTGCGTCTGGATCTGTCCAAGGTACTGTTCATCTGCACCGCCAACACCCTGGACTCGATCCCCGGCCCGTTGCTGGACCGAATGGAAGTGATTCGCCTCTCGGGTTACATCACCGAAGAAAAACTCGCCATTGCCAAGCGCCACTTGTGGCCCAAGCAACTGGCCAAGGCAGGCGTGTCCAAAGGCAGCCTGGCGATCAGCGACACTGCATTACGGGCCGTGATCGAAGGCTATGCCCGGGAAGCTGGCGTGCGTCAGCTGGAGAAACAGCTGAGTAAAGTGGTGCGTAAAGCCGTGGTCAAACTGCTGGACGAACCCAAGTCTGTCATCAAGATCGGTCCCAAAGACCTCGAAGCTTCACTGGGCATGCCGGTGTTTCGTAACGAACAAGTCTTGTCCGGCACTGGCGTGATCACCGGTCTGGCCTGGACCAGCATGGGCGGCGCAACCCTGCCGATCGAGGCGACGCGCATTCATACCCTTAACCGTGGTTTCAAGCTCACCGGCCAGTTAGGCGACGTGATGAAGGAATCCGCTGAAATTGCCTACAGCTATGTCAGCTCGAACCTTGAGCAGTTTGGCGGCGACCCGCGTTTCTTCGATGAAGCCTTCGTCCACTTGCACGTGCCCGAAGGCGCGACGCCCAAGGACGGTCCAAGCGCTGGCGTGACAATGGCCAGCGCCTTGTTGTCACTGGCGCGCAATCAGGCACCGAAGAAAGGCGTTGCCATGACCGGCGAGCTGACGCTGACCGGGCATGTTCTGCCGATTGGCGGCGTAAGGGAAAAAGTCATCGCGGCACGCCGGCAGAAAATCAACGAACTGATCCTGCCGGAACCCAACCGTGGCAACTTCGAAGAACTGCCGGATTACCTGAAGGAAGGCATCACCGTTCACTTCGCCAAGCGTTTTGCGGATGTGGCGAAGATATTGTTCTGACAGATACCAACACCCCGTTGGCGAGGCTTGCCCACGAAGGCGTCTTCAGCGAGGGATAGGGCCCTGCGGATCTCTCAACTCCGTGGGACCGGCTTTAGCCGGGAACAGGCCGGTATGTTCGCTGCCTCTGTTGCGCCAAGGGTGCAGCCTTCCCGGCTAAAGCCGGTCCCACGAAAATGAACTGCACCCCGAAAGTTGGACCCCGCCCCCAAACTCGCCTCATCAATGACTCATCGGCTATGCTCCGGTCTCGTCCAACGAGACTGGAGCCTCTATGACCCCGACCCGTCTACTTGTCCCGCTGACCCTCTCCCTGCTGGCTGCCTGTGCGCAGCAGCCCACAAATATCGTGACCCTTGAAGAACAGAGCGAATGCCCGCTGACCCTGAAAACCGGGCAAATGTTGATGCTGACCTTACCCAGCACGCCCACCACGGGTTACCGCTGGCATATCCAGAACCCCGCCCAAGGCATCCTGCGCAGCATGGGGCCCGAGGTGTACACCAACCCCGAAGACAATAATATGGTCGGCAGCGCAGGACAGTCCGTGTGGCGCTACAAGGCGGCGGCTACGGGTACCGGCCACTTGATGATGGTTTATCAACAGCCTTGGGCGCCGGAAGTCGCCCCGGAGCGGACATTCGACTGTGTTATCAGCGTCAATGACTGACTTTTCCTCATCTTCGGTCAGATGAGGTTTCGGCGCAGGTCTGGAATTGGCTAAAATGCCGCACTTTTCACCCCTTCGCCGGAACCGCCGTGAGCAAAGAACCCGACCGCCTGTTTGCCCAGCCCCTTGCCCAGGTGCCAGACTTCGCCTTCAATGAGGACGTGGTGCGGGTCTTCCCGGACATGATCAAGCGCTCGGTGCCTGGCTATCCGACAATTGTCGAGAACCTCGGCGTGCTCGCGGCGCAGTTCGCGCAACCCGACAGCGTACTGTACGACCTGGGCAGCTCCCTGGGTGCCGTCACCCAGGCCCTGCGTCGTCACGTGAGAACCGAGGGCTGCAGCGTCATCGCGGTGGATAACTCGGCGGCCATGGTCGAACGCTGCCGTGAATACCTCAATGGGCAGGACTCGATGTTTCAGGAGTTGCTGCCAGTGCAGGTCATCGAGGGTGACATTCTGGCGCTTGAGTTCCAGCCGGCGTCGGTGGTGGCGCTCAATTTCACCCTGCAGTTCATCGCCCCCGAGCAACGTCTGGCGCTGTTAAGCCGCATTCATCAGGCGCTGGTGCCGGGCGGTGCTCTGATTCTGTCGGAGAAGCTGCGCTTCAACGACTTACAGGAACATGACCTGCTCACCGATCTGCACGTCGCCTTCAAGCGCGCCAATGGCTACAGCGAACTGGAAATTGCCCAGAAGCGTAGTGCCATCGAAAACGTGATGAAGCCCGACAGCCTCGACGAACATCGCCAACGCCTGCTGGATGCGGGATTCTCGAAAGTGGTGCTCTGGTTTCAATGCCTTAACTTTGCCTCGTTGATCGCCCTGCCATGATTGATCTCGCTCCTCTGGTCCGCCGTCTGGCGGGCACCCCCCTGGCTGAATGGGCCAACGGCCTGCAGGCACAACTCGACAGCAAAATGGCCAAGGGTCATGGCGATCTGGAACGCTGGCAAGGCGCACTCAACGCCCTGCCCGACCTGACGCCAACCCGAGTCGATCTGACCGACAGCTTTACCCTGGATGCCGAGTGCGACGGTGAAACCCGTACCCAGGTGCGCAAGGCACTGTTGGGGCTTTCGCCGTGGCGCAAAGGACCGTTCGACGTGTTCGGCGTGCATGTGGACACCGAATGGCGCTCGGACTGGAAATGGTCACGGGTATCGCCGCATCTGGACCTCAAAGGCAAGCGCGTGCTGGATGTGGGCTGCGGCAACGGTTATTACCAGTGGCGCATGCTGGGCGCAGGCGCCGACAGCGTCATTGGTGTCGACCCCAACTGGCTGTTTTTCTGCCAGTTCCAGGCCATGCAGCGTTACTTGCCAGACCTTCCGGCCTGGCACCTGCCGTTCACTCTGGAAGACCTGCCTGCGCGACTTGAAGGTTTCGACACGGTGTTTTCCATGGGCGTGCTGTACCACCGCAAATCACCCATCGATCACTTGCTGGCGTTGAAAGACTGCCTGGTCAAAGGCGGCGAACTGGTGCTGGAAACCATGGTGGTGCAAGGGGATGTGCATCAGGTGCTGGTCCCGGAAGACCGCTATTCGCAGATGCGCAATGTGTGGTTTCTACCATCGGTGCCAGCGCTGGAATTGTGGTTGCGGCGCGCCGGCTTCGTCGATGTGCGTTGCGTTGACGTCAGCGTCACCACCACCCAGGAGCAACGCGGCACGGAATGGATGCGCTTTCAGTCACTGAGCGATTTTCTTGATCCCGAAGATCACAGCAAGACCGTGGAAGGCCTCCCTGCCCCCATGCGAGCGGTGATTGTGGGGCGTAAGCCTTAGACGGGCTGTTGGAGCGAGGCTTGCCCGCGAAGAACGATCACGCGGTGTATCTGGTACACCACTCCGGCTCATCGCGGGCAAGCCTCGCTCCAACAAGCTCCGGGGGTATCAGCCCTTATAAGCCGCCGCCAGAATCAACGCCTTCATCTCTGCCACCGCCGTCTTGAAGCCCACAAACAGCGCATGGGCGACCAGTGCGTGGCCGATGTTCAGCTCGTTCACGCCCTTGATCGCGGCGACTGCTTCAACGTTGTGGTAATGCAGACCGTGCCCGGCGTTGACGATCAAACCTTCAGCCAGGCCAAACGCGACGCCATCAGCGATGCGTTGCAGCTCGTCGGCGACCTCCGTTGGCGTCTGTGCGTCGGCGTACCGGCCAGTGTGCAACTCGATGGCAGGTGCCCCGACCCGCTTTGATGCCGCGATCTGACGTTCATCGGCATCGATAAACAGCGACACTTCGCAACCGATCTTGCTCAAGCGCTCAACGGCCGCCTGAATCCGCGCTTCCTGGCCTGCGACATCCAGTCCGCCCTCGGTGGTCAACTCCTGGCGTGTTTCCGGAACCAGGCAAACGTGGGCCGGACGAATGCGCTCGGCGAAGGCCAGCATTTCATCGGTCACGCCCATTTCGAAATTCATCCGGGTCTGCAGCACGTCCTTGAGCAGCAGCACATCGCGCTCCTGAATGTGACGACGGTCTTCGCGCAGATGCACGGTGATGCCATCGGCACCCGCTTCTTCGGCATCCAGCGCCGCCTTGACCGGGTCCGGATAACGCGTGCCCCGGGCCTGACGCAACGTGGCGACGTGATCGATATTGACGCCAAGAAGGATGCGAGTGCTGTGAGTCACGTGTGTCTCCTGAAAGATGGGTGGAACAGGTCGATGAGCATAAAGCCTGTTTACGGCTTGCGAAACAGTTCGCGGCTGACTAATGGGCGGCCGCCCAGGTGAACGGCCAATGCCTGACGCATCAACCGCTTCGCGGCAGACAACGCACCAGGCGCCGTCCAGTCGGCTTCGGCCATGGCCAGCAGTTCGGCCCCCTGAAATAAACCCGGCTGCAGAAGGTAGACCCGCTCCAGTCCGGCATCCACTTGCAGGCGGTACATGCCATCCGACGCCAGAGGTTCGCCACTGACATCCAGGTCCAGCGCAAAACCGTAGCCCAGATCGTCAAGCAGACGCCATTCGAAAGAACGCAGCAACGGCTCCAAGGGACGGCCTTCGGCCAAGGCCAGCAAGGTCGCCGCATAATGATCGAAAACAGCAGGATGTGGATCTTCGGCAGGCAACAGCCGGATGATCAGCTCGTTGAGGTAAAGACCGCTGAACAGCGCTTCACCCACCAACCAGCTGGCAACGCCCGAGCTTTCCATGCGCCCGACGTTCTTGAGCTCGCCGCGACCACGAAATTCGATTTCCAAGGGCACGAAGGGCCGCGCCAGAGTGCCAGCCTTGCCACGCGCGCTGCGTAACACTGCCCGCAGCCGCCCTTGTGGCGTGAGGAAATCCACCAACGCGCTGTTCTCACGGTACGCCCGACTGTGCAGCACGTAAGCAAGTTGGCCGATGGGCGTGCTCATGGTTAACGCAGGCTCGAAAGAAGCAAAGACGACGAAGGGTGTGACGGGCGGCCAGTGGCGGCCCGTCAACAGGTAACGCGTTTAAAGGTCGCCATAGCCGAGCGAACGCAGGGCGCGCTCGTCATCGGACCAGCCGCCTTTAACCTTGACCCACAGATTTAGCATGACCTTGGAGTCGAACAACAGCTCCATGTCACGACGTGCGTCAGTACCGATACGCTTGATGCGGTCACCCTTGTCGCCAATGATGATCTTCTTCTGGCCGTCACGTTCGACGAGGATCAAGGCGTGGATATGCAGGGTTTTGCCCTGCTGCTTGAACTCTTCGATTTCAACGGTGATCTGGTACGGCAGCTCGGCACCCAACTGACGCATGATCTTCTCGCGAACCAGTTCGGCGGCCAGGAAGCGGCTGCTGCGGTCAGTGATCTGGTCTTCCGGGAAGAAGTGATCGTTTTCCGGCAGATGCTTGGCGATCAGGGTTTCCAGCGCTTCGAGGTTATGCCCGTGCTGCGCGGAAATCGGCATGATCGAAGCGTTCGGCAGTTGACCTTGCAACCACTCCAAATGGGGCATCAGCTCGGTCTTGTCTTCCAGACGGTCGGTCTTGTTGATCGCCAGGATCACCGGGCCCTGCACGTACTGAACACGCTCAAGCACCATCTGGTCTTCTTCGGTCCAGCGCGTACGGTCAACAACGAAGATCACGACGTCAACGTCTTTCAACGCCGCCGAAGCGGTTTTGTTCATGTAGCGATTGAGCGCTTTCTCGCCGTTCTTGTGCATGCCAGGCGTGTCGACGTAGATCGCCTGCACGGCGCCTTCGGTCTTGATGCCCAGCATGTTGTGACGGGTGGTCTGCGGCTTGCGCGAAGTAATCGCCAGCTTCTGCCCCAGGATATGGTTAAGCAGCGTGGATTTGCCCACGTTCGGGCGACCAACGATGGCCACATAGCCGCAGCGTGTTGCAATTGAATCATTCATGGCCGTTCTCCACGCCTAGGGCAATAAGTGCTGCAGCCGCTGCTACCTGTTCGGCAATGCGACGACTGACACCCTGGCCCCGGCTTTTTTCATTCAGTAAGGTGATCTCGCATTCGACGAAAAAGGTTCGGCAATGCGGTTCACCCTGGATATCCACCACTTCGTAACGCGGCAGGTCACAGGCACGCGACTGGAGAAACTCCTGCAGCCGGGTCTTCGGATCTTTGTTGGTGTCCACCAGCGTCAGGCTGTCGAACTCGGTGGTGAGCCAGTCCAGAACTCGCTCCCGCGCCGCATCCATACCCGAATCAAGGTAAATCGCCCCGATCAGGGCTTCGAGCGCGTCAGCGAGAATCGATTCACGGCGAAAACCGCCGCTCTTGAGCTCGCCGGAGCCCAGGCGCAGGTATTCACCGAGATCGAAACCACGGGCCAGTACAGCCAGGGTTTCGCCTTTTACCAACCGCGCTCGCAAGCGTGAAAGCTGACCTTCTCGTGCCTGAGGGAAGCGATCAAACAAGGCTTCACCGGCAACGAAGTTGAGAATGGCGTCACCGAGGAACTCCAGACGCTCGTTATTGCGCCCGGCGAAGCTACGGTGAGTGAGAGCAAGGACCATCAGCTCTTGATCCTTGAAGGTATAGCCGAGCTGACGCTCCAGGCGACTCAAGGAAACGCTCACGGTTTACCCACTTTGAATGTGTCGTCGAACTTCACCACCAGATCGATATTCTGGATCAGTGATTCGCGTTTCTCGTATTGCAAATGGGCGAGAAACTTATTGTCTTCCACCGTCACACTTAACACCTTGTTCAAATCCAAATCCCGAATGCTGTTGACCTGCATGCTTTTACCGACATAACTGTAGAAATCGCCAACGGTAGTGATGTCCAGAGCAGGGTTGGTGTCGACCGCATTAATGATCTTCTTCATCGACATGTGATCGAGATAATGCGGCACCAGCTTGAATGCAACGCTGAGCACAAACGCCGCGAGCGCAAGCGCCAACAGCCATCCGACAAACGACAACCCTTTCTGCGAACCGGCGACTCTCATTTAAAACCTCAAGGATAGCCTGTGGAAACCGGCGAGAGGGTTCGATCCAGCACGACCCACATTCAAGCCAGCCCAAATGACATACGGCGCTGTATCACACAGCGCCGCATTGATTACTTGATCAACCCCACCCGCGAAAAGCTGGGGAAGTGACTCAGTTTTGGCTCAGGCCAGCTCATCCATATCGCGAACGCCTTGCCGACAATGTTCTTGTCCGGAACCATGCCCAACTCATCCTTGGGAATAGTGGGGTCATCCCAGTAACGGCTGTCGTTGGAGTTGTCCCGGTTGTCACCCATCATGAAGTAATGGCCAGCGGGCACCGTCCATTCATGATCAGGCGGCGCACGGTAGCGCGTCATCTCCTGACGGATTTCATGCTCGACAGTCCCCAACCGCTCGTTGTACAGCTCAGCGCTGCCCAGGGTGCCCGGCTCGGTGCCGATCAGCTGTTTGGCAACCAGTTCACCGTTGACGAACAGTTTCTTGTCGCTGGTATAGCGAATTTTATCGCCCGGCAGGCCGACAACGCGCTTGATGTAATTGACACTCGGGTCGCTTGGGTAGCGAAAGACCATCACATCGCCACGCTCGGGATCGCCGATCGGGATGACTTTCTCGTCCAGTACAGGCAGGCGAATGCCATAAGAGAACTTGTTGACCAGGATGAAATCACCGACCCGCAGCGTCGGTATCATCGACCCCGACGGAATCTGGAAAGGCTCAACCAGAAACGAACGCAGGACGAGAACGATGAACAGCACCGGAAAGAACGATTTGCCGTACTCAACCAGCAACGGCTCTTTGTTCAGACGCTCGACAACTTCAATGTCCGGCTGGGTAACACTGCCTTGATACGTCGAAATGGCCGTCCGGCGACGAGGCGCCAGAATGACCAGATCAAGCAATGCCAGCAAGCCGCACACGAATACAGCGATGACCAACAACAGCGGGAAATTTAGTGACATAGGACCTGACTATTCCAACCTGAGCACTGCAAGGAAAGCTTCCTGTGGAATTTCCACGTTGCCGACCTGCTTCATGCGTTTCTTACCGGCCTTTTGCTTCTCCAGCAATTTACGCTTACGGCTGACGTCGCCGCCATAACATTTGGCCAGTACGTTCTTTCTTAGCGCCTTGACAGTGGTACGCGCCACAACCTGCCCGCCAATAGCGGCCTGGATTGCCACATCGAACATCTGTCGAGGGATCAGCTCTTTCATCTTCTCGGTCAACGCGCGACCTTTATAGTTCGCGTTGTCCCGGTGAACGATCAATGCCAGAGCATCGACTTTCTCACCGTTGATCAGCACATCGAGCTTGACCAGATTAGCGGACTGATAACGATCAAAATGATAGTCCAGCGACGCATAACCACGGCTTACCGACTTGAGACGATCAAAGAAGTCCAGAACCACTTCGTTCATCGGCAGGTCGTAGCTCACCTGGACCTGAGTACCCAGGAACAGCATGTCATGCTGCACGCCACGCTTCTCGATGCACAGCGTAATGACGTTGCCCAGGTGCTCTTGAGGCACAAGAATATTGGCCCGCACGATCGGCTCACGCATATCTTCGATGCTGGACAGATCGGGCAGCTTTGACGGGTTGTCGACGTAAATCGTTTCACCGGTCTTGAGCAGGAGCTCAAAAATCACCGTCGGCGCTGTAGTGATCAGGTCCAGGTCGTACTCGCGTTCGAGACGTTCCTGGATAATCTCCATGTGCAACATGCCGAGGAAGCCGCAACGGAAGCCGAAGCCAAGCGCGTCAGAGCTTTCCGGCGAATACTGCAGCGATGAGTCGTTGAGGGTCAGCTTCTGCAAGGCTTCGCGGAAGTCCTCGAAGTCGTCAGAACTGACCGGAAACAGACCGGCATACACCTGCGGCTGAATACGCTTGAAGCCCGGCAGCACTGCAACATCCGGTGTCGTGCTCAAGGTCAGGGTGTCACCGACCGGCGCGCCGTGAATGTCCTTGATGCCTGCAATGATGAAGCCCACTTCACCGGCTTTCAGGTCGACCGTGGCAGTGTGCTTGGGGGTGAAAACGCCCACGCTGTCGACCAGGTGCATCTTGCCGGTGGATTTGACGAGGATCTTGTCGCCCTTGCGCACTCGACCGTGGCGCACACGCACCAGGGAGACAACGCCCAGGTAGTTGTCGAACCAGGAGTCAATGATCAACGCTTGCAGCGGGTCTTCGATATTGCCGGTGGGTGCAGGAATGGTCTGAACCAGACGTTCCAGCACTTCGTCGACGCCCATGCCGCTCTTGGCGCTGCAGGCCACGGCGTCAGTGGCGTCGATACCGATGATCTTTTCGATTTCTTCCTTGACGCGGTCCGGATCGGCCTGCGGCAAGTCCATTTTGTTCAGCACCGGCATGACCTCAAGGCCTTGCTCGATGGCGGTATAGCAGTTGGCTACGGACTGGGCTTCAACGCCCTGCCCCGCATCGACGACCAGCAGCGCACCTTCACATGCCGCCAGGGAACGGCTGACTTCATAGGTGAAGTCCACGTGGCCCGGGGTGTCAATGAAGTTTAACTGGTAGGTTTTGCCGTCGTTGGCCTTGTAGTGCAGTGTCACGCTGTGGGCCTTGATGGTGATCCCGCGCTCGCGCTCAAGATCCATGGAGTCAAGTACCTGAGCTTCCATTTCGCGCTCGGACAAGCCACCGCACATTTGAATGAAGCGGTCGGCCAGCGTCGACTTGCCATGGTCAATGTGGGCGATGATGGAGAAATTGCGGATATGACTCAAATCACTCACGGATCAACACTCAAAAAGGTTGCAGGCAGTTTACCCGCCGAAAAATAGCCGGGAATTGTACCTGAAGTATCGCCGGGGCGTCACGTTCACAGGCGAGAGGATCGGCATTACCCGACGCAACACGCAGAAAAAAGGGCGGTATCAACCGCCCTCTCCCGTTAATGCATGCGGCTATTCAGCCAGTTTGAAGGTAATGAAGCTGGCTCGACCCTGACGCAGGACACGCAGGGACACCGAGCGGTTCTTCGGCAGGTCTTTTGCCACCTCAGTGAAGTTCTTGGCTGAGGTAATCGCCTGGTTGTTCAAGTGCGTGATCACATCGCCTGGCTGCAGACCGATAAGGGCCGCGGGACCCTCCTGCACTTCCTTGATGATGACACCGCCCTTCAGATCAAGCGTCTTTTGCTGTTCGGCGGTCAGATCAGCGACCGAAACACCCAAACGGTTACTGCTGCGCTCGATGCCCGTGCCGTCAGCAGAACCCATTTCCTGACCTTCGTCCGGCAACGCACCGACCGTCACGTCAAGGGTCTTGCGTTTGCCGTCACGGATCACGTCAAGCTGGACCTTGCTACCGTCCTTGAGATTGCCGACGATTTGCGGCAGATCAGCCGACATCACGATCGGGTGGCCATTGGCGTTCAGAATAACGTCACCTACCTGCAGACCGCCCTTGGCGGCTGGACCACCTTCAAGCACCTGAGCAACCAGGGCACCGGCGGGCTTGTCCAGGCCGAACGATTCAGCCAGGTCTTTGTTGACCTCTTGAATCACCACACCCAGCCAGCCACGATTGACCTTGCCGCTGGCCTTGAGCTGGTTGGCCACGTCCATCGCGACGTTAATCGGGATGGCGAAAGACAGCCCCATGAAGCCGCCTGAGCGCGTGAATATCTGCGAGTTGATCCCTACGACTTCGCCGGCCATGTTGAACAGCGGGCCACCCGAGTTACCCGGATTGATCGCGACGTCGGTCTGGATGAACGGTACGTAGGTGTCATTGGGCAGGCTACGGCCTTTGGCGCTGACAATACCTTTGGTCGCAGAGTGATCGAAACCGAACGGCGAACCGATGGCCAGCACCCATTCACCCACCTTGAGCTTTTCGGAGTCGCCCAGCTTCACGGTAGGCAAATCCTTGCCGTCGATCTTCAGCACCGCAACGTCTGTACGTGGGTCAGTGCCGACCAGCTTGGCTTTGAGCTCACTACGGTCCGACAGACGAACCAGAATTTCGTCGGCGCCATCGATCACATGATTGTTCGTCAGGACGTAACCGTCAGGGGAAATGATAAACCCTGAACCCAGGGACTGCGCTTCGCGCTGACGGTCACCTCTTGGCGTGCCGGGCGCGCGCGGGCCCTGATTCGGCACGCTGCGCTCAAGAAACTCGCGGAGCATGGGCGGCAGGCCTTCAAGATCAGGCATCTGCCCGGCAACAGCACGGTCCGGCAATTTCTGACGAGTACTGATATTCACCACCGCCGGTGATGCCTGCTCGACCAGCGTCGTGAAGTCCGGCAATGCTTCCGCCTGGGCAGTAGCAACCTGCCCCAGCATCAACACGGCGGCGATCAGTGAAAGATAGGATTTAAAGCTTGGTATCAACATACGGCTCCCGTTAACGACGAGCGTGGTTAAGCAATACAGATCAAACGACCCAATGGACTTGCGCCTCAGCACTCACGACAGCGCATTGCCATCAGCCAATATTTCCGGCCCTGAAACAACAAAGGCCAGAGCTGCGAAGCTGTGACCTATAGAAAAAAACGAAACTTTTTGCAACTTTGCATAGCTCACCAAACATTTCAACAAGCCGCATAACGATCGCGACAACGCGTGTTTACGGGACAGGGAGCCCAAAATGAAACGTTTTACACCTTGGGCCCCAATCCTCATTACACAGACTACTTTCTGCTCGCCTGAACATCATCGCCACGCATGGAAAGTGCGATGCGCTCGGCAGTACCAATCGGAATTTCACCCACAACCGTCACCATGGCATCACCCTTGGGGGTGGCCAGGCGCCGCGACACGGCAACAGTAGGCCCCAGTTGAGTGCGAATATCGGTCACCGTAGCGCCGCTCACCGGCTCGATGAATACCGAGAAACGGGATAGACCGTCGTCATACATCAGACTGGTAACCAGGACTTTTGACGTCGGATCAATACGGGACGTGCTCCCGGTCAATTCGAAACCGGGCGGGACCCATTCAAAGTGCCACGGCGCGGAATCAGCGCGAGTCTCGGACCTGGCTTTCATCACGCCCACCGGCTTGCAATCGGCGCTCGGCTGAAGCATCTGATCGCTGGGGAGGTCCGTTGCATTGAGGTCGGTAAACTGGAAGCGCTCCAGCAATTGCCCTTTATCGCTCAGCAACAACGATTTGAGTGGCAATCCGGTTTCGTTATCCACGTGAAGTTCGATGCCGTAGCGGTGCTGGTCTTTCGGCGTCAGGGCAATGATTGTCGCAGCGCGACCCGCCACCCGCGACTTGCCGGCATCCTTGATGTCGTAAAAAGCCGAAAGCTTTTTCACGTCGAAAGTTCTGGCAGGAGGATCAGGCAGGTTGCTGACCCCGGCCTCGAGCGTACCGCTGACGCATTGCGTCAGGCCGTTAACGCGAAGGACTTCCTGGGGGGAGCCATCGAGCTGGAGCAAGTGCTCCCTGACCTTGCCACCGTCAACACGGTGCCAGATGCGATGGGTAGAAAAACTACCATTGCGCTCGTAGACGAAAGTACCTTGGAAGCTTTGTTGTTGCTGCGCCTGCGCAAGACGCTTGAGCGTGTCTTGCGCATCATCGGCATGAGCGGGGAGGACAAACCACCCACCTAAAAGCAACGACAGTAGAGGGATGGCGCGCATGGTCCTCCTTAACGGTTTTCCAGGCTGGCAGCGCGAGCGTAAGGCAGGGCGCTTTCAGTCCCCTTCAACGCAGCTTGCTGAGCATGTTGACGCAGGTAACCTGGCAAGCGCTGATCATGCCAGCCGGCCTGATTCTGCAACACACCGTTAGCCATCGGGCCAGGTGCCTGCTCAGCACTTTCTGTATAACCCGCCAGCACTGCCGGCCCTTTGACTTGCGGCGTAGACAGGTTGGCAGGCTGCTGAGCCTGCTGCGCCAATTCGACGCCGGCAATCTCATCCTGATTGTACAAACGCACACCGGCCAATACCGCGACGGTTACGGATGCAGCTACAGCCAAGCGACCGAGAGTACGCCAAGGACCGCGGGCAACCTTGAGCGGGCTGACTTCATCGGCGATTGCGGCAGATACGGCGGCCGTAATGTCCAGATGAGGGATCAGTAACTCTTTATGCATCGCTGCACGGGCAATCTGATAACGAGACCATGTGGCACGTGTGTCCGCATCGTCAATGGCATTTAATACCCGACGTAATTCCAATTCGTCCGCTTCGTTATCCATCACCGCGGACAGCGATTCCTGCAGGGCTTCACGACTCATGGCGGTTCCTCTCTTGGCTATCGCCGCTGTCTCAGGATTCCTGCAACAACGGCTGCAGGGCTTTATCGATGGCTTCCCGAGCGCGGAAAATCCGAGACCGCACGGTACCCACCGGACATTGCATGACGCTGGCAATGTCTTCGTAACTCAGACCATCGAACTCACGTAAAGTTAGAGCGGTACGCAAATCTTCTGGCAGCAACTGGATGGTTCGATGGACAGTTCCTTCGATTTCATCCCTCAGCAATGCACGCTCTGGCGACTCGATATCCTTGAGGCCATGATCGCCATCGTAGAATTCCGCATCCTCAGACCTGACATCGCTATCCGGTGGCCTCCGACCTCTGGACACCAAATAGTTTTTCGCCGTGTTAATGGCGATGCGGTACAGCCATGTGTAAAAGGCGCTGTCACCGCGAAAGTTTCCAAGCGCACGATAAGCCTTGATAAAGGCTTCTTGCGCAACGTCCTGGGCTTCATGGGTGTCGTGCACAAATCGCACGATCAACCCGAGAATCTTGTGCTGATATTTCAACACCAACAGATCAAAAGCTCGCTTATCGCCGCGCTGTACGCGCTCGACCAGCTGCTGATCCTCTTCCTGGGTTAACATGAACACTCCTCATTGAGCTTAAAGGAGCATTGCAGCGGCCACTGTATCGGCTTGCATACATAGACTCGGGCTTCTCGCAAAAGTTCTCCCCCTCCAAGCAAGTTTCCGGCTGACACTCGTAGGCCTGCACGAAAAACGCAGCTCGAACTAGGTCGGCTGCGCGAATAATCTTGTCGTCGAATTCGCTGGCAGTGGCTGCAAAGAGCCCCGCATTAAGCCGACGCTGTCCTTTTAAAGGCAACCTGCTATTGAGCGTGGGTGATATCAAAAGTTCCCAGTCTCAATATTCGGGCGTAAATACCACATTTATCGTCACCCGTAGAAAACCTGACTGACGCGATATACATCCGTGCCTTATCCGACAGGAAATGGGTATGCATGACGCTTTGGACTGGCGCACAATCCCAGCCCGCTGTGGTTCCACAATGCCATAAAAGCGCGGCTATTGTGCCGATCCACCCTTACTTATACTAGTGGCCGCTTTACGCGGAATTCAGACATGAGCCAACATTTTCAGCACGATGTACTGGTGATCGGCAGCGGCGCGGCGGGCTTGAGCCTTGCACTGACATTGCCCGCTCATCTGAGCGTTGCGGTTTTAAGCAAAGGTGAGCTGGCCAACGGTTCTACATTCTGGGCCCAGGGCGGGGTTGCGGCCGTTCTGGATGACACCGACACCGTCCAATCCCATGTCGAAGACACCCTGGATGCCGGTGGTGGCCTCTGCAATGAAGACGCCGTGCGATTCACGGTTGAGCATAGCCGCGAATCGATTCAGTGGCTGATCGATCAGGGCGTGCCGTTCACTCGTGACGACCAGACAACCACCGAGGATGGCGGTTTCGAGTTTCATCTCACCCGTGAAGGTGGTCACAGTCATCGCCGCATCATTCACGCCGCCGATGCCACCGGCGCCGCGATATTCAAGACGTTACTGGCCCGAGCACGGGAGCGATCCAATATCGAGTTGCTGGAGCAACGTGTCGCGGTCGATCTGATTACCGAACGACGCCTGGGCCTGGACGGCAAACGCTGCCTGGGCGCCTACGTGCTCAATCGCAACAGCGGCGAAGTCGACACCTACGGCGCACGCTTCACGATTCTGGCCACCGGCGGCGCAGCCAAGGTTTATCTGTACACCAGCAACCCCGACGGCGCCTGTGGCGACGGTATCGCCATGGCCTGGCGCTCGGGCTGCCGAGTCGCGAATCTGGAGTTCAACCAGTTCCACCCTACCTGCCTTTATCATCCGCTGGCCAAGAGTTTTCTGGTGACCGAGGCACTCCGCGGCGAAGGCGCCTGGCTCAAGCTGCCCAACGGCGAGCGCTTCATGCAGCGCTTCGATCCTCGCGGCGAACTGGCCCCACGAGACATCGTTGCCCGCGCCATCGACCATGAAATGAAGCGGCTGGGTATCGACTGCGTTTATCTGGACATCAGCCACAAGCCACCGGAGTTCATCAAAAGCCACTTTCCGACGGTTTATGAACGCTGTCTGGAGTTCTCCATCGACATCACCCGTCAGCCGATCCCGGTGGTTCCGGCAGCGCATTACACCTGCGGAGGCGTGATGGTCGACCAACACGGGCGTACCGATGTGCCGGGCCTGTATGCCATCGGCGAAACCAGCTTTACCGGCCTGCACGGTGCAAACCGCATGGCCAGCAATTCGTTGCTGGAGTGCTTCGTCTATGCCCGCTCCGCCGCTGCCGACATCGTGCAGCACCTCCCCGAAAGCAAGGCCAGGCACGACCTGCCCACCTGGGACGCCAGCCAGGTCACCGATTCGGACGAGGACGTGATCATCGCCCACAACTGGGATGAGCTGCGCCGCTTCATGTGGGACTACGTGGGGATCGTGCGCACCAACAAACGCCTGCAACGTGCTCAGCACCGGGTGCGCCTGTTGCTGGACGAAATCGACGAGTTCTACAGCAATTACAAGGTCAGCCGGGACCTGATCGAACTGCGTAACCTGGCGCAGGTAGCCGAGCTGATGATCAATTCGGCCATGGCCCGCAAGGAAAGCCGGGGCCTGCATTACACCCTGGACTACCCGGGCATGCTGCCCCAGGCCCTGGACACTATTCTGGTGCCGCCCACCTACGTCGGCTGAATTTCAATCGTACACGCAGGCGTCGGTGATCATCCGGCGCCATGGCGTCTCGCGGGATGCACAGCCCGCGTGCCCATCGCGAACGCTCCCCGCCCCTGCCCACCAGCCGAAAGCGCAGTATCACAAACAGCGGCAGCGCCATGCTGTCGCGGCAGAGTTGCACGCCCTGCCAGCCGTTCTGTCGATTCCACAGCTGCCAGCCATCGGCCGTGCGCCGCAGGGCCGTAAACGCCGACGGGCGATTGAGCAGGATAAGGTTCGGGATGACCCACCAACCGTGGGCAACGCACAGGAAAACGCCACTCAGGCAAATCAGGAGCGGGATATCCAGCAGGAAAAGCGAGAGCAGCGCCAGCACCTGGGCACCCAAGTAAGCCGCAAGCAGCCATCGGGACGGCTGCCAACGGCATTCGAAACGATCAGTGAGGCTGGACACGATCCAGAATCATTCGAACCATGCGCTGCAACTCGGCATCTTCGGACTCCGCGCGCTGCATGAACCAGCCGAACATATCCTGATCTTCACACGTGAGCAGGCGGCGATAGAGATCGCGGTCTACATCGTTGAGCGTCGGGTAGACCTCCCGGACAAACGGTACCAGCAGCACATCCAGTTCAAGCATGCCGCGGCGGCTGTGCCAGTAAAGGCGGTTGAGTTCGACGTCTTCGACCATGGAGCGCTCCTCGAAATAGGCGGGGAGTATACAACCGCCGGCCAACAGAGCGAACCGTACAATGGTCGCAGCAGTTTTCATGTACCCATAATGAACACTCGGCACTATCATGTGCCCCAGACTTTTTATCCCTGCGGAAACCCATGTCCGAATCAGCTTTCTTCTGCACGCTCTCCCATGAAGGGGTTCTGGCCGTGCGCGGCGTAGACGCCAGCAAATTCCTTCAAGGACAACTGACCTGCAACCTGAATTACCTGAGCGATGCAACGGCCACCCTCGGGGCGCGCTGTACGCAAAAGGGTCGCATGCAGTCAAGCTTTCGCATCCTGCTCGAAGGGGACGGCTGCCTGCTGGCAATGGCCAGCGAGCTGATCGAGCCACAGCTGGCCGATCTGAAGAAATACGCAGTGTTCTCCAAATCCAGACTGACCGACGAAAGCGCTTCGTGGGTTCGCTATGGCCTGCAAAACGGTGATGGCGCCCTGATGAGCCTTGGTCTGGATTTGCCGCAGGACACCGATGCGGTGGCCCGCGCCAACGACTTGATCGCCATCCGCGTATCCCCGGGCAGAGCAGAACTCTGGGTTCGGGCCGAACAGACCGCTGATATTCCCTCGCGTCTGGCCGCACAATTGCCGCAGGGCACGCTCAATGACTGGCTGCTCGGGCAGATTCGGGCAGGTATCGGACAAGTGGTCGGGGCGACTCGCGAGGAGTTCATTCCGCAGATGCTCAACCTGCAGGCCGTTGGCGGCGTGAGCTTCAAGAAGGGCTGCTACACCGGTCAGGAAATCGTTGCGCGGATGCAGTACCTGGGTAAGCTCAAACGTCGCCTGTATCGGCTGTCACTCCCGGAACAGAGCGTCCCTGAGCCTGGTACCCCGCTGTTTTCCCCGGTTCACGCCAGCGCAGTGGGCAACGTGGTGATGGCTGCCCAAGCGCAAGATGGCGTGGAATTGCTGGCAGTCTTGCAGGCTGATGCGGCGGAAGATGATCATATCCGCCTGGGCTCACCTGAAGGGCCGATGCTGAAAATGGCCGATCTGCCCTACACCCTCGACAGCAAACTCGAAACCCAGCGTTGATATCAACGAACACCTGGGCTCGACCAATGTCTGCTTATCTGCCACGCCTGGGATTCTTTCACAGGAACCGAGGCACAGAACTCCCCTACGCCAACGAGATGCGACATGAGTGAAATGGCTGACGAGGTGCAGAGGCATTTGATCAGGGCTATCGATAGAGATGCCCTGTTTCTGCCGACTCTCCCGGAAGTGGCACTAAAAATTCGCCTCGCTGCAGAGGACACGGAGATCAGTATCGCCGCCCTGAGTAAAGTCATCGGCAGCGACACGGCGCTTTCCGCACGATTGATCAAAGTGGTCAACAGCCCGCTGTTGCGCCCCAATTTTGAAGTCAGTGACGTCAATACGGCCATTACCCGGCTGGGGGTCATCTACAGCTGCAATCTGGCCATCGGTTTGGTGGTCGAACAGATGTTCCACGCCAAGTCGCCAGTGATCGAACGCAAAATGCGTGAAATCTGGCAGCAAAGCCTGCAAGTGGCCGGAATCAGTTACGCATTGAGCAGTCGGCGGGGGCATCTGAGGCCCGATCAGGCGACGCTGGCCGGGTTGATTCATCTGATTGGCGTCTTGCCGATCCTGACGTATGCCGAGGAGCACAACGAGTTGCTGTCCGACGCAGTCAGCCTCAATCATGTGATCGAACGCATTCATCCGGTGATTGGCGAACGGTTACTACGCTCCTGGGACTTCCCCGAGCCGCTGGCATCGGTGCCTGCCAGGTTTCAGGATTTCACGCGGGTGTCGCAGCGCGCCGATTACATTGACCTGGTGCAGGTGGCGACCGTGCATTTGTATCAAGGAACCACGCATCCGTATGGCCAGATCGAACTCGACAGCCTGCCCGCGTTTCATCAACTGGGACTGGATTCGAGCGGTGGCAACCTGAATGCAGAAATGGAAGAAGCCAAGCTCATGCTGTATTGAGTGGACGCGGACTCATTGAGCCTCGACAAAGCTGACTCGCACTTTCAAACCCTGCCCGGCGCTGTCATGCAAACTGATCTGCGCCAGATGCGCGCGACAAATCTCGCCAACGATGGCCAATCCCAACCCTGAACCGCTGCCCTGTTGACGACTGCGATAAAAGCGCTCGAAAACCCGGTCGCGCTCGGCCTCGGGAATGCCAGGGCCATCATCCTCAACCTCAAGAATGCCGGGCGCACTGACCCGCAGAATCACATTGCCGCCCGACGGCGTATGCGCCAGGGCATTGTCGATGAGATTGCTGAGCAATTCGTTGAGCAGCGTCGGCTCGCCCCGCAACCAGACCGGATCTTCGGCTTCCAACGCCAAGGCAACGCCGTGAGCATGCGCCAAGGGTGCCATGGCCATGCCCAGTTCCCGGGCCAGCTGGCTCAGATCCAGCAACTCGGCACCGCCCTCGGCAATGGCTCGGGCACCGTTTTCAATCCGCGCCAGCGACAACAGTTGGTTGGCCAGATGGGTCAGCCGATCCGTGCCCTGTGCGGCGCTTTCGAGGGTCGAACGCCAATCGGCAGGTTCCTGGGAGCGCAACCCCAGCTCGACGCGAGCCTTTAGCGCGGCCAGCGGCGTGCGCAGTTCATGCGCCGCATCGGCAATGAACTGCGCCTGACGCTCGAATTGCTGGCGCAGGCGCTCGGTAAAGTGGTTAAGCGCGCTGACCAGCGGGCGCAGCTCATGCTGAACTTCGACCAGAGGCAACGAACGCAAATCGTCTGGCTGCCGCTCTTCGACTTCGGTGCGTAACCGCTCCAATGGCCGCAACGCCGCACTCACGGTGAACCAGACCAGCAGCAATGCGCCCGCACCGAGCATGCCAAGGCGCAGCAAGGTATCGGCCATCAGACCTTGCGCCATGCTGATCCTGGCCTCTTCGGTTTCGGCGACACGTATTTCCGCCATACCGTTCATGTTCGGCTCACTGACCGGTTTGAGCAGGCTGACGACGCGCACACTCTGGCCCTGATAGCGACCGTTGTAAAAGCTGGCCAGCGCCGGGTAATCGTCGGTACGCAATGTCCCGGGAGGTGGTGGCGGCAGGTTTTCATAGCCCGAGATCAACTGCTTGTTGATGTCATTGACCTGGTAGTAGATTCGCCCCGCGCTGTCGTAGGCGAAGGTATCCAGCGCGATATACGGCACATCGGCGCTCAAGGTGCCGTCACGCTGGGAGACGCCCGCCGCGATGGTCCGTGCAGACGCCAACAGCGTGCGGTCGTAAGCGGTGTCAGCGGCTTCACGGCCGTTCCAGTAGGCACTCAGGCCGCTGGCCAGCATCAGAACCGTCAGCAGCAGGCCCAGGTTCCACAGCAGTCGCCCGCGAAGACTGTTATGCCGGCTCATCGCGACTTTCCAGCAAGTAGCCCAGCCCCCGGAAGGTCACGATAGCAACTGGCTGGCCATCAAGTTTCTTGCGCAAGCGATGCACGTAGATCTCGATGGCGTCTGCGCTGGCCTCCTCATCCAGACCGAATACCTGGGAAGCCAGCTGCTCTTTGCTCATGACGCGGCCGGGCCGTGCAATCAAGGCTTCAAGAACGGCCTGCTCTCTTGAGGTCAGGGTCAGTAACTCTTCACCCAGGGTAAAGCGCCGGGTATCCAGGTCGTAGGTCAATACGCCACAACGCTGCTGCCGCTCGCCACCCAACACCGTGCGGCGCAGCAGGGCCTTGACCCGGGCCTCAAGCTCCGAGAGTTCAAACGGTTTGGCCAGATAATCATCGGCGCCGAGATTGAGTCCGTGAACACGGTCCTTCACATCACTGCGCGCGGTGAGCATCAGCACCGGCAGATTCTTGCCCCGCGCGCGCAGACGCGCCAATACCTCAAACCCGTTAAGCCGCGGCAAACCGACATCAAGGATAGCCACGGCATACTCCTCGCTGCTCAGCGCCAGGTCTGCGGCGACACCGTCATGCAATACATCGACGGTCAAACCCGCGCTTTTGAGCGCCTGCGCAACGCTTTCGGCCAATTGCGGATGGTCTTCGACGAGCAGAACACGCATCGACTTCTCCTGATTGCGTGACGGTAAGAGCGCGGAGTTTACAGGCGCGCCGCCTGCTGTGAAGCACGAAACACTGACAAATACATTTTAGTTTGCACATGAAAGGTAGCTGAAAGGTTTGTGAAAGCTTCGCTGTTTAGCATTGCGAAAAGGCCCGTAAACCGGACCTGGTGAAAAGCGCCCCGATGCGCTTTCTAATAAAAACAAAAAATGGAGTCACCCATGAACACGCCTGATTTTTCAGCTGTTCGGCATTCGTATCATCTCTCTTCTCTTTATTCAGATCTCGCTGACAGGTTCACGCCTGAGCGATCCTCCCCGGTCGTTCGCCAGACCCGATATTCGCCTGATCGTCACCGATAAAGCGTCTTGCCCAAGCTGCGGGTTGCTTTGCCACGTCACCGCTGCACATCCAAAAACAACAACTCTTCTGGAGACTGACCATGAATTTGTCTATGCGTCGTTTCGCTGTAGCCACTGGCTGCATGATGCTCGCGACCCAACTGTTCGCCGCTGAACCCAAACGCCCCGAATGCATTGCACCCGCATCACCGGGCGGCGGTTTCGACCTGACGTGCAAGCTGGTGCAAAGCGCCCTGATCAACGAAAAAATCCTCACCAAACCCATGCGTGTGACTTACATGCCTGGCGGCGTCGGCGCAGTGGCCTACAACGCCGTTGTCGCCCAGCGCCCCGCCGATGCCGGCACGCTCGTGGCGTGGTCCAGCGGATCGCTGTTGAACCTGGCCCAGGGCAAGTTTGGTCGTTTCGATGAAAACGCCGTGCGCTGGCTGGCGGCAGTCGGCACCAGCTACGGGGCTATCGCGGTGAAAGCTGACTCGCCCTACAAAAACCTCGACGATCTGGTCAAGGCGCTCAAGGCCGATCCCAGCAAAGTCGTGATCGGTTCCGGCGGCACCGTCGGCAGCCAGGACTGGATGCAAACCGCACTGATTGCCAAAGCCGCCGGGATCAACCCGCGCGACCTGCGTTACGTGGCGCTCGAAGGCGGCGGTGAAATCGCCACGGCATTGCTTGGCGGCCACATTCAGGTGGGCAGTACCGATATTTCCGACTCCATGCCGCACATCCTCAGCGGCGACATGCGCCTGCTGGCGGTGTTCTCGGATAAGCGTCTGGACGAGCCGGAAATGAAAAACATCCCCACCGCCAAAGAGCAAGGCTACGACATTGTCTGGCCGGTGGTGCGTGGTTTCTACCTCGGGCCAAAGGTGACGGACGAAGAGTACAACTGGTGGAAAGACGCTTTCGACAAGCTGCTGGCTTCCGAAGATTTCGCCAAGTTGCGTGACCAGCGTGAACTGTTCCCGTTTGCCATGACCGGGCAGGAGCTGGACACCTACGTGAAGAAGCAAGTCGCCGACTACAAGACCCTGGCCAAGGAATTTGGCCTGATTCAGTGATCGCCTGACTGACTAGAGGTTGTGCCGCCTGCGCGGCGGCGCAATCCGGGAGCTTGCACCATGTTGATCCAACGAATTTTTGCGGCCGTTGTGTTGCTGGTCTGTATTGGCCTGGCACTGATGGCCTGGCCGTATCAGGCACCGTTCTCCTACGAACCGGTCGGCCCACGGGCTTTTCCCCTGTTGATCCTGGCCCTGATGGGATTGGCGCTGGCGTACATGGTGGTACGTCCGACGCCCATCGTTCATACCGAAGAAGACCCACAACTGGACCGCGACACAATCATCAAGATCACCCTCTGCGTGGTGTTGCTGCTGATTTTCGCCGGGACGTTCGAACCGCTGGGCTTCATTCTGAGCAGCATTCTCATCGGTATTCCCATGGCGCGCCTGTATGGCGGTCGCTGGCTGCCGAGCGTGATTGTGGTGACGTTGATGAGCATCGGCCTCTACCTTCTATTCGATAAAGCCATGGACGTTCCGTTGCCCCTGGGCTTGCTTGACGTTCTGGAGAACTGATCAATGGATACTTTCAGCTATCTCGGCCAAGGCTTCGGCGTTGCGCTGACCCCCTACAACCTGGTGACCGCGCTGTCCGGCACCTTGATCGGTACCGTCGTTGGTTTGCTGCCGGGACTCGGTCCCATCAATGGCGTCGCGCTGTTGATTCCAATCGCCTTCGCCCTGGGCCTGCCACCGGAGTCAGCGTTGATCCTGCTGGCGGCGGTGTACCTGGGTTGTGAATATGGCGGCCGGATCAGTTCGATCCTGCTGAACATTCCGGGCGAGGCCTCCACGGTCATGACCACGCTCGACGGCTACCCTATGGCTCGCCAGGGCCTTGCAGGTGTCGCGCTTTCGTTGTCGGCATGGAGTTCGTTCATCGGAGCGTTGATTGCCACCTGCGGCATGGTGATGTTCGCCCCGCTGCTGGCCAAATGGGCGATTGCCTTTGGTCCTGCGGAATATTTCGTGATGATGGTGTTTGCCATTGTCTGCCTGGGCGGCATGGCGGGCGACCGGCCTTTAAAAACCTTCATTGCGGCACTGATCGGTCTGTTCCTGTCGGCAGTGGGCATTGACGCCAACAGCGGCGTCTATCGCTTCACAGGCGATAACATTCACCTGACGGATGGCATCCAGTTCGTCGTGCTGGTGCTGGGCCTGTTTTCCATCAGCGAAATTCTGCTGCTGCTGGAGAAAACCCACCGCGGCCAGGAGGCAGTAAAAGCCACCGGGCGCATGATGTTCAACCTGAAAGAAGCCACTGCGGTGTTCGCCGTGAACGTCCGGTGCGGTCTGCTGGGCTTTATCATGGGCGTGCTGCCGGGTGCTGGCGCGACCTTGGCCAGCGCCGTCGCCTACATGACCGAGAAGCGCCTTGCGGGCCAGACCGGCAAGTTCGGCCAGGGCGACATGCGTGGCCTCGCCGCACCGGAAACAGCCATCGGCGCATCCGCTTGCGGCGCTCTGGTACCCATGCTGACCCTTGGCATTCCAGGTTCGGGCACCACGGCTGTAATGATCGGCGCGTTGTCGCTGTACAACATCACCCCGGGCCCCATGCTGTTTCAGCAACAACCCGATATTGTCTGGGGGCTGATTGCGTCGTTGTTTGTCGCCAACATCATGCTGGTGATCCTCAACATCCCGATGATTCGCATCTTTACCCGCATCCTCAACGTGCCGAACTGGGCGCTGGTACCGGTCATCGCGATCATCACCGGGATCGGTGTCTATGCGGTCCATGCCACGACCTTCGACCTGTTCCTGATGGTTGGTATCGGTATCGTCGGTTACATCCTGCGCAAGCTGGACTTCCCGCTGTCGCCCATCCTGCTGGGCTTCATCCTCGGCGGCCTGATGGAACAGAACCTGCGTCGGGCGCTGTCGATTTCCAACGGTGCGATGGAAATTCTCTGGTCCAGCCCTATCACCCTGGGTATCTGGGTATTGACCGCCATCATGCTGGTGTTCCCGCTGGTCCGCATCTGGCGCAAACGCTCGGCGCAACGCGTTGCGGCCACTCGTGTCTGACCAGTCCTTCAGGGCCTGGTGGGGAACGCCGCTGGTCGGTCTGGCGGGCGGCTACCTCGCCAGTCTGGTCGGCTGGCCACTGCCCTGGATGGTGGGCTCGCTGCTGGCGATCATCCTGGTGCGTTGCCTGACGCCCTGGCAGTTGGCAGAAATTCCCGGCGGCCGCAAATGCGGCCAATGGGTGGTCGGAATCGGCATTGGCCTGCACTTCACCCCCGTGGTGATCGAGCAGGTCTTGTCGAATTTCGGTCTGATCTTTTTTGGCGCGCTGATTACCAGCGTGTCCTGTGTTATCGGGGTCTGGTTGATGCGCCGCAGCGGGGAAGATCGCGCGACGGCGTTTTTTTCCAGCATGCCCGGCGGCTCCGGCGAAATGGTCAATCTGGGTGCCCGCAACGGCGCCACCCTCAGCAGTGTCGCCGCCGGACAAAGCTTGCGGGTGCTGACCGTGGTGCTCTGCGTTCCGGCTATTTTCAAATACCTGTTGGGCGACGGAGCACCGGTTTTCCATGGGGGGTCCGTCAACGCAGGGTGGCTGGCGGTGCTGTTTCCTCTGGGCGCAGCCGTGGCCTGGCTTTGGCAACGCTTGAGACAACCCAACCCCTGGTTGTTTGGCCCTTTGCTGGTCAGCGCGGTGGTCAGCGTGAGTTTCGATCTGCACATCGGCTTGCCCGACGGCGGCAGTCAGGTAGGTCAATGGCTGATCGGCAGTGGTCTGGGCTGTCATTTCAATCGAGAGTTTTTCCGCCGTGCGCCTTCCTTTATAGGCAGGACGTTGTTGGGCACCGCCCTGACCATGATCATCGCCGCCCTCGCCGCCTGGAGCCTCAGCACGGCGACGCATCTGGACCTGCGTTCGCTGACGCTGGGCATGATGCCCGGCGGGATCGCGGAAATGAGCCTGACGGCGGAAGTGTTGCAGTTGTCTGTGCCGTTGGTGACGGCGATGCAGGTCATGCGGTTGTTGTTTGTGTTGTTTCTGGCGGAGCCGGTGTTTCGGTATTGGGATCGGCGGGGTGGGCAGTTTTAGGCGCCTGGCGTATCGCCTTCCCGGCTAAAGCCGGTCCCACGGGAAAAACGGACCCAGCCGTCAGGACGGAACCTGTATAAACAGCACCGCCAATGCTGTTGCGGCCACCCGACCTTAGCCGCAACCTCCAGGCATCAAACCAGACTTAAGCACTCGGCAATCGCCAATCAATCGGCGTCATCCCATTCTGCTCAAGGTACTTGTTGGCGCGGCTGAAATGCCCGCACCCCAGAAACCCCTTGTAAGCCGACAACGGCGAAGGATGCACCGACGTCAGCACCAGATGCTTGGTGGCATCGACCAGCTTCTGCTTGCTCTGCGCATGAGCGCCCCACAGCATGAACACCAGATGCGGCTGGCTGGCACTGACCGTCTCGATCACTTTGTCGGTGAAATGCTGCCAGCCCTTGCCCGCGTGAAAGGCGGCATTGGCGCGCTCGACGGTCAAGGTTGTGTTCAGCATCAGCACACCCTGATCAGCCCAGGACTGCAGATGACCGTGGGCAGGAATATCGATGTTCAGGTCACGCTTGAGCTCTTTATAGATGTTCACCAGCGACGGCGGCGCAGGCACACCGGGTTGCACCGAGAAGCACAAGCCGTGGGCCTGGCCAGGGCCGTGGTAAGGGTCCTGGCCGAGGATGACGACCTTGACCTGATCCAATGGCGTGGAGTTCAGCGCGTTGAAGATCAACGGCCCCGGTGGATAGATTTCCTTGCCCGCAGCATGTTCCTGACGCAGGAATTCGCGCAGCTGGCTCATGTAGGGTTTATCGAACTCGTCACGCAGCGCGTGCTTCCAGCTGGGTTCAAGCTTGATGCGGTCGTCGGATGTCATGGTCATACCTTGCAAAACAGTGGACGGACACTAGGAAACGTCGCCACCAATGTCAAATACAGCGCGCGCCACGCTGCCGTTTCCTACACTTGATCGCAACTTAACCCGACATGAGGCAATCAAAACCCTGTTGGATCAACGTATTGCTCTCGAGAGGTCACGATGAATCTGCTCTTTGAAGAACTCCCCGCCCAGGATGGCGCCCGTATTGGTGTTGCCACACTGGACGCGGAACAGTCATTGAATGCCCTGTCCCTGCCGATGATTCTGGCTCTGCAAGACAAACTGAACACCTGGGCGAGCGACGAAAGCGTTGTTTGCGTGCTGCTGCGTGGCAACGGGCCGAAAGCGTTTTGCGCCGGCGGCGATGTCAGGACGCTGGTGGAAACCTGCCGTGCGCATCCCGGCGAGGTGCCGCCACTGGCCGCGAGTTTCTTTTCTGCCGAATACCGTCTCGACTACAGCCTGCACACTTACCCAAAACCCTTGATCTGCTGGGGACACGGCTATGTACTGGGCGGCGGCATGGGCCTGTTGCAAGGGGCCAGCATTCGTATCGTGACGCCGAGCAGCCGGTTGGCGATGCCGGAGATCAGTATCGGCTTGTACCCGGATGTCGGCGCCAGTTGGTTCCTTTCCCGGCTGCCCGGCAAGCTTGGGCTGTTCCTAGGCCTGACGGGCTCACACATCAACGGCCGCGATGCGCTGGACCTGGACCTCGCCGACCGCTTCCTGCTGGATGAACAGCAGGACGAGTTGATCGACGGCCTGCAGCAACTCAATTGGCAGGAACAAATCCCGGTTCAGCTCAACAGTTTGCTCAAAGCCCTGCAGCAGGAAGCCGTGGGGCAGTTGCCAGCGGCGCAATGGTTGCCTCGTCGACAGCAGATCGACGAACTCCTGGATGTCGGCAATCTGGCCTGCGCCTGGAGCGCCATCAGCCATCTGCAGCACAAGGACGACGACCTGCTGACTCGCGCCGCCAGGACCCTCACCGAAGGTTGCCCACTGACCGCGCACCTGGTGTGGGAACAGATCCAGCGCGCCCGGCACCTGTCCCTGGCTGAAGTGTTCCAGATGGAATACACCATGAGCCTCAACTGCTGCCGCCATCCCGAGTTCAGCGAAGGCGTTCGTGCGCGGCTGATCGACAAGGACAACAAACCCCATTGGCACTGGCAGGATGTGGCCAGCATTCCGCTGGCCGTGATTGATGCTCACTTCGCCAAGGCCTGGGAAGGTCGGCATCCGTTGGCGGACCTGTCGGGGTATTGAGCCCGGACCCGCAAAAAAAAATGGCACTCCAAAGAGTGCCGTTTTCGATTGGGCATTTACCGATCAGCGATGCCCGCCGCCACGACCATCCCCTCCCCGACCACCACGACCATCGCCTCGACCGGGACCGCGTCCGTCACGGCCTCGGTTGCCGCCCTGGTCACTCCATGAAGGGCCAGGGCGTCCGGGATTGCCGCGAAAGTCGCGGCGTGGATCGTTGCGATAGCCGGGATTGGGGCGATAACGATTGTCACCCCAGCCGTAACCCGGCGGCCGCCCCGGCTGGTAATAGCGCGGTACAGGGGGCGGTGCGTAATAACGAGGTGCGGGGGAGTAATAGCGTGGCTGGGGCGCTATATAGATTCGCCGCTCCTGGTAATACGTCGAGCGATAGCCATTGTCATAGGCATATCCACCTCCAACGACAGTTGTGGGCTGGGTATACACAGCGGATTCGTAGTAACCGGGACCTCCATAGCAACCAGCAAGAGTCAGAGCCAGTAAAACAAGCAGCAAGGGTCGTCGATACATGGCGGCCTCCCGGACCGCGATAGGGCACAAACCAGCGACGCTGGTCGGCGTTCACCAATAGCTGGCGGACATAAAATAAGACATGAAAACCCACTTCGAGTGCCCCGGGGGCAGAACTATATTTGTGCGCCCGCGCCCCAAAGAGGTGCGTAAGCTCTTCATAATCAGGCGATTTCGCCGTACCGGATTGCCCAGCCCCCTCCCCGGCCGCTCTGGAATGAGCCATTCGCCGAGTTGGCACAACTCTCGCTTAATGAAACCTGTGCAGGAGTCAAAACAGGTTCGCGGCACCACAATTTGCAATAGCCGACTAGGGTTCCGGCTCGCCAACTGATGGCGAGTGGCTGGTCCGAGAGTTGGCGACCTCCAGTAGAGGTTACACGGCGGGATAAAAGCCCGGGAGACAAGACACCAGTGGTGTCGCGTACTCCTGAACGCCCCTTTTCGCTACTGGAGGTTGTTATATGCAAAAGTCCCGTCTGTTCGGCCTGCTCGCTGCAGGTCTCGTCGCTGCATTAAGCCTCTCTTCGGCGCAAGCCGCCGTCAAAAAAGAATTCAACGTCTGCTGGACCATCTATGCCGGCTGGATGCCCTGGGAATATGCAGGCACCCAAGGCATTGTCGACAAATGGGCCAAGAAGTACGGCATCAAGATCGACGTGACCCAGCTCAACGATTACGTCGAATCCATCAACCAGTACACCGCTGGCCAGTTCGATGGCTGCACAATGACCAACATGGATGCCCTGACCATCCCGGCGGCGGGCGGCGTGGAAAGCACCGCGCTGATCGTCAGCGACTTCTCCAACGGCAACGACGGCATCGTCATCAAGGGCGAAGGCAAGAAAGTCGCCGACCTCAAGGGCATGAACGTCAACCTCGTGGAGCTTTCGGTTTCCCACTACTTGCTGGCCCGCGCCCTGGAAACGGCGGACCTGGAAGAAAAAGACCTCAAAGTGGTCAACACCTCCGACGCCGACATCTCCGCCGCCTTCAACACCGATGATGTCAAGGCAGTGACCACCTGGAACCCAATGCTGGCGGATATCAAGGCCAAGCCCGGCGTCACTGAGGTGTTCGACTCCAGCAAGATCCCCGGCGAAATCATGGACATGATGGTGGTCAACACCCAGACCCTCAAAGACAACCCCGCGCTGGGCAAAGCCTTGACGGGTGCCTGGTTTGAAGTGGTGGCACTGATGAACGCCAAGTCTGCCCAGAGCAAAGCCGCGCTGGAACACATGGCCAAGGCTTCCGGCACGGACCTGGCGGGCTTTCAGTCGCAACTGGACACCACCAAGCTGTTCGCCACGCCTAAGGAAGCACTGGCATTCGCCACCAGCAAGCAACTGCCGGACACCCTGCGCAAGGTCGCCGACTTTTCCTTCGAGCACGGTCTGCTGGGCGAAGGCGCCAAGGACTCCAGCGCAGTGGGCATGTCTTTCGCCAATGGCGTGATCTCGGGCGACAAGACCAACCTCAAGCTGCATTTCGACCCGAGCTACGTACAAATGGCCGCTGACGGCACGTTGTAATCCACGGTTCGCCCAAAGGTCATTGCCATGCGCTTGATAAATCGTCGCCCGGATCGCGCCAGTCGCCTGATTCTCGTGATCCTGCCGTTCGCCCTGTTGCTGTTCGCCTATTTCATGGGCTCGGCAACACGGCTGACGGAAAACCCCAACGACAAGCTGTTGCCCAGCGCTGTGCAAATGGCTGACGCGGTCAATCGTATGGCCTTCACCGAAGACAAGCGCAGCGGTGGTTATCTGCTCTGGCAAGACACGGGGTCAAGCCTGCAACGCCTGGCCATCGGCCTGGGGATCAGCGCGTTGCTGGGCCTGTGCCTAGGCATTGCATCGGGCATCCTGCCGCTGTTCGGTGCGCCGTTGTCGCCCTTGTTGACGGTGTTGTCCATGGTGCCGCCGCTGGCGATTCTGCCGATTCTGTTCATCGTCTTTGGCTTGGGTGAGCTGTCGAAAGTCATGCTCATCGTGATCGGCATCACGCCGATCCTGGCCCGGGATCTGGAGCAGCGGGCGCGGGAGATTCCGGTGGAACTGCTGATCAAGGCCCAAACCCTGGGCGCTTCGACCTGGACCTTGATCCTGCGGGTGATCCTGCCGCAACTGCTGCCGCGCTTGTTGATCGCCTTACGCCTGGTGCTGGGTTCGGCCTGGCTGTTTCTGATTGCCGCTGAAGCCATCGCTTCCACGGACGGGCTGGGCTACCGGATCTTTCTGGTGCGGCGTTATCTGGCGATGGATGTGATTTTGCCCTACGTGGTCTGGATCACCCTGCTCGCCTGGCTGATGGATTGGGGGCTCAAGGTTCTGACCCGCAAAGCCTTCCCCTGGTATGAGGGGGCGCGAGGATGAGCTTTATTTCCGTACAGAACGTCTGGCAGCAATACGACGACCAGGTGGTGCTCGAGGGCCTCAACCTGAGCGTGGCCGAAGGTGAGTTCTGCACACTGGTAGGCGCGTCCGGCTGCGGCAAATCCACCTTCCTGCGTTTGTTGCTGGGTCAGGAAGTGCCGAGCAAGGGCAAAATCCTGCTGGATGGCAAGGCGCTGGCCAGCGAGCCGGACGCCAGTCGCGGTGTCGTGTTTCAGCGCTATTCGGTGTTTGCCCATCTGTCGGTGCTGGACAACGTGGCCCTGGGTCTGGAGCTGCCCCGTTCGCCGTTGCTCGGTCGCCTGTTCGGTAACGCCAAACGCGAGGCGCGGGAACAGGCAGCGGTATTACTGGAGAAAGTCGGCCTGAGCCACTCGCTGGAAAAATACCCGGCCCAGCTTTCCGGTGGCATGCAACAACGCCTGGCCATCGCTCAGGCACTGATCATGAAACCCCGCGTGCTGCTGCTGGACGAACCCTTCGGCGCGCTGGATCCGGGCATCCGCAAAGACATGCACGCCCTGCTCCTGGAACTGTGGCGCGAAACGCAATTGACGGTGTTCATGGTCACCCACGACCTGTCTGAAGGTTTCAACCTGGGCACGCGCCTGCTGGTCTTCGACAAAGTGCGCATTGACCCCCACGCGCCCGGCGCTTACGGCGCGCGTATCACTTACGACATTCCCTTGAACAGCGACCGCCGCGCAGCACGCGCCGCGCTTGATTCGCTGCAACAGGCTTAGAGGACTCCCATGACGGCATCAAACACTGATTCAATCAACCTCTTCCCCGTCTTCGCCGAAGAACTGCTGCCCGGCGGCGGCCATCGTTCATTCGTACTCAAGCGCGGTGAACTGCTGCGCCTGACCGATTTGCATGGCAACGCCAATGTCAGCCTGACGATGCTCAATGCCCACGAGAAAACCGAGCGCCTGAACCTGCCGGACAGCCTCAAATGCCAGCACACCGCCAAGCTCACCCGTGGTCATTGCCTTTACTCGGACATGGGCCGCGTGCTGGCGGCGATTACCGCTGACACCTGCGGCTGGAGCGACAGTCTCGGCGGTGTGCTGTGCGCCGAAGAAGTCGAGGAAAAATATGGCCAGGGCCGCTATCAGGAACTGCGCAATGGTTTCTTCCGAAATGGCACCGACAACCTGTTGGTGGAGCTGGGCAAATGGGGGCTGGGGCTTTCGGATTTGCTGATGACCTTGAACCTGTTCAGCCGGGTGGACGTCGACGAAGCGGGCCTGCTGCACTTCGTGCCCGGCAATTCCAGGGCGGGTGACTACATCGAACTGTACGCGCCCATGGACACGCTGGTGGTGCTCACCGCCCTGCAACACCCCATGGACCCGAATCCGCGATACGCCCCGCAGCCGTTGAAGCTGAGCTGGATGAAAGCCGACGCCAGCGTCGCCGAGCATTGCCGCACCTCCCGCCCGGAAAACGAGCGCGGCTTCATCAATACCGATCGCCTGTTCGCCTGAGGAGCACTTTTCATGACACTGACTTCCACCACCGTCGCATCCACTACGTTGATCCCCGCAGGCGAGCCTTCCCTGACCGAACTCAAGGCCGGGCAAACCCTGCGCATTCTGGATCTGGAAGGCAATCAGGCCGTCGATACGCTGTTCTTCAGCCTGGCCAATCCTCGGGAGCGCTATGACGTGCAGCGCACATTGCGCCGTCAGGGCAGCGTTTACCTCACCACCGGCAGCGTGCTGTATTCCAACCTTGGCAAACCGATGCTGACCATCGTCGATGACACCTGCGGTCGCCACGACACCTTGGGCGGCGCGTGTGCCCAGGAGAGCAACACCGTGCGTTACGCCCTGGAAAAACGCTACATGCACAGCTGCCGCGACAACTACCTGCGCGCTTGCGTCCACGACGGGCGACTGGGTAAGCGCGACATCGGGCCGAACATCAATTTCTTCATGAACGTCCCCGTGACGGCTGACGGCGGCCTGACCTTCGAGGACGGCATTTCCGCGCCTGGCAAATACGTGGAGCTGCGGGCCGAAATGGACGTGATCGTGCTGATTTCCAATTGCCCGCAGTTGAACAATCCGTGCAATGGCTACAACCCGACGCCAGCAGAGTTGCACGTCTGGAACTGATCGTCCGATGCCGCGCCAGGCAGCGCGACGGTGTGTCTGACACATCGCTTCGCGGCCGTCGTGACCTGCGAACGCTTCTATAGAAAACGCATTTCAACTCAGGAAGTTGTGTTTGTTTGATGAGCGCCAGTCATCAACCCAAACACGCCACGACGGACGACCCTCGTGCAGACACATCAATAGCGGGACGGCCCGCTTCCCAGTTTGAGGTCGAAACCATCGACCTCCGGGGTTCACGCCATGTTCGACACACTGCTGATCGCCAACCGTGGCGCCATTGCCTGCCGCATCCTGCGCACCTTGCGCGCCCTGCATGTCAAAGGTGTCGCCGTCTATTCGGAAGCTGACGCCGCCAGCCTGCATCTGCTGCAAGCCGATGAAGCCCACAGCCTCGGTGAAGGCGGCGCAGCCGGGACCTATCTGGCGGTGGATAAAATCCTCGCCATCGCCAAGGCTAGCGGCGCCAAGGCCATCCATCCGGGCTACGGATTCCTCTCTGAAAACGCAGCCTTCGCGCAAGCCTGCGAAGACGCCGGCATTGCCTTTGTCGGGCCGACGCCTGAACAACTGCGCGTCTTTGGCCTCAAGCACACCGCTCGTGCCTTGGCGAAACAGCACGGCGTGCCCATGCTGGAAGGCACCGAACTGCTGGACAGCCTCGACACCGCACTCAAGGCCGCAGACGTCATCGGCTACCCGGTGATGCTCAAAAGCACGGCCGGTGGCGGCGGGATCGGCATGCGCGTGTGCCGCAGCGCCGACGAGTTGAGGGAGTCCTTCGAGGCCGTGAAACGTCTGGGGCAGAACAACTTCAGTGACGCAGGCGTGTTCATCGAAAAATACATCCAGCGCGCCCGGCACCTTGAAGTTCAGGTGTTCGGTGACGGCCATGGCGAAGTGCTCGCACTGGGGGTGCGCGATTGTTCCGTGCAGCGCCGCAATCAGAAAGTCCTGGAAGAAACCCCCGCCCCCAACCTGCCTGAAGGCATGGGCGAGGAACTGTGCATGGCCGCGATCAAGCTGGCCAAGGCGGTGAACTATCGCAGTGCTGGCACCGTGGAGTTCGTGTTCGACAGCGACGATCAGCGCTTCTACTTTCTGGAAGTGAACACTCGCCTGCAAGTCGAACACGGCGTGACCGAACAGGTGTGGGGCGTGGATCTGGTCAGTTGGATGGTGCAACTGGCAGCGGGCGATCTGCCTCCATTGAGCGAGCTGCACGCCGCCCTCACACCCAGCGGCCATGCTATTCAGGCGCGTTTGTATGCTGAAGATCCGGGCCGTGATTTTCAGCCAAGCCCCGGCTTGCTGACGGCAGTGAACTTCCCCGCGGTGGACGGTAAAAGCCTGCGCATCGATACCTGGGTCGAAGCCGGTTGCGAGATTGCACCCTTCTTCGATCCGATGATTGCCAAGGTGATCAGCTGGGCACCGAGCCGCGAACGCGCCCGTGAGGGGCTGGCCAAAGCCTTGAGCGACACGCGGCTGTACGGCGTGGAAACCAATCGCGATTACCTGCGCCAGATCATCGCTGATGCCCCCTTTGCCAGCGGCCAGCCCTGGACCCGTTGCCTGGAAGGGCTGGTCTATCACGCCGACACCTTTGAAGTGCTCAGCGGCGGCACGCAAACCAGCGTTCAGGATTATCCGGGGCGTTTGGGTTATTGGGCAGTGGGCGTGCCGCCGTCCGGGCCGATGGACAGTCGTGCCTTACGTCAGGGCAATCGCCTGCTGGGCAACGCCGAAGGTTGCGCGGCGCTGGAAATCACCATGAGCGGCCCGCTCTTGCGCTTTAACACCGACGCGGTCGTGGCGGTGACGGGCGCGGTTATTCCTCTGACGCTGGATGGCGAGGCGCAACCGATGAACACGTCGGTGTTCGTGCCGGCGGGTTCACAACTGGCGCTGGGGACGATTGCTGGGGCAGGCGCACGCAGTTACCTGTGCGTGCGGGGCGGGCTGGATGTACCGGATTATCTGGGCAGCAAAAGTACGTTCACCCTGGGCCAGTTTGGCGGGCACGGCGGACGGGCGCTGCGCACGGGCGACGTGCTGCATATTTCGCCCTTGGTTGATCCCGCCGCCGGGCAGCAGATCCCTCGGGATCAGTGGGTCGAGTTGCCGGAAGTTCGCCGGATCCGGGTCATCTACGGCCCTCATGGCGCACCGGAATATTTCACCGAAGACTACATGCACAGGTTTTTCGACACGGCCTGGGAAGTGCATTTCAATTCCAGCCGTACCGGCGTGCGCCTGATTGGTCCGAAGCCGGAATGGGTGCGGGCCGATGGCGGTGAAGCGGGTTTGCATCCCTCGAACATTCATGACAATCCCTACGCCATCGGCGCCGTGGATTTCACTGGCGACATGCCCGTCATCCTGGGCCCCGACGGGCCGAGTCTGGGCGGCTTCGTCTGCCCGGTGACCATCATCGAGGCCGACCTCTGGCAGTTGGGACAGCTCAAGGCCGGGGATAAGGTGATGTTTGAGGCGGTGAGCCTTGAGACCGCCCGCGAATCTGTTGGAGCGAGGCTTGCCCGCGAAGCAGACGACACGGTGCCGGATCTGACGCCTTCGCGGGCAAGCCTCGCGCCAGCGGGAGTTCTGCCCTCGCCCATCGTGCTCGACATCGGCCAGGACGACACTCGCCTGGTTGCCAGGCTTTCCGGCGACACACATCTGTTACTGGAAATCGGCGCGCCGGAGCTGGATCTGGTGCTGCGTTTCCGGGGCCATGCGTTGATGCAGGCGCTGGAAGCCAAGAACCTGCATGGCGTGATCAACCTGACGCCAGGCATCCGCTCGCTCCAGGTGCATTACCAACCCGAGCAGTTGCCGCTTCAGCAATTGTTGAGCATCGTGGCCGGGGAATGGGACGCCGTGTGCGCCGCCAAGGATCTGCAAGTGCCGTCGCGCATCGTCCACCTGCCGTTGTCCTGGGACGACCCGGCTTGCCAGTTGGCCATCGAGAAATACATGACCACCGTGCGCAAGGACGCGCCATGGTGCCCGAGCAACCTTGAGTTCATCCGTCGCATCAACGATCTGCCCAACCTGGATGAGGTGCAGCGCACGGTGTTCGAGGCCAGCTATCTGGTGATGGGGCTGGGTGATGTCTATCTGGGCGCGCCGGTTGCGACCCCGCTGGACCCGCGCCATCGCCTGGTAACCACCAAGTACAACCCGGCGCGCACCTGGACGGCCGAGAACTCGGTGGGCATCGGTGGCGCGTACATGTGCGTGTACGGCATGGAAGGCCCGGGCGGCTATCAGTTCGTCGGGCGCACGTTGCAGATGTGGAACCGGTATCGCGACGTCGCGGCCTTCGATGGCAAACCGTGGCTGTTGCGCTTCTTCGACCAGATCCGTTTTTACCCGGTCGGTGCCGACGAACTGTTGCGTATTCGTCGGGATTTCCCGCTGGGTCGCTACCCGCTGAACATCGAACACAGCACCTTGAACCTGGCCGACTATCAAGCGTTTCTAAGCCGGGAAGCCGAAGGCATCGCGGCCTTCCGCAGCCAGCAACAGGCCGCGTTCCAGGCTGAGCGTGAACGCTGGGTCGCCAGTGGTCAGGCCAACTTTGAAAGCGACGAAGCCGTGGCACCGCTCACGGACGAAGCGCCGCTCAAGGCGGGCGAGCACAGCGTCGACAGCCACATTGCCGGCAACCTCTGGCAGGTGCAGGTGGAAGTCGGACAGCACGTCGCCGCCGGTGATGTGCTGGTGATTCTGGAGTCCATGAAGATGGAAATCCCGGTGGTGGCGACCCTGGCCGGCGTGGTGCGGGAGGTGCGCGTTCAGCCAGGTTCGGCCGTGCGCGCCGGGCAACGTGTCGTGGTCATCGAGGCCGCTTGATGCGGCCCGCTCTTCTAACTTTTACGGAGTTTCGCCATGAGCCTTGAAGCCATCTTGAGTGACCTGCGCCTGGATTCGGTCCGCGCTGCTTATCAGCAGCGCCACCTGACGCCACGCCAACTGATCCTCGCCTTGCGAGAAAAAGCCGCTGCCTTGAATCCCGAGTATCACCTGTACATCCATCTGCTGGAACCGGACGAACTGGAACCTTACCTCGCGGTTTTGGAGAGCCGCGACATCGCGGATTTGCCGCTGTACGGCGTGCCATTTTCCATCAAGGACAACATCGACCTGGCGGGCGTTGCAACCACTGCGGCGTGCCCGGCCTACGCGTATGTACCGGAGCGCTCGGCTACCATCGTCGAGCAATTGATTGCCTTGGGCGCGATTCCTCTGGGCAAGACCAATCTGGATCAGTTCGCCACCGGTTTGAATGGCAGCCGCTCGCCGTTCGGTGCGTGCCCAAACAGCGTGCTCAAGGACTATCCGTCCGGGGGTTCAAGCTCCGGTTCTTCACTGGCGGTCGCCCTGGGCGTCAGCAGTTTCGCGCTGGGCACCGACACCGCCGGATCGGGGCGTGTACCCGCCGCCTTGAATAATCTGGTGGGCATGAAAGCCAGCAAGGGGTTGATCTCCACGGCAGGCGTCGTCCCGGCGTGTCGCACCCTGGACTGCGTGACGACTTTCACCGCCACCGCCCGGGAAGCCAGCCAGTTACTGGCCCTGACCGCACAGCTTGATCCCCGTGACGATTACAGCCGCAGCAATCCGTTGTGGAACGATGCTTCGGCGTTCGGTGCGCCGCGCCCTTTCCGTTTTGGCGTGCCCCGCGCCCAGGACCTTGAGTACTTCGGCTGCCCGCAAGGGCCGCTGCTGTTCGGTGATGCCATTGACCGGTTGACCGCCATGGGCGGCGAAGCCGTGACCATCGACCTGTCGCCGTTTCTTGAAGCCGCCGGCCTGCTGTACAACGGCCCTTGGGTGGCCGAGCGTTACAGCGTCGCGGGCGATCTGATGCAGAGCAACCCGCACGCCGTACTGCCGGTGATCCGTGCGGTTCTGGTCAAGGCGCCTTCAGTGACCGGCGTCGAAACGTTCAACGCGCACTACCGTCTGCAAGCGTTGAAAGCGATTTGCGACCGCATCATGCAGGACGTGGATTGTGTGGTCACGCCCAGCATCGGTCGGCCGGTCACCTCGGCAGAGCTGGAAGCCGAGCCGGTGCTGCGCAATTCAGAACTGGGTTACTACACCAACTTCGTTAACCTGCTGGACTACGCTGCCGTGGCGGTGCCCAGCGCGTTCATGGACAACGGTTTGCCGTGGGGCGTGACCGTTTTCGGCCGCGTATTCACCGATCAGTACCTGCTGAGCATTGCCGATGCCCTGCAACGCCATACTCAATTGCCGCTGATCGGGGGCTTGACGGCGCAGCTCACCCCACCGGCAACCGTCGCACGCAACGACATGGCAAGGATCGTCGTATGCGGCGCGCATCTGGACGGGTTGCCGCTGAACCGGCAACTCAAGCAACGGAGCGCTCGCCTGCTGGAAGCCACCCAAAGCTCAGCGGATTATCAGCTCTACGCCTTGGCAGGCGGTCCGCCGTTTCGTCCGGGCATGGTACGGGTCGAGCACGACGGGGTAGCCATCGCGGTGGAAGTCTGGGAGTTGCCGAGCCGCGAGCTGGGATCTTTCCTCACCGGGATTCCGGCTCCGTTGGGCCTTGGCAAAGTGCAACTGGCCGACGGGCGCTGGGAGTGCGGGTTCATCTGCGAGCCGTATGGTCTTGCAGGGGCCGTGAACATCAGCCACCTGGGCGGCTGGCGCGCCTATGTCAACGCCTGCGCTGTTGCCCATTAGCCATTACATAGTTATCTGAGCGGGAGAAATCCCGGCTGACATAGTGGCGGGTCATTCATCGTGACTCGCCTATTATGAACACCCCCGACGAAACACCCGAACCCCTCTCTTCGAACTCCGATTATCGCGAACCCTCCACCGGTTCTGGACTGGAGCATCCGATCTTCGTTGCATTGCGTGGTCGTTCGGCGGAGAAGCGGGATAGCCTCACATCAGGCAGTTTCTCTAGCCCGCCGTTTTACTACAGCACCGCTCAACCCATGGATAACCCCGCAACAACGCCCCCTGCGGACGATGATCAGCCCCGGCTGGTGGAGCTGCAAAAACTCAACTCGCTCAGAAAAAGCCCGGCAATGGCCTTGATCGCGCACTCGCCTTTGCTGCTCAAAGCCTGGCAACTGGACATGGATTGCCCACCCAGGGCGAGTGACTACCTGCGAGAACAGCTGCTCTGGCTCTTGCGCCAGCTCGGCAGCGACTCGCTGGACCCCGACACCTTGTTCATCAGGTTCTCCCACGACGATCATCCTGCCATTGAGGCCGGCGGGCGGGAGCGTTACACGTGGCAGGTTTCCCTGACAGACCTGGCAGTCCTGTCGTTCAACGTACCTGCAATGATCGCACTAATGAAGTCGACATTCTCCGACACACCGCTGCACCCCTCTCTGCCGGCTTTTACGGCAAGCGTGGCCCTGAATGCGATTTTTAAATCACCCTGGACGACCGATTACCTGGCACTGACCAAGGCGTTCTGGACCCGGCACGAACAGACGTATCGCACCCTGGCCAAACTGTCTTTCCTGCATGAATTACACGCCCGCTACCGAGCACAAAAGATTCGTCGGGAGTGTTATCAGGTAGCACTCGACGCGCTGGGGCTCAAGGATTTTCCGCAGGACCCGCAATGCCTCGAAGACTCGGCGACGGCGACGCTGGCAAGCGCGAGCCTGCTGTCGATCAATGGCCATCGAATCCCGGAGGCTTTTCAACTCAGGTCCCATCAAACGTCTCACTGTTTTATCCATCAACCGGATAGCAAGATGGAGCCCGTTGAATACATCAGCGATGACCGAACGCGAATGGCTCAAATGATGCTCGATGCCCTTAACGCTTCTGGCGCACTTGCGCATGTAACTGATCCGGACGAAAGCCAGCGAGCAATAGCGCTCGAACTCGTCAACATTGAGGGGGATATCTTTTGCGCGATTACCCAGGCTCAAAAAGAACGTTCCCTCCACGATGATTCACAGGTACGCGACATTGATTTGCTCAAGCCGATCCGGCTGGCGCTGAATCTGATCAGCGCCGTGGATCTTTGGCAGACCCGTCCGGGAGTCCTCCAGAAAATACCGTCGCCGTTGAATACTGCCGCTCGCATCATGCGCAAAGTCATGAAGCAAACGCACGGGCTGGATATAAACCCTGACCACGTATTTATTCGCTATGTAGCAAGCAACTCCTTTACGCCAATGGGCAGCCCCCGGGTGCCCGTGACTCAAGTGCATAGGCCTGACGGGGTGCCTGTCAGCCTGAGCCAGGCCCTGGTCAGCAATTATCGGGTCGAACAGGCCCTGGGCTATGTTGATCACGGTGCGCGCACGAGGGTTTATATAGACGCCACGGGAAAAGGCGACGGCACCGACATTCAGGAACTGGCCGTTACAGCCGAGGCCATTGAGCAGCACATCCGCAAGATCGATTTTCTGTCATTCATGACCGAGCGGATCAGCCGTTTCTGGGACGAGCACCAAAACGAGATCGAGAGCAGTTTCAAAACAGCCTTTATGGCCCAGGCCGTGTTGTGCCTTAAAAAAAAGTTACTGTTCAGAAACGGTTTTGACGTTGTGACTAACGCCATCGAACAACTGGACGCCCTTTTACACAACGATCACGTCAAGTGGTCGGCCATCGGCTTTAACTTGCAGCATTCACTGGTCGAAGGCCTGGAGGAAGTGTATTGCCCAAACCTGCTGGTGTTGTCGCAGCCCGGCGCATCACAACGCGTTCTCTATCAAGCCGGTTTCGCCGACGGCTTTGTGGAACTGGAAAGTGATGCGGCGATTGCCGGGTACATCCAGAAAGCCTCGAAGAACAAACAATGGCGTGAAGCGGTGCTCCATCACGTCCCCGTTCGCCATCACCAACGGCTGGATTACATCCTGAAAATATGGGCCGGTGAAGAACGGCCCGCCGAGCCCGTATCCCTGCTGCGCCCCTGGACCGACTCCCTTTACAACCCCGATGCCCATCAGGCTGCCGCTCACCAGTGGCTGCGCCAGGAACTTGTCAGGTCGCCATTTGGTTACATGCGCAAAACCCTGCAACAGAACGGTGTATGGGACGCGCAAGACATCATCGTGACGTCCCGTGAAGTGCTGCTCAACTATTGGACTCGTCAACTGAATCACCTGCAGCTTTTACTGGCACCGATGTCCTTTGTGCTGACGCCCGCCTTGCTGGCAACACTGGCGACCGAGGTCGGCCTTGTGACGCTCAATACGGCGTCGGCGAACTTGCCAGGCGCACGCTATGAAGAAAAACGTCAGGCCATGCTTACGACCTTATCCTTGGGTTTTTTCCAGATGACGCCTTTCACGCCAGCGATACTGCGCTCTTTCGGCAGACTCGTTACTCCGGGCAAAACCCTGAACACCGCCACCGCTGTGGTGCTCAGGACCAGAGGCTTCGGCTCGCGGCTGAACCGGTCAATGCACACTCGCCATACCCGCCTTGAAAAATTTTTCGAGACCGACAGCCTGCTTAAAACCTGGAATATCCCCGGGCAGCGCGGTTTCGGAACATTGCCGGTCAAGGCCTGGAAGCTGGGCCCTAAGTTTCTGCTGTGGACCAGCGATCGAGGCAAGGCCCGAACGCTGGTGGTCAGCACGCACGGCTATTACTTACCATGGAGCAAAAGCACGCTGATCCCCACTGGCACTGAACTGCACGTGTACGCACCTCATGGATATGAGTTGATCGACCCCGCGTTACATCGCGTCATCCGCCAAAACGCTAAGCCCTTTGCCGTCCTGGACAATCAAGCCAATACGCCTGTTGCGCCAGCGGACTCACTGACGCGCTATACCCTTACCGACAAATTACTGGCTGGCACGTCGCAGCCGGGGCACATCAAAAACTACACGCTGTCGAAGTTTCAATCACCGGATGACGAAAGTTACCAGTACATCAGCCATGTGGTGCGGGACTCCAACCAGTCGCCTTTGCACGGCCAGCTATCGCGTACCCCCATGGATGTGCTGACCGTGAGAAAGCGTTTCGGCATGCCCGACCCGACACTGGAGCAATTATTCAAAGCGTTGTTTGATCAGGGCATTCACTACGACCGGATCTTGCTGCTGCACTGCCGATGCCCGGCATTCAAATCATTGATGGGCAACGCACCGGTATACAGGGCGACATGAACCAATAGGCGCGCCGTGAAAGCCAGGCACCTATAAGGAGAATTCCCGATAGCGCGAGTAGTGGCGGCAAGCTAGCATGTGGTACTGACAATTTATCCCCGGACACCCCATGCCTTTTCGTTCCGCTATTAATTCACAACAGTCATTGCTGTTGACGTTGGTGATTCTATTAGGGAGCGGCTTTCTGGCAACTTCATTGCTCAGTTATTACTCTTCACGGGCATCCATTCGCGACAACATCATCAACACCGAACTGCCGCTGACTTCCGACACGGTCTATTCGGAGATCCAGAAAGATCTGGTGCGGCCGGTGCTCATTTCTTCAATGATGGCCCGTGACACCTTCATGCGCGACTGGGTCGTGGAAGGCGAGCGCAACCCCGAGCAAATGACCCGTTATCTGAAAGAAGTCATGGAGCATTACGGGACCTACACTTCTTTCTTTGTTTCCGATAGCAGCCTGACGTACTACCAGGCCAAAGGAGTGCTCAAGAAAATCGACGCCCGCGAACCCAGGGACGTCTGGTATTACCGGGTCCGGGACATGGCCGCGCCTTACGAGATCAATGTCGACCCGGACATGGCCAACAAAGACAACCTGACGTTTTTCATCAATTACAAAGTCCTGGACTACAGCAACAAGTTTATCGGCGCGACGGGTGTGGGATTGACCGTGGACGCGGTCGTCACGTTGATCGATCGCTATCAGCAGCGTTACCAGCGCAGCGTCTATTTCGTCGACACCTTCGGGCGCATTGTTCTGACCGGTGCCGATGGCGGCCCGAGCGGCGCGCTCGCGGGTCAATCGCTGCGCAAACTGCCGAGCCTGAACGACCTGCTGAAAAAACTACCCAAGCCACAAAGCGGCACCTACGAATACTCCTCCGAGGGTCACAACCACTTTCTCAACGTCCGATTCATCCCTGAGCTGAACTGGTATCTGTTCGTGGACAAGCGCGAGGACACCGCGCTCTACGATATTCGCCAGTCCTTGTACGTCAACCTGCTGATCTGTCTGATCGTGACTCTGGTGGTCGTGTGGCTGCTTCATCAATTGATCAACCGCTTCAAACACAAGATTGAGGCCCAGGCCACCCTCGACGCGCTGACCGGCCTGCCCAATCGTCGTGGCTTCGACATGCTGGCGTCCAAGACCGTCAAGGACACCCAGCGCGAAGCCAAGCCGCTCACGGCAATGCTGCTGGACCTGGATCACTTCAAGAAACTCAACGACACCCATGGGCATCTGGCGGGCGACCAGGTGCTGGCCGGATTCTCGGAAGACTTGAAAAGCTGCCTGCGTCAGTCGGACATCATTTGCCGGTGGGGCGGCGAAGAGTTCATCATCCTGCTCAAGAACAGCGACAGCAGAGGCGCCCGACGCATCGCCGAGAAAATTCGCCTGCTGGCCGAGCAGCACACCTACGTGTTCTCCAACCACCCTCTGCAAGTCACCGTCAGCATCGGCCTGGCCGAACTGCGGAGTGAAGACACCCTGCAAACCTTGATTGCCCGGGCTGATCGTGCGCTGTACGCCGCCAAGCTGCACGGGCGAAATCAGGTGTGTATCGAGGAGGCACTCAGCGCATGAGCCTTTCAGCCATCGACCCGGACCGCTGCCCGGCATGCGGCTCCAGCAACCGTTGCACCCTGGCCGACCCGCGCACCGCCGATCAGGCTTGCTGGTGTTTTTCGGTGGTGATTGATCCAGCCATTATCGAAGCCCTGCCCCAGGAAGTGCGCGACCAAGCCTGCCTGTGCCCCCGCTGCGCAGGAATCGAACAGGCAGGCGCTGACAAGTCCGCCAGATAGGTCGTACCCTGTCGCCCTTCCCCGTCGTCCGAACTGCCCCTCCATGCGTCTCGACCGTTTCCTCAGTAATCTGCCGCGCTTCAATCGCAAGGACGTTCGCCTGGCCCTGGCAGGCCGACGCGTAACGGTTGACGGGCAGGTCACCAGCGACCCCCACCACGATGTGCGGGAATTCAGCTGCGTTCAATTCGACGACGAGGTGCTGCAACCCGGCAAACCTGCCCGCTATTTCATGCTGCACAAGCCAGCGGGGTGCGTCAGCGCCACCGTGGACCCGCAGCATCCAACGGTTCTGGACCTGCTGCACGAACCGGACAAACACGACTTGCACATTGCCGGTCGGCTGGACTTCAACACCACAGGGCTGATGCTGATCACCAACGACGGCCAATGGTCACGCCGACTGACGCTGCCCCAGACCAAACTGCCGAAGGTCTACCAGGTTGAAACCGAACAACTCATCGATGAGCGCTACATCGAGAAATTCGCGGCAGGGTTTTACTTCGCGTTCGAGGACATCACCACCCAACCCGCCCGATTGACCCTGCTGGGACCGCGCTCGGCCAGACTGGAGATCGTCGAAGGTCGCTATCACCAGGTCAAACGCATGTTCGGCCACTTCGACAACAAAGTGCTGCGCCTGCATCGCGAAAGCATGGCCGGCCTGACCCTGGACCCCGGTCTAGAGCCCGGGCAGTACCGTACGCTACACCCCGCGGAAATTGTGGCTCTCGGCTGATCAACGACCGCCTGGCAGAACCCTGCAATCAATGTACGAACGGCACTTGCGGGTTTGTCGGTCCCCTGCTTGAATCCAATCGTCGGTCCACATGTGACCGATGGGTCATGAACGTATTCTAAGAAACCCTTTTGTCGACCAGAGCCCCGGCTCCCGACAAATCGCCCGCCAATAACAACACCTGTCGAACAGATCGTTTCGGATCGACTTGGGCCCCTTAAGGCGAATGCCAACCTGTCACGAAACTCGTGCAATCTCGATTGCGCGCATAACTTGTTTACGCCAGGAGACATACGATATGAGGCCAGAGATCGCTGTGCTTGATATACAGGGACAGTTTCGGGTTTACACGGAGTTCTATCGGGCAGATGCCGCAGAGAAGACCATCATTCTGGTCAATGGCTCGCTGGCCACCACTGCGTCATTTGCACAGACCGTGCGCAACCTTTATCCGGACTTCAACGTGGTGCTTTACGATCAGCCCTACGCGGGCAAATCCAAATCCCACAACCTGAACGCGACGCCGCTGACCAAGGAAACGGAAGGCCAGATCCTGCTGGAGCTGATCGACCATTTCAACGCGGAACACATCATGTCGTTCTCGTGGGGTGGCGCGGCTGCATTGGTCGCGCTCGCGCACCGGCCACAACGGATCGAAAAGGCTGTGATCAGCTCATTCTCGCCGGTCATCAACGAGCACATGCGTGATTATCTGGAGCGTGGCGCGCAACATCTCGGTGTCCATGCGCGCTATGAAGTCGGCCACCTGGTCAATGACACCATTGGCAAACACCTGCCGCCCCTGTTCAAACGATTCAATTACCGTCACGTGAGCAACCTGGACACTCATGAATATGACCAGATGCACTTTCATATCAGCCACGTGCTGAATCTGGATCAGAACGAATACCTGAACGCGGCGAAAAACATCAACGTCCCGGTATTGTTCATGAACGGCGAATGGGACGAATACACCGCCCCCGCCGATGCCAGGCTTTTTGAGCGTGTCGTGGAAAACAGCACCTTTACGACCTTGCAAGCCACGGGGCACTTTCTGGACATGGAACACAAAGCCGCCTGCCGTGATTCGCGTTTCGCGCTGCGCGAATACCTGACGCCCCCAACGCCTACCCGAAGCCGCGCCACCTACCACTACAGACAGGCCCAGACAGAACATGCCTTCGCCCTCTGAGACCAGCGCTCGACCGAGCCGGGGAACCATTCGCCAGCGCGACAACGCCGTATTCGGCGAATGGGCTCCACAGGGTTTCAGCCAGTTCAAGGCATGGGCACGAAATTAGCGCTTCAAATCAGCGGTCCATTCTGGTACAAAGTCAGCCGCTCAGAGCGGATGCCGTCTAACGGCATGACTCCAGAGCCCCGAGCTGATAACGAGGGTCCTTACAGGATTACCCGTTTTGTGAGCAAAGGAACACGCGTAAAGCGGGTATAGTTTAGTGGCAAAACGAAAGCTTCCCAAGCTTTAGTTGAGGGTTCGATTCCCTCTACCCGCTCCATCCCCCCAGTGTTTCCGGGCCTTCCGGCCGATTTCCTCTCTGCTTTACAGACCGTCAAACTCACCTCGCAGTCCCCAAGCCCAGCGTCCCCAAAAGCCCCATAAAAATTAGTGCACTGTCGATCCCGTCCACCCGATGGTGGTCTGATGATTCCGCATTGCTTGAGTCCTGTATTCCACGAGGTTCAGGCCATTCGCGAATGGTTGTAGTCGCGTATGTATCCCCTCCGCCCCGCTTCAAGCTCATTGAGACTGTTGAATTCGCCAGGCACAAGAACTCGCATTTCAACATTCCGAAAATGCTTTCCATAGCTGCATGTCCTTCCAATCTTCTTCAAAGGTCTGATCCTTTGACAAATGCCGGTCTCACCCCGGCAGCGCGTGTTAAGCCATAAAGAACCACACCGCCCATCATCATTCCTCCGGCGCGAAGCCAAGTCTCAAAACCTTGCTGCGTCAGTAGCAGCAGGCAGGACGCGATTGCTGCAACGGGCACCCAGGTCGGTACCCGAAAGTGTTTTTCCGAAACAACATCGCTTCGCAGCACCAGGACGGCAAGATTGGTACTGATAAATACGAACAGCAGCAGCAACACTACGGTCTGCGCCAAGACCGCCAATGAGCCGGTGAGCGTGAGTACCACCGCAACTACAGACGTTGCCATGATGGAGAACCATGGGGTACGACGCTCGGGCAATACCTTAGCCAAGGCGCTCGGAAGCAGACCCTGCCGTGCCATGCCATATGCAAGGCGGCTGGCCATAATCATGGTCAGTAGCGCACCGTTTGCGACCGCAATAAGCGCAATGAACGCGAAGATCCTGGGTGAGATACCCAGTCCGGAAGCCTTTACGACCTCCAGTAACGGCGCGGATGAAGTGATCAAGCGGTCAATCGGCATAACCGAAGCGGCGGCTATCCCTACCGCGATATAAACCGCTCCTGCAATGAGGAGAGCTCCGAACAATGCCCTCGGATACGTTTTGCGAACGTCGTGGATTTCTTCAGCTAAATTAGCAGATGTTTCGAAGCCTACGAACGAATAGAAGGCAAGCAGCGCTGCGCCGAGCACCGCAAAAGCAGGATTCACCCCTGGCTTGAACTCCAGAGCTCGGCTCATATCGGCGTCGCCCGTGCGGAAGAACCATGCAGCTGCAAGCACCACTAGCAAGAGGCCGGACAACTCGATCACTGTCATCACTAAATTCGCGGACAGTGACTCCCGGATGCCGCGAGCATTGAGCAGCGCAATGACAATCAGAAACACCAGTGCTGCAAGATGCTGGGGTACATCGATGAACGCCGCCAGATAGCCGCCTGCAAATGCCAAGGAAAGCCCTGCCGCGCTTGTGACCCCCGCAGCCAGCATACAAAAGCCAATCAAGAAGGCTACCATCGGAGATCTAAACGCTTTGCCCGCAAAAACGGCGGCTGCACCCGCATGGGGATATTTAGTCACCAGTTCCGCATAAGAACCGGCAGTCAGCATCGCGAAAACCAGTGCTATGAGGAGCGGTACCCAGATTGCTCCACCGACCTCTCCAGCAATAGTGCCCGCCAGGGCGTACACCCCTGCCCCCAGAACATCACCGAGGATAAACAACAGAAGCATCGGCCCAGTGACCGCGCGCTTCAGAACTCCACCTGCCTCGTTAGTTGCACTTTGCATAATTCGTTACCGGCTTGGGGTTCACTGTTTAACGCTACAGGAGCGGTAGCGAGGCTTTTGCGCTGGGGTGAAGGCTGAGAACAGCTGTGACCAGCGACGCCAGCAGAACTTCGGATCATCCCCATATCACTATGTTGAAACTTTCGGCACTTTCGGGTGACCAGTGGTACTCACAGTCCAGCAGAAGATGTGAGGAAGAAACCTACCGGCGAAGACCTGGCTCTTTTAAAAGGGGTTGATCCTATACATCCCATCTAAAGGCCTTTTATAGCGTCGGCTTCATTTGTCATTCTCGCCGCCTCAGGCCGTGTAGCCTTGAATGAGCACAGGGACGCAGCCATACCCTGTGCTTACGATCATTTAGCCGCCCCTGTCTGTACGTCGCCCATCCCCCCTCAGAACTTCCAACTCACCGACGCAGTGAAGTTGCGCGGATCACCATAGTTGCTCTGCCCATAACGCACGGCTTGCAGGTACTTTTTGTTGGTGAGGTTGTCGAGGTTGAGTTGGGTGCTCCAATGCGAGTCTATGTCGTAACGCGCCATCAGGCCCACCAGTGCGTATGCGCTCTGGTTGGCAGCGGGGGTATCGTCGTTCTGGATTTCGCTTTGCCATTTCACGCTGCCGCCGACTTTGATCTTCGGCGCCGTGGGCAATTTGTAGGTCATGGTTGAAGTGAGCGCATGGCGTGGAATGAATTTGCGTCCGCGATTGTCATCGGCATCGGTGATGTAGACGTAGGTGTAACCACCGCTGGCCTGCAGGCCCGGAGCCAGCTCACCGGAGGCTTCCAGTTCGACCCCGTCGCTTTTGAAGGACATGCCGTCGTACAAATTACCGCCCAGGCTCGCGTCATAGCCGGAGTAAGTGGCGACGTTGTCCTGCTTGGTATGAAACACCGCAGCAGAGACGTCCAGCTTGTTATCAAGCAGGCGCCCTTTGATGCCCGCCTCGTAGCTTTTGCCCTCCAGCGGATCGATGACTTGCCCTTGGGCGTTGAGGTAGTACTGCGGACTGAAGATCTCGGTGTAGCTGGCGTAGAGCGAGTACTGCGGTGTCAGGTCGTAGACCAGGCCGGTGTACGGCGTGACCTTGCCATGAATACGCACATTGCGACCCGAGCCATAGTTCTCACCATCGCTGTCGGCGCTGAGCATGCGCGCACCGGTGATCAGGTGCAGGTCATCCGTGAGGCTGAAACGCGCACCGGCGTAGACACTCTTCTGTCGGTCCGTGTAGCTGGAGGTGTCAGCCTCGTTGGCGATGTCGTACGTAGACCTCGGAATAGAGCCGCTCAGCGCATCGCTCAGCGAGACCGAGGTGTAATACGAAGACGTGCCGTACAGTGAAGCCTCGTTGTTGCGCGTACGCGCCGCATTGGCGCCGAGGGTCAACTGGTGTTCCCGTCCGCCGAGGCTGAATGGGCCGCTAAACGAGATATCGCCGTCCACCTCGCGGTTCTTGTCCTTGTACTTGGAGGACAGGCCGGTGTAGCCGGTATCGGAGGCGCTGTTGGCGTAGATGTAGAACATTTCAGTGTCTTCGCGGTGCTCCATCGCGGTCAGGGTCAGGGTCGACTTCCAGTCATTGGCGAAACGGTGTTCCCACTCGGCAAAGGCCCGCGTGGTGTGCACATCCCAGTAAACCCAGGGTTGCGAGATGTTGGAGCGGGTGCTGCTGTAGTGCACCGATCTGCCGCTGGCATCCGTCAGCGGCAATGCGCCCCAACTGGCGCCATTGGCGTTGGTCTTCTGGTCTTCATAACCCACGGTCAAGGTGTCGCTGTCGGTCAGGTCGAACGCGAGCAGGCCGCTGAAGATGTTCTTTTCCCGTGAATAGCGGTCCAGGTAAGAGTTGCCCACTTCGTTGGCGTAGATCAGGCGCCCGCGAACGTTCCCCGACTCCGTCAGGGGGCCGGACAGGTCAAGATCCACCCGACGCTTGTCCCAGGAGCCTGCGCTCACATCGATTTTGGCCTGGGGCTCGTAAGTCGGGCGCTTACGGACGAAGTTGACCGTGGCCGACGGATTGCCGCTGCCGGTCATCAGACCGTTGGCGCCGTGCAGAATGTCCACTTGCTCATAGGGTGCCATGTCGATATCGCCCACCAGCAGGCCGTTGACCAATGGCATTCCCATGCCGTCGTACTGGAAGTTGGTGATGTCGAAGCCGCGGGCGGTGAAATAGGTGCGGTCGGTTTCAACTTTCTGCACGTTCACACCCGGCGTACTGTCGAGCACATTGCGGATACTGTTGAGCTTGAAGTCGTCCAGTTGCTCGCGCTTGATGCTGGTCACGCCTTGCGGGGTTTCCTGTGCCGTGAGGTTCAACCTCGTCGTGCTCGCAGTGGGCTGCGCCCGATAACCCTCCTCTCCATTTTCCAGACCTTCGGCCGTGGAATTGATAGTGGTGGAAGGCAGAGTCAGTGTGCTGTCATCCGCAAAGGCACTGTTGATAATACTCAGGGCAATCAACGAAAGGGCAAACGTGGGCATAGGGCGCATGAACGGCTGAAGCTCCGAATATAAAATTGTGAATGATGTGCATTCGCAATGTTTACATTTGGCGCAAATGAAAATCAATGCTAACTGTGAATTTAATGCATTTACTCTGTGGAGCATTGTGATCGGGCGGCCGCTGCGAATGGACCTACGCATCCCGGGACCGTCGCCCATCGGGGTGAGGGTCATGCTATCGTCCGCGCTGCCACCCCAGCCAACGCGACAGGCTTTGCGCGGCGTTCAGTCAATTGTCCAGATGGAGAAGGCATGGAGCTTTCAGCTGCAATACCCCTGTTTCGAATGTTCTCGGAAGATAAAGCCAGGGAATTCTATGTCGACTTTCTGGGCTTCAGCATCGACTGGGAGCACCGCTTCGACGCCAATTTCCCGCTTTACCTGCAACTACGCAGAGGAAACCTGCTGATTCATCTGACGGAGCATCATGGCGATGCGACGCCAGGGTCGACGGCATTTGTGCCCGTGACCAATATCGTGGAGTTGCGCGACGAGCTGGCAAGCAAGAACTATCGATATGCCAAACCGGCATTGCAGGATCAGGGTTGGGGGCGGGTTCTGGAGGTGGCGGATCCGTTTGGAAACCGCATTCGCTTCTGTGAGCTGTCGAACGACTAGCGCCTTGAACGGGCCAAAGCGCTGAGTCACTGCTTAGTTGGTTTACGCCTTCACCCGCCGCTCCACCACAATTTCCGGCAGATCCAGACGGCGCATGTAGAGGCGTAACGGCTCGGTGATGCGCAGGCGATCGTCGATGTTTTGCTCAAGCAACAGTTGCAGGCGCTCGCGACTCAGGGTCATCAACTCGTTCTGTACCGGGGCCCAGACGAACTCGCAGGTGGGCGTGATGCTGGCGTCGGCGACGTCCATGCCGAAGGAGTCTTCGCTGAAACGAACGATGTGGCGATGGGCCTTGTGGTGGTAGCCGACGAAGCCTGCGAGTCGGTCGGCAGCTTCGCAGATGGCGCTGGAGGTGGTCTTCATCAAAAACCTCAGTGACAGGTTCAGGCCCGCGATGACGGGCATCGCGGGTGTTGGCACACGGCGGTAATCAGAGCGCGCGGCGGAAGATGTCTTCGATCTGCTGCTGATCGGCAGGCCGCGGGTTGGTCAAGCCGCAAGCATCTTTAAGGGCATTGGTGGCCAGGATCGGGAAGTCTTCTTCTTTAACGCCCAGAGCAGTAAGGCCGGGCGGAATGTCGATGGACGCCGACAGGCTGCAAATGGCTGCAATGGCGGCGCGAGCACCGTCTTCAGGAGACAGCCCGCGAGTGTCCGCGCCCATGGCGTGAGCCACATCGGTCAGGCGCTCTGCGCATACGCTGGCGTTGAAACTTTGCACATGGGGCAACAACACGGCGTTACAAACACCGTGAGGCAGGTCGTAAAAACCGCCCAACTGGTGCGCCATGGCATGCACGAACCCCAGCGATGCATTGTTGAAGGCCATGCCCGCCAGGAACTGCGCGTAAGCCATGTTTTCCCGGGCGGTCATATCCGAACCATCAACCACCGCTTTGTGCAGGTTGTCGGCGATCAGCGCCATGGCCTTGAGGGCGCAGGCGTCGGTGATCGGCGTGGCAGCGGTCGAAACGTAGGCTTCGATGGCGTGAGTCAAGGCGTCCATGCCGGTGGCGGCGGTCAGGGATTTCGGCATCTTGGCCATCATCGCCGGGTCGTTCACGGACAACAGCGGCGTGACGTTGCGGTCAACGATTGCCATTTTCACGTGGCGCACTTCATCGGTGATGATGCAGAAACGGGTCATTTCGCTGGCAGTGCCGGCGGTCGTGTTGATGGCGATCAGCGGCAGTTGCGGTTTGCTGGAGCGGTCCACGCCTTCGTAGTCGCTGATGTGTCCGCCGTTGGTGGCGCACAGCGCAATACCTTTGGCACAGTCATGAGGCGAGCCGCCGCCCAGGGAAATCACGAAATCGCATTCACGCTCGCGCAGGATGGCCAGGCCATTCTCGACGTTGCTGACGGTGGGGTTGGGCTTGGCGCCGTCATAAACCACCGAATCAATGCCCTGCTCCACCAGCAAACCGGCGATCTGCGCGGCCAGACCCGCCTTGGCCAGGCCCGCGTCGGTGACGATCAGCGCCTTGAGAAAACCGTATTTGCGGATGGCCTCTAGCGCCTCATCGAGACAGCCCAGGCCCATGATATTGACGGAAGGAATGAAAAACGTGCTGCTCATGACGGATCCTCGTGTTGGACGATCAGCCGAGCCATGACACGCAACCCGGCATGGGAATGCTTGCAGCATGAGCGCCCGGGATGCAGCAGGCGTTGATCCAGCTCAATGAATCAGGACTGAGCCGGGGAATGGCCGCCCGTTTTTCCTGGGCGGTCAGTTCATTGGATGGGTAGCAGGTCAGCCAATAAATCCATCCGCCACCAGCAGCGTTTCCAGGCATTGTTCCTGAATGCCATAGAAGGTTTTCAGTTCCTGAATCCTGGCCAATATGTCGCTGGATTTAAGCGGCACGGCGCGTTTTACGGCCAGGATCATCTTGTTCTTGTTGGTGTGTTCAAGGGAGATGAACTCGAACACCTTGGTCTCGTAGCCGCAGGCTTCAAGCAGCAGCGCACGCAGGCTATCGGTGACCATTTCCGCTTGCTGGCCCATGTGCAGGCCGTATTGCAGCATGGGCTGCAGCAGCGTCGGGCTCTGGATTTGCAGGCGGATCTGTTTGTGGCAGCACGGCGAACACATGATGATCGACGCCCCCGAACGAATGCCCATATGAATCGCGTAGTCGGTGGCGATGTCGCAGGCGTGCAAGGCAATCATCACGTCCAGGGCGCTGGGCGCCACGCTGCGCACGTCGCCGCACTCGAACACCAGGCCGGGATGCTCCAGGCGTGCCGCCGCGTTGTTGCACAGCGTGACCATGTCTTCACGCAACTCCACCCCCGTCACCTGCCCTTCGGCCCGCAAGGTATTGCGCAGATAGTCATGGATGGCAAATGTCAGGTAACCCTTGCCCGAACCGAAGTCCGCCACCTTTATCGGCTGATCCAGCTCGAGCGGCGAAGACGTCAGGGCGTGGGAGAACACCTCGATGAACTTGTTGATCTGCTTCCACTTGCGCGACATGGAGGGGATCAGCTCATGCTGTTTGTTGGTCACGCCCAGATCCGTGAGGAAAGGCCGGGTCAGGTCCAGGTAGCGTTTTTTCTCCCGATCATGGTCGGCCGAGGGTGCTTCACGCTCCTGCTGGGCCTTGCTCTTGAACAGTGTACTTTTGCCTTTTTTGCCGTATTCGAGTTGCACTTCATCGGTCAGGGACAGCAGATGCGCGTTCTTGAATGACGCCGGCAGCAAGCCACCAATCAGTTGAACAGCCTCGCCAAGCGGCAGGTTCTTGGTGATATCGCGGGTCTTGTAGCGATACACGAACGACAGGCAAGGCTGATCCTTGACCGTCAGCTGTTTGATGATCACCCGCTGCAACTCGGCTTCATCACCGACGTATTTGGCCAGGACCAGCTTGATAAACGAGTTCTGGGACAGGCAGTTCTCCAGCAAGCTCAGAAATTGAGCATGGTGATCCTGAGCAGACTGGGCGGGAGTTGCAGTAACTGACATCGAAAAAAGCCTCGGGGCGGCTGAAGCTGGAAAGCAGCGAAGGCGGGTATTTTAAGTGGGTTGCGGGGCGGGGGTTAGTTTTTATTCTGCGTGAATGACTCAAAGTCGTCATTCCTAATCCACATACCGCACATGCCTCGCCATCAGGTTCGGGCGTTTGAAGGTGTCGATATTGTCGATATTGTCCAGCAACTGATTCAGCTGTTGCTTGTAGGTTTCATCGTCCATGTCGATCCAGAAGCGGGGATTGCGGCCGGTCTTCAGGTCGTGGGCGGCGGTGGTTGGGTCAAGATGGCGAAACTCTTCATAGCGGGGCAAATCCGGCAGCGGGCGGCTGGTGTCCATGTAGTTCTGCAGGAAGTCCCACAACGCGCAGGGCATTTGCCAACGATTGTCGACGTTTATCAACGAGGAGAAATTGATCACGATGTCCCGATAACGATGGGCGATGCATAACACATGGTTCATCGAACCCTGCCGATCCGGCCCGGATTCGAGGTAGGCGTCGAACTCGTAGAACGGCGCGGTTATTTTTCCGACGGTGCCGTTCTTTTTGTATTCGCCGTTATTGTTGTAATCGAACAATGTCACAAGTCCGGTGCGGCGGTTTAGTTCCCAGATGGGGCCTCGGGACGGTTTTACCCAGAGTTTGGGGAATTTGTAGATGACTAATGAGCCTATCATCCAGCACAGTAGAGGAAGACCGATGAACCACGAGAGAAAATTCTTAAGCATATCTAGGGCAACAACCTCCCATGGCTCTAAATCGACATATATCACCACTGAGGAAGCGAAGATAGAAGGAATCAAAAGAACCAAGAAAAATCCTTTACCGAACATGGCCATATAAATCCAAAAATGAGACCGCTTTGACCAAAGTGAATATCTGAACCGTTCATGGTCGTGTCTGTCGTGGAAATCCACATATTCATAGGGCGCGGGAACGTAAGTACCCAACGCAAGTCTTTCCTCACGCTCTTTCCGCATATCTGCTTGAAAACGTAACTTCTCAGGCGCACGTTCACGCAGAAAATCATCTGGGGTAACATTCTGAGGCTCTCCCCACGGCAAGCGTTTTTTGCCAAAACGCTTGAGCCATGACCGCTCCGTTGAAGGTTGTTGTTTAGGAATGCCGTCTGAACGATAAGCCGTGGCTGCATAATAAGGCGTCTTCTGGGCACTCAGTTCGCGTCCTTCGCCGGGTTTTCTGGGCGAGGGTTGATATACGTTTTTATACATGACTTAGTCATCTTTCTCGATCCACATACCGCACATGCCTCGCCATCAGGTTCGGGCGTTTGAAAGTGTCGATGTTGTCGATGTTGTCCAGCAACTGACTCAGCTGTTGCTTGTAGGTTTCATCGTCCATGTCGATCCAGAAGCGGGGATTGCGGCCGGTCTTCAGGTCGTGGGCGGCGGTGGTCGGGTCAAGATGGCGAAACTCTTCATAGCGGGGCAAATCCGGCAGCGGGCGGCTGGTGTCCATGTAGTTTTGCAGAAAGTCCCATAGCGCGCAGGGCATTTGCCAGCGGTTATCGACGTTCACCAAAGACGAGAAATTGATCACGATGTCCCGATAGCGATGAGCAAGAAACAACACATGGTTCATCGAACCCTGCCGATCCGGTGCAGACTCAAGATAAGCATCGAACTCATAAAATGGCGCCGTTAACTCTCCGATTGTGCCGTTCTTTTTGTATTCGCCGTTGTTGTCGTAGTCAAAAAGCGTGACCAGACCGGTGCGACGGTTTAGTTCCCAGATTGGGCCTCGGGAGGGTTTTACCCAGAGTTTGGGGAGTTTTCTTAAGACTAATGAAGCTAACGCCCATGCAACTAATGGAGGAATTAATATAACGCAATAGGTTTCAGCCATAAAATTTAAAAAAGCAAAAAAAAACGGCTCGTAAGAAGTTGAAGCTACGAGAAGTGCTGTAACCAGGAAGAGAGGACTAAATATTATCGACCAACCCTTGCCGAACGTATATAGATACATCCAGAACTGAGATCGACTGGACCAGCGCGAAAATCTGAAACGCTCATGATCATGTCGGTTATGAAAATCGACATGTTCATAAGGCGCAGGAACGTAGATCCCCAAAGCAAGCTTTTCTTCACGTTCTTTTCGAATAGTCTCTTGACATCGCAATTTTTCAGGTGCGCGTTCGTGCAGAAAATCATCTGGTGCCACACTTTGAGATTTCCCCCAGGGTAGACGCTCCTTGGCAAACCGGTTCAGCCAAGAGCGCTCCGTGGAGGGCGCTTGACCAGGAATGTCGTCTGAACGATAAGCCGTGGCTGCATAATAAGGCGTCTTTTGGGCACTCATTTCGCAGTATTCGCCCTGTTCTCGGTTTCATCGGCCCAGAACAGCCGTTTCGTAGCGTCAAAATCAGGTTTCGCGTAGGTCGGCCCGAAGGGGGTCGGATCCTTGGGTGGTGGCGCCGGAAAGACCCAGGTTCGCTGGCCGTCATTCAGTGTAAGCTGAGCGCGCACGCGCCATACGTGATAGACCTCCGGCAAGTTTTCCGCAGGTTCCGCCTTATAGGAATAAGGTGTTTTGACGAACAGTTCCAAGGCGCCCGGCAGTAGCCGATAGGCAACTGGCGTCACGGTAATCTGTGAGCTGCTGGTCTTGCTCCGATCGCTGTATTGATCGAAGAAGACTTCAACGCTTTTCAGATTGAGGAAAGCCTGAGTCCCCAGCTCGCCAGGTCCATTCAATAACCCGCTCAAATTACTTTCAATACGAATTCGCGTATTGGCGCTGCGCACCGGAAAAGGTACCGTGGCGCGAAAATCCAGCAGGCCATCAGGAACGTATTCAGGGTTGCGGTCGATACTGATTTGGATATTGGCAAATAAGCTGACCAGGTAATAAAAAGCTTGTTCAGGATCTTGCAGATGCTCGGCAGCACCATTTTGATCGTCACCGAATGGACCTTTTTTCAACCAATCTTCAATGGGCTTGCTGCTCAGCCAGTACGCCAATCCCGCACCAACGACGACCAACAGCAGCGAGGCCCAACCCAAGGGGCTTAAGCCAAGGTAAGCGGTGCCGCCAGCCACAAAACTGCTCGAAGCTCCGATCAAGCCCCCGGACGCCATGATCAAATGGCCTAAATAGGCGTCGTCGTCCCAGTTGTAGGAATACCAGGCGTCGTAGAGGTTGAGTCCGGCGAAAATTAAACCAGCACTGATTTGGGCTAGTAAACGAGAACTGTATTTTTTTACCAGCCGATCACTAAGCGATCCAAAAAGTTGCTTCGCGATATCATCGGATAAGGTGAGCACGGTTTTACGCCCAGCAGCCAAAAACGATTTACTTCCCGAAAGCTTAACTGTCAGCGTTTCGAGCGCAATTGCCAAATCAACGACCGCTCCGAAAGAGCCTACTCCACCCCGAACTGCATTCTTTTCCCTGCTGACTTGCTCACGCGCCCCTAATTCATTCAACAAATTATAAATCTCCAACGCCACAATCGCCCCCGCCACCGGCACCGAATCCAACACCTGAAAAGCCCTACTACCGTGCATCGAATCCCGCAGCTTGATCGCGCTCTCCAACCCACTCAGCTTTTCAGGCTTATCCGCTGCACGTTTGGCCGCGTCCTCTTGCCAGGCGTCGTTAAATCGTTGGTTGAGTCGACTAACTGTGAATGCTGTGCGGTGATTACGCGGGATGCCGAGCACGACTCGCTCCGTCGGGAGTTCCGGCTGCGGCCGAGCAAAACCATGATCCTCAGCAGGGGATTTCATGACGCCATGCTGATTGCGATAGACCCCGTAGACCTGCGCGGCGCGGCCGATTTTTTCGGGCATGTCGTCCAGGCCGAAAATGTAATAGTCCTTTCTCCGAGCGTCAGCGTGAGACAGAAAGTGCAGGTCGCCAAACGCTTGCGGCAGCATGCCGCGCATTTGGGCGAGGCTGCGTCGATGTGCTGCTTCTTTCAATCGAAAGCGCGTGACGGCCGGGTGTTGCAGTGCAATGTGTTGCGCGCCATGGACCGCCCGTTCGGCGGCTTCGATTGCACCCTGCAGGTTTTCATTGATAGCGACCAGCGCAGCCGCGCCGGCCTTCAGTTCAAGGGTCACCGTATTGTTCAGGCCGCCGCTTTTCAGCAAACTCGCCAAAAACACCGCATCAATCGTCGAGTAGGCTGCTGCGGGCAAAACACTGTCGTGTTCGGTACTGGCCAGTTCCGTTGCGCGGAAAACGCCATCGCCCTGATTGACATCGGGACTGTCGGGCGCTTGATAAGGCGCGTCTAGATCCTGTTGCCCTGCATCCGGCCAGAGCATGCGATGCATCGGATGCTGCGGATCGTTAATGACGTTGGCGATCCACTGTTGACCTACGCTGGCTTCGGGGCTGTAGAGGCTGAGGCCGGTCATGGCGTCGGTGATGTCGCCGCTGGCGGCCAACGGGTCGTAGCCCGACGGGCCCAGCGCCAGGGTGACGAACAGCTGGCTGACAAAATGAAAAGCCGCCGCGTATTGGAAGCCATCGAGACTCAAATGATCGGCCAGGGATTGTTCGGTCTGCCGTTGTTGCAGGCATTCGCTGAGCAGCGATTGGCTCATTTCCTGCTGACGCCACAGCTGGGCGCGTTCGCTGCTGGCGGTGAAGCGGTTGATATCCAGCCGGCTCTTTTCCTTGAGCATATCGAGTTGCTGGTGCAGCGGGTTCTTCCTGCCGCCGATTGACTGCGGAGCGATCAACTGTTGCACCAACAATGCACTGGCGTGATGTGGATAACATTGCGCCCTCGCGCCGCACAGTTCCAGCAGGTGGCGCTGTTCATGAATCCGTGTGCTTAAATGGCGCAGGCGGTACTGGGTGTCGTGCAGCATCACGCCGTAAAGTGCGCGAGAACGCGCCGCTTGCAACACGTCAGATGCAGGCGGTTGAGCCGTCCATAGGCCCGCATCGCCTTGGGTATTCGGGTCGATAATGTGCTCAAGGCATTGTGCCCAGGCACCGATTTCCAGCGGCAATGGAATGTAAGGCGCAGTCCCCGCTTCGCATTGCCGCACATGTTTGCGGGCAGCATCGAAGGCGTTCGCCAGGAACTCTCCGCTCAGGTCGCACAGGTAGCGCGCAGGTTGATCGATCATCCACTCAAAACCGGTTTGCCGCGTGCGTTGCGGTGCCGGCACCGACAGCGGAAAAGCGCTTCGATTGAGGTTCAACCAGGTGACATGCGCTCTGCCGGCCGCAGCCTGATTGTCCTTGTCACGCACATCAAAAGCGCTGAAGGCTTCCAGCATGGCCACACCATCGGGCCTGTCAGCAAAGACGGTTTTGGAGCGTTGTTTCGAGACCCGCAAATCCGGGCTTTGACAGCGCTGTCGGCGCAACGCCGCATCGCTTTCCAGACGCTGCAATCTGGCCCCGCTCAACTGCACTTCGCTGAAACACAGCTGCGTGTCTACCGGTCGATCATTCCAGTTGGACGGCAACCAGATGTCGTCCAAGGCCCCGCCGGTAGCAAGCCGCGCATCGTCGCCGTATCCCTCGCCCTCGCGAAACTTCTCCAGCTCTATATCGTGATAGGTGGTGCGCTCGTTGCTGATCCTGACTTCCAGTTCACGCCACAGCCTGCCGTTGACGAAGACATAGATAAACCCGGCACGGCACAACACGGGAGTACCATGATCGTAAGCGCTGTTGACACCGGGCAGGGCAACAAATGGCAGTACCGGGACGATCTGGTTCCACTGCTGATCCAGTTGCCTCGGTGTGATCCGTGCTTCGGGGAGTGGTAACAGAATCGGCTTGCCGTGCTCGGTCTCTATCTCCAGCATCAGGCAATGCCTGGGCTCGCCGGACCAGTCCCAGACATGCAAGGCGCTGGGCGCGCACATGTAGGCGGTCACCGTTTCGGGACGGTCTTGCGCGGTGAGTGCATCCAACCGTTTGCTGGCATCTTTCTCGTAGAAAGCCAGACGCTGGGTCGAGGGATGATTCTCGCCGATTACCTGAACGATGAGTTTATTGATTTCACAGCACGGGCCCCGGCTAAGGGCGCCAACGGGATCAGGCATGTCAGGACTCCTGTCCTGTCACGCAAAGCTGATAGCGAGATTGGATGAGCACCGGCAAGTCCTTGACCTTGGAAAGGCAGGACTTTGCATCTTGATGGTTAAAGCGTCAGTCAGCGATGGGCCGGTGAATCTGTGGGATATTTCTGAACTTTGCGACGTCAATTTCGGCTGTATAGCAGCCGCTTCACTAGAATGGGCCCAACAATCGCGTCAATTGACGGGCCCACTCACCCCAACACCACCAATCGATTCGGCAATTCATTCCGGACCTGAGTCACCGGCACGTGCTCGGCCAACAGATCCCCGCAACGTTGAATGCAGTCGAGAAAACCCTGCAACGTCTGCCCATCGCGCACGTGCTGCGTGAACACGTCGATGACCGCTTTCCAGATATCATCGTGCAGACGGCTGGAAATGCCGTGGTCGACGAGGATTTCCACGTAGCGTTCGGCTTCACAGACAAAGATGAGGATGCCGGTGCCGCCTGCCGTGTGGTGCAGGTTTTGCTCAAGGAACTGACGACGGGCGAGATTGCCCGCGCGCCAATGGCGAACCGACGCCGGGACCAGATACATGGTCAGCGGGCTGAACCGGCAGATCAAAGCCACGACGATAAAGGTCACGATCTGGGTCAGCAGCAGTTCGTTGGCATTCAGCCAGCCGGGCAAATAGTTGATCAGTCCCGGCAACAACAAAGCCACGAGTCCGGCCCAGATCAGGGGCACATAGGTGTAATCGTCGGCTTGTCTGGCCAGCACCGTGACCAATTCCGCATCGGTACGCAGCTCGACCCGAGCGATCGCTTCGGCGACCTGGCGCTGTTGGTCTTGATTCAGTAAAGCCATGGTTACGTCACTCATTGATTCATCGATTACCAACTGCCCGAAGCACCGCCGCCGCCGAAGCTGCCACCGCCACCACTGAACCCGCCACCACCGCCTGATCCTCCGCCGCCGAATCCACCCAGACCGCCCAGGCCGCCCGCGGTGATAAACCCGCCCCTGCCGCCTCGGCCTCCGCCGCCGCGCCCGGACCTCATGAACATGAGGATCAGAAAAATCACCACGATGACCAGCAAACCGATGTTGTCAAAGCCGGTGCCTTGTTGCTCCTGCTCCGCGGCCGGCAGCGCCAGCGGATTGCCACCCAACACCTGAATGATCGCCTGGGCGCCTTGGGTGATACCGCCGGCAAAGTTGCCGGTCTTGAAAGGCGGGGTGATCACCTGATTGATGATCACTGAAGACTGCGCATCGGTCAGGCGATCTTCCAGGCCATAGCCCACTTCGATCCGCACCTTGCGGCCATCCCGGGCGACGATCAATAACGCGCCGCTGTCCTTGCCCTTCTCGCCGATCCCCCAGGCACGCCCCAACTGATAGCCGTAATCCTCGATGCTGGCCCCTTGCAGGTCCGGCAACGTGACGACCACGACTTGCTCGCCGGAGGCCTGTTGATGGGCCTCCAGCATTTGTGTCAGTTGGACTTCGCTTTGAGGGTCCAGCAACTGCGCGTTATCGACCACGCGACCGGTCAGCGGCGGAAACACCAGCGCGGCCTGCGCCGACAGGGCGCAGACCCACAACAGGACGACCGGCAGCGCGAGCCGCACGGCCCTCATCAGAATTTCACTTCCGGCGCTTTCTCCGAGCCAGGGGTGGTGGCTTCGAAGTTAGGGCGAATCGGCAGGTCGCTGTACATCACGGTATGCCAGAGACGACCGGGGAACGTGCGGATTTCAGTGTTGTAGCGCTCGACCGAGGTGATGAAATCACGACGTGCCACGGCGATCCGGTTTTCCGTCCCTTCCAGCTGCGACTGCAATGCGAGGAAGTTCTGGTTGGCCTTCAGGTCCGGGTAACGCTCGGAAACCACCATCAGGCGGCTCAATGCGCTGCTCAACTGTCCCTGGGCATCCTGAAACTGCTTGAGCTTCGCCGGATCATTCAACGTGTTGGCATCGACCTGGATGGACGTGGCCTTGGCCCGCGCTTCAATCACAGCGGTCAGCGTGTCTTGCTCGTGCCTGGCGTAGCCTTTTACGGTTTCCACCAGATTGGGAATCAGGTCGGCTCGCCGCTGATACTGGTTTTGCACCTGAGCCCAGGCTGCTTTCACCTGTTCGTCGTAGGTGGGGATATTATTGATGCCGCAGCCGGTCAATAACGTGCTGAGCATCAGCAAAACACCCATTGCCCATGTCCCGCGTCGCCCTTTGCAGGACTGGTAACCTTGTGTGTGAATCATTATGTAACTCCTGATGTGCCTTTTTGATCTGCCTGGCTCAAGTGACTTTAGCCAAAACGTGAGTTCCCCGGCATAATCCGTGGCCGACGCCGGGCTGCCAGATAAAAAAATGGCTGCGCTACAAAGATACCCGCGCAGACAAAGAGTTCAGCGGCACCCCATCGCCCTGACCGACAATAAGCGCCAAAGGTCTTAAACCCCAAATTATGGCTGCCTGATATCTAACGTAAGTTGCAGGCAAACGCCTTGAGAAGTCATTCATGAATAAGCTGTGTTTACTTGGTCTCCTGGTCAGCCTGGCCAGCCAGCCCGCGTTGTCCGCAAGCGATACCAGCGTTCCTGCTGCCAATAGCCAGGCAACGCTGCACGCGAAAAACGCGTTCATTTCCAATCTGATGAAACAGATGACCCTCGATGAAAAAATCGGGCAACTGCGGCTGATCAGCATCAGTTCGGAAATGCCACAGCCGATGATCCTCAAGGAAATCGCTGCAGGCCGGATCGGCGGCACGTTCAATTCCATCGTGCGCTCGGAGAATCGCCCGCTGCAGGAAGCCGCCGTCGCCAAGAGCCGCCTGAAGATCCCGATGTTCTTCGCCTACGACGTGGTCCACGGCCATCGGACGATTTTCCCCATCAGCCTGGGCCTTGCAGCCAGTTGGGACATGGACGCCATCGCGTTGAGCGGCCGGATTTCCGCTCAAGAAGCCAGCGCTGACAGCCTGGACATGACCTTTGCGCCCATGGTGGACATTTCCCGCGATCCACGCTGGGGCAGAACGTCCGAAGGCTTTGGTGAGGACACGTATCTGGTGTCGCGCATTTCCAAAGTGATGGTCAATGCCTTCCAGGGCAAGGACGTCAGCGCTCCGGACAGCATCATGGCCAGCGTCAAGCACTTTGCCTTGTATGGCGCGGTTGAAGGCGGCCGGGACTACAACACCGTGGACATGAGCCCGACGCGCATGTACCAGGACTACCTGCCGCCTTATCGCACAGCGGTCGACGCGGGCGCAGGCGGTGTGATGATCGCCCTGAACTCGGTCAACGGCGTACCTGCGACGGCCAACACCTGGTTACTGCACGACGTGCTGCGCAAGGAGTGGGGCTTCAAGGGCGTGACCATCAGCGATCACGGCGCAATCAAGGAACTGATCGACCACGGCGTGGCGAAAGACTTGCGCCAGGCCGCCAAACTGGCAATCAAGGCCGGTGTCGACCTGAGCATGAACGACAAAGCCTACGGCGAAGAACTGCCAGGTCTGGTGAAAGACGGTGAAGTTTCCGTCAAGGAAATCGACAGCGCCGTACGTGAGGTGCTGGGCGCCAAGTACGACATGGGCCTGTTCGCCAATCCTTACCTGCGCATCGGCGACGCCGCGCAAGACCCGGTCGACACCTATTCCGAAGACCGCCTGCACCGCGTCGAAGCCCGGGACGTTGCCCGCAAGACGCTGGTCTTGCTGAAAAACAAGGATGAAACCCTGCCGCTGAAAAAACAGGGCACCATCGCCGTGATCGGCAGCCTGGCCAAGAGTCAACTGGACATGCTCGGCAGTTGGTCCGCCGCAGGAAGACCGAAACAATCGGTCACTGTGTACGACGGCCTGGCCAATGCGGTTGGCGACAAAGCCAAACTGGTCTATGCCCGAGGTGCCAACGTCAGTGATAACGACCACATCAACGAATACCTGAATTTCATCGAACACGAGGTCGATGTCGATCCACGCCCGGCTCAGGAAATGATCGACGAAGCGGTCAAGACGGCGGAACAGGCCGATGTGATTGTCGCGGTGGTCGGCGAATCCCGTGGCATGTCCCACGAAGCGGCCAGTCGCAGCAGCCTGAACATTCCCGGCAAGCAACGCGATTTGATCAAAGCCCTGAAGGCCACCGGCAAACCGCTGGTCCTGGTGCTGATGAACGGTCGTCCGCTGGTGCTGGTCGACGAACTGGCCCAGGCCGATGCCATGCTGGAAACCTGGTTCCCCGGCACCGAAGGTGGTAATGCCGTGGCTGACGTGCTGTTCGGGGACTACAACCCGTCCGGCAAGCTCGCCATGTCATTCCCACGTTCAATCGGCCAGTTGCCTACTTATTACGCGCACCTGAACACCGGTCGTCCGTACTCGCCGGACAAAGTCGGCAACTACACGTCGCACTACTTCGAAGAAACCAATGGCCCGCTGTTCCCGTTCGGTTATGGCCTGAGTTACACACAGTTCGATGTGTCGGACATCACCCTCTCGGCCAAAGACATGCCCCGCAACGGCAAGTTGACCGCCAGCGTGACCGTCAAAAACACCGGCAAAGTCGCGGGCGCCACCGTGGTCCAGCTGTACCTGCGCGACGTGACGGCTTCCATCAGCCGCCCGGTGAAGGAGCTGAAGAACTTCGAGAAAGTCATGCTCCAGCCGGGTGAGGAGAAAGTCGTCAGCTTTACCCTCAGTGAAGACGATCTGAAGTTCTATAATCCGAGCCTGAAGTACGCTGCGGAACCCGGCGAATTCAAGGTCATGATCGGCCTTGACTCGGAAGCGGTGAAACAGGCGAGTTTTAACTTGTTGTAAGGCAGCAACCGCCGAGTCATTTCCAGGGAGCCCCCGGCTTCAAGACGCGGGACGGTGCGCAACAACACAGGCTCCGCAAGACCGCTGTAGCCGGGAGCGCGCCCTCCCGGCTACAGAAGGTCCTACGCAAGACGCTGTGATTCCGATGGCTTTGCGACGCTTGATGAAAAGCACACGACAGCGTGTCGCCTGCAAACGGCAACCAACCAGGCAAAACCCGTATGCCCGTCTCCTCCCGCACCTTACGTATCGTCCTCTATGCGCTGATCATTCTTGCTGGCGCAGCGGTGTCTGCGGGCCTGGCCATGCGTCAGGCACAGCGACATGCACAGGCGGACGATGCCGCCCGGGCCGGCGTTCAACTGTCCCTCTATGCCAATACGCTGCACACCTTGATTGAGCGTTATCGGGCACTGCCTGCCGTGTTGGCACTGGACCCGGAAATACGTGCAGCGCTCAATGGCCCGATCACGGCGCAATCCCAGGACGCGCTCAATCGCAAGCTGGAGCGGATCAACGGTGCCGCCCAATCATCAACCCTTGAACTGCTTGACCGTACGGGCCTGGCAGTGAGCGCAAGCAACTGGCGGTTGCCCAGCAGTTATGTCGGGCACAACTACGGCTTTCGTCCTTACTTTCAGCAAACCAGGGCTACAGGCGTTGGGCGCTTTTATGCCGTGGGCGTCACCAGCGGCATTCCGGGTTATTTTTTATCTCATGCGGTGGCTGACGACACGGGAGAGTTTCTCGGCGCCATGGTGGTGAAGCTGGAATTTCCAGAACTTGAGCATCAATGGGCGCAAGGGAACGACCTGCTGTTGATCAGCGACGCCAAGGGCATCGTGTTCATGGCCAATCAACCCGGCTGGCGTTATCGGGAATTGCAGCCGATATCGACGCAAGACCGGGCGCAACTGCTCAGCACACGCCAATACGATCGACAACCGCTGACACCCCTGCAGCGCCGCGAACTTCGGGAGTTTGGTCAAGGCAGCCATTTGACCCGCGTCGACGGTCCCGATGAAACGGCCGATTACCTGTGGCAGTCAATGCCCTTGCCTACCGAAGACTGGACCTTGCATCTGCTGCGCAAACCGCAGATCGCCAGTGAAGACCTTCGCAACGCAGGCATCGCGGCGGCAGGTGCCTGGCTGACTCTGGTGTTCCTCGGGCTGTTCCTTTATCAGCGCTGGCGGCTGGCGCGGATGCGTGAACGCAGCCGCGATGAGCTGGAACGTCTGGTACAGGAGCGCACCGATGAACTGCGCACCGCGCAGGAAGGTCTGGTGCAATCGGCCAAACTCGCGGCGCTGGGGCAAATGTCCGCCGCGCTGGCCCACGAAATCAATCAACCGCTGACCGCCCAGCGCATGCAGCTCGCCACCTTGCGCTTATTGCTGGATCACGGGCGCATTGACGATGCCTATAAAGCACTGACCCCGCTGGACCAGCAACTGACGCGCATGGCCGCGCTCACCGGGCATTTGAAGACCTTCGCCCGCAAAAGCCCCGGCGGCCTGCGCGAGCGACTGGACCTGGCGGCCGTGGTCGACCAGGCCCTGCTGCTTCTGGACTCGCGCATTCGCGACGAACACATTCAGTGCGCGCTACAACTGACCCGCCCAGCCTGGGTTCGCGGTGATGCCATTCGCCTTGAGCAGGTGCTGATCAACCTGCTGCGCAATGCGCTCGATGCCATGCGCGACAAACCGCTCAAACGTCTGGAAATCATTATCAGCGCGCAAGAGAGTCGATGGTGCCTGAGCGTCATAGACAGCGGAGGCGGCATTGCCGCTGAGCATCTGGCGACTCTGTTCGACCCTTTTTTCACCACCAAACCGGTGGGCGACGGCCTTGGACTGGGGCTGGCGGTGTCCTACGCCATCGTGCACGAACTCGGCGGACGACTGACGGCGCAAAACCATGGGCACGGCGCGCAGTTTTCGTTCAGTCTGCCCAACGCTTTTCTGGAGCCAGAACCCCGATGCTGAATTCAGTCATTGTCGTCGACGACGAAGCCCCGATTCGCGATGCCGTGGAACAATGGCTGACGCTGTCCGGTTTTCAGGTGCAAATCCACAGCCGCGCCGAAGATTGCCTGGCGACCCTGCCTGAACACTTTCCGGGGGTCATTCTTACTGACGTGCGCATGCCGGGCATGGACGGCCTGGAATTACTGGCAAAGTTGCAAGCGCTGGACGCCGACCTGCCGGTGATTCTACTGACTGGCCACGGCGATGTGCCAATGGCCGTAGAAGCCATGCGCGACGGCGCCTATGACTTTCTGGAAAAACCGTTCAGCCCCGAAACGCTGCTGAGCAACCTGCGCAGGGCATTGGAAAAGCGCCAGTTGGTCCTGGAAAACCGGCGCTTGCATGAACAGGCCGATGCGCGAGCCCGATTGGATGCCACCCTGCTTGGGGTTTCGCCGGGTCTGCAGGCTTTGCGCCGACAAGTGCTGGACCTGTCGCAGTTACCCGTGAACGTGATAATCCGGGGCGAAACCGGCAGTGGCAAGGAGTTGGTTGCGCGTTGCCTGCATGACTTCGGCCCCCGCGCCACAAAACCCTTCGTGGCGCTCAATTGCGCGGCAATTCCCGAGCAATTGTTCGAAGCCGAGTTGTTCGGACATGAAACCGGAGCGTTTACCGGCGCCCAGGGCAAGCGCATCGGCAAGCTGGAATATGCAGATGGCGGCACCTTGTTTCTGGACGAAATCGAAAGCATGCCGCTGGCCCAGCAGGTCAAGTTACTGCGTGTCCTGCAGGACAAACAGCTGGAGCGCCTGGGTTCCAACAGGCCGATCAAGGTGGATTTGCGGATCATCGCAGCGACCAAGCCCGACCTGCTCGAAGAAGCCCGCGCCGGCCGTTTTCGTGAGGATTTGGCCTACCGGCTTAATGTCGCGGAACTGCGCCTGCCACCGCTACGGGAGCGACGCGAAGATATTCCGCTGCTATTCGGCCATTTCGCACGGTCTGCTGCGCAACGACTGGGGCGCAAAGCGCCGGAACTCAGCGCCACGCAGTTGAGCCAGTTATTGACGCATGACTGGCCAGGAAACGTACGCGAACTGGCCAACGCCGCCGAACGTCATACGCTGGGCCTGAGCAGCCCGGAGCCGGTCGCGATGGATATCGGGGCCTCACTCGCGGCCCAACAGGAAGCTTTCGAAGCCCACTGCCTGCGCGCCGCACTCACGCGGCACAAAGGCGATATCAAGGCGGTGCTCCACGAACTGCAACTGCCGCGCCGCACACTGAATGAAAAGATGCAGCGGCATGGATTGTTGCGCGAGATGTTTGTGTAGGACCTCGCCCCAACGGACTTGCTCAGCGCCTTCATCGGCAACTTTCCGCTCACTGCCATCAGCGCCATAAGCGGATTTCCGCTCATAAAACCTTGCAAACCCCTCTAAACCGGGCCCCTGTCCGCTGGCACAGCTCCTGCTATAGGCCTGCACGGCCGCATTTTGACGTGCCCTTCTAAAAACAATGAATGTAAGGAACACGATGGATATTTCAAACTCTCTATCCGGGTCGGACAGCGCGCCAGCCGCTACAAAGACCACCTCCAGCCGTCTCAAATCGATATTCAGCGGTTCAGTGGGCAACATGGTCGAGTGGTACGACTGGTACGTCTATGCCGCCTTCTCGTTGTACTTCGCCAAATCCTTCTTCCCCAAGGGCGACACCACCGCCCAGTTGCTCAACACCGCTGCGATCTTCGCCGTGGGCTTTTTGATGCGGCCGATCGGTGGCTGGCTCATGGGCCTGTATGCCGACCGCAAAGGTCGCAAGGCTGCATTAATGGCGTCGGTGCTGTTGATGTGCTTCGGCTCGCTGATCATCGCGTTGACACCGGGATATGAAGTCATCGGCGTCGGCGCCCCGATCCTGCTGGTCTTCGCCCGACTGCTGCAGGGACTGTCCGTGGGGGGCGAATACGGCACCTCGGCCACCTACCTCAGCGAAATGGCGACCAAAGAGCGTCGCGGCTTCTTCTCGAGCTTCCAGTACGTGACGCTGATTTCCGGTCAGCTCATCGCCCTGGCTGTACTGATCGTGCTGCAACAAACCCTGACCACCGAACAACTGTACGCCTGGGGCTGGCGTGTACCGTTCGTGATCGGTGCTTTGTGCGCAGTGGTTGCGCTGTTCCTGCGTCGTGGAATGGAAGAAACCGAGTCGTTCACGCGCAAAAAGAAAGAAAAGCCAAAGGAAAGCCTGATGCGCACCCTGATGCGCCATCCCAAGGAATTGATGACCGTGGTCGGCCTGACCATGGGCGGCACCCTGGCCTTTTACACCTACACCACCTACATGCAGAAATATCTGGTGAATACGGTCGGCATGAGCATCACCGACTCGACAACCATCTCCGCTGCAACGCTGTTCCTGTTCATGGTTCTACAGCCATTTGTCGGCGCGCTGTCCGACAAAATCGGCCGCCGTCCGATCCTGATAGCCTTTGGCGTAATGGGTACCCTGTGCACCGTACCTATCCTGACCACGCTGCACACCGTGCAGACCTGGTGGGGTGCGTTCTTCCTGATCATGGCGGCGCTGATCATCGTCAGCGGCTATACGTCAATCAATGCCGTGGTCAAGGCAGAGCTGTTCCCGACCGAAATCCGCGCCCTGGGTGTTGGCTTGCCTTATGCGCTGACCGTTTCGATCTTTGGCGGTACCGCTGAATACATCGCCCTCTGGTTCAAGAGCATTGGTATGGAGACGGGTTACTACTGGTACGTCACCGCCTGCATCGCCGTTTCGCTGTTGGTGTACGTGTTCATGAAAGACACACGCAAGCACTCGCGGATCGAAACAGACTGATTCCTGTATCGACCTGCCTGATCAACGGCAGCCGCATTTGATGTGGCTGCCGTTTTTTTATGGGAGAAGCTTTACCAAGCCCGTTGCTGTTCTGGTGCAATTTTCAACTGAAAAAAGGGTAAACGCAGCAATCAGAAACAACGTCCCATTTTGTCAATATGCTTTACTGCAACCTTTGCCTGAAAACCGCACCACAATCGCTCACCCACTCTTGAGACGCCCAAATACAGGACCTCTTGGGCTACTATCATTTTTAGCGATGATCGCTAGCACTGCCGTTAACTTTGAATTAATAGCTCAGCGCGTAGCATGAACTCCATACCGAGTAGCAAAACTAATTCGTTGTGGAGTACTTATCACATGAAAACAAACAACCTGATCTTCGGCCTGACACTCTCTATTCTGGCTTCAAGCGCGTTCGCTCTTCCTGCTGTTGAAACCAGCTCGACGTTGAATACCCCCGCTGTTGCAGAAGGCGGTTCGTCACACACCAACGCCAGTCATACACGCGCAAATCGTCAAGCTGCCGATGGCGCTGACCACGTCGGCGCAAACCGTCTGGCCGCCGATGGCGCTGACAACGTTGGCCCCAACCGCCAGGCTGCCGATGGCTCAGACCACGTCGGTGCAAACCGTCTGGCCGCTGATGGCGCTGACAACGTTGGCCCTAATCGCCAGGCTGCCGATGGCTCAGACCACGTCGGTGCGAACCGCTTGGCCGCCGATGGCGCTGACAACGTTGGCCCTAATCGCCAGGCTGCCGATGGCTCAGACCACGTCGGTGCAAACCGCTTGGCCGCCGATGGCGCTGACCATGTTGGTGCAAACCGTCTGGGCTGATTGTTCACACGTCCACCCAGCCCGGCTTAATGCCGGGCTTGATCGTTTCAGGGCTGGATAATAGGGTTATCGCCCGAAATCGCGTGCAAATCCGTCAAGGTCGCTGGAGTCAGCACCGCAGGCCTTGCACTATGTCGCATCTCGGCTCCCCTTTGTGGTTACAGGAATTGCGCCAATGTCTGATGAAATCCATTCGTACGAACCTTCCCAAGGGCATCGTCTGCCCCACGATCCGTTCAACGCCATCGTCGGCCCACGGCCCATTGGCTGGATCTCGTCCCAGGACGCCAACGGCAAGTTGAATCTGGCGCCCTACAGTTTCTTCAATGCCTTTAACTACATTCCGCCGATCATCGGTTTTTGCAGCGTCGGCCGTAAAGACAGCCTCAATAACATCGAGCAGACCGGTGAGTTTGTCTGGAACCTGGCCACACGCCCGCTGGCCGAAGCCATGAATAAGAGCTGCGCGCCGGTGTCGCCGGATGTGAGCGAGTTCGAGCTGGCAAACCTGACGCCGCTGGCATCACAGATCGTCGCAGTGCCTCGGGTGAAAGAGACGCCCGTGTCGTTCGAGTGCAAGGTGACTCAGATTATCCAGTTGCAACGAGCGGACAAGGAGCTGGTGCCCAGTTGGTTGATTCTTGGCGAAGTGGTGGCAGTGCACATCGCCAAGCGGCTGCTCAAGGACGGTATCTACGACACGGCGGCAGGGGAACCTATCCTGCGTGGCGGAGGCCCGGCTGACTATTTCCAACTGGGGCCGGAAGCACTGTTTCAGATGTTCCGCCCCAAGGCTTGATGCCTGGGGAGCTGATTACTGCGGGGCGAAAACCGGATTGCCGTCAGCATCAATGTCGATCAGTCGCTCCAGTTCTCCTGCGGCGGCAAGGTCGGCCTCGTGGGCGGTCTTGAACTTCTGCCCGTTCAGTACCCGATGAAACTCGGGGGCGCCGCCTTCATGAAGAGCTTTGACGGCAATGGCGGCGTCATACCCGCCTTCGCCTGGGACCACGGCGGTTACGGCTTCGAAACGCTGAAATTCTTTGCGGGCCATGTAGGCGATCCTGCTGTGGTTAAAAACAGGGGATTCTAAACCGTCGCCAGTCAGATCGCGCGCAACATCTGCTGCACGTCGGCATCGACGCCTTCGTGGGTGGTGAACGTATGGAAATCCAGACTGCTGACGATGAGGTCATGAACGATGTCGGAAAACACCTGCAGCGACGGGGTCTGACACCAGGCGTTCATGGCCTGTTCATCAGCCCACGAACCCGTGATCAGCCAGAGGTCAGGATCCTGCGATGAGTGCTGCAAGGTAAATTGCAGGCAACCGGGGGTATTCAGCGAAGGCTCGACAAGACGGTCAAGGCACGCGCCCAGTTGATCGCCCTGACCGATCCTGGCCCGGGCAAAAACGAAATGGCTCACCGGTATTGATTGAGGCATGGTTGTGGCTCCTTGGTTTTGCACGTCGCGAGACAAATCCGCAGTGCGTCAACAGGAGCAGAGATTAGAGGCTGTCGACAATCACAGGTAGACAGTTCCTGTCAGGTTTTTGCCTGATCCTGCACCCTGGCGGATTGGAGTTCGGTTTTATCAACGCGACGATTGCCGGGTCGGTGATCCTGAGTACGGCGAGCGCGGCGGTTCTACTGCCCCGCGCCATATCCGGCGACAGGATCAGGCAATCATCCGGCAGGAATCGCGTAGCGCTTTGGCTTGCACAAAAATATGCTGGGCTCATTCACTCAGGTTTAAAGGATTCGCGACATGTCCCAGCTCGAACGCCACGTCGAAACCCTAAGTGAAGACATGGAAAAGCAGCGTACCGAACTGGCTGACCTGATTCGCCGCCATGCGCCGAAAGAAGGCCCGCACCGGACCGCAATCGCGCCGCTGTTCATGGTGCGCTATGAAAAACCCTCGGAAAGCTTGCCGGTACTCACGCAACCGGCGTTATGCATCTTTGCCCATGGCAGCAAGCAGGTGCGTCTGGGCGATGAAACCTACACGTACGATCCGCTGAATTACCTGGTGTTGTCAGTCGCGATGCCGTTGAGTGGCAGGATCCTCAACGCCACGGCGGACAACCCCAACCTGGCGCTGCGCCTGGACATTGATCCCGCTGAAATCAACGCATTGATCGCCGATGCAGGCCCCATGAGCGTGCCCACCCGCCCCAGCGGGCGCGGCCTGTATATCGAGCGAATTGATACCCAGTTGCTTGATGCGGTATTGCGCCTGTCACGCTTGCTGGACAGCCCGAAAGACATCGCCATGCTCGCCCCGCTGATCAAACGCGAAATCCTTTATCGCCTGCTGCGCAGCCAACAAGGGCATCGGCTGTACGAAATCGCGATCACCAACTGTCAGACCCATCGCGTAACCCAGGCAATCACCTGGTTGAATGCACATTTTGGCGAGCCATTGCGCATTGAAGACCTGGCCCGGGAAGTCAATCTGAGTGTCTCGACCCTGCACCACCGCTTCAAGGCCGTGACTGCCATGAGCCCATTGCAATACCAGAAGCAACTGCGCCTGCAGGAAGCCCGGCGCCTGATGCTTGCCGATGGTCTCGATGCGTCCGCCGCCGGTTACAAAGTGGGCTATGAGAGCGCGTCGCAATTCAGTCGCGAATACAGCCGCCAGTTCGGTGCGCCGCCGCTGCGGGATATGGCGCGTCTGCGCAAAACGGTTTGAGGATCAGTAGCGACCCTCATCTCTTGATTTGCAGGCTCGCTACGCATCGAAAAAACGGGCGGCGGCGATCATGAGTTTGATCCAGTCTGCGCGGCTGAATGGTCATGATCCGTATGCTCTCACGCGCCTGCCGACGCAGCGTGCGAGTGACATCACAGCATTGCTGCCGCCTAGGTGGGCACCTCTTTAACTAAGCCACGTGTGGTCGCGGGACGATTGCGATGGAAGTTAGTCCAGAATAATCAAGCTTACATACGATGGCTTTCGCAAGAGCTTATAGCCAAGCCGCATTTACGATGCTGAGCGTGGCCAGCTCTAAAGTTGGCGCCACTTAGTCGTAGGCGAACTGGTCAATCAACCCCAGACGTGGAACGTGGGTGTTTGGCCGTAGTAGGGCGCCGGGGGCGATGACTGCGTTTGCCCCAATTTTGCAGCCGTCGCCGACTAAGGCACCGAATTTATTCACTCCTGTCTGGATCACATTGTCATCATGGCGGATTTTGATATCCGCACCCTCCAGTTCGTTACGGTAATTGGCAATGATTGCACCTGCTTCAATATTTACGCCCTCGCCAATCAACGAGTCGCCGACAAAGTTGAAATGTGCCAACTTGCTTCCACCAAGCATGAAGCTGCTTTTCATTTCGCAGCTTGGGCCAACAATGCAATTGCTGCCGAGGTAAACGCCTCCACGCAGGTAAGCTCCCGCCGCCACAAATGATCCTTCGCCGATGATAACTGCGCCTTTCAGCACCGCCCCTTGCTCGACAACGGCACTTTCGTGGATGGCACAGTTTCCATGGCGCCGATAACCCTCGCCAAGGCCTGCCAGCAAGGCCAAAACTTGATTTTCACAGTCTTGAGAAACCAGCCAAGCGGCAGGGGGTACCAATCCCAGCAAGGGCCAACGAGCAATAAACGTACTGATCTCAGGTAACTTCATAGAAATTCTTCCGGTACAGGTAAGGTGCGTGTATCCACACGCTGCTGACGCTGGGGCAATAGAGTTCCCCGAAAATTCAAGCCCACCCCGTGCCTAGGCTTTGCTGAGCTGAGTAGATGACTTCCCGGACGGATACTGCCAGCCGGCCTAAGCCAAGAGACTCGGGTGTACGTTAAGTGGCTCCTTCGAGAATGACAAACGTACCGGTCGCAACACCCACGCGCAGGGCCTTGGCCGCTTGGTATTCGGGGCTTTCATAGAAGCACTTGGCGTCGGCGAACGAGTCGAATTCGAATATCACATGCCGCTCATGGGCTTCACCCTCCAGGTTTTCATACGGTCCCCCCGCTATTACCTTGGGGTTGAAAGGTCGCATTGCCTCACCTGCGGCTTTGGCATAGGCAGCGTAGGCGGTCGCATCCGAAATGCTCACGTGCCCGCGTCAGCATTACCTCCGAGCGTCATCGTGCCGAGGCACAGCTCGGATACATACAGGCCCGTACGGCCAAGTCGCTTGTATTTCATGACTCCGCCTTCAAGATCGATGGATGAAAATGAGCACAGCACCGGGCAAATATCGTCAGCGCGAGTGGATTTCAGACGGACTGAGATTTCCCTGATCGGAACTGCCCGGCAATCACTGCGACGCGTACGCCATACAGACGTGCCGTCTCCAGATCCCCTGGCGACATCTCTTCAGGAGACGCATCGGCAGGTGTTTGCGCCATGGGCGCGATATAGGAGCCCATGCGATTCGGGTCATCGCGTTTCGATGCCTTGACGTTCGCCGGTTTGATATCCAGGCCAACCCATATCCCGGCGTGCTGCCCAGAAAGCAGGAAGAAATATTCAAGCGTGTTGAGTTTGTCGCCGTTGATGCTCGCGCTGTTGGTGAAGCCGCCAAAGATCTTGTTTTGCCATGTGCCTTCGAACCAGGGCTTGGAGGAGGCATCCGCGAATTTCTTAAACTGCCAGCTAGGGCCACCCATGTAAGTAGGTGAGCCGAAGACAATTGCATCTGCGTCAGTGAGGGTTAGCCAGGCATCGTCGGAAATATTGCCCTCGGGGTCGATTGCCACCAATACGGCACCCGTGCCTGCACCTTCGGCGACTGCGGCCGCCATACGCGAGGTGTGACCATAGCCGGAGTGATAAACGATGACAGTTCGAACAGGGATGAAATCGGAGTTCATGAGGGTTCCCTACATGTGGTGGAGTTATGCACAACTTGAGAACCACTCTACTGAGTCCGAAATGCGCTATAAATCATGCTGATCTGAACGCTCTGTTATCTATCTGGTGAACAATGCCAAATCTCCAGGCACTTTTGATTTTTGCCCGCGTTGCGGAAATGATGAGTTTCACACGTGCGGCTGAAAGCCTAGGAATGCAGAAGGGACGGGTGTCGACGGTGATTCGTGGGCTGGAACGAGAGTTGGGCGCGACCCTCCTGCACAGAACGACACGCAGCGTGCAATTGACCGAAGACGGACGTACTTTCTATGCACGCGCACGTGACCTGCTGGCCGAAGCTCAGGACGTGCAGTCTATGTTCGCGAACAACGGCGCACCCCTGAGGGGGAGATTGCGCGTAGATATGCCGACTGAGTTGGCAAAGACCGTCGTGATTCCCGCTCTGCCGCAACTGCTCAATGTGAACCCTGAGTTAGAGCTTGAGCTGTCCAGCACAGATCGTCGGGTCGATCTCGTCCAGGAAGGGTTCGATTGCGTAATCCGTCTCGGGCCAATCATTGACGACAGGCTGATCGCCCGCTCGCTGGGCAAGTTGCGCATGATGAACGCGGCGAGCCCAAGCTATCTGGCAAAGTACGGCATACCGCAAACACTTGACGACCTCCTCATCCAAGGTCACCAGATGGTTCACTACACGCCGACACTCGGCGCCCGACTTGCTGGATGGGAATATCCGGAGGGTGATGGCTATGCATCGCTTGCACTGCCAGGGGCGATGCAAGTGAATAACGTGCAGACCTATCATGCTGCGGGCCTGGCGGGGATTGGACTGATTCAGGCCGGTTATTTGGCCCTTGCGCACCACATAAAAAACGGCAATCTGGTGGAAATTCTGCCCGATCTACGACCCGAGCCGCTGGCTGCGTCGCTGGTAGTCGCGCATCGGCGTAACCTTTCGCAACGCGTCCGGGCCTTCATGACTTGGATTGAGAGTGTACTGGAACCCTATTTTGATTAGCCGCTTGAGTGGGCAACATGTGACCTGGTCACTTGTCTCACGCCGGCTGCTTGCAAGACGTATTTGCCATACGCTTACACTGCATGCATCTGCAGATTCGGAAAATCAACGGAGCCTCATTCACTCTCGCACTCAAAGACAATTTTTCGGGATCTAGAAACCAGTAGCCCTATATTTATAGGTTGCTGTTAATGCATGGTATCGGGCCGAGGACCTGAAAAAGCCCCCAGTTCTTTATGCTTTTTCTTCTGGCTTCATTTCACGAAAAAACATTCGCCGATACTCAGAAGGCGAAGTGCCGAGATGAGCGCCGAATTGTTGCCTCAAGGATAAGGGCGTTCCAAAACCTGCCTCACCCGCAACGCATTCAATCGGTAGGTCAGTCGTTTCAAGCAGTTCTTGAGCCCTGACGACTCGCTCAGCATTCAACCATTTAGAGACGGTACTGCCAGTGGCCTCCCTAAAGCGCCGAGTAAACGTGCGCCTGCTCATTTTCGCTCTGTCTGCCAGGACGTCGAGCGATAGATCATTGGCCAGGTTCATTCGGGCCCATGCCAGTACATCAGACAAATGAGTCTCGCTAGATAATTGCGGCACAGGATGTTCTACGTATTGAGCCTGCCCTCCTTGCCTATGCGGCGGCGTCACCAGCATCTTCGCGGTGCGATTCGCCACATCAGCACCGAGCTTCTGGCGTATCAGATGCAGGCAACAATCGATTGCCGCCACGGTTCCCGCAGAGGTCATGATATTGCCATCACTGACATAGAGCACCTCGGGCCTGAAACGAACTTCAGGGAAGCGTCGCGCAAACTCGTCTCTGACGGCCCAGTGAGTGGTTGCTTCTTTCCCATCGAGCAGCCCGGCATCTCCGAGCACGAATGCTCCCAGACATAACCCGACCAAGAGCTTGCCTTGGGCATTAGCGAGCTGGAGAGCATTCACTAGCGGTGCAGATGCAGCGACCGATTGATCACCCCACGCGGGAATGACAATGACGTCCGATGCCTCCATCAGCTCCAGGCCATGAGTGACCTCCAGGCCGATGCCTTGGTCGCTACTCACCATTCCCGGCGTCTCTGCGCAGTAACTGACCTCGTACTGAGGCTCACCCGGTGCGGATTGTGCCGTACCCAGCACCACTCCCGGCACAGAAAGATGAAACAGGCTCACGCCGTCAAAAGCTAAAACAGCTACACGTATGGATTGCATCAGGCAGCCTCGGATTTGCCGTGTACTTGCTATCGAACGCACACAGAAATGATGAGCGACCGTTCACAGAGACGTATTTTCATGGATGGAGGTACATCGTTCCTTCATCTCACATTTCCGGACGACGCGCATCACTTGGCCCGATTATATCGAAATATGTCATTCAGGCCACTGTCAGGCCTCAAAGCATTCGGCAAGAATGGTGTCCTCGATGCATCAACAGGATTAATTTCATGAATCTTAGAACGCTTCCTCTTGCCCTCAGCATTGCTTGCGCTGCGGCCACCACAACGGCATTTGCGGGCTCAAACGTCCTTAAGGCGCCTGACGCATCCCATAAAGTGGACTTGCAGCAAATTCGTAACGCGACGGTGAAAATCTCCTACGGCGCTACGACCTTCCTGATCGACCCGATGCTAGCCAAAAAGGGAACCTACCCAGGGTTTGAAAACACCTACCGGAGCAACCTCCGTAATCCCCTGGTTGATCTAACCGAATCGCCTACCGAAGTTATCTCAGGTGTCGATGCAGTGATCGTTACTCATACGCATCTTGACCACTGGGACGATGCTGCACAAAAAGCGCTGCCTAAAGACATCCCTTTGTTCACTCAGCATGAAGAAGATGCGCAGCTGATTCGTTCTCAAGGTTTCAAGAATGTACGCGTACTGACGGATGAAGCTGAATTCGGCGGCGTCAAAATCACCAAAACCGGTGGTCAGCATGGCACCGACGAAATGTATGCCGTGCCAGCCCTCGCGAAACCTCTGGGCGAAGCAATGGGCGTCGTTTTTCAAGCGCCAGGCTACAAGACCCTGTACCTCGCCGGTGACACTATCTGGCGTAAAGAGGTCGACCAAGCCATCGAGCAATATCACCCCGAGGTCATCGTACTCAACGCTGGCAAAGCAAAAATGACGGGGTATGAAGGCGCGATCATCATGGGTGAGGAGGATGTCCTGCGCGCTTCACAGGCCGCGAAGAACGCGAAAATCGTCGCTGTGCACATGGACGCAGTCAACCATATGTCCCTGACCCGCGAGGAATTGCGCACCTACGTCAAAAAGCAGGGTATCGAGAGTCGTGTAGACATACCGGAAGACGGCGCTTCGTTGGAGTTTTGATTTAAAGCATCGGGAGCTGCTGTTGAAGTCGGCTCGTAAGCACCCATAAGCGACTGGGTGCTCACAACGAGAAGTGGTTCATTCAACGGCCCACTTTTACGCAGCCTGTGAGAGGCAGATCAGCCTTCACAAAATCAAATGAGTGACTTAATTGGAGAGCGTTATGAAACGAGGCCTTGTAGTAGTTGATCTGCAAAACGAATACCTGCCGACCGGCAAATTGCCTTTGTCCGGGATCGAAGCAGCTGTGGCGAATGCTTGCCGAGTGATTAGCCACGCGCGGGATGCAGGCATTCCGGTTTTTCACATACGGCATGAATCCGATAATGAGGGAGCCACGATATTTATCAAGGGATCTGGTGGAGCGGAAATTCAGACCGCTGTAGCTCCTGTTGGTCAAGAACCTGTAATCGTTAAAAAGCACATCAACGCCTTCAGAGACACTGATCTCAAGAAGCAACTGGATGCTTTCGATGTTCAGGATATCGTGGTGGTAGGTGCGATGAGCCATATGTGCATCGACGCTGTAGTGCGTGCCGCAGCGGACATGGGTTATCCGGTTACTGTGCTGCATGATGCTTGCGCCACCCTGGATCTCTCATTTCGCGGCGTAACCGTGCCTGCCGCTCAAGCGCATGCGGCGATGATGGCAGCATTTGAGTTCGGCTATGCCACCGTTAAATCTGTAAACGAGTACCTCTCGGCTTAAACGCGTAACGGCCCGGTTTTTCGGAGCCCGTGCGGGCTCCTTTTAGTTTCTGGTCATGATCGGGCGAGCTACACGAAAGCGGTTTGCCTCCCCCCGACTTACATGGCTCGGGTAAATGACGCAGGCGAGCATATACGGCTCACGTGAAGTCCTCAAATCCTAGGCAGCTGTCAGTTGTTTTCCGACGGCATCAAGATTCCGTAACGATTTTTAACGCGTAGGCTCTGCTGCGGTGAAAATAATTACAAACGCCAATCGAGACCGTACCAGCCAGTCATGCTGGGTACTCCAAGTGATTTTGTACCTAGTGACTTTCGCGGCAAATTCAATTTTTTGCCGTCAGGCGTTGATGGAGGGGCAAATCGATCCCGAGTCATTTACGGCAAAACCTGCCTATAACGGGAAGTGGCACATTGGTGCTCTGCTAGAGCTTTTCTGTCCTACGTGCTTTTAGAAGCTGTCCTACAATTTCCTCAATTCCCTTCAGCACTGCTTTAGTAGTCGGAATGAGGAAAGCGTCATGAATATAAAAACAAGAAAGTGCCTGGCTGTACTGGGTGTCACCGCTATCGTTGCCCTTTACGCGGCGGGCGCTTACCGGATTGAACTGATCCGCGAGGCACCGCGGGTGGCCAGTTGCAGCTTTGGTCATTGCGTCCCGACGGATGCCACCCTCAGCGCGTTGCGATGACGCGCCCTCGTTGAGATGAACCGCTACGCGCCCTGAAGGGCGGCGGTTATCAGGGTTTAAACGGTGCCGCAGACGAGTGCTTTGCGCTGCTGATGATCGTTTACGGATAAGTCCCCCGCGCAAGATTTTCAATCTTCTGGAATTGTGCAAGGCAGCTATCGGTTAGCAAGCTACCGGTTTAGACTGACGGCTTTCATCTGTCGTCCTTGCGACAGGTCAACACAGTCGGATCAGGTTCTGCCTTGACCAGTCTTAATCAAACCACGCCCTCTATCCGCAGCGTTCTGTTCGCCTTGATGATGGCCGTGTTCCTCAGCGCGCTGGACCAGACCATCGTCGCTGTGTCCATGCCTGCCATCTCCGCGCAATTCAAGGATTTTGACCTGCTGGCCTGGGTGATTTCCGCCTATATGGTGGCACTCACGGTTGCGGTGCCCATCTACGGCAAGCTGGGCGATTTGTACGGACGTCGCAAGCTGATGCTCTTCGGGCTGGGTCTGTTCACGCTGGCGTCATTGTTTTGCGGCGTGGCGCAAAGCATGGAGCAGTTGGTGGTGGCGCGGATCATCCAGGGCATCGGGGCTGGCGGTATGGTGTCGGTCAGCCAGGCCATCATTGGCGACATCGTCCCGCCTCGCGAACGCGGTCGTTATCAGGGTTATTTCAGCAGCATGTACGCCGTCGCCAGCGTCGCCGGTCCGGTGCTGGGCGGGTTCATGACCGAATACCTGTCATGGCGCTGGGTGTTTCTGATCAACCTGCCGCTAGGCCTGATCGCCTGGTGGATCGCCAAACGCACGCTGATTGGCCTTCCCGTTCCGCAGCGCAAACCCATTATTGATTACGCCGGCACGGTGCTGATGATCGTCGGTCTCACCTCACTGTTGCTCGGCATCACCGAAATCGGCCAGGGCCACAGTTGGCGCAGCGATGAAGTGCTCTTGCTGCTGGGTGTCGCCATGCTGGCGCTGTTGGCATTCGTTCTCTATGAACGGCGCACGCAGGAGCCCTTACTGCCCATGCACCTGTTTGCCAATCGCAGCGCAGTGCTGTGCTGGTGCACGATCTTCTTTACCAGTTTCCAGGCCATTTCGCTGATTGTGCTCGTGCCCCTGCGCTTTCAGACCGTGACCGGCGGCGGCGCCGACAGCGCGGCGCTGCACCTTGTGCCGCTGGCGATGGGTATGCCGATGGGTGCTTATTTCGCGGGCCGTCGCACGTCCCTGACCGGGCGGTACAAACCACTGATTCTGACCGGTGCGCTGCTGACGCCGGTGGCGATCCTCGGCATGGCATTCACGCCGCCGCAGTCGTGGCTGCTCACCAGTGTGTTCATGGTGCTCACCGGTTTTGCCAGTGGCATGCAGTTTCCGACTTCACTGGTCGGCACGCAGAACTCGGTGGCACCGCAGGACATCGGCGTAGCGACCAGCACAACCAACCTGTTTCGTTCACTGGGCGGTGCGGTGGGCGTGGCGATGATGTCCGCCCTGTTGCTGGCCATGCTTCAAGGGACAGACCTGCGTCATGTCGGCGCGACCATGGGCGTCGAAGGCGGATCCAGCAGTGTACTCATGGACAGCCTCAATGCAGCCAGCGGCCCCGCATTAGAAGCCTTGCGCAGCGAACTGGCGTCGACCTTCCAGTACCTGTTGATGATCAGCGCGGCCGTATCCCTGCTCGGATTGGCTGCCGCGCTGTCAATGCCCAATCATTTATTGCGGGGGCGAGAGCATCGGGAGGCATAAGCGCCTCCCCTGTGTCATTGACACTGCATTGTCAGCAGGCCCGGCACTTGGCCCGCGCTCGCCGTGCCGCTTTTGCGCCTCTCACTTGCTGTAGTAACCCACTGCCACCAGATAGTTATCCACCTTGCGCACATAGGCGTGCTTGTTTTCCACTTTGTTGGTAACCGGATTGCGCCAGCGGTATTCATATTCGCCCGCATCCTGTTTGCCTATCAGCGCCAGGATCGGCTCGCCCACAGGTTTGCCCTCGGGGTCCTTGACCTTGCTGAAGTCGGTGTTGATCAGACGCAGGTTGGTGCCGTGGGCGACGTAGCGGTCGGTGGTCAGATCAACCACGAAAACATACAGGTCGTCCTGCAGGAACCCGCCCGTGAGGCTGTTGATAGCGGTCAGCGTGCCCTTGCGGTCACGACTCAGTTCCATGACAGCCTTGTCCAGCAATGCCCTGGCCTGTTCAGGTGATGCGCGCGGCACGTAGTACCCCACTGCCAGGATGCGCTCGCCCACCCGCTGAAAGTACACGCGTTTAGGTTCCACCTTGCCGTCTGCCCAGTTCTTCCAACGGTACTGCGCCTGCTGGATGCCCTGGGTTTCCGGGGTTTGCAGCGCTTGCTTGAACACCTTCTGCAAGTCCGGTTCCAGCACTTGAGAAACATCCCGGCCAATCAGCACAACCGAAGGTCCCCCGCTGGCCAGCATCACACCCTTGGTATCGACCACAAACACATAGCGCTCACCATCGACAAATTCACCCTGGCGGCTGAATTCGGCAAAGGCTTTGTCGCCCTCCTGCTCATAACGCTGTACGGCTTTTTCCAGCAACGCTTTGGCGGCGGGTCCCTGCTCGGGACTCTCTGCGCCCGCCGATGCTTGCCCCAACCACGTGAGACACACTAACCCCAGGACAGCTTTTGCGAGCCCGATACTGCGTGGCGATAACAGCATTGCCGATACCTCTTTTATTGATTTGCACAGAGCTTAGCCAATAACCGGCCCATAACGAACCATTCACAGGATCGCGGCGCACATAAGATAAGCCGCTCAGTCTGCCCAGAACCATTGTGTCCGCTCGGGCTTGAGGTGCGCGAACGTCGGCATGACTTCGCCCCGCGTAAAAAAACGCCGAGAACGCGCCCTGGCGTTGCTGAACCAGTTGCCCGTTTCAGGACAAGGCTGACCGGCATTGACCGCCGGCTTGGGCTTGTCGTCAAGGCGTGCATACCATTGCGCGGTCGTCTCTTCGGTGAAGCATGGCCCCGCGACGGGATAGGGATGCAGACAGCCCGTGTCCTGAAGACGGACCGGCTTGAGTACTTTGTTCACCGCCCTGTAGGCCAGCGGTGGCGTCCGTGTTGCAGGCATCAGATCCGGTAGCGCCCCGGCCCGGATCATCAACCCGCCATCGTAGGAATGAAACGTGACATCACTGTAGGGACTCAATGTGCCGCGCAGCCAATCGTTACCGCCCAATTGCTTGACGAAGCGCTGCCCCAGAACCGTGTACCAACTGACCCCCTTGATCCGGTTGAGCAGGCGCAGGCTTTCTATATGCGGACCGGAATCGACCATCAAGCCGTTGTAGTCCTGGATCAGACGATACTCCAGGGGCAGATAACGATGTCCATCCGCTGGCAGGATGCACGCCAGCCCGCCATAACCATGTTCGGCCTGAACCTGACCGCACAGAAACCTGATCCAGTCTTCGTACCGTTGAGCGCCGCCATTTTCGGCCAGGTATGTCCAGGGCAGCACCATCTTCAGGCAACAAAGATCAGTGTCTGCCTGCCCTTGAGCCGTGCTCGTCACGCATATCTGATGGGTCGCCACTTGCGATGCATCGGCGCTCGACAGCGACCATAGCAGCGGCTCATCGGCTGAGCTTTGCAGAATCTGCCGTCGACAACGGGTGAAGCTACTCGCCGATAATCTGCGCACACGCAGATACGACTGCCAATTGAGAAACGGCCGGAAGGCATCGTGGAAACGAGCGAAGCAGGCGTCGATCCGGCTCTTGGCATCCAGCGTATGGCCCTGCCTGAAGTAAAGCGTCGTAATCAAGCCGAGACGGACAATAGGCACCGCTTGTCCCGAGTTGATTGCCAGACGATCAGCCCCCTCCCTGAGCCGGTCCATCAAGTCCACGGTTTCAGAAAAAGTGTCCGGCACGAGCGCTCCTCCCCCACATCCCGCAACGGTGGGATGGAATGACTGCAAGGCGTGAACCGATAGTAAGAACTTTGTCGCGAACGACAGGGCATATGAGCGCCAGGGTGCCCGAAAACATGCAAAATCTTCCCGTTCATGTTTGCTTGGCGCAAAGAGTGAAGGGAGTTGGGCAGAGGAGCAATACGCGGGAATTAGTTTGGGAAATCAGCTACACGTTTCAAGAAATGTCTTACTGACGTCCTACAAAAAGGGACTACTCAGCAAACGATTTTCCCGAAATTTCATCATGGCATTGCGCCCAACATCGCGTAAGCCGGCGTACACTCCCTGCGCATGGCCCGAATTTCGTCAGAGAGGCCTGCACGGTCCGTAGCGTGTTTAAGGCACTCTAATCAGTTCCGCAATGCAGGGCTCAGACGTAACATGTCCAGGCCAGCTTCCACCCACTGCTCCGCATGCTGACTGAGTGAATAACTGTCAGGAATCAGCAACCACTGGCCGATCATGCCATCGATGTAGGCGTGCAACGTGATCGAAGCCCGCACGATGTCCAGATTTTCCGGGAGCTGGCCTTTACGAACGGCGTTATTCAGGGCAACCCCGATCCGGTCGTTGCACTCCAGGGCGCTGGCCTGACGCTGGCGACGGAAGTCGCACATTTCATCGGTGAATTCGCATTTATGAAACAGGATTTCATTGATGCGACGGGTTTTCGGGTCCAGGGCAATTTGATGAAACAGATGAATCAGCAGTTTTTTCATGCATCCCAGCGGGTCTTCTTCATCCTCGCTTTCGCTGGCCTGAGCCAGTTGTTCAAGGGGTTCCTGCAGGCTGTCAAGCATCGCCTGCACCAGATCAGCCTTGTTACTGAAGTGCCAATAGATGGCACCCCGAGTCACCCCCGCAATCGTTGCGATGTCCGCGAGGGTCGTACGCGCAACGCCTCGCTCATAGAATGCCTGTTCGGCAGCCTCCAGAATCTGGCTGCGAGTGACCTGAGCTTCCTCTTTGGTGCGACGGACCATGGCAGTAAAACCTCAATCAAGATGCCTGAACCTGCCAATCGACAGTTCCCAAGCAAAACCGGGCAGCATTTGTATTGCCTTGTCCCGAACCTACACTCCCAATAATGCGGCCGAATGATGCAGGGAGGGTATTTACAAACAGCCGTGAATGTAAGTATATTCATTAGCTTCCTACTTATCCAGCCGGAAAACACTTTTCACCCTTAACCTTTCTTGAGCACTCAGGCTCCTGACCCGAGGATCTTCATGCAATTCAAGCCAGCTGTTACCGTTCTGGTCACTGCCATCGCCCTGGCCACCTTGCTCGGCGGGTGCAGTAAAAAAGAAGAGGCGGCCCCTGCTCCGCCGCCACCTCAGGTTGGTGTGGTCACCCTGAAAACCCAACCGTATACCCTGATCTCGGATCTGCCCGGCCGAACCACGGCGTTCCGCATCGCGGAAGTTCGCCCGCAGGTCGATGGCATCATCCTCAAACGTCTGTTCACCGAAGGCGGGGACGTCAAGGCCGGCCAGCAGCTGTATCAGATTGATCCAGCCCTGTACGAAGCCACGGCCAACAGCGCCAAGGCGGCCTGGCAATCGGCTAAATCGCTGGCCGATCGTTATAAGCAGTTGGTGAACGAGCAAGCCGTCAGCCGTCAGGAATACGACACGGCCCTGGCCGACAGCCTGACCGCCCAGGCCACGTACCAGACGGCCCAGATCAACCTGCGTTACACCAAAGTGCTGGCACCTATTTCGGGTCGCATTGGTCGCTCGTCTGTCACTGAAGGTGCCTTGGTCAGCAGCGCGCAGACAGATGCCATGGCAACGATTCAGCAACTGGACCCTATCTACGTCGATGTGGTGCAGTCTTCAGCAGACATGCTCAAGCTGCGCGCCGAACTCGACAAAGGCAAACTGCAGAAAGTCGGTGACAACGCGGCCAAGGTCAAGCTGACCCTGGAAGACAACAGCGAGTATCCGCTGGAAGGGAAACTGGAATTTGCTGAAGTCTCCGTGGACGAAACCACCGGTTCCGTGACCTTGCGCGCCGTGTTCCCGAACCCGGAACACCGTTTGTTGCCAGGCATGTTCGTTCATGCGCGTCTGCAGGCCGGCGTCAACGCCGCAGCGATTCTGGCGCCACAACAGGGCATTACACGCGACCTTAAAGGCACCCCGACCGCACTGATTGTCAACAAGGACAACAAGGTCGAGCTGCGTACGTTGGTGGCCAATCGCACAGTAGGAAGCGACTGGTTGATCGAAAAAGGCCTGGAAGCCGGAGACCGTGTGATTACCGAAGGTCTGCAGTACGTCAAACCAGGCGCAGAAGTGAAGGTCGCAGAAGCAACCAATGTCACGTCGGCAAACCCGGCACCTGCCCCGGCCACTGAAAAAGCCGCAGGCAGCAAAGGGGAGTAATTCATGTCGAAATTTTTTATCGACCGTCCGATTTTCGCGTGGGTAATTGCCCTCGTGATCATGCTGGTCGGGGCTTTATCGATCCTCAAGTTGCCGATCAACCAGTACCCGAGCATTGCGCCGACGGCCATTTCGATCGCGGTAACCTATCCGGGCGCTTCTGCGCAGACCGTGCAGGACACCGTGGTTCAGGTGATCGAGCAGCAACTCAACGGTATCGACAACCTGCGTTATGTTGGCTCGGAAAGTAACTCCGACGGCAGCATGACCATCACTGCAACGTTCAACCAGGGCACCGACCCGGACACCGCGCAGGTTCAGGTTCAGAACAAGCTCAACCTGGCCACGCCACTCTTGCCGCAGGAAGTACAGCAGCAAGGTATCCGGGTAACCAAGGCAGTGAAAAACTTCCTGATGGTGATCGGCCTGGTTTCTGAAGATGGCAGCATGGGCAGGGAAGACCTGGCCAACTACATCGTCTCGAACATGCAGGACCCGATCTCCCGTACCGCCGGTGTGGGTGACTTTCAGGTGTTCGGTGCCCAGTACGCCATGCGCATCTGGCTCGATCCGGCCAAGCTGAACAACTTCCAGCTGACGCCTGTGGACGTCGACACAGCCATTACCGCGCAGAACGTGCAGGTTTCATCCGGCCAATTGGGCGGTTTGCCAGCGCTGCCGGGCCAACAGCTCAACGCGACCATCATCGGCAAGACCCGTCTGCAGACGCCTGAACAGTTCGGCAACATCTTCCTGAAAGTGAATCAGGATGGCTCCCAGGTCCGCCTGCGAGATGTCGCCCGTATCGAACTGGGTGGTGAAAGCTATAGCACCGACGCGCAGTTCAACGGCAAGCCGGCTTCAGGCCTGGCAATCAAGCTGGCGACCGGCGCCAACGCGCTGGACACCGCCAAAGCGATCCGCACGACGATTTCCCAGCTCGAACCGTTCTTCCCGCCGGGCATGAAAGTCGTCTATCCGTATGACACCACACCAGTGGTCAGCGAGTCGATTTCCGGCGTGGTTCACACCCTGGCCGAAGCGATTGTGCTGGTGTTCCTGGTGATGTACCTGTTCCTGCAAAACTTCCGCGCCACGATCATCACCACGATGACGGTGCCGGTGGTACTGCTGGGTACGTTCGGCATCCTCGCGGCCTTTGGTTTCACCATCAACACCCTGACCATGTTCGGCATGATCCTGGCCATCGGCTTGTTGGTGGACGATGCGATCGTGGTGGTGGAGAACGTCGAACGGGTAATGGACGAGGAAAAGCTATCCCCGCGGGAAGCCACCATCAAGTCCATGGACCAGATCCAGGGCGCGCTGGTCGGTATCGCGATGGTGCTGTCGGCAGTACTGCTGCCCATGGCGTTCTTCGATGGCTCCACCGGTGTGATCTACAGGCAGTTCTCGATCACCATTGTCTCGGCCATGGCCCTTTCGGTGCTTGTAGCACTGATCTTTACCCCGGCCTTGTGCGCCACCATGCTCAAGCCTATCGACCATGAGAAACACGGTCAGCCTAAACGCGGCTTCTTCGGCTGGTTCAACCGGACGTTTGATCGCAGCGTTCGCAGCTATGAACGCGGCGTGGGTAATATGCTCAAGCACCGCCTGCCGGCGTTTCTGGTCTACCTGCTGATTTTCGCTGGCATGATCTGGATGTTTACCCGCATTCCATCGGCCTTCCTGCCGGAAGAGGACCAGGGTGTGATCTTTGCCCAGGTGCAGACACCGGCCGGCTCTTCGTCCGAGCGCACCCAGGCTGTCATCGACAAGATGCGTACCTACCTGCTGGAAAAGGAATCCGGCGCCGTAGCCTCTGTATTCACCGTAAACGGCTTCAACTTCGCCGGCCGCGGTCAGAGTTCGGCACTGGCCTTTATCATGCTCAAGCCGTGGGGAGACCGTTCCTCCGAGAACAGCGTCTTTGCGCTGGCCCAGCGGGCCCAGGCGCACTTCTTCGGTTTCCGTGACGCCATGGTATTTGCCGTGGTGCCTCCTGCGGTACTGGAACTGGGTAACGCCACCGGTTTCGACATCTTCCTGCAGGACCAGGGCGGTGTCGGTCATGCCAAGTTAATGGAAGCTCGCAACCAGTTCCTCGGCATGGCGTCCCAAAGCAAGATCCTGGCGGGCGTACGTCCAAACGGCTTGAATGACGAGCCGCAGTACCAGTTGACCATCGACGACGAGCGCGCCAGTGCCTTGGGCATCACGTTGTCGGATATCAACAACACGTTGTCCATCGCGCTGGGTGGCAGCTACGTCAACGACTTCATCGACCGCGGTCGCGTCAAAAAGGTTTATATCCAGGGTGAAGCAAGCGCCCGCATGAGCCCTGAAGACCTGAAAAAGTGGTACGTGCGCAACGCCAGCGGCGAGATGGTGCCATTCGCTTCGTTCGCCACCGGCACATGGGTCTACGGCTCGCCGAAACTGTCACGCTATAACGGCGTAGCCGCTGAAGAAGTGCTCGGTACCCCTGCCCCAGGGTATAGCTCCGGTGACGCCATGACCGAAGTCGAAGCGCTGGTCAAGAAACTGCCGCCTGGCATCGGTTACTCGTGGACCGGTCTGTCGTACGAAGAGCGTCTGTCCGGCTCGCAAGCGCCTGCGCTTTATGCGCTGTCGCTGCTGGTGGTATTCCTCTGTCTCGCGGCGCTGTATGAAAGCTGGTCGATCCCCATCGCCGTATTGCTGGTGGTTCCGCTCGGGGTCATCGGTGCGTTGATGGCAACGAGCCTGCGCGGTTTGTCCAACGACGTGTTCTTCCAGGTGGGCCTGTTGGTAACGGTGGGCCTGGCGGCGAAGAACGCGATCCTGATCGTGGAATTCGCCAAGGAACTGCATGAACAAGGTAAGAGCCTTGTGGATGCCGCGATCGAAGCCTGCCGGATGCGTCTGCGACCGATTATCATGACGTCCATGGCGTTCATCCTCGGGGTTGTACCTCTGGCCATTTCCACGGGCGCGGGTTCGGGCAGTCAACATTCGATCGGTACCGGCGTAATCGGCGGTATGATCACAGCCGTTGTCCTGGCGATCTTCTGGGTACCGTTGTTCTTCGTTTCGGTATCCTCGCTGTTCAAGGGAAAACAGAAAGAAACCCCACATGATGAGGCTGGCCAATGAGCAAGTCCCTGATCTCTCTGGCGGTCACCGCGTTCATTCTCGGCGGCTGTTCGTTGATCCCCGAGTACAATCAGCCTGCCGCACCGGTCGCAACGCAGTATCCGCAAGGTCCGGCGTATTCGCCGACCGAAGCGGCCAATGTTGCGGCGGCGGAACAAGGCTGGCGTCAGTTTTTCCATGACCCGGCCCTGCAACAGCTGATCCAGACCGCGCTGATCAACAACCGCGACTTGCGCGTCGCGGCGCTGAACATCGAGGCCTACCGCGCGCAGTACCGTATCCAGCGCGCCGATCTGTTCCCGGCCGTATCGGCCGATGGCAGCGGCAGCCGTCAACGGGTGCCCGCCGATCTGTCGACAAGCGGCCAGTCAGGCATCTCCAGCCAGTACTCGGCCACTCTGGGTATCAGTTCCTACGAGCTGGACCTTTTCGGTCGTGTGCGCAGCCTGAGCGAACAAGCGCTGGAAACCTACTTCTCCAGCGAAGAAGCGCGTCGCAGCACACAGATCAGTCTTGTGGCGAGCGTTGCCAATGCCTATATGACCTGGCAAGCCGATAAAGAACTGCTCAAGCTGACTCAGGACACCCTGAAGGCCTATGAGGAGAGCTTCCGTCTCACCTCACGCAGCAATGAAGTCGGCGTGTCGTCGGCGCTGGATCTGAGCCAGGCGCGAACCTCGGTGGAAAGCGCCCGGGTTTCCCTGGCGAAGTATCAACGTCAGGTCGCCCAGGACCTTAACAGCCTGGTTCTGTTGCTCGGCACGGGCCTGCCCGACAACCTGCCACCTGCGCAGCCGTTGAGCGCCGAGCTCTTGAGCCCTTTGCCAGCCGGCCTGCCTTCCGACCTGTTGCAGCGTCGCCCTGACATTCTCGAAGCGGAACACACGCTCAAAGCCGCCAATGCCAACATCGGCGCGGCACGGGCGGCGTTCTTCCCGAGCATCACCCTCACGGCTAACGCAGGTACGACCAGCACGGACTTGTCCGGTCTGTTTAAGGGAGGTTCGGGCACCTGGCTGTTCCAGCCGAGCATCAGTATCCCGATCTTCAACGCCGGTAATCTGCGCGCGAGCCTCGACTATTCGAAAATCCAGAAAGACATCAACGTCGCCAACTACGAGAAGGCGATTCAGACAGGATTCCAGGAAGTCTCCGATGGTCTTGCTGCACGCAAAACCTACACGGAACAGCTGCAGGCCCAACGTGATTTCGTCGACGCCAACCAGGATTACTACCGTCTGGCAGAACGTCGTTACCGGATCGGTATCGACAGCAACCTGACCTTCCTCGACGCCCAGCGCTCGTTGTTCAGCGCGCAGCAGTCGTTGATTACCGATCGCCTGTCTCAGCTCACCAGTGAGGTCAATCTGTACAAGGCCTTGGGTGGTGGCTGGTACGAGCAGACCGGGCAGAACAAGCCAATCTCCAAAGAGAAGCCGAGCGTTCAGCTGTTCTGATCCCCGTGTGATAAAAAACCCACCGAGTCGGTGGGTTTTTTTTGTTCGCAAATCGCGACCGAAACAGGCGCGCAGGGTGATCAGAGATCGTGATGCAGATACGCCGGTTGTTTCGGCAAGCGCAGGCTGAACAGGAACGCGATCGCCATCATGGCGGTAACGTACCAATAGAAATTGCTCTCCACTCCCATGTTCTTCAGGTTCAGCGCGACGTACTCCGCGGAGCCACCGAACACCGCGTTGGCCACCGCATACGCCAGGCCCACACCCAACGCACGAACCTGCGGCGGGAACATTTCGGCTTTCACCAGGCCACTGATGGACGTGTAGAAACTGACGATCGCCAAGGCAAAGGTTATCAGCACAAAGGCCAGGAACGGATTGGTGGTGGTTTTGAGGGTCATCAGAATCGGCACGGTGCACAGCGTACCCAGCGCGCCGAACCACAGCATCGAATTACGCCGACCGATCTTGTCCGCCAGCATCCCGAACAGCGGCTGCATGCACATATAAAGGAAGAGCGCCCCGGTCATGATGTAGCTGGCGGTCTTGGGATTCATACCGCCGGTATTCACCAGGTACTTCTGCATGTAGGTGGTGAAGGTGTAGAAAATCAGTGAGCCACCCGCCGTGTAACCCAGCACGGTAATAAATGCTGCCTTGTGATCACGGAACAATGCACCGATGCTGCCGGCGTCCTTGTCCTGACGGCTCTCGGCCGTGGTGGTTTCTTTCAGGCTGCGGCGCAGAAACAGCGAAATCACCGCCGCAACAGCACCAATGACGAAGGGAATCCGCCAGCCGTAGGCACGCAACTCTTCGGTGCTCAGGAACTGCTGCATGATGACCACCGTCAGCACGGCCAGCAATTGACCGCCGATCAGTGTCACGTACTGGAAAGAAGCGAAAAAGCCGCGCTGCCCTTTCAATGCGACTTCGCTCATGTAGGTCGCGGTGGTGCCGTACTCACCGCCCACCGACAACCCCTGGATCAGACGTGCCAGCAACAGCAGCGCGGGTGCCCATGCACCAATCGACGCATAGGTCGGCAGACAGGCGATGATCAGCGAACCGGCGCACATCATCATCACCGCAATCATCATCGAGCTTTTACGGCCATGCTTGTCGGCCACCCGACCGAACAACCAGCCCCCGATAGGACGCATCAGAAACCCGGCGGCGAATACGCCTGCGGTGTTGAGCAACTGGACGGTAGGATCATCGGAAGGAAAAAAAGCAGGTGCGAAGTAGATGGCGCAGAAGGCATAGACATAAAAATCGAACCATTCAACGAGGTTGCCTGAAGAAGCCCCCACGATGGCAAATATCCTCTTGCTGCGCTCTTCACCTGTGTAATGCGTTGTTGTCATTGTTTTCCCCAAAGTGTTAACCATTCAGACACAATCAGTAACATTATTGCGCGGCAACACACAACTTTTGATGGATAGCCACGGCGTCGCTCCAACGGTTCCTCAACCGGAGAAGGAACTGATGCAATTGGCGCCGTAGCTCAAGGCGTAGGGTCACCGGCTTCAGAGGCCAGTAAAGCCTCTGCATCTGTGTCGTAAGCGATGCAGCCTTCCCGGCTAAAGCCGGTCCCACAAGGGAAGTGAGCATTTCCCATAGCGCGCTCCAACGGTTTTTTTGCTGCCCCACAAAAACAATGACCCAAGCCATCGATTTGCCTGTTTGTGGAGGCAGTCGACGACTCGGGTAATTGAACCGTTTGGGCGTAGGGTTAACGCTCGATGGCCAATGCCAAGCCCTGCCCTACCCCGACACACATAGTGGCCAACGCTCGCCGGCCGCCGCTTTTTTCCAGTTGATGCAACGCCGTCAAGACCAGACGGGCACCGCTCATGCCCAATGGATGCCCCAAGGCAATGGCACCACCGTTAGGATTGACCTGCGGTGCATCGTCGGCCAGACCCAGTTCGCGTAGCACTGCCAGGCCCTGGCTGGCGAACGCTTCGTTGAGCTCGATCACATCAAAATCCGCCACTGCCAACCCCAGTCGTTCCACCAGCTTGCTCACTGCAGGCACCGGTCCGATGCCCATGACCCGCGGAGCGACTCCGGCGCTGGCCATGCCGAGGATCCGCGCCCGAGGGGTCAGCCCATGTTTTTTTACCGCTTCGGCTGATGCCAGAATCAGCGCTGCCGCGCCATCGTTGACGCCCGACGCGTTGCCCGCCGTGACCGTCTTGTCAGGACCATTGACCGGTTTGAGTTTGCTCAGGGTTTCCAGGCTGGTGTCAGCGCGGGGATGTTCATCCTGCTCGACGACGGTTTCGCCTTTCTTGTGGGCAACACGTACGGCAACGATTTCCTCTTTGAAAAAGCCCGCAGCCTGGGCAGCGGCAGTCCGCTGCTGGCTGCGCAGGGCGAAAGCGTCCTGATCGGCTCGAGAAATCCTGAAATCATCGGCCACGTTGTCACCGGTTTGCGGCATCGAGTCGACGCCGTACTGTTCTTTCATCAGCGGGTTGATAAAGCGCCAGCCAATGGTGGTGTCTTCCAGTTTCATATTGCGCGAAAACGCTGCATCGGCCTTGCCCATGACGAAGGGCGCACGGGACATGGACTCGACGCCTCCCGCAATCGCCAGCTCCATCTCGCCACTGGCAATGGCGCGGAACGCTGTACCGATAGCGTCCATACCCGAAGCGCAGAGCCGGTTGAGCGTCACGCCAGGGATGGTTTCCGGCAGCCCCGCCAACAACGCCGCCATACGCGCGACATTGCGATTGTCCTCGCCGGCCTGGTTGGCGCAGCCGAAGAACACTTCGTCAACCTCGCTCCAGTTCACCGAGGGGTTGCGCTCCATCAGTGCCTTGATGGGCACGGCGGCCAGATCGTCGGCGCGCACGCTGGACAACCCGCCGCCGAAGCGACCGATAGGGGTGCGGATCGCATCACAGATAAACACTTCACGCATCACGCTTCTCCCGGCGCCTGACCGTGAGCGGCAGCGGTTCGCGCTTCCAGATCACGCAGTGCGTTCAATTCGATATCGGTAGGCTCGGCGGAATACTCGACGTCGTCCGCAAAGCGAACCTCCCAGCCGGTGGCGGCAATCACTTGTTCACGCGTGACACCAGGGTGCAACGTCGTGACCACAAACTCATGGGTGCCCGCTTCAGGCTCCATGATGCACAGGTCGGTAATGATCCCCACCGGCCCGGCACCTGGCAGCCCCAGACGCTTGCGCGAGTCGCCGCCTTCGCCATGGCCCACGGATGTAATGAAATCGAGCTTGTTGACGAACGCACGGGCGGACTGCTTGAGGATGATCAGCACCTGCTTGGCGGAACCTGCGATTTCCGGCGCACCGCCGGCCCCCGGCAGACGTACTTTCGGGTGGTGATAATCGCCCACTACCGTGGTGTTGATGTTGCCGAAACGGTCGACTTGCGCCGCCCCCAGAAAGCCCACATCCACCCGCCCGCCTTGCAACCAGTAACGAAAGATTTCGCTGGTGGACACCACGGTATCAGCGGTTTCCGCCAGTTCGCCGTCGCCAATGGACAGCGGCAGGACCGAAGGTTTGGCGCCAATCGGGCCGGACTCATAGATCAACACCACGTCCGGTGACGACGTCAGGCGCGCCAGGTTGGCGGCCTTGGACGGCAAGCCGATGCCGACAAAACAGACAGCTCCGTTGCGCAGGCGACGGGCAGCGGCGATCGTCATCATTTCATTGGTGGAGTAGTTCATTGTTTTGCCTCCGATGCGGCCAACGTGCTCAGCAACTTCGTCCGGAACTCGCTGAAGTCCTGGGTGCCATGGATGTACTCATCGATCCAGGCGGTGAAGCTTTCGCGATCACGGGCGATGGGGTCCCAGGCCTGATAGAAACGGTTGTCACGCTCGTAGTAACCATGGGCATAAGAAGGATGAGCACCACCCGGCACCACGCACACTGCGCTCAAGGCCCAGGTCGGCAGCACGCAGGCATTCATGGGAGCCTTGAGGTCATCGACGATTTCTTCCACCGTCACGATGCAACGCTTGGCGGCCAGTGCTGCTTCCTTTTGCACACCGAGAATGCCCCATAGCAAGACGTTGCCTTTGCGGTCGGCTTTCTGGGCGTGAATCACCGTGACGTCAGGGCGTACAGCGGGAACGGCAGCAAGGACTTCGCCAGTGAACGGGCACGTCACGGTCTTGATCAGCGGATTGACCTTGGGCAGGTCGGAGCCGGCATAGGCACGCAGCACGGCGAACGGCAGCCCGGACGCGCCGGCCACATAAGCGTTAGCCAGATCGGCGTGGCTGTGCTCTTCGATTTCAATCGCGTGAGGCCACTGTTTTTCGACGGCATCGCGCAGGCGATGCAGCGAGCCGACCCCCGGATTGCCGCCCCATGAAAAAATCAGGCGCCTGGCGCATCCGGCACCGATCAGTTGGTCATAAATCAGATCCGGCGTCATGCGCACCAGCGTCAGGTGCTTTTTGCCTTGGCGGATGATTTCGTGGCCCACCGCAGTGGGGATCAAATGCGTGAAGCCTTCCAGCGCAACGGTGTCGCCATCGTTGACGAATTGCTTCACGGCGTCGCGTAGAGAAAGTATTTCAGCCATGAAAAGGTGCTCCCGAACTCAGCTCTTGTCATTGAACAGCGCAAACTGTCTGCGCTGGAATGCAGCTGAGGTTATGCCGGGGCACCGAGGCAAACAATCCGATAATCGACTAACCGTTCGTTAATCGCACAAGATTATTGACGGATCAGGTGAACAGTTGAGTACTCAAATCCCGACTGGCATCCAGCATGATCGGCAGAAAACGCTGTTCAAGGTCGCTACGCGGCACCCGCCCCGCGCTGGTACTGACGTTCAGCGCTGCCAACACTTGCCCGGAGGCGTCATACACCGGCACGGCGATGGAACGCAAGCCTTGCTCCAGCTCCTGATCGACAATGCACCACCCTTGCTGGCGAACCTGCTGCAGGCACTCGAGCAATTCCTGATGGGTGCGGATGGTACGACTGGTCTTGGGCTGCAAGTCCACGTGATCCAGGTACTCGCGAAGGGACACATCATCCAGCGCCGCCAACAGAATCCGGCCCATGGACGTGCAATAAGCCGGAAGCCGACCGCCTACTGCCAGGTCAACGGAGATCAGGCGCTGGGTGGTGGCCGAACGGGCGATGTACAGAATGTCGTCACCTTCGAGGGTCGCCATGTTGCACGCCTCATGCAGCAAGTCGCTCATCCGGTCCAGATAAGGCTGGGACGAAACCGCCAGGGGCGTCGAAGACAAATAGGCATGCCCCAGGGTCAGCACTTTGGGCAGCAGTGAATAGGTGCGCCCGTCAGTCGTTGCGTAACCGAGCTTGATCAGCGTCAACAAACAGCGGCGCACAGCCGCACGAGGGATTTCCGTCCGATGGCTGATCTGGGCAATCGTCAAATGACGTTTGCGCTCCTGAAAGGCATGTATCACGGCCAGCCCCCTCGCCAGGGAGGTCATGAAGTCCGGGTCGCCGGTAAAGGCCTGAATGCGCTTGGCGGGCGATGCCACGATGGGCGGAGCCAGCGAGGCAAAAGAATTGCGCAGTTCGTCGTTCATCATCAATACCTTTACCCATACTCTTCAGGCCTTATATACCGCCGCTTTCAGACGTTTAGAACCCCTCTGGCTCACGGCGCTTTGGGCGATTATCGAACAACTGGCCGATAATCGCAATTGACCCGCAGCAAAGATACTTATACCTTTCATGTGCCAATAAGTGGCTTCTTGGAAAATACTGGTCAGGTACCCACTGAGAAGTCCTAGGCGCGGCCTTGCCACTCGCAAGGCCGTTTTTATTCCAGGCCGTTGACCGCTCGTCGCCCACCTCCTGCACGCGCCTGAACCGAAACAGTCGGGCACTTAATAGTCAACTATCCACCCATTGCAAAAAACCGTCAGAATCCTGACCGGCAATTCCAGTAACAGGCCTTATGAAAGTTTCGTCATATTCATCCCCCACCTGAACTTCAGAATATTCGTACACAAAAATAGCCGTCATTGAATCCCACGGGTAATCTCTCCTCACATATAGTTGACGAGACCGAAGTTCTTGGAGATAGTGTTCGCCAATTGGCTGGCAATAACGATTCGCGGTGAGCGCAAGGCGCGCTTTCCTGCGCAGCGCTCATTCCGATGATCACTCCGCGACTTCTCGTCATGCGGGTATAGGTTGCCGCCAATGTAACCAAAGCGTATGCAACTTGACACTATGTCGCTACGACAGCTTTGTTTCTGGTGTCCGTAGCCGCGAGCAGCAACCAGACGTTCAGCCCCATGTTCTCGCCCCAGGGTATCTGTACTGGCCAATCAGCCATAACAGCTTCGTCCGCCGGGATGAGCACGTGCGATGACCTCCGCGCTTCGCGATCACACCAGAGTTAATTCCACTTAATCAGGTAACACTGTGACCAAAGATGAACTGCGCGCGGAACTTGAGCGCAAGGAACAACGCTTCAAGGATGTTTACGGCGGGGAAATCATCACCTACGCCGCGCAACCAGAGCCAGAGCGCAAGCCATGGCGAAAAAAGGCCAGTCTTCTGGATCAGGCTTTCAAGCAAGAATTGCAGAAGATGGAAAAAGACTTGAAGGAAGAGATCTGAAGTCCTGAGAACCACGCACGCTGCGTTTGGCGAGCACGGTTTGAACCCTCTTCCAGGCAATTATTTGCCAGGGTTGCAATTATGAAAATGTGCATTACAGCCTACCCACTCAATTCAGGGGCGGGGCGCGTTTGCATAAATTTTCGTTGCAGTGAGCGACCAGTGAGCAGCTGATACATCGATCAGTCATTTTTCTGTCATAATCCCGCCCCCTTCAGACCGGGTCAGAAAACCTTCATGATCGATTTATTCAGCGGGCTAGATGCTTGGGTACTTGTGAGCTTGCTGCTTGCCCTGGCGTTCGTCCTCACGTTCGAGTTCATCAACGGCTTTCATGACACCGCCAACGCGGTGGCGACAGTCATTTACACCAAAGCCATGCCGCCTCATCTGGCCGTGTTCTCTTCGGGCGTGTTCAATTTTCTCGGCGTTCTGCTGGGTGGGGTTGGCGTGGCGTATGCCATCGTTCACTTGCTGCCGGTGGAGTTGCTGATCAACGTGAATACCGGACATGGCCTTGCCATGGTGTTCTCACTGTTGGCCGCGGCGATTACCTGGAACCTGGGAACCTGGTACTTCGGTATTCCAGCCTCCAGCTCGCACACATTGATCGGTTCGATTCTGGGTGTGGGCCTGGCCAATGCCTTGATCAATGACATCCCGCTGGCCGATGGCGTGAACTGGCAGAAAGCGATTGATATCGGCGCTTCGCTGGTGTTCTCGCCGCTGGCAGGTTTCCTTGTCGCCGCGCTGGTGCTTATCGGGCTCAAATGGTGGCGCCCGAACTCCAAGATGCACAAGACACCTGAACAGCGCCGCAAGCTTGATGACAAAAAGCACCCGCCGTTCTGGAATCGCCTGGTGTTGGTGATTTCCGCGATGGCCGTGAGCTTTGTCCACGGTTCCAACGACGGTCAAAAAGGTATCGGCCTGATCATGCTCGTATTGATCGGCATCGTACCCAGCCAGTTTGTCCTTGACCTGGGCAGCACCACTTACCAGATCGAACGAACCCGGGATGCCACCCTGCACCTGAGCCAGTTCTATAAGCGCAACAGCGCGACGCTGGGTGAATTCCTGGCATTGGGCAAAGCAGAGAAAGGCGATCTTCCGGCCAGCGCAAGCTGCAACCCCGACCAGACCGAGCCGACCATCGACGCGCTGCTCGACACCTTGAAAGGCGTTGCGGACTATCACTCGCTGCCTTCGGAACGCCGTATCGAAGTGCGCCGTTACCTGCTCTGCCTGGATGACACGGCACGCAAGGTCGCCAAGCTGCCATCCTTGAGCGCACGTGAAAAATCCGACTTGGAAAAGCTGCGTAAAGACCTGACGGTCACCACCGAATACGCCCCTTTCTGGGTGATTCTGGCTGTCGCGCTGGCGTTGGGCATCGGCACCATGGTCGGCTGGAAGCGCGTTGTGCTGACCATCGGGGAGAAGATCGGCAAGCAAGGCATGACCTACGCACAAGGCATGTCGGCCCAGATCACCACCGCCTGCGCAATCGCCATGGCTAACGTGTTCAGCCTGCCGGTTTCCACGACACACATTCTGTCGTCCGGCGTGGCCGGGACCATGGTGGCGAACAAAAGCGGCCTGCAAGGCGGCACGGTTCGCACCATCCTGCTGGCCTGGGTCCTGACCCTGCCGGCGACTGTCGGACTCTCGGCCGGTCTGTTCTGGCTGGCCTCCAAAGTACTGGCTTGATCGCCGCCGAGTCAGGGAATATCGCCATCGCGGACACGCCGCGATGGCCGTTTTTTCTCTGACTCAGCGCCGTTTTTTTGTCCCGCCCAGTAACGACCCCATCAAACCCCGTACCAGCTGACGCCCCAGTTGATTGGCAGCCTGTCGCACGGCGCTCTTCATGGCCTGCCCTGCCACGCCGCCCAGCCACTCCCCCGCCATGTCGCTGAAGCTGTCCTGATCCTTGGCATTCTTGTCGGACACCTGGCCGTCTTCATCTGTCGCCACTTTGCGGGCAATCAACCGTTCATAAGCCGACTCGCGATCCACGGGTTTGTCGTAGCGACCGGCCAAGGGTGACTGGGCAATCAGGCTCGCCCGCTCGCCTTCACTCAGCGGCCCGATACGCGACTGTGGCGGCGCGATCAGTACCCGCTGGACCATGGCGGGCGTGCCTTTCTCTTGCAGGGTACCAACCAGCGCTTCACCAATGCCCAATTCTGTCAGCACAGCCAGGGTGTCGATATCCGGGTTGGGCCTGAAGCCGTCTGCCACGGCGCGCAGGGATTTCTGCTCCTTGGCCGTGAACGCTCGCAACCCGTGCTGGATACGCAGCCCCAGTTGCGCCAGCACATCATCCGGCAGATCGCCCGGAGATTGGGTGACGAAGTACACGCCCACGCCCTTGGAACGAATCAGCCGCACCACTTGTTCAAGCCGCTCCTGCAAAGCCTTGGGCGTGTCGGCGAACAACAGATGCGCCTCATCGAAAAACAACGCCAGCAGGGGTTTGTCGGCGTCGCCCCGTTCAGGCAGTTGCTCGAACAATTCCGCCAGCAGCCACAGTAGAAAAGTTGCATAGACCTTGGGCGCTTCATGCACCAGGCGGCTGGCATCGAGCAGGTGAATGCGTCCCCGTCCGTCGCGGGCCGGTTGCAGAAGGTCTTCCAGTTGCAAGGCGGGCTCGCCGAACAGGGCTTCGGCACCTTGCTGTTCCAGAACGGCCAGGCGGCGCTGCAATGCCTGACTTGACCCGGTGGTCAGCAGCGAGCTGTCTTCGCCAAGCAACTGTGGATTGTCGCGCAGGTGGTTGAGCAGTGCCTTGAGGTCCTTGATATCGAGCAGCAACAAGCCCTCGCGGTCGGCCACCTTGAACGCGGCGTACAACGCAGACTGCTGGCTGTCGGTCAACGCCAACAGGCTGCCCAGCAACAATGGCCCCATTTCCGTCAGCGTCGTGCGCAATGGATGGCCGGTCTGGCCATGGATATCCCATAACGTGACCGGGTAGCCCTGGGGCGTGTGATTCAGCCAAGGCATGCCGGCGATTCGTTCGGCCACCTTGCCCTGCGGGGCTCCGGGCGCGCCCAGCCCGCAAAGATCACCTTTTATATCAGCGGCAAAAACAGCGATGCCCGCGTCGCTGAACGCTTCGGCCAAGCGCTGCAAGGTCACTGTTTTGCCGGTGCCGGTAGCGCCTGCCACCAGACCGTGGCGGTTCGCCAGGCGTAACGCCTGGGTGACCGGTTGCCCATCGAGTGTGGCACCCATAACAAATTGCTGAGATTCGGACATTTCGTCACCCGCTTTAAACTTTATATCTGAGTGGTCGATAGGCTGGTATCAACCCAGAGACTTGGGAGTGTTGTCGGACTTTTCTTAATGGAGTGAGAGAAAGTATTGACCATTTTTTCGCTTTACTCCCTGACAAGCAGTCGCTCGACACGCGCCTGGTACGGAATAAACCTGAGCGGACCTATCACGACATGAGTAACTCCCTGAAATTCAGCCACAAGATTCTACTGGCCGCCTCACTGATCGTAATTGCTGCATTCGCCTCTTTCACGTTGTATAACGATTACCTGCAGCGTAATGCCATTCGTGATGATCTGGACAGTTACCTCAAGGAGATGGGCAACAGCACGGCCACCAATATTCAGAACTGGCTTTCCGGCAGAATCCTGCTCGTGGAAAACGTCTCCCAGACCATCGCCAATAATCCCGACCCTACCAGCGTTTCCAGCCTGCTTGGGCAAAAAGCCTTGGCCTCAACGTTCGATTTCGCTTACCTGGGCGACACGGCGGGCAAGTTCATCAGTCTCCCCAAGAGTGAGCTGCCAGCTGACTACGATCCTCGTAGCCGGCCCTGGTACAAAGGTGCCATGGCCACCGGCAGCACGATGCTGACCGAACCCTACACCGATGCGTCCAACGGCGAGTTGATTATCACAATTGCCACGCCGGTCACCAAAGACGGAAAAAACATCGGTGTGGCGGGGGGCGACCTGAACCTCAATATCATTGTGAAAATCATCAACGCGCTGAACTTCGACGGCATGGGTTATGCCTTTCTGGTCAGCGCCGACGGTAAAGTGCTGGTTAACCCAGACAAATCCAAGGTCATGAAATCCCTGCAGGAAATCTATCCTCAGGACACGCCGCGCATCAGCAGCGACTGGAGTGAAGCGCAAGTCGATGGCAAAACCCGCATTTTCACGTTTGCGCCGATCAAGGGTTTGCCTTCGGTGAACTGGTACCTCGGGCTGAGCATCGACAAAGACCAAGCGTTCTCGATGCTCACTCAGTTCCGCACCTCAGCCGTCATCGCCACGGTCATTGCAGTCGTGATCATCATCGCCTTGCTGGGCATGCTCATCACAGTGCTGATGAAACCTTTGCACGTGATGACTCGCGCCATGCAGGACATCGCCGAAGGTGAAGGCGATCTGACCAAACGCCTGACTATTCAGGCGCACGACGAGTTCGGCGTTCTCGGCAGCGCTTTCAACCGCTTCGTGGAACGTATTCACACCTCGATCCGTGAGGTGTCATCGGCCACCGAGCATGTCAACGAAGTTGCGCTCAGAGTGGTCAGCGCCTCCAACTCGTCCATGGTCAACTCCGACGAGCAGTCCAATCGGACCAACAGTGTCGCGGCCGCGATCAATCAACTGGGTGCCGCCGCCCACGAGATCGCTCATAACGCAGCCCAGGCGTCGCAACAGGCAAGCGATGCCAGAACCCTGGCCGAAGAAGGCCAACGGGTGGTGGAGCAAAGTATCGAGTCGATGAATCAGTTGTCGATGACGATCAGCACATCCAGCGCGAACATTGAACAACTGAACAGCAAAACCGTGAACATCGGGCAAATCCTGGAAGTCATCACCAGCATTTCCCAGCAAACCAATCTGCTGGCGCTCAATGCGGCCATCGAAGCCGCAAGGGCCGGGGAAGCCGGGCGTGGTTTTGCGGTGGTGGCCGACGAGGTTCGCAACCTGGCCCATCGCACTCAGGAATCGGCACAACAAGTGCAGAAAATGATCGAGGAACTGCAAGTCGGTGCCCGCGAATCGGTAGCGACCATGAGCGAAAGCCAGCGTCATAGCCAGGACAGCGTCGGCATTGCCAATCAGGCTGGCGAGCGGCTGAGCAGCGTGACCCGACGCATTGGTGAAATTGACGGGATGAACCAGTCAGTGGCAGCCGCGACCGAGGAGCAAACATCGGTGGTCGAGTCGATCAACGTGGACATCACCGAAATCAACACACTGAATCAGGAAGGCGTCGAAAACCTTCAGGCGACCCTGCGCGCCTGTTCCGACCTTGAACAACAGGCCGCTCGTCTGAAGCATCTGGTCGGCAGCTTCCGGATCTAACCCGGCTCAAGCCTGCTGCAATGGCCGCGTTCACGTGCAACGCGGCCCCCTCTACAGCGCTCAATCATCTTTGTTCGTTACGGCGCCCCGGGTTGGGCGCATCGAACAACTATTCTTGTCAGTGGTCAACGTTTAGGACAACACACTGGAGGAATGTTCACGTGCATATCGCTGACATGACCATGTTCTACGCCCCTGCTAGCGGTGGTGTTCGCACCTACCTTGACGCCAAGCATCGTCGTCTGGTCCTCCGCCCCGGGGTTCGGCACAGTCTGCTGGTCCCAGGCCCCGGTTTCAGTCAGCGCGACGGGATCTATAAAGTCCCTGCACCGGCCCTTCCGTTCGGGAACGGTTACCGCTTCCCGCTACGCGTGGCGCCCTGGCGAAACGTTCTAAAAGCCCTGAAACCGGATCTTATTGAAGTCGGTGACCCCTACCTCACCGCGTGGGCCGCGCTGGACGCACGCCGCCAGCTGGATGTGCCCGTGATCGGCTTCTATCATTCGGACCTGCCGCTGCTGGTCAGCAACCGTGTGGGCAGCTGGCTGGGCACCAATGTCGAAGCCTATGTCAGCAAGCTGTATGGCAACTTCGATCGCGTGCTGGCGCCCAGCAACGTCATGGCCGAAAAACTCATCGCCCTGGGCGTCGAGAATGTTTACGTACAACCACTCGGCGTAGACCTGACCACGTTCAGCCCCACGCTACGCGATCCCGGGTTGAAGACAGAACTGGGGCTCACCGAGGACACTCATCTGTTGATCTTCGCCGGGCGCGGCTCCAAAGAGAAAAACCTGCCGGTGCTGCTCGATTGCATGAAGCTGCTCGGCCCGAGTTATCACTTGCTGCTGGTCGGCTCGCACATGCCGACCCAGGTTCCCGACAATGTTTCGGTGATCGGCCACTTCTGTGCTGCCTGGGAAGTCGCCCGACTGTTGGCCAGTGCCGATGCCCTGATCCACGCGGGTGATCAGGAGACCTTCGGCCTGGTGGTTCTGGAGGCCATGGCCAGTGGCATTCCGGTGGTCGCCGTGGCTGCTGGCGCGTTTCCCGAGACCGTCCCACCGGAATGCGGCCTGCTTTGCCAACCGAACCATCCACAGGCAATGGCAAGCGCCGTTCGGGAGTTGTTCGCTGACAACCCTGCGGCAAAAGGTCAGGTGGCCCGGCAATACGTGAGTGAGCGTTATAGCTGGGATACCGTGGTCAACGGCTTGCTGGAACACTATCAGGCGGTGCTCGGCTGCCGCACGCCGGTGCTTGCCCATGGTTGATCACGTATCAGGCGAACGCAGTGTGTTGCTGGTTCTGCACGATGTGGCGCCCGAAACCTGGCCTGACTACCAACCCTTCGTGGCGGCAATAGATGCCATGGGCAGTATTCCCATGACCTGGCTGGTGGTGCCTGACTTCCATAAGCGCAACCCGATTGAACACGACCTCCCCTTTCAGAATCTGCTACAGCAACGACTGAGTCGTGGAGACGAGTTGGCGCTGCACGGTTACTATCACTGCGACGATGGCCCACCGGCGCGTACGCCACGGGACTATTTCATGCGCCGCATCTACACATGGGAAGGCGAATTTTATGCACTGGATCAACGCCAGGCGATGGGACGGCTGGAAGCCGGTATCGAGCTTTTCCAACGGCAGGGCTGGCCGCTTCATGGCTTCGTGGCTCCGGCATGGCTGATGAGTGACGGCACGCGCCAGGCGCTGCGTCAGTTACCGCTGGATTACACGAGCGATCCACACCATCTGTATCGTCTACCGGACTTTTCCCGGATAGAGGCGCCGGGTATCGTCTGGAGCGCTCGTAGCGCCTGGCGACGCGGCGTGTCGAAACTCGTCAGCGATCATCGCGAAGCCCGGCTGCACAATGCCTCGACCATTCGCCTGGGCCTGCATCCGGTGGACATGCGCCACGACTATTCACGCAACTACTGGCTCCAGACATTGAAACGACTCATCGAAAGCGGCAGACAACCCATGACCAAAGCAGCCTGGTTGAAACAACACGCTTCAGACTTGAGGCCGGCCGCGTGAAGCACATTATCTGGCTGGGCGCCGGTTTACTGGTGGCTATCGCGATCCCCTTCGTGGTGGGTGGCGGGGAAATGTTCAGCCGGCTGGGCAGCTTCCCCTTTGCCCTGCTGCTGGGCATGTTCGGCATGATCATCATGTGCTGGTGCCTGAACGCCCTGCGCTTGCGCTTGCTGCTGGGCGAGAGCTGCAGCGCGGTCAGCGTCCCCAGAAGCCTGGGCGCGGTCATGGCTGCAGAATTTGCCTATTGTGCGACGCCCGGCGGCAGTGGCGGCCCGTTGACCTTGATGGCCGTGCTTTCACGCAACGGCGTCGGCCCGGCCAAAAGCAGTGCCGTGTTCGCCACCGATCAGTTGAGCGATCTGCTGTTCTTCCTGCTGGCACTCATCGGCATCCTGTTCTACGCCCTCTTCAATCACCTCAGCGAGCACATGGAAGGGATGCTGATGGTCAGCGGTGGACTGGTAGTTGGCGGCCTGTGTCTGTGCGCGGGTTTTGCCCGCTACCATCGGCAGGTCATCAAATTTAACGGTCGGCTGCTCAACCGCCTCAACACCCGACCTGAAACCCGCCGCCGATGGACACGCAAGCTTCTGCATTTTCGCAATGCCTTGGCTGACACCCTGAAAATGCCGCGTAAACGGCTTGCCGGCGTATTCCTGCTGACCTGTATGCATTGGGGGCTGCGCTACAGCGTGCTGTATCTGGCGCTACGCGGGCTTGGGGTCGATGTGGAATGGGTGTGGAGCTTTCTGATCCAGATGCTTTCACTCAGCGCCGGGCAGTTCAGCCTGCTGCCGGGTGGCGCAGGTGCAGCGGAACTGACCTCTGCCGCGTTATTGGCGCCCATGGTGGGAAAATCCACCGCAGCCGCCGCCATTCTCATCTGGCGCGCCGTGACCTACTACTTTTACCTGGTGGTGGGCGGCCCGGTTTTTTTGTTGATGGTTGGCCGTCCATTGCTGAACAAGCTGATGCGCATGCGCGAAGCGTGATTCAGCCTTCGTCGCCGGTCTGTTGCAGCCCTTGTTGCAAGTCATGCCAGAGCTCGGCTGCGCCTTCGAAGTCAGTGCCGTCATCCGGCGACAACGCATCCGGATCGTAACGACTCAGGCAACCTTCGCCCACGGTGGGAGGTGCTGTTGAAGTGGCTTTGTCCAGCGGATCGCTCATATGTCATGCCTCGTTACATCAACGCCCGACGACGGCTTGCGCGCCGACAGTCGGGCATCCGGCGTGCAGATCAGTCGAAGACGACCGTCTTGTTATCGTGCACCAGCACGCGATCTTCCAGGTGATAACGCAGGCCGCGGGCCAGGACCATTTTTTCGACATCACGGCCGAAACGGACCATGTTCTCAATGCTGTCGCGGTGGCTGACGCGAACCACGTCCTGCTCAATGATCGGACCGGCATCAAGCTCTTCAGTCACGTAGTGACACGTCGCACCGATCAACTTCACCCCACGCAACGAGGCCTGGTGGTAAGGCTTGGCGCCCACGAACGAAGGCAGGAAGCTATGGTGGATGTTGATGACCTGATGGGCGTATTCACGGCACAGCTGCGGCGGAAGGATCTGCATGTAGCGAGCCAGAACTACGACGTCAGCCTCGTGATGGGCCACCAGGCGCGACACCTCGGCGAATGCCGGTTCTTTGTTCTTGGGGTCCACCGGGACGTGGTAATAAGGAATGTCGTGCCATTGGACCATGCTGCGCAAATCCTCGTGATTGGAAATCACAGCGGAAATTTCGCAATCCAGTTCATCGCTGTGCCAGCGGTGCAGCAAGTCCGCCAGGCAGTGTGATTCACGGCTCGCCATCAACACGACGCGCTTTTTCTGCGCCGAGTCGGTGATGCGCCAGTCCATGGAGAACTCTTCGGCAATCGGCGTGAACGCCTCCCGAAAAGCCTGCAGCTCGAAGGGCAGCGTATCGGCACGAATCTCGTGGCGCATGAAGAACCAGCCGCTGAGATTGTCCGAGTGATGGCTCGCTTCGGTAATCCAGCCGTTATAGGACGCCAGAAAGTTACTGACTTTGGCAACGATGCCGACACGGTCCGGGCAAGCAATCACCAGACGAAAAGTGCGCATTTGAAAAAACTCCAGAACTTCGCAAAGGTCGCCATTCTAGCGACTGCGCGGGAAAACTGCAGTATTCCTGTTGCGCTGATTCCCGCCCCCGCTGTGCGGATCTGGCCCGGTCGACGACCGCGTCGCCCAAACGTGTAATTGGGCGTGATGCAAGGTCGAGCGCCGGCTACTTTTTAAAAGCGTTATAGCGAGCATCTTTGCGGCGTGGGCAGCCACCATGTAGTTCTATGAAGCTGTAGGAAAGCTGTATATTTCTAAATAATTCAAATAAAACTTTTCTTTAATGTTTACTTGATCAAAGCGCGTGCACTATTATTGCGTCACTGTCTCCCTGCCACCTGACAACATAAGGTAACCCTCATGTCCCTGATCAACGAATACCGCGCCACCGAAGAAGCGATCAAAGAACTGCAGGCCCGTTTGAAGAATTTGTCCCAAGACGACAAACTGCAAACCGAGCTGGAATTCGAAGGCAAACTGCGCACACTGATGGGCGAATATCAAAAATCGCTGCGTGACATCATCGCGCTGCTGGACCCGGATGCCAAAGTTGGCAAATCCCCACGTGGCGCTGCGGTAAAAACTACCGGCACCAAGCGTGCTCGCAAGGTCAAGCAATATAAAAACCCGCACAATGGCGAAGTCATTGAAACCAAAGGTGGCAACCACAAGACTCTGAAAGAGTGGAAAGCCAAGTGGGGCGGTGACGAGGTTGAGAGCTGGGCAACACTGCTGGGATAAGCCCCAGGCAGGTCGTGTTGTCAGCGATCATTCAAAAACGCCAGTCATCTGGCGTTTTTTATTGCCTGCAATAAGCTGTCCGACCTTATCAAAGGTCCAGCCGCTGGCGCAGCTGCGTCACATGGTCACGCCACTGGTTCAATACGCTGCGCTGGTCAGGCGTGGCACTAAGCATCTGTTCTGCGAGCGACTTTGTAAAACTTTGTAAGGTATTAGGCGCCCCGTACTCCGGTGAGCTCAGCCGATCCTGGCAAAATTTGCGCCAACGCTGTTGCTCTTCAACGTTCAACGTGTGCGCAAAGTTACGGGCACGGTAGCGGAACAACAACTCAGGCAAACGCGGGTCATCGAAAGGCCATGACTCGACGGCCAATTGTTCAGGCTCGGCAGTGCGTACTTGCTCACAAAGCCTGCGATCACGATCGCCAATAAAGCCGTCATACAATTGCTGCTCCGGGTCTTCGCTGGGTGCGAAGTCCTCACGCCCGTAAATCGCCCCGAGTTTTTCCTGCCAAACTCCCTGAGCGTCTGACAGCTCCCGCCCACGGGCATGCAACGCCGCCATATCCAGTTGTAAGCGCTGCTGATCTTCGTCACGCAGCACCTTTAAAGGCGCGACCACCGGGCAGCGATTTATATGCAGCAGTTTTAGCGGAACCGGCAGCTCGCCGTCTGCCAGATCTTCGCGGCGGGTATATAAGCGCTGACGCAATGTTTCCGCGTCCTGATCCAATAGTGGAGCGTGGTCCAGATGTAAATCACAGACAATCAGGGCGTTGCGGTTTTGCGGGTGCCACGCCAGCGGCATCACGACACCCAAGTAATGCCGGGCTGCGGAAAATCTTCCGGAAATGTGAACCAGTGGTTCCAGCAACCGAATCTGCTCCTGGACTTTCTGCTTACTGCGCAACTGAAAAAGATAATCATAAAGCCGGGGTTGTTTTTCCCGAATCAACCGGGCAAGACCAATAGTGGCTCGCACATCGGATAACGCATCATGGGCATGACCGTGATCAATGCCATTGGCGGCTGTCAGACGCTCAAGCTTCAACGTGACTCGCCCCTCTTCTTCGGGCCAGACAATGCCCTGCGGACGCAATGCATAGGCGGCACGTACCACATCAATAAGATCCCAGCGGCTGTTACCGCCCTGCCATTCCCGGGCATAAGGATCGAAGAAATTGCGGTACAGACTGTAGCGGGTGACTTCATCATCGAAACGCAGGGTGTTGTAACCCGCACCGCACGTACCGGGAGCCGACAGTTCAGCGTGCACCCGAGTCATGAAGTCAGCTTCCCCCAAACCACTTTCCGCAAGCCGGGACGGCGTAATCCCGGTGATCATGCACGCCGCAGGATGCGGCAGGATATCGTCACTGGGCTGACAATAGAGATTGACCGGAGCCGCGATTTCATTGAGATCGGCATCCGTACGGATACCGGCCACCTGAAGTGCCCGGTCACTGCGAGGGTTAATACCGGTGGTTTCGTAGTCGTACCAGAAAATGCTGGAGGTCACGGGCTGATCCTGAACTTAAGATCGGCAAAGTGTAGGACTTCCCGTAGGCAAATTGCGAATTGGTGATCATTCGTTTGATATTGCAACCCTTTCTTACAGCAACTGTTTTCAGAGTTCTGTTGCTTAGCACTCCGGTGGTGGCTAGTCTTGCGCAGAACCGGCAATACCCCCTTAGCATTACTTTCAGGTGCCCCGCTCCCGACAATGCCAACCCCGCGCGCTTTGCCAAGGATTGCACCGCTAACCGAGCCACTGGATACACGCACCCGAATCGAGACCCCGGAAGGCATCGATTTGCTAATGCGCCCGGCGGGCCTGGTGCCACGTGCCATCGCATTTACCATCGACCTGGGCATCCGCGCTGTTGTCATGGCAGTGCTGTTCCTGTTGTTCAGCCTCTTCGACAAGTTCGGCGCGGGCCTGACTGCCATGGCGCTGTTCCTGGTGACCTGGTGGTACATGGTGCTGTTCGAAGTTCTCAATCAGGGAAGCACGCCCGGCAAGCAATTCATGGGCCTGCGGGTCATTCACGATGACGGTACGCCCATCGGCTGGACGTCATCCCTGATCCGCAATTTACTGCGGTTCGTCGACATGCTCCCTTTCGGCTACAGCCTGGGCGCCATCAGTTGCCTGCAACACCCGCAGTTCAAGCGCCTTGGCGATATGGCCGCCGGAACCCTGGTGGTCTATCGCGACGACCCGCTGCAACGCCCCGTCTTGCCCATGGCCGAACCGGTCATCGTACCCTTCGTCCTGAGTCTGGAGGAGCAACGCGCGCTGCTTGGCTTTGCCGAAAGGCAAGCCTCCCTGTCACCCGAACGCGCCCGCGAGCTGGCTGCGATACTCGCGCAGCCGCTGCACGTCCATCCCGATCAGGCAGTGGCTCACCTCAACGGGATTGCACGCGGTCTGTTGGGTCCCACATGAAACAGAGCCTTTTCGAAAGCCGTCACCAGCCCGACTGGCAGTTGTTCTCCGCACATCTGGACGCACTTGAAAAGGGCAAGGCCGACCCCGCGTCGAACCAGAGCTTCGTCAGTGAATATCGGCGCATCTGTCATCAATTGGCCCTGGCGCAGGAACGGGGCTACAGCAGCCACCTGATCGACCCGCTGCAACAGCTGGCCATGCGTGGCCATCAGCAGTTGTATCGCCATCGCAGCCCGGTCGGCATGCAGGTCCTGAGCTTCGTTATGGCAGGCTTCCCGCAGTTGGTGCGGGCGCAATGGCGTTTCGTGTGCATGGCCGGCCTGCTGTTTTTCGGCAGTCTGATTGGCATGGGGCTGCTGGTGTATGGGTTTCCCGATCTGGTGTATAGCGTGATCGACCCTCGGCAAGTCGCCGAGATGGAAATCATGTACGACCCGGCGGCCCGCCGCATCGGCCAGGCAATAGAGCGTGAGTCCAGCGACGACTGGATGATGTTTGGCTACTACATCATGAACAACATCGGGATTGCCTTTCAGACCTATGCAACCGGACTGTTATTCGGGCTTGGCAGCCTGTTCTTTCTGTTGTTCAACGGCCTGATGATCGGCGCGGTTGCCGGCCATCTGACCGGAATCGGGTACGGCCAGACGTTCTGGTCTTTCGTGATCGGTCACGGTGCGTTTGAACTGACGGCCATTGTTCTGGCAGGGGCTGCGGGTCTGCAACTGGGCTGGTCGTTGGTGGCGCCGGGGCGCCTGACCCGCGGCGAAGCACTGCGGCTGGCGGCGCAAAAGAGCCTGCAACTGATCTACGGCGTCATTCTGTTCCTCTTGATAGCGGCTTTTATCGAAGCCTACTGGTCTTCCATGTCGTGGCCAGCCCCCATCATCAAATACGGGGTCGGCGCGATCCTTTGGGCCCTGGTTTTCAGCTATCTGGCGTTCGCCGGAAGGACTGCCCATGCGCCTGACTGACGCCAGTGTGGTGATCCGGCCACGTAACCCCTGGGAAGCCATTGATCTGGGCGTATTGCTGGCTCGTCAGCATCGCGGGCTGCTGATGACCAGTTGGGCCATTGTCACCCTGCCCGTCCTTGCGCTGCTGAGCCTGATTTTCTGGGATTACCCGAGCGTTGCGATTGTTGTGTTCTGGTGGCTGAAACCCGTCTTCGAGCCACTGCCTTTGCTGATCCTCTCCCAGGCGCTGTTCGGCTCGACACCTACGCTCAAAGGCGCCTTGAAAGCATGGCTACGCCTGCTGAAACCGCGACTGTTGCTCAACCTCACCTGGCGAAGATTCAGCCTCAGCCGCAGCTTTACGCTGCCGGTCCAACAGCTGGAAAACCTGTCCGGCGTGCAACGTACTCTGCGCATCGGCCTGCTCAGCCGGAAAGACCTGCGCGCCGCCCGCTGCCTGACGATGGCAGGCAGCGCCCTTGAGATGTGCCTGTGGATCGGGACCGTTCTGCTGCTGTACGCCTTGATCCCGCAACAGGTTGAAGCGGACTGGGACTGGCAAAGCCTGATGAATATCGACGGCAGCTGGAACTGGCTGGAGCACCTGACCAACGCTTTTTATGCCCTGGTGCTGATTGTCTGGGGCCCGATCTACGTCGCCTGCGGTTTTACCCTGTATCTGAACCGCCGCACAGCCCTGGAAGCCTGGGACATCGAGCTGGTTCTACGGCGCCTGCGTCAGCGCCTCATTGGCAGCGCCTACGTGCTGCTCATGGGGGTGGGGATAACCCTGACAGCCTTCGCACCACCGGCATGGTCAGCGGAATCGGACATGACGTGCCCCATTCCGTCCCAGCAGGAACGCGACGCACCCAGTGATGACCCCGGCCCCAATACGGCACGACTGACCCATCAGCTTCTGTCCAGCGAGGCTGCCCGCCAGCACATCAAGGCCGTGCTGGACCAGCCGCCATTCAAGAACCCCAAGACTGTCTCGGGCTGGCGTTTTGCCGAGGAGCAACCGAAGCCCGTCGCTCCCGAAGCGGATCAACCAGCCCACCCTCAGATCAAGTGGCTGCTCTGGTTTCTCAACGCCGCCAAGGTCGCTTCCGACGTTTTCAAGGTTCTGTTATGGGGAGTAGTCATTGCGCTGGTCGGTCTGGTTATCTGGCGCTACAGGACCTGGTTCAGCACGCTGGTCAATCGCAAGTCACCCAAAAAGCGGCATGTTCCTGCCGCGCCTGAGCACATGTTCGGGCTCAAGGTCAGCGCCGAAAGCCTCCCTGACGATGTGGCGGGCAGTGCCGAAAGGCTGTGGGCGAACCAACCCCGGGAAGCGCTTGGCCTGCTTTATCGGGCATTGCTCAGCCGCTTGATCGCTGACTATCACCTGCCCCTCAAGAGCGGCGACACCGAAGGCGACGTGCTGGCGCGCGTGGCGCACTTGAACCAGCAGCCGCTGCATGACTTCAGCGTTACCCTGACCCGTCACTGGCAAAACCTCGCCTATGGGCATCAGTTGCCGCCCGCCCCTGTCGGGCATGCGCTTTGCGACAGCTGGCGCCAACTGTTCAAAACCGGGGGCCAGCAATGAGCCGCGGCAGTACGCTGCTGATCGCTCTACTGGCGTTGCTGGTAGTGGGGGGCGGTGGCTTTTATATCGCAGGGAATCTTGAACGCTACGAGGAAACCGTTGATCAGGGGCCAGCTCCTGAAGTGCGTGCCAATCCGTATCTGGCGGCCGAACGTTTCCTGCGCGAGCGCTCGATTCCGGTACACCTCAGCGACAACCCGGCCAAATTGCCGGAGCAGGCTCAACAGCCACAGACGCTGATGCTCCTGGACAGCCGGGAGAACATGACACCCGATCAAGCCGACAAGGTACTGAGCTGGGTCCGGTCCGGCGGGCGGCTGTTGTTTGTGGCCGAACAGCTGTGGGACGAGAAAAAAGGCCACAGCGGCGACGTATTGCTTGATCGCCTGAAAATTCATCAATCGCTCACGACCGACCTGCTCCAACAGGAAGGGTTGCAGGATGACGAGCCAATCAAGCCCGCCATCCCGTTGCTCGCCCCCCAAAAAAAGGCAACTGCCGCCCCATGGTCCGAACTCACGCGCCTGTATGTGGAAAACGATGAAGCACCGGCCTACATGAGCTTCGACACCAGCTTTCACCTTGACGACCCGTTTGATCAGGCCCAGTCATGGGCCAACAGCGCTGCTGCTACGCACATGATGCAGCTGGTTTATGGCGACGGGCTCATTACCGTGGTCACCGATGCCGACCTGTGGAAAAACCGCGCTATCGCCAGGTACGACAATGCCTGGCTGCTGTGGTACCTGACTCAGGGCAGCGAAGTCACGATGGTGGTGAGCACGCAGCGCACCCATTTGCTCAGTCTGTTGCTGCGCCACTTCCCTCTGGCGCTGACCACGCTGGCCCTGTTGATCGCATTGGCGCTGTGGCATGCCGGCACACGCCAGGGTCCCTTGCAGGTAGCCCCGGGCCGGGGGCGTCGCCAGTTGATCGAACACCTGCGGGCCAGCGCCGATTTCCTTCGACGTCGCAGCGGCCAGCAAGCGCTTTTGCGAGGCTTGCAGCTGGATATCCTGCGTCGCGCCCGACAACGCCATCCCGGTTTTGAAACGCTGGGAGTGGCCGATCAATGGCAAGTGCTGTCGCGCCTCACCCGCCAACCCACCCGTACGATCAGTCAGGCGATGCGCCCACGTCCCGCCCAGCGAATGTCGAATGCTGACTTCACCCGTCAGGTTGCCCACCTGCAAATCCTCAGGAATGCCTTATGAGCGATCAACCGACCACCCCGTCGAGCACCCACGAACCTGTTGTCGATTTCACTCTTGATCCGGTAGTCGAACCTGCGGCCCCTCTCAGTAACCAGGCCCAGCAGCGGCAACGCGCAAGCCAACTTGCCCAGGCATTGCGCCATGAACTACAGAAAGCGGTCATCGGGCAGACCGCGGTCGTGGATGATGTGCTGACAGCCTTGATTGGCGCCGGCCATGTCCTGATTGAAGGTGTTCCCGGGCTCGGCAAGACGTTGCTGGTGCGCGCACTGGCTCGCTGCATCGGCGCTGACTTTGCCCGCATCCAGTTCACCCCGGACCTGATGCCCAGTGATGTCACCGGCCACGCCGTGTACGACATGCAGACCGAGCAATTCAAGTTGCGCAAGGGGCCGCTGTTCACCAACCTCTTGCTCGCTGATGAAATCAACCGCGCTCCGGCCAAGACTCAGGCCGCGCTGCTCGAAGCCATGCAGGAACGCCAGGTCACACTTGAAGGCCGCGCCCTGCCCATCGCCCAGCCATTCATGGTGCTGGCGACCCAGAATCCGATTGAGCAAGAAGGCACGTACCCCCTGCCGGAAGCGGAACTGGATCGCTTCATGCTCAAGCTGCGCATGGACTACCCCGACATCACCGAAGAATTGAACATGGTGCGTCAGGTGACGCGCTCAACCCGCGCCGACATGCTCGACGTGCAGCCGCTGCGGGTCATCCTGCAAGCCAAAGAGGTTCAAGTCTTGCAGCGCATCGCCAGCGAGTTGCCACTGGATGAGCAAGCACTGGATTACGCCGTCCGGCTGGCCCGCGCCACCCGTACCTGGCCAGGCCTGACGCTGGGCGCGGGACCTCGCGCCTCAATCGCACTGGTACGCGGCGGTCGTGCCAGAGCCTTGTTGCGCGGCGGGGAATTCGTGATTCCCGACGACATAAAAGGCTGCGCCCTGGCCGTACTGCGCCATCGTGTCCGGCTGTCGCCAGACCTGGATATCGAGGGCCTGTCCGTTGATCAGGTCTTGCGACAAATGCTCGATCAGGTCCCGGCGCCTCGCCTGTGAAACAGACGCTGAAACCCTCTGCTGCGTTGCTTGGCTGGCTGGCAGGCCTGTCAGGCGTGGCGGTGGTGCTGGGTATTCTGTCAGCGCTGGGCATTGCGCTGCCCAAGCCCGTCAGCACATTGTATTGGGCGCTGTTGGCTGCCTTGCTGCTGTTGGCGCTGCTGGACGCCTGGCGTCTCAAGCGCCTGCCTTCGCCGCAAGTGAGTCGCCACCTGCCCGGCAGTCTGGCCTTGGGGCGCTGGAGCGAGGTTCGCCTGGACCTGAGCCACGACCACGCTTCAGCGCTGACCGTGACCATTTTCGATCATCCGCCTCACGGCCTGGAGTTCGAGCACCTTCCCCGGTCGGTTGTGCTCAAACCCGGCGCGAACAGCCAGACCGGCTATCGGCTACGTCCGCTGAAACGTGGGCTTTTCACGTTTGAACGCTGCGAGATCAGCCTGCCCGGTCCGATGGGCCTGTGGACGGCGCGGCGTTACCTGCCACTGCCGGGTACGACCCGGGTGTATCCGGATTTCGCCCGTTTATATGGGGGGCAGTTATTGGCGGTGGATAACTGGCTCAGTCAGATCGGTGTACAACAGCGCCAACGTCGAGGCCTGGGCCTGGAATTCAACCAGTTGCGCGAGTTTCGCGAAGGCGACAGTTTGCGCCAGATTGACTGGAAAGCGACCGCCCGGCAGCGCACGCCCATTGCCCGTGAGTATCAGGACGAACGCGACCAGCAGATCATGTTCATGCTTGATTGCGGACGCCGTATGCGCAGCCAGGATGGCGACCTTTCGCACTTTGACCATGCACTGAACGCCGCCCTGCTGTTGAGCTATGTCGCGCTGCGTCAGGGTGATGCAGTGGGGTTTTCCACGTTTGCCAGCGAGCAAAACCGGTATCTGGCCCCGGTCAAAGGCACTCACCAACTGAACGCGTTGCTTAACACTGTCTATGACCTGGCCAGCACCCAAAAACCGGCCGACTACGGCGCCGCCGGGCGACACATACTGGCCAGGCAGAAGCGCCGGGCGCTGATCGTCCTGATGACCAACTTGCGCGACGACGATGACGAGGAATTGCTGACGGTGGTCACGCAGCTTGGCCGGCGACATCGAGTGCTGGTGGTCAGCTTGCGCGAAGAGGTGCTGGATAACGTGCGCCAATCGCCGGTGCAGACGCTGGATGAAGCGCTTGTTTACTGTGGAACCCTCGACTTCCTGAACGCCCGCGCAAGCTTGCTGGAACGCTTGAACGCCCAGGGAGTGCAGGTTCTGGATGCACGCCCCGGTCAATTGGGGGCGCAACTGGTCAGCCGCTATCTAAGCTGGAAAAAAGCCGGGACGTTGTAATGACCGAAAGAGGTGTGAGCTGACGTCAGACGCCAGCCCACCCGGGACGGGATTCAGGCCGAAGCCTCCAGCGGATGAAAACTGAAGTACTGGCGCAAGGCACCAATCAAATCAATGTATTCATCCGGAGCATCCTGCACTTTGAATCCCGAGTCGTAACTTCCCGGCGTTTCATCCTCATGGCACCACAGGCAGGTTGCCACTACATCAAGTGTTTTCTGAAGATTTCGCTCGCCGGGCACTGCCAGACGCAGATGAAACTCGGCGCCCACCAACACCGGCAGATCACTGATCAACATCAGCCCCTGCTCGGATACATTACCCAGGCATCCCATCGGTTTTTTCGTATACCGATTAACAACCCGCAGGTAATAAGGCAGTTGATGCCGCTCGATTCGTCGTTCTTTTAACATGGTCAGTCGCCGTCAGAGACCATTTAGCATGGCCGCGCTAGTACCTTTTTGAGTGTTGCAGCCCTGACCTGCACATTACTGCGGGCAAATGCTTCAAGGTTGTTATCCGCAGGGAACGTCGCTCTGACTGACGTGCGACCGCGAAAGTCACGTCACGCAAGCAATAAAAACGCCACCTTAGCCCCAACGCTAAGACTAGCGCAATCCCGCCAGTCGGCCATTCGAATCATGTACCGCCCATCCAATCGGGTGTATCTACCGTGAAGCAGGGTATCTTTTCACAGACACCGGCGCGGGGTAATGGCCGAGCTGTTGCAGGGTTTCAAGCCGCGCCTGGGCTCGGAACGCATACTCGTTATTGGGGTACTGGCTGATAATGAAGCGGTAAGTCTGGGCCGCATCGAGGAACAGTTTCTGGCGCTCAAGGCACTGACCGCGCAACATCGACACCTCGGGCTGAATGTAGCGCCGGGCTCGGCTCTGACGTTCGACCTTGGACAGGTCGAGCATCACGCTCTCGCAATCTCCACGATCATAAGCGCGATAGGCGCTGTTCAAATTGGAATTCATCGACCAACGGGTACAACCGCCGATGGCGACCATCAATACTAAAATCATCACGATTCGCATGGGACTCTCCTGTGCTCTGCAATGTATCGACCTGATTGCGGTTTTCTTCAAGCCCCGATTGCACACGATTGCGCTGCCGACCGTCATTGAGGTAGTGCAAAGGAACAATGACTACAGAGCAAGACAGTAGTAGCCTCTCGCTGCGCTTCATTTAAGGAGTTTGTGCATGACCGTACGCCGTACCAAAATCGTCGCCACCCTTGGCCCAGCCAGCAACTCGCCGGAAGTTATCGAACAACTGATCCTCTCGGGTCTGGACGTTGCTCGCCTGAACTTTTCTCACGGCACCCCGGATGAGCACAAGGCCCGCGCCAGGCTGATTCGCGAAATCGCCGCCAAACACGGGCGCTTCGTTGCCCTGCTGGGGGACCTGCAAGGTCCGAAAATCCGTATCGCCAAGTTCACCAACAAGCGAATAGAGCTGAAGGTGGGTGACACGTTCACCTTCTCCACCGCCCACCCGCTGACGGACGGTACCCAGGAAATCGTGGGTATTGATTATCCCGATCTGGTCAAGGACTGCGGCGTTGGCGACGAGTTGCTGCTCGACGACGGACGCGTGGTCATGCGCGTCGACACCCAGACTGCCGACTCACTGCATTGCACCGTGCTGATCGGCGGTCCGCTGTCGGATCACAAAGGCATCAACCGTCGCGGTGGCGGCCTGACTGCACCGGCGCTGACTGAAAAAGACAAGCAGGACATCAAGCTCGCGGCAGAAATGGATCTGGACTACCTGGCCGTTTCCTTCCCTCGGGACGCTGCCGACATGGAGTACGCTCGCCAATTGCGTGACGAATCCGGCGGCACTGCCTGGTTGGTCGCCAAGATCGAACGCGCTGAAGCCGTCGCCAACGACGAGGTGCTTGACGCCCTGATTCGTGCCAGCGATGCGGTCATGGTTGCTCGTGGTGACCTGGGCGTGGAAATCGGCGACGCCGAACTGGTGGGCATCCAGAAGAAAATCATTTTGCATGCACGTCGCCATAACAAGGCGGTGATCGTTGCCACGCAAATGATGGAGTCGATGATCTCCAGCCCGATGCCGACCCGCGCTGAAGTGTCCGACGTGGCCAACGCCGTGCTCGATTACACCGATGCCGTGATGCTCTCGGCTGAAAGTGCTGCCGGCTCGTACCCGATCGAAGCCGTACAGGCCATGGCGCGCATCTGTGTCGGCGCTGAAAAACACCCGACCAGCAAAACCTCCAGCCACCGCATTGGCCACACGTTCACCCGCTGTGACGAAAGCATCGCACTGGCGGCCATGTACACGGCTAACCACTTCCCGGACGTTAAAGCGATTATCGCGCTGACCGAAAGTGGCTACACGCCACTGATCATGTCGCGCATTCGCTCCTCGGTGCCGATTTATGCGTTCTCCCCGCACCGCGGAACCCAGGCGCGCGCCGCCATGTTCCGTGGCGTCTACACCGTGCCTTTCGACCCGGCAGCCCTGCCACCGGGTCAGGTAAGCCAGGCGGCGGTCGACGAATTGCTCAAGCGCGGTCTGGTCCAGCAAGGTGACTGGGTGATCCTGACCAAGGGTGACAGCTATCACACCATTGGCGGCACCAACGGCATGAAACTGCTGCATGTGGGCGATCCGTTGGTTTAAAACGGTTCAGGCCACATTCAAAGCCCCGGCTCGCGAGAGTCGGGGCTTTTTATTGAGGGGTGTTTCCTGACTCGAAACTCAAGCGCACTGGATTCACTCTGGCATTGCCTTGACACTCCGTTGTCAGGCTCTGTACGAAAAGTGGCTGCGCTCGGTGATGCTGCGTTAGAAACAGGCTCGGAATACTCATTTACAACCGTAGATTCCGCTTCCTCGCCTGTTTTTGCCTTGCCTGACCTTCGCTCGCCGACTTTTCGTACGGAGCCTAGCGGCGGGTAAAACGATCCAGGGATTTGTCCACCATCGCGCTGGCCATCTGCACCAGATGGAGCACGGAAAAGGCCAGGTCCCGCGAAGTGCCGGTGAGCCTGTCGCCATTTTCGAAAGCCGTGGCTGCGGCGCAACGCAATAACTCCGAGGCATGAACCAACGAGTCCTCAACGCTCAACTGGTCGCTGACATGAAACGGTGACGGGCTTGTCACGCCCGGCGATTGCGCGGAACTGGGTGTAACTTCAAGCATGTGATTGCAACTCCTGATTATTTGGGAGCCGTTCACCCATCGCTACTAAACGACTATCGGGGTGGCGGCCGTGCGAAGGTTAGTAGCCAGGCAATCAGGAACCCGGTGCATTCAGAATGCCCTGCGCACGACCACCATAATGAGAGACCGATAAAGTGCGCCTCATGAAAGGCGGTGTTTGACGCCTGATTTGATACCGGGCTACTAAACCCGATCGCTGACGTATCAGTGATCGGCGCAGAGTAGTGACCAGGATTCAGAGGCGCAAGCGCGTGGGGTTTACTAGGAAGTTTCATACAAAAGAACAAGACAAGTCTTGCAAGACAGAGCACTAGCGGACAAACAACGCGACTTAACAAGGGAATAACATCAGGGCAGTGAAGTGGATAGCCATAAGCCTCCTGTCACTTTTTACAGCTTACCGGGCGCCGTTTTCGGGTGCAGAGTAGTTCGGGCATGCGTTCCCGCTGAGCCGGGGTTCGTCATGGCGATTATTCGCGCCCCACAAATACATCCGCCAGCAGTTGATTGCGAGGCAGACCCGCCAGATACAACCGCTTGGCAAACCCTTCAACGCTGGCCGGGCTGCCACAGACCAGCGCCATGGTCCGCCTGGACAACAGGCGCAAGTCCGCCAGCACGGTCGGTGAATCTTCGGGGGTCGTCAGCTGTATGTTCAATTGGGGATGCTCTGCCGCCAGCGTCGCCAGTGTTTCAGCCAGATAATGCTCGCTGCTGTCACGTGCCAGATGCACCAGCCGGATCGGCCCCTGATGATCCTGCCGTAACGCCTCGCGCAGTACGCCCCACAACGGCCCGAGTCCGGTGCCCGCGGCCATCAGCAGCAACGGTCGTTCCTGCCAGTCGGCGTCGTATTGCAGCGCGCCGCCACGCAGTTCGCCGAGCCGGACGGGATCGCCCACCTGCAACTGCCGGGCAACGTCGCAGAATGCACCTGAGTGCCGACAGTCCAGATGAAATTCAAGAAACTCATCTTCACCCGGCAGACTCGCCAGAGAATAGGGCCGGGCAATGCCGTTGGCGGTCCAGAGGACCACATGCTGACCCGCGCGATAGCGCAGCGCGAGCGTTGGTGCCAGACGCAGGCGCAGCACCGTCGGGCTGAGCCAGTCCACGCCGCAGACAAGTGCGGGCAAGCCATCACGCAGGGGATTGAAGACCTCCACGGTCAGGTCTTGCACCACCTGACACTGGCAAGACAGACGCCACCCCTGCTGACGCTTGCCTGGGTCCAACGCCTCGGGAAGCCTGTCCAACGGTTCACCTTGAGTGCAGCGCACCAGGCACGCATGGCAACTGCCGGCCCGACAACTGAAGGGAACACGCATGCCCGCCTGGTTAAGCGCATCGAGCAGATTGCTTCCCGACGGGACCGCCCACTGCCGGTCGGCAACACGCACGTCAGGCATCAGCGGTTTCCCAGGCAGCGACACACCGGTTACGTCCGCTACGCTTGGCCAGGTACAAGGCCTGGTCCGCGCGATGCAGCGCGTCGTCGAGGTTGTCGCCCCATTGCAGCAAGGTCATGCCGATAGACAAACTCAGGCACGCATCGGGTAACTCATTGAGCTGAACGCGCGCAAATGACTCGCGCACCCGCTCACAGCACTCAATCAGTTGTTGCTCGGTACAGTAGGGGATCAATAGCACGAACTCTTCTCCGCCATAACGCGCCAGTACATCGGTCTCGCGCAGGCAACTTTCGGCATTGGCAGCGAACGCCTGCAGCACCTGATCCCCGGCCGCATGGCCGTAGCTATCGTTGATGCGCTTGAAGTGGTCGAGGTCGATCAGCGCCAGTCCGTGTAAAGAATAGCCATCGAGCTGAGTCAGCTCCCGGGTGGCCATCCGTAAAAAATAACGGCGATTGTACAGATTGGTCAGCTCATCGGTGGCAGCCAGTTCTTCGAGCTGCAGCATCATGCCGCGCAAGGTGTCCTGGTGAGCCTGCAACGCATAGCGCCGCTGACGCATGCGCATGCGCTGGGTGTGAACGTAGCTGGCAAACAGGCTAAGCCAGAGCAACATGACGAACAAGGCACTCAGTTGCAGCATCGCGGCGGCCGGATGGGCCATCTGTCCATGCCAAAACTCCCAGCCATTAATGGCGCAGAAGCTCACAAACACCAGCAGCGAACACCGGGCAAACACCCACGGGGTCAACTGAAACAGCCCGAATAGCAAAATGGGGGCGTAAAGGATCAGGAATGCGCCGCGCGCGGTATCCAGATAAAAAATCAGCCAGGTGAGCCAGCACAAGGCGAGTACCACCTGAAACTCAGTCAGGCTAGCGTCGTTGAACCGCTGATTGAATCGAGTGAGGAACACCACCAGCAAGGCAATCTGACTGAACACCACCAGGGCGCTGCCGATAATCGCCACATGAAAAGATTGGTGCAGTTCTCCTGCGAGGATCGCCAGCCATGTCAACGACATGACGATGACGTAAGTCCCCGCGGCCATACCAAAACGCTTCAGAAACAGCGCCTGCGTGATCGGAGAGATAACCCTCCCGCTCGTTGTGCTCAAAAGGATTCCTTCCCATAGCGGCACGAGGCCGAAACTTTAGCCTTGCATCCAAAAGTTGGCCAACTGTAACGATAAATACGTTCAAATGTGTTCAATTGCAACCGACGAAAATTGACCCCAAGTGCGCGTAACCCCACGATTGTGAAGCATTTGCGGCTACAGCGCGGTGCGCCAAGGGCGCCATGGCAAGCCCCAGTATGACAACAGACTCTTGCTAACCGATAGATGGACCTGCGCAACGAGCGGGTTATACTGCCGCGCCTTTTTGCGCCAGCCGACTGACCGTAACAACGCTGATACAACAGCCGCGTTTTTAGCATTCGGCACACTTATGAATGTTCCCGTCCCGACAGAGGAGCGCGCCCCATGACCGTGATCAAGCAAGACGACCTGATTCAAAGTGTCGCCGATGCCCTGCAATTCATTTCCTACTACCACCCGGTAGATTTCATTCAAGCCATGCATGAAGCGTATCTGCGTGAAGAGTCGCCCGCTGCCCGCGACTCCATGGCCCAGATCCTCATCAACTCGCGCATGTGTGCCACTGGTCATCGTCCGATCTGCCAGGACACTGGCATCGTGACCGTTTTCGTTCGCGTCGGTATGGACGTGCGCTGGGACGGCGCCACCATGAGCCTGGACGACATGATCAACGAAGGCGTGCGCCGGGCCTACAACCTGCCGGAAAACGTCCTGCGTGCCTCGATCCTGGCCGATCCTGCCGGTAGCCGCAAGAACACCAAGGACAACACTCCAGCCGTTATCCACTACTCCATCGTTCCGGGCAATACCGTGGAAGTGGACATCGCAGCCAAAGGCGGCGGCTCGGAAAACAAATCCAAAATGGCGATGCTCAACCCGTCCGACTCCATCGTCGACTGGGTTCTGAAAACCGTGCCGACCATGGGCGCGGGCTGGTGTCCACCGGGCATGCTCGGCATTGGCATCGGCGGCACCGCCGAGAAAGCCGCGGTCATGGCCAAGGAAGTGTTGATGGAGTCCATCGACATTCATGAGCTGAAACTGCGCGGCCCGTCCAACCGTATCGAAGAGATGCGCCTGGAACTGTTCGAGAAGGTCAACCAGTTGGGCATCGGTGCCCAGGGCCTTGGCGGCCTGACCACCGTACTCGATGTGAAGATCATGGATTACCCGACCCACGCCGCTTCGTTGCCGGTGTGCATGATCCCCAACTGCGCCGCGACCCGGCACACGCACTTTGTGCTGGATGGCAGCGGCCCGGTGGCGCAGGAAGCACCGCCTCTGGACGCGTACCCTGAAATCGTCTGGGAAGCCGGCCCGTCGGCGCGCCGTGTGAACCTCGACACCCTGACGCCGGAAGACGTGCAAAGCTGGAAGCCCGGCGAAACCGTACTGCTCAACGGCAAGATGCTGACCGGTCGCGACGCCGCGCACAAACGCATGGTCGAGATCCTCAACAGGGGCGAAACCCTGCCGGTTGACCTCAAAGGCCGCTTCATCTATTACGTCGGGCCGGTAGATCCGGTGCGCGAAGAAGTGGTCGGCCCTGCTGGCCCGACCACGGCCACGCGGATGGACAAATTCACCCGGCAGATCCTCGACCAGACCGGCCTGTTGGGCATGATCGGTAAATCCGAGCGCGGCCCGACGGCGATCGAAGCGATCAGGGACTACAAAGCGGTTTACCTGATGGCAGTCGGCGGCGCGGCTTATCTGGTGGCCCAGGCCATCAAGAAATCCCGCGTCGTGGCCTTTGCCGAACTGGGTATGGAAGCGATCTACGAGTTCGAGGTCAAGGACATGCCTGTGACGGTGGCCGTGGACAGCAACGGCGAATCGGTACACATCACCGGTCCGCAGATCTGGCAGAAGAAGATCGCCGACAGTCTGGCGGTTGAAGTGCAGTAACGGTTCATCCCGATAAACCCGCAGCGATGCGGGTTTATTCATTGTTGAATCACAGATCAGGTTGCAACCGTCCGGACAATCTTCAGCTCGGGAACAACCTGTCTGGCCTGCGTCAGATACCGGGTGCAACTGACCCGTAAAAACGACGCAAAATTGACCACCTCGCCGCGATAATCCATCACTTCTTCATACAACCGGTTAATCAGTTGATTGGTCGTCATGCCGTCGTGTTGGGCAATTTCGGCAAGGAGGTCCCAGAACTGGTTTTCCAGACGCAACGTTGTCACCACGCCGCAGATGCGTAACGAGCGCGAACGGGACTCGTAGAGTATGGGATCGGCTTTTACGTAAAGCTCGCACATGGTGGCTGCCCTCCGGCATTGTCAAAGGCTGATTTCTGTGCCCAGCAACACCAGAAACCCGGCCAGCCACGCCGGATGCGCAGGCCATGCGGGGGCGGTCACGAGGTTGCCGTCGGTGTGGGCCGCCGTGACGTCGATGTCCATGAACGTACCGCCGCCCAAGCGCACTTCGGGCGCACACGCCGGGTAAGCGCTGCATTCGCGCCCCTGGAGAATGCCGGCCGCCGCCAGCAACTGCGCGCCGTGGCACACGGCGGCGATGGGTTTATCCGCCTTGTCGAAGGCACGCACCCACTCAAGAAGGGTGTCGTTCAAACGCAGGTATTCGGGGGCGCGACCACCGGGGATCAGCAGCGCGTCGTAATCCTGGACGTTGACCTGATCGAAATCGAAGTTCACGGCAAAGTGATGCCCGGGCTTCTCGCTGTACGTCTGATCACCCTCGAAGTCGTGAATCGCGGTACGCACGGTTTGCCCGGACTTCTTGCCGGGGCAGACGGCGTGAACGACATGCCCGACCATCAGCATGGCCTGAAAGGGCACCATCACTTCATAGTCTTCGACGTAATCGCCGACCAGCATCAGGATTTTCTTGGCAGCCATCTTCGTTCTCCTTTTGGGCAATTGGGCCAGTATCGGCCTAAGTAGAAAGCCGTGGTAACAGCCTAGTACTACAAGAGGAGAAGTCGATGACCGCTAGCGCTGCCGGTTTGCCTTCAATTACGCCCATCCAGCAAATTCACCACCAGCCGGTCAATCCAGCCCCAGAGGCGCTGCTTGACCCGACTCCACAACGGGCGGGATTTCCAGTCCGCCAGCGTGATTTCCTTGCTCACGGAAAAGTCTTTTTCAAAACTGGCCACCACGTCATCGGTCAACCCGGAGTCCAGTGCCTCAAGGTTGGCTTCGAGGTTGAAGTGCAGGTTCCAATGGTCGAAGTTGCACGAGCCAATGCTGACCCAGTCGTCGATCAACACCATTTTCAGGTGCAGGAAGCAGGGTTGGTACTCGAAGATTTTCACGCCCCCGCGCAGCAGTCGCGGGTAATAGCGATGGCCCGCGTAGCGCACCGAGGGGTGATCGGTGCGTGGACCGGTCAGCAACAAGCGCACATCAATGCCCCGCTCTGCCGCCTTGCGCAGCGAACGCCTGACTTTCCAGGTCGGCAGGAAATACGGCGTCGCCAGCCAGATGCGCTTATGACCGCTGTTCAGTGCGCGCACCAGTGACTGCAAAATGTCGCGATGCTGACGGGCGTCGGCATACGCCACACGGCCCAACCCGTCTCCCGACACGGGCACCTTTGGCAGGCGTGGCAGGCCGAACGTTTCAACGGGACGCCAGGCCGTGCGGCGTGGATTAGCGTGAAACTGGCGGTCGAACAAGGCTTGCCAGTCGATGACCAGCGGGCCGGAAATCTCCACCATCACCTCATGCCATTCGCTGACGTCCTCCGCCGGGTTCCAGAATTCATCCGTCACACCGGTGCCGCCCACCACTGCCAGCCTTTTGTCCACCAGCAACAGCTTGCGATGGTCGCGATACAGATTGCGCACGCCCCGGCGCCAGTGAATGTGGTTATAGAAACGCAGGATGCCCCCGGCGTCAGTAAGCCGGTTGCGCAGATTCAAGGTAAAGGCCTTGGCGCCAAAATCGTCAAACAGGCAGCGCACGATGACGCCACGTTGCGCCGCGTCCACCAATGCACGCACCACGGCTTCGGCGCAGGCGCCCGCTTCAACCAGGTAAAGCTCCAGGTCCACTTGCTGCTGCGCGCCGTCGATGGCCGCGATCATGCGGGGAAAAAATGCCGGACCGTCGATCAGCAGTTTGAATTGGTTGTCCTTGCGCCAAGGAAAGATCGCCCCGGCCATCAGCGAGCCGTGAAAATCAGAACAGCGCCAACGGGAACCGAGAGGCTGATGGCGGATAACCCGGTCATGCTGCGCAGGGAGTTGACGCCCGGAGCCAGATCAAAGTCCTGGGCATGCATCACCAGCGGCTCAAGGGTCACGACTTGAAAGCGTTGCTGATCAAGGCGCGTGGCAAGCAACTCGGCCGTGTAGCGATGGGTCTTGCCGTGTAATTGAACGGTCAGCGGCAGGCGTAATTCCAGCTGCGCGCCCGGCGCCAGATCGTTGATGGGCTGCAAATCCAGTTGAGCCTTGATCCGCGCATTGGGGAATTTTTTGACTTCGAACAAGGCATCGCGAAGGCGCTCGTCGCGCAACGCGATGCCGGTATTCACCGACTCCAGTTCAACCGTAAGCTCGGCGCGACCGTTACGGTCGACTTTGCCATGCAACACGAGAAAGCGATGAACTTCAGCGGTGTCGGCATTTTTTGTGGACGTGAATGACAGCCGTGACGACTCGTTATCCAGATACCAGTTCGCCTGAGCGGGAAGCGCGAGCACGGCCAAAAAGGCCAGCAGCAGGCGGGTGGTGGTGTGCATGCAAACTCCAGAGGCGCATTGAGGGGGCAACCTTACCGCCTGTCTGACCGCTGGCAAACCGCTATGTTCGCAATGCTGCTCATCAAGGCGTTTCCGGCAACAGCCGACAACCCTGCCGCTCGCCTTGCCAGGCGGCGCTGCTGGTACGGCCCAGACCGCTGGCGGTCACCCGTTTTTGGTTCGCATCGTCCGTCAGGGTACTGGGTACGTACTGTTTGACGTAGACGCGGCAATAAGCGGCTGAATTAAGCATGACGTAGCGACAGGAGCAATATTCTTTGGCGGTGTAGGCGCTGATGATCCCGGGAAACGCCCTCAGGGCGACGCGATCCCGCCAGGCCAGAAAGCCCAGGGCGATCAGTATCAACAGCAACAGGCTGCTAAACGGTCGGCGGCGAATGAAGTGTCGGCGAGCAGTCATTGGCCCTTCCTTTGGCCGAACGCAGCCAGCGCAAGCTTGAGCAATTGATCGTGATCGTAGCTGCCATCGCGATCATCGGCGTAACGCACGATCACCAGGCCGGCACTGGGTATCACGTAGAGCGCCTGCCCCCAATGGCCCAGCGCGGCGAAGGTGTCGCGTGGCGCATCAGGCCAGGGGCCGTGCGCGCCGTCCCAGGTGTGATTGAGCCACCATTGTCCGCCAGGGATTTCAACACCGGGGTGTATGTTCAGCCCCGCGAAGGGCGTCAGCACGAACTTCACCCAGGCTTCGGGCAACAACTGTCGGTCATTCCAGCGCCCGCGTCGCTGCATCAACAGCCCGACGCGGGCCAGATCGCGGGCGGTCATGTAGGCGTAGGACGACCCCACGAACGTGCCAGCGGCGTCGGTTTCCCAAACCGCACCTCGAACGCCCAGAGGGTCGAACAGTGCTGTCCAGGGATAATCGGCGTACGCCTGCTCGCCCACCATGCCTTTGAGCGCGGCGGACAACAGGTTGCTGTCGCCGCTGGAATATGAAAACCAGATCCCCGGCATCGACCCGCGAGGATGTTGCGCAGTGAAACGCGCCATGTCGCTACGGCCGAGGGTATAAAGCATGGCCACCACTGAGGAGTTGAGCGGCGCGTACTCGTAGTCTTCCTGCCAGTCGAGCCCGGAAGCCCAATGCAGCAGATCCCTGAGTTTGATATCGGGATGTTCCGCCATGGGCTTGTAAAACTTCGCCACGGGGTCATCCAACTGAAAGCGGCCCTGCCCCGATGCCACACCCAGCACCGTCGCCATCACGCTCTTGCTGATTGACCAGGTCAGGTGCGCCGTGGCCGCGGAGGTCTCCCCGGCGTAGCGCTCATAGATGACCTGGCCGTCACGTATCACCAGCAAGGCGTCGGTGCGCACACCTTTACGCTCCACATCGTCCCGGGGTGGAAATGCGTAAGCTTCAAGGCGTTCAAGCGCTGGCGTCTTGGGCGCGGTATTGATTGACCAGTCGGGTGCCGGCCAATTCTCGGCGTTGGCGGAAACCGCAATAAGGCTGATCAACAGCATGAACAGGCATATAAGCCAACGACGCATGGCACGGACCCTTGACGGAGTCCGGATACTTTAGCAGTCGTTCATGACAGAACAGCCCTCCTTCTTGAGTGCCGGATGCCGGCCACCCCGTCACACAACCATCATTAAAGCGTCACGGTGGTGACACGGCGCCTGCCTAGCCTGCATAAGTACAGCAAAGCGCTTGGCCATTTCAGCCCATCGCCCGCACTTGCAGGGCTGGCTTACGGAGAGTTCGCATGACCCAGATCGCCCGTATTCGTGACACCGCTAACGACCGCCGCCTTCAGGCTGAACGCCTGACCGGCAGCAAAGCCTTGCAGGAAGCACAGGCCCTGCGTTTCAGTGTTTTCAGCGGCGAATTCAACGCAAAACTCAAGGGCGCCGAACTGGGCCTGGACATGGACGACTACGACGTACACTGCTCGCACATCGGCGTGCGCGACTTGAGCACAGGCAAGCTGGTAGCAACCACTCGCCTGCTGGATCACAAGGCAGCCAACACCCTGGGCCGCTTCTACAGCGAAGAAGAATTCAGCCTGCACGGGCTGAGCCACCTGCAAGGCCCGATTCTGGAACTGGGCCGCACGTGCGTCGATCCTGCTTACCGCAACGGCGGCACCATCGCGGTGCTGTGGAGCGAGTTGGCCGAGATCCTCAACGAAGGCGGCTACAGCTACCTGATGGGTTGCGCCAGCATTCCGATGCAGGATGGCGGCATTCAGGCCCACGCCATCATGCAGCGTCTGCGTGAGCGTTACCTGTGCACCGAAAACCTGCGCGCCGAGCCGAAAAACCCGTTGCCCTCGCTGGATCTGCCAAGCAACGTGATTTGTGAGATGCCGCCCTTGCTCAAAGCCTACATGCGCCTGGGTGCAAAAATCTGCGGCGAGCCGTGCTGGGACGAAGACTTCCAGGTGGCCGACGTGTTCATCCTGCTCAAGCGCGACGAACTCTGCCCGCGCTACGCCCGCCACTTCAAGGCAGCCGTGTGATGAGCCGCACGCGCGGGTACCTGCGAGTGACCAGAGTGCTGGCGGTCATTGCTCTGGGGCTGACGATTGCCGGGGCGTTTTCCTTGATGGAACGTTTTCGCATCGGCAACTCGATGGCCAGACGACAACGCTGGAGCCGCTGGTTCATGGCGCGCCTGACCAACGCCCTGCCATTTCGTGTCACGGTGAGCGGTGAGCTGCCAAGTCAACCGATGCTGTGGGTCAGCAATCATGTGTCCTGGACCGACATTCCGTTGCTCGGCATGCTGGCACCGCTGTCATTTCTGTCCAAGGCCGAAGTGCGCACCTGGCCGGTTGCCGGCTGGCTGGCAGTGAAAGCCGGCACGTTGTTCATTCGCCGGGGTTCGGGTGAAAGCCGTCTGATTCAGCGGCAGATGAGCAATCACCTGCAGAAGGACAATGCGCTGATGATTTTCCCGGAAGGCACCACCACCGATGGCCGCGGCCTGCGCACCTTTCATGGCCGTCTGCTGTCCAGCGCCATCGACACCGGCGTGCCGGTGCAGCCCGTGGCTATTCGGTATTCGCGCAATGGCAAACCAGACCCCATCGCGCCCTTTATCGGCGACGACGATCTGCTCTCCCATCTGCGTCGCCTGTTCGCCAATGAACAGGGTGACGTGCATATCCAGTTGTTGCAGCCGATTGCCTCCGCTGGCCAAGAACGCGCCGCCCTGGCCTTCCAAGCCCAGCAGGCGGTTCAAGTGGCGTTGTTTGGTGAAGTCGATCAACCGGCGGAGCTGTCTCGTCCGGCCAGGGCTGCTTGAGCGAAATCTTGCAGCAGCGGATAAAACGCGTCGAAATCGGCACTCAAGGGCTGGTAAAGCGTCTGCAGTTCCTGCATGGCATTTGCCAGCCCTTGCGGCCGCGATAGACGCCGGGCAATCCCCGCCAGCACTTGCTCCACCACCGCAAAATCCCGATACGAACTCAACCAGTCCTGAGCCGCCATACGCGGCGCAATCAGAGCCAGCCGATCCGGCAATTGCGGCTCTGCGGCGAGCACGCCATACACCCTTCGCGTGAACGCCTCCAGCGGCATATCGGCGTAACGCTGCCAGTCCCGGGCCAGACAGTGGTCAAAAAACACATCCAGAATAATCCCCGCGTAACGCCGCCGCTGGGCGGGAAATCGCGCAATGGCATCTTTGACCAAAGGATGGCTGTCAGTGAACGCATCGATGCTGCGATGCAACTGAATGGCGTCGGCCAGCTCCTGAGTAAAGCGCCCCGCCAAAGGTCCTTTGACGAAATCGCCATACAGGCTGCCGAGCAATTGGGGCGGACGTTGGCCGCCGAGGTGCAGGTGAGCAAGGTAATTCATGCCGTCAGCGTACGCCCTGAACGGGCCGCCAGGCAAATATCGTTATAACCCGATATAGCGTTTTGGCCTGTGCTCAGCAGAAAATCATATTTGTATATCGCGAAATACCAATATAAAGTTCGTTCCATCGCGATATCGCGCTATACCCATATTGAGAACGAAATGCCTATCGACCTCGACGAAATAATAAAAGCCCTGGCTCATCCTGTTCGCCGCGAAATCCTGGTGTGGCTCAAAGATCCACTCACCAGCTTTCCCGACCAGCAGCATTCCACGGAGAACGGTGTCTGCGCCGGTCAGATCGACCAACGCGCGGGACTCTCGCAATCCACGATTTCTGCCCATCTGGCCACACTGCAACGCGCGGGTCTGATCAGCAGCAAGAAGGTTGGCCAATGGCACTTCTTCAGACGCAACGAAGAAGTCATTCAGGCCTTTATTGATGCCTTGCTGATGGAGCTGAAAAAGCCGTCCTGACCCGTCGCCCCAACTCTCTTCAATCAGGAGATGCCCCCGTGCCTCTTTCGCTGTTAATTCTGGCCCTCAGTGCCTTCGCCATCGGCACCACCGAGTTCGTCATCATGGGCTTGCTGCCTGATGTGGCGAGCGATCTCGGTGTCTCGATCCCGGGTGCCGGCTGGCTGGTCACCGGTTACGCACTGGGCGTAGCCGTGGGTGCGCCGTTCATGGCCATGGCTACTGCCAGGCTGCCGCGCAAGGCCGCTCTGGTCACGCTGATGGGAATCTTCATCATCGGCAATCTGCTCTGCGCCATCGCCAGCGACTACAACCTGTTGATGTTCGCTCGAGTGATCACGGCGTTGTGCCACGGTGCGTTCTTCGGTATCGGGTCGGTGGTGGCAGCGGGGCTGGTTCCGGCCAATCGTCGTGCATCGGCCGTGGCCTTGATGTTCACCGGCCTGACGCTGGCCAACGTGCTGGGCGTACCGCTGGGTACCGCGCTGGGCCAACAGGCCGGCTGGCGCTCGACGTTCTGGGCTGTAACGGTCATTGGCGTGATCGCGCTGATCGGCCTGATTCGCTATCTGCCGACCAAACGCGACGAAGAAAAACTCGACATGCGCGCTGAGCTGGGCGCCCTCAAAGGCGCTGGCATCTGGCTGTCCCTGACCATGACCGCGCTGTTCTCCGCCTCGATGTTCACCCTCTTCACCTACGTCGCGCCGCTGCTGGGCGACGTCACTGGCGTCTCGCCAAAAGGCGTGACCTGGACCTTGCTGCTCATCGGCCTGGGCCTGACGGTCGGCAATGTCATCGGCGGCAAGCTGGCGGACAAGCGACTGGCCGCGACGCTGATGGGCGTCTTCATCGCCATGGCCGTGATTTCAACGGTGCTGAGCTGGACCAGCGTGGCGTTGATCCCGACCGAAATCACCCTGTTCCTCTGGGCCACTGCGTCGTTTGCCGCCGTTCCGGCCCTGCAGATCAACGTGGTGACCTACGGCAAGGCGGCACCGAATCTGGTTTCGACCCTGAACATCGGCGCCTTCAATGTCGGCAACGCATTGGGCGCGTGGGTCGGCGGCAGCGTCATTGCCCACGGCCTTGGGCTGACCAGCGTCCCCCTGGCCGCCGCCGCTCTGGCCGTGCTGGCGCTGATTGTCACCCTGATTACTTTTCGCCAGAGCGCCAATCCCGACCTGGCACCTGCTACCCGTTAATCACTTTGATCATTCAAGAGGTTTGAACCATGACGACTATCTTCGACCCGATCACCCTGGGCGAGCTGCACCTGAACAACCGCATTATCATGGCACCGCTGACCCGCTGCCGCGCCGATGAAGGTCGCGTGCCCAACGCGATGATGGCCGAATACTACGTGCAGCGCGCCTCGGCGGGCCTGATCATCACCGAAGCCACCTCAGTCATGCCAATGGGCGTCGGTTATCCGGACACGCCGGGCATCTGGTCCAACGATCAAGTCCGTGGCTGGAGCAACATCACCAAAGCCGTGCACGCCGCCGGTGGCAAAATCGTTATGCAACTGTGGCATGTGGGACGGATTTCCCACCCGCTGTACCTCAATGACGAAACACCGGTTGCGCCGAGCGCCATCAAGCCTGAAGGCCATGTCAGCCTGGTTCGCCCGCTGGCAGACTTTGTGACGCCGCGCGCCCTTGAACTGGCCGAAATCGCCGACATCGTCGATGCCTACCGCGTCGGCGCAGAAAACGCCAAGGCCGCTGGCTTTGACGGCGTGGAAATCCACGGTGCCAACGGTTACCTGCTGGATCAGTTCCTGCAAACCAGCACCAACCAGCGCACCGACCAATACGGCGGCTCCCTGGAAAACCGTGCGCGCCTGATGCTTGAAGTGGTGGATGCGGCCATCGATGTCTGGGGCGCTGGTCGTGTCGGCCTACACCTTTCACCGCGTGCCGACTTGCACGACATGGGTGACGACAACCTGGCTGAAACCTTCGGCTATGTGGCCACCGAGATGGGCAAACGCGGCATCGCGTTCATCTGCGCCCGCGAACGCGAAGCCGGCGACAGCATCGGTCCGCAGTTGAAAAAAGCATTCGGGGGGGCTTATATCGCCAACGAGAAATTCACCAAAGAGTCGGCCAACGAATGGCTGGCCAACGGCTCGGCCGACGCCGTCGCCTTCGGTGTTCCTTTTATCGCCAACCCGGATCTGCCAGCGCGCCTGAAACAGGATGCAGAGCTCAACGCCCCGCACCCGGAAACGTTTTACGCCAAAGGGCCAGTCGGTTATATCGACTATCCGGCGCTGTGAGGTAGCCCCCACAAGGGCGATCCGTTAGCGCGAAGCTTGCCCGCGAAGTCTGACTACGCGGAATATCCGTTAGCCGCCTCGGCTGATTCGCGGGTAAGCCTCGCCCCAACGTTGACTACCTTCGAGCATTCAACTGCTGCGACAAGGTTTGAATCTGCGCGGTCAACGTATTGATATTGCGCGTGACTTGCGCACGGAAGGCATCAAACTCGGCGGTATTGGTACCTGCTGCCGGAGCGGGACGATTTTCCTGCTCGCTCTTGAGCACAATCAGGTCCTGTTCCAGGCGCTCAATCGCTGCAGCCGGATTGCCTTGCTTCTTCAATGCCGCTACATCGGCGTTCAGGCTTTTGAGCTCAGCGTCTATTTTTTCCTGCTCGCCTTGAGCGGATTTAGCCTCAGGCACGGCCGCCTTGAGCGTGGCCAACTCGGTGGTAATCGCTTTGAGCTGCTCCTCCAGTTGCGCGTTGGAGCTCTGCTGCTGAGCCGTCTGCGTCGTCATTTGCTCCAGACGCTTTTCCAGTGCCGATTGCTGGCCGGTGACGCTTTCCTGCAGTTTGTCCTGATCAGCCAGTTGGTCCTCAAGCACTTTGATCCGCTGCTTGAGTGCCACGCCGTCCACGACCACTGACTCGGTGGCGACCACCTTCCCGGAAATATCCTGCAGACGCCCCGCCGCTTCTTCGCTGATGCGAGCAAAGCTCTCCTGGGTGGCAACCAGTTGCTGCTCCATGAGGGATATCTGCTGAAAACTCCACCAGCCCAGCCCGCAAAAGGCAATGAAAAGTGCGCCTACCAATGCCCACAACGGGCCGGTGCTCGGCGCCTTGACCTTGACCACTGGCGTATCTCGGGAATAGACCGTGGTGCGCTTGCGCGCGCCGCTGGTGGGCGCGAAGTCGTCATCGTCGTCCTTGGCGCTGAGATTCGGGACGTCATCAACGTCGTCGTAAGGATCGTTACGCATGGGGAACCCTGTATGAATCCGTCTTTAGGCTGAAAGTCGAGGGAGTATAACCCCTGCGATTTGCAGCGATGGCGCTCACATGTTTTGTTGCGCTTTCCACCAGTCACAAAACTCGTCCAGCGCAGCCCAGAGGCTGACCTGGGGCTGGTAGTCCAGATAATGCCGCGCCCGGCTGATATCAAGGGTGAAATCCTTGCTCATGACCTGCATCGCCAGACGCGACAGCGTAGGTTCAGGTCGGCCCGGCCACAGCAGGCACGCGCCTTCATTTATAGCCGCCGCCGCATAGGCCAGACCGTAGGAACGATAACGTGTTACCTGGGGCATCTGCATGCGACGCATCACATAGTTGACGGCATCCCATACTGGCACTGGCGTGCCGTTGCTGACGTTGTACGCCTTGCCCAAGGCCGATCCGGTCGCCAGCAGACTGCCGAGCATCGCCTGATTGAGGTTGTGCACGCTGGTGAAATCAACGACGTTGAGCCCGTTACCGATGATCGACAAACGGTTTTTGCGCTGCATGTTCAACAGCCGGGGGAAAATACTGTTATCCCCCGCGCCGGTCACAAAGCGTGGACGCAAGGCGATGACTTCCAGACCGAATTCCTCGGCACCAAACACCTTCTGCTCGGCCAGGTATTTCGTCGCTGCGTACTGATTGTTGAAGCGCTTGGGGACCTGTTCTTCCGTGATGCCAAGATGAGAGCGGCCGTCGAAATAAATCGAAGGCGACGATAAATGCACCAGACGCCGTACCCGCTCTTTCAAGCAGGCTTCAACCACGTTTTCGGTGACCTGCACATTGCCCTGGATGAAATCCTGCTTGCGGCCCCAGACGCCCACCGCCCCGGCGCAATGCACCACGGCCTCGACGTCCCGGCATAGCTCGCGCACAAGCTCCGGGTCAATCAAATCACCTTGAATAAACTCGGCGCCGCGCCTTACCAGGTGTTCGACACCTTCAGGACGGCGACCGTTGACCCGTACGCTGAACCCCTGCTCCAAGGCAAAACGCGCGAAGCGTCCGCCAATGAAGCCGCTTGCGCCGGTGACCAGAATCTTCATTTACCGCTCCATCAGATTTCGTTTTAACGTTAATGCCACCCCATTTTCTGTTGGAGCGTGGCTTGCCCGCGAGGGCGTCATTTCAGGCAATGAAAGTTCGTCGATTGGAATTCCGATTCGCGCGCCCGCCTCGCTCCAACAAGACCCGGCAGTATCGCCAAGTCACCCACTGACGCTCAATCAGCCTCCAGCGGCACCAACCATTGCCCGGCCTGTTGCGCCAGATGTCCGGTCAACTGCGTCAAGAGCTGCCCGCCGTTGCGCCAGTGATGCCAATACAGCGGCACATCAACCGGCTTGCCCGGCACCAGCTCCACCAGCGTACCCCGTTGCAGCTGTTCGCGAACCTGAAGTTCGGGTGCCAGCCCCCACCCCATGCCGACCTCGATCATGCGGATGAAGCCTTCGGATGAGGGGCATAAATGATGCTCGAATCCGCCCTCAACCCCAAGCGATGCCAGATAACGATGCTGCAGGAAATCATCCGGCCCGAAGACCAGCGCCGGCGTGCGCGGCAATAGCGCCGCACCGACACCCCCGGGAAAGTGCCGCTGGATAAACGCCGGGCTGGCCAGCGCACGATAGCGCATCGCACCCAGCGCCTGGCTGCGCGCACCGGCCACTGGCCGTTCGCTGCCACAGACACAGGCCGCCACTTCTCCCGCACGCATGCGCTTGAGCCCCACATCCTGATCCTCTACAACCAGGTCCAGCAGCAAGTGGTGCTGCGCGCAAAAATCCCCCACCGCCGATGCCCACCAGGTGGCAAGGCTGTCGGCGTTGATTGCGATGCGCAGCCGTTCGGGCATGCCTTCTTCATCCAGGGCCGGCACCTGGCTTTGCAAGTCCCGCTCAAGCAGCCGCACCTGCTGCACATGGTTGAGCAGACGCATGCCAATCTCGGTAGGACGCGGCGGCGTCGCCCGTATCAACACCGGTTGGCCGATGCGCGCTTCCAGCAGCTTGATGCGTTGCGACACCGCCGACTGAGAAAGGCTCAGCACCTGCGCCGCTCGCTCGAAACCGGCCTGCTCAATCACTGCGGCGAGTGCAGACAACAATTTGTAGTCAAACATCAGTTTTCCTAATGAGCAATCAGGATTATTGGTTTTCCTTATACAGCGCCGACTTTCAGAATAGCCACATAAACCTGTTTTCGGAGCGTATTCCATGTGGCAAAGCTACCTTAATGGCCTGTTGGTCGCGGCGGGGCTGATCATGGCCATCGGCACTCAGAATGCTTTCGTTCTGGCCCAGAGCCTGCGCCGGGAGCATCACGTGCCGGTCGCCCTGTTGTGCGTTGCCTGCGATGCACTGCTGGTCGCCGCCGGTGTTTTCGGGCTGGCCAGTGTGCTTGCCCATAATCCGACCGTTCTGGCGGTGGCACGCTGGGGTGGCGTGGTGTTTCTGCTGTGGTACGGCAGCCTGGCCTTGCGCCGCGCCTGCTCGCGCCAGAGCCTGCAACGAAACGAAGTGGTCGGCTTGCGCTCTCGGCGGGCGGTGCTGTTGAGTGCCTTGGCAGTGACGCTGCTCAATCCCCATGTCTACCTCGATACCGTGCTGCTCATCGGTTCGCTGGGGGCGCAGCAAAGTGTCCCTGGCGCTTACGTGTTCGGTGCGGCAAGTGCATCGCTGCTGTGGTTCAGCGCCTTGGCGCTCGGGGCCGCGTGGCTCGCGCCCTGGCTGGCCAGACCGGCCACCTGGCGGGTGCTGGACCTGCTGGTCGCCGTCATGATGTTCAGCGTGGCGGCCCAGCTGATCAAGGATGCTTGAAGCACCTGCACTATTTCATGCCGTTCAGGCAAAGGCTCTGGAACCTCTATCCCACACAGTTGTTGCGTGGTTAAGGTGTGGCCCCGGTGCTATGATCCAGACCCTGCGCCGCAAAGAGGATCAACTCCCCGGCGTATGTTCTGTCTGGCCGCCGTGATCGGCCTTGCGCTCACCGCAACTGACCTGATTAGGAGATAAACCATGGCTTTTGAATTGCCGCCGCTGCCCTACGCCAAAGATGCTCTGGTGCCGCACATTTCCGCAGAGACACTGGAATATCACCACGACAAGCACCACAACACCTATGTCGTCAACCTGAACAACCTGGTGCCAGGCACCGAGTTCGAAGGCAAGACCCTGGAAGAAATCATCAAGACGTCTTCGGGTGGCATCTTCAACAACGCCGCCCAGGTCTGGAACCACACCTTTTACTGGAACTGCCTGGCGCCTAACGCCGGCGGCGAACCGACTGGCGCACTGGCTGACGCCATCAATGCTGCGTTCGGTTCGTTCGACAAGTTCAAGGAAGAGTTCAGCAAAACGTCCATCGGCACCTTCGGTTCCGGCTGGGGCTGGCTGGTGAAAAAGGCTGACGGTTCCCTGGCCCTGGCCAGCACCATTGGCGCCGGCAACCCGCTCACCAGCGGCGACACGCCTCTGCTGACCTGCGACGTATGGGAACACGCCTACTACATTGACTACCGCAACCTGCGTCCAAAATACGTGGAAGCGTTCTGGAATCTGGTCAACTGGGACTTCGTAGCCAAGCAATTTGCTGCCTGACTTCAGCTCCAGATGAAAAAACCCGGCATTGCCGGGTTTTTTTTCGCCTGTAACACTCAGTTAACTATTGTCAGAAAACGATAGCGGACTAATATCATCCCCTTGGGTTTTGAAGACTCATTCTCGTTTCACCGGTTTTATCCGACGCAGAAATGATCGACTGCGCCCGGCAGGTAGCGCCACAGCACGCGACTCGGCAGTGGCACAGGATATCGAAGGCTAATGCTCGGGTCAGGGCTCGCCAGCTGGTTTTTGATGGTTTAAAAGGGTTCACGCTCCCGGCACGGATTAAGGAATGACCATTTGAAGCTGGAACTCAAAAACAGCCTGTCAGTAAAACTGCTGCGCGTGGTGTTGCTATCGGCCCTGGTCGTAGGCGTCGTGCTCAGTTGTGCGCAGATTGTCTATGACGCCTACAAGACCCGTCAGGCAGTCGCCAATGACGCCGAGCGTATTCTGGCCATGTTCCGTGACCCTTCGACCCAGGCGGTCTACAGCCTGGACCGGGAAATGGGCATGCAGGTCATCGAAGGCCTGTTTCAGGATGACGCTGTGCGGATGGCCTCTATCGGCCACCCCAACGAAACCCTTCTGGCCGAAAAAGAGCGCCCGCTCAAGGCATCCCAAACCCGCTGGCTGACTGACCTGATCCTGGGCCAGGAGCGCAGCTTTACCACCCAGCTCATGGGCCGCAGTCCCTATAGCGAGTACTACGGCGACCTGCGTATCACACTGGATACGGCCACCTACGGCGAAGGTTTTATCACCAACGCGGTGATCATTTTCATTTCCGGGGTGCTGCGCGCGCTGATCATGGGCCTGGTGCTGTATCTGGTGTATCACTGGTTGCTGACCAAGCCGTTGTCGAGAATCATCGAACACCTGACCAACATCAATCCGGATCGTCCCAGCGAAAATCAGTTGCCCGTTCTCAAAGGGCACGAAAAAAACGAGCTGGGACTCTGGGTCAATACCGCCAACCAGTTGCTGGCCTCGATCGAACGCAATACGCACCTGCGGCACGAAGCCGAAAACAGCCTGTTGCGCATGGCCGAGTACGACTTCCTCACCGGCCTGCCCAACCGCCAGCGGTTGCAACAACAACTGGACAAAATCCTGGTGGACGCAGGGCGCCTGCAGCGTCGGGTCGCGGTGATCTGTGTCGGTCTGGATGACTTCAAGGGCATCAACGAGCAATTCAGCTACCAGACGGGCGATAAACTGCTGCTGGCCCTGGCCGACCGACTACGCAGCCACAGCGGTCGCCTCGGCGCCCTGGCACGGCTGGGTGGCGATCAGTTTGCCCTGGTCCAGGCCGATATCGAACAACCTTACGAAGCCGCCGAGCTGGCACAGAACATTCTGGATGACCTTGAGACCCCGTTCTCTCTGGACCGGCAGGAGATTCGCCTGCGGGCCACCATCGGCATCACGCTGTTCCCGGAAGACGGTGACAGCACCGAAAAGCTGCTGCAAAAAGCCGAGCAGACCATGACCCTGGCCAAGACGCGCTCGCGCAACCGCTATCAGTTCTATATCGCCAGCGTCGACAGCGAAATGCGCCGCCGCCGGGAACTGGAAAAAGACCTGCGCGAAGCCCTGCCGCGCAATCAGTTGTACCTGGTTTACCAACCGCAGGTCAGCTACCGCGACCATCGCGTGGTCGGCGTCGAGGCCTTGATCCGCTGGCAACATCCGGAACACGGCCTGGTTCCGCCCGACCTGTTTATCCCCCTGGCCGAGCAGAACGGCACGATCATCGCCATTGGCGAGTGGGTGCTGGATCAAGCCTGTCGCCAGTTGCGTGAATGGCATGATCAAGGCTTCACCGACCTGCGCATGGCGGTCAATCTGTCCACCGTGCAGTTGCACCACTCCGAGCTGCCTCGGGTGGTCAACAACCTGATGCAGATCTATCGTCTGCCACCCCGGAGCCTGGAGCTGGAAGTCACCGAAACCGGCCTGATGGAAGACATCAGCACCGCCGCCCAACACCTGTTGAGCTTGCGTCGTTCCGGCGCGCTGATTGCCATTGATGACTTCGGCACCGGCTATTCATCGCTGAGTTATCTGAAAAGCCTGCCGCTGGACAAGATCAAGATCGACAAAAGCTTCGTGCAGGACCTCATCGAAGACGACGACGATGCCACCATCGTGCGTGCCATCATTCAACTGGGGAAAAGCCTGGGCATGCAGGTCATTGCCGAGGGCGTGGAAACCCGTGCGCAGGAGGCCTATATCATTTCCGAGGGTTGCCACGAAGGTCAGGGTTACCTGTACAGCAAGCCGCTGCCCTCCCGGGAGCTGCTGGCCTATCTGAAGCAGTCGCAACGGGACCAGATCGACGCGTCCCGGGGCTCTGAGTCGACGGCCTCAGCCTCTGCACCGTAACGCTTTGTTACAAGCCTACACCGCCGCCTTTTCGCAGCGGGGCAATATGCCTTTACAACGAATGCATATCTTTCGCATTATGTCGCAGCTTTTTTTGGGCGCCGGGCGCCTTAAACCCTTTAGACCCAGGATTTCGTCATGACTCGTATGCCTTTGGCAACCGCTAGTTTGCTGGCCATCGCTATTACCCTCGCCGGGTGTGGCGAAGGCAAGGACAAAGAAAAAGCTGCCGCGCCGACCCCTGCCGCCACCGCAGCAGCTCCCGCGCCAGCAGCGGCCACCACTGCGCCTGCAGCCGCAGACCAATCGGCCGACGCCGCCACCAAAGCCGTTGTGGCCAACTATGCCACCATGGTTTCTGCAGTCTTCGACGACGCCCTGTCCACCGCCAAAACCCTGCAAACCTCAGTCAACGATTTCCTCGCCAACCCGAACGACAAGACCCTCAAGGCCGCCCGCGACGCCTGGGTTGCTGCCCGCGTGCCCTACATGCAGAGCGAAGTCTTCCGCTTCGGCAACACCATCATCGACGACTGGGAAGGACAGGTTAACGCCTGGCCCCTGGACGAAGGCCTGATCGACTACGTCGCCAAGGATTACCAGCACGCGCTGGGCAACCCCGGCGCAACCGCCAACATCATCGCCAACACTGAAGTTCAGGTGGGCGAAGACAAGGTAGACGTTAAAGACATCACCCCTGAAAAGCTGGCCAGCCTCAATGAGCTGGGCGGTTCCGAGGCCAACGTCGCCACCGGTTATCACGCCATCGAGTTCCTGCTCTGGGGCCAGGACCTGCACGGCAATGGTCCGGGTGCCGGTGAACGCCCGGCGTCCGACTACGTGGAAGGCGCTGGCAGCACCGGCGGCCACAACGACCGTCGCCGCGATTACCTCAAGTCCGTGACCGACCTGCTGGTCAGCGACCTGACAGAAATGTCCAACAACTGGAAAGCCGGCGTTGCCGACAACTATCGCGCCAGCCTGGAAGCCGAGTCTGGCGAAAACGGCCTGCGTAAGATGCTGTTCGGCATGGGCAGCCTGTCCTTGGGCGAACTGGCGGGCGAGCGCATGAAAGTGGCGCTGGAAGCCAACTCCAGCGAAGACGAGCACGACTGCTTCAGCGACAACACTCACTTTTCGCACTACTACAACGGCAAAGGCATTCGTAACGTTTACCTGGGTGAATACACCCGCGTAGACGGCACCAAAATCAGCGGCCCGAGCCTGTCGTCCCTGGTGGCCAAAGTCGACCCGGCCACCGACGCGACACTTCGCGCCGATCTGGACGACACACAAGCCAGACTGCAGGTCATCGTTGACCACGCCAACAAAGGCGAGCATTTCGACCAATTGATCGCCGCGGGCAACACCGAAGGCAATCAGGTCGTACGCGACGCCATCGCCGCGCTGGTCAAGCAGACCGGAGCCATCGAACAGGCTGCGGGCAAACTGGGCATCACCGACCTGAACCCGGACAACGCTGATCACGAGTTCTGATCTTCGCTGTTGGAGCGTTCGCGTCTGAACGCTTTTAACGCGTGAAATGAAAAATGCCAGTCGGCTTGCTGACTGGCATTTTTTTATGCCTCTGATTTCCTGTTGATTACCTTGCGGCCGCGATCCATCTGTAACTGCTGTAAGCCGTTTCCGAAACACGCTTTACCGTATTGAAGCAGCTCGCATCGCCACTGAGTATTGGGTTTCCCCCATGCTCCGAGCAAGGCGCGCCTCGATGAACGAGCTTCAATCCGCCCCCAATGACCTCCCTTGGTCGAAAAACGGCTACTTGCTGCTCAATGCCGCACGAACCGGCAATCTACTGCCCCGGCTGTATCAGTGGAATCCAGCTGTTCACTGCCATCCGCTGTTTCTGGGCACACGCTTCAAAGAGTTGTTGGACGTCTCGCCGGTGCTGGTGGTGCTTGAAGGAAGCCATGACCCGGTACTGCTCGCTTACTTGCAGAACGCGGAGCGCATCTGGGGGCTGCTGCTCTTCAGCAGCGCCGAACCGCAATGCGTCGTCGATCACCTGCACTGGCTGGTCACGGTCGATGAGCCGGTCGGCAAACCTACCCTGCTCAACCTCTCCGATCCGCCTGTTGCCAACGCCCTGTTCGACCTTTATCCCCACCAGACTGATAACGCCCTGTTCGGTCCTGTCGAGCAGGTCTACGCCGTGGATCCGTATCGCAAAGCCTGGCGGCACCATCAACGCCAGGGTGAACCAATAGTCGGCGGGCACCAGGCCCTTTATCGCCTGAACGAGGCCCAGATCGAGGCACTCAACGACGTCAATTTTCGCAACACCGTCCTCAAGCTCGAACGGCACATGGGTCAACACTTTCCGAACTTCCAGATGCAGCTCAACGCACGGGAGCGCTTCGCCTATTTCCATGAAATGGCCAGCACCGCCTACAGACACGGCTTCCACAGTGAGAGCGACATCCTGCACTACGCCAATGTCATGGAATTTCTCGACAGTCAGCCAACGGCTAAGCACGACGACATCACCAGGCTGCTTTACACGTCATCACCGCTGACGCCTTCGCAACGCGTGCAAAAAGCCAACCAGCTGGCCCTTGAGCAAGACAGGGAATTATCAGGAGATCAGCCATGAACGAGAAACGCCTGTCGAATAAAGACCGCGCCTACTGGGAGGCCCGAAGCGGTGGCCATAAAGATGCCCGCGACAGCCTCGGCACCTGCCCGCTGATGGGTAAAAAAATCCAGTTGCTGCCGGTGCGTTACGGGCGCGTTGAACGGCTGGTCAGTGATATCTCGGCAACACCTTACAAGCATCTGAAGCGCCCGATAGGCCTGCGCCTGATCCGCGACGGTTACTTGTATGTCATCGACGAAGCCAGCAGTTATCTGCACGAATACCGGATCGAAAATGGCGTCCCGGTGAAACTGCTCTGGCAAGGTGCCGAGGTTTCACGGGATTTACGCAGCCACTCAGTGGGCGAGGCCACGCTGGTCTTTGCCCGCAACAGCGTACTGCATGTCGCCTATTCCGAACTGCAATGGACCGCCGCCAAATGCTCGAAAGTGATTGGTAGCAAGGCTGATCGCCTCTACTTCATGCAACGTGTGGATCTGGCTGCTACCGACTGCGAAAAAGGCGGCAAGCACCTGCGGGTCGAAAAGCAGATCAGGCAATCCCTCGCCGAACTGGCCGAAAAGCCTGCCGAACTATGCCTGACGCCCGATGCTCATCCCGAGGAAAGTCAGGATTACGTCTGGGAAGATCAGCGTCTGTTCCGAGAAGCGCACATCGGCCAGTTGAAGGACTCGCTGAACGCGCAATACCAGTTCAACCATTTGTATCTGGTTCCGGAAGACAGCATCGGCATCATGCGCGACCTTGCCGATGAACAGGACAAGGTCGTCGAATGGATCGAGCACTGGACCCAACAACATGACAACGAGATGCGCTACGTAGTCGGCAGTTACATCGACACGCTGATGACCATTGGCGAGAAAAACGTGCCCAAGACGGCAAACAACTCAGACTTTTTCAGCAAAACCACGCCTGACGAACGTATCACTGTCTACGACTACATCAACGCGCGTAACCAGTGGCGTTGGGAGAACAGCAAAGGCTTGGCGGTAACTCCGGGCGAAGATGGCCGCTACTCGGCCAAACGGGGTGCCGAGCTTCGCGAGCGCCCTGAAACCGTGATTGCCAGACGCGAGATGGATGCCAAACATGCTCGGATGGTCGATGAATTAGGCAAATCTCGACATGCCGACCTCAAAGACGAAATCGATGCCTTGCAAGACAGCAGCACAGGCACGCTGGAAGGCGTCGGCCTCGGGTCGCGAGGCATCTTCGATCTGGTCCGCCATGAGGAGATGCAAAGCTACTTGAAGCGCGAGCGTCTGCACCTCAAACGCTGGACCGAGCGTCTGGACGCCATCACCGATGACCGCCTCTATCTGTTCACCCAAGGCGAATTCCATCGCAGCGCCTGGTATTTCGATCCCGAGCACCCCGAGCAACTGAGCAATGCGCTGGCCATGGAGTACAACTGCACCCGCGACCTGTGCCGCACCGATGAAGCGCTGGAGAAAATAGCCGACTACTTTCATGAGTACCCGTTCTACGTGCTGCCAGTGTTCTACGGACGGGTTGACCTGGAGTTCCTGCGCAAAAAATCCGGCGACCTGATCAAGCTGCTCAACGATACCCGTGGCTTCTCCAGCGACATGGCCGGTGCTCAGGCGCGAATCTCCGAGATCGAGCGCATCATGGGCAATCACTGGACCCGCAGCCTGCATCTGCAAGGTGAAGCCCATTCCCTGCATCAGGCCGTGAGCGCCACCTACATCCCGGCCATCGCCCTGGGCCTGGAAAAATGGCTGGCCGAAATGCAGGCAAAACTGGAAACCCCGGACCTGCGCCAGCATCTCCAGGCATTCCAGCAATACACCAACCGCGCCCATCGCCTCGGAACACTGGTCGCCCTGCAACAGCAAGGCGCCACACTGAGCATCGCCAGCGAAGCCGATGTACAGAAATTCAAGGACAACTTCACCCGCCTCAGCGCACTGCTTGAACGCGAAGAAAACCTCAAGACCGACCGCAAGCTCTACGACAAGCTCGCCCGCAGTCGCATGCGCAGCGAAGACCAGCGCTATCAGGCAGCGGTCGAGAAACAGCGCATCAGCGAAGCGCTACTGGAAACGCGAAACCAGCGCTCGGCAGTGGTGCGATATCTGGAAGACGGAATATCCCCCAACAGCAAATTCTCCACCGGCTACATCGGCGTGCGCTTGAACCTCACGTCGGAACAATCGAGCGCGTTGTATGAGGATACTCGTCGATTCCGGGCGGGGTTTTCAGGAGGTTATGAGACTGATGGGGCCTGGAAGGCGGGGTTTAAGAGTGGGTGGATTCCGTTGTTGGCGGTTGGGTTGCAGGTGGGGAATGTGGTAGAGGCTTGGACAGCTTGGGACCCTCGTACTACTGATAACCGCGCATTGGTGAAACAGAGTTTCATATTAATCGGAGCTTTGTCTAGTATCGCTGCGGCTTCGTTATCGGTATATCAATCGGTGCATATCGCGATGGTCGATAAAGCGATGTATGCCGTAATTCAAAATAGCGACGGGACTGCTGGCAGACTCTTTGCCGCTCGGGCTGGAAAGCTAGGACTAGGCCTTGGAATGGCAATCTCCCCAATGACCTTCGTCGGTTCCGTAGCGACTACGATGGACAACTGGAACAAGTGGCATGGGGCATTTGTCAGTGGCACTGCTGGGGAAAAAGTTGGGGCCTTGGCCGGTGTAACCGGAGATATTGGATCGATAGCGGTCACAGGCACAATCACCGTAAATGCGGTAAAGCAAGGATTAGGGCTCATCAGCGATTACTCGGCAGCGCTGCCATCAGATAGAAAACTAGCAATAAGCAATGCTTGGGCAACACGTGGCTCGCGATTTCTCCACCTTTCAATGCGCCTAACTCCGTGGGGACTCGCGTTTACCGCCCTGCAAATTGGTGGCGAGGCGTTGTACAACTACTACAACATCGATGACCAGCAGCGTTGGATGCAAGGCTGTTGCTGGGGACTCAAGCCTGAAAACTGGAGTTGGGCTGTCCACTCCCAGAAACTAGCTGAAGCGACCTTTTCACCAACGATTATCGATAAAGGTATGTATGAGCGGTACGTCGACGGGGAACAGAGTCGCGTTTTGCATCTGACATTGCCAGGTTTGACTATGGCGACGTTTAATGACAGTTCCTTCCGGTGGAGCGCCTCATTACAAAAATCTCCGGACGAGTGGGATGCTGGCGAAGCGCTCACGTCACAGATTCAAGTGATTAACGACAAGCCATTGACACTATCTTTAGAAATACCCGATCAGTGGCATGGGCCTACGGCTCAGCTCCAACTTTGGCTTGCTGTAAGGCCCACACTCGCTACGCATTACCTGAAAAAAGATACTGGCCATCTTCACTATCGCGTCGCGCTCTCCAGAAATTTTGTCAGCAGCAAGCTCATCACAGCTTCAGCTGTCACACCAACATCGGCTCTGTCGTTGAAATACGTCCAAATCACTAAGGAGTTGCTCAATGCCGACAAGTAAGTATGAGCGGCTACCCCATGCTGGCGATAGCGAACAAAAAATCAATACAGACATTTTTTATCTGGCACCGCGCCCCGTTCCCACTGGAGCAAATGCCATCAGCGCGAAGAGCTTATGCAAAGCATCTAGCGACAATTATCTTGATTTCGCTATCGGAACTGTCTCATGGGAATTCGGAGCCAGATGCGGAATTGGATCGATTATGGTGATCGTGCTACTGTTTTTTTTCGGAAGCATAGGTTTAGGTCTATACAGCCATATAACTTATGGCCTGCCGATTTTCAAAATATTAATCCTGTTTGCCTCACCTAACTGGTACGTTTGGGGGACCCTATCAATTTTAGTACTGCTATACGTCGGAACATTTATTAAAGCTGTGTACGACTTCACGCGCGCGGCCCCAATCCGCTTCAACCGCCAACGCCGCGAAGTTGCCTACGTTGCCAAACGCGGTCAGCCGCCGCGTTTCGTTCCCTGGGAAGAAGTCATTGCCTGCGTCACCACCGGCAAGGTTGTTACGCAATACGGCAGCCACAACAGTTTCTCGCTGATGATAGGCCTGCGGGATTCTGAAAGTGGCGATGTAGTCTGGATCACCGTGCCTACGGCGTCGCTGATGTTGGCGGTCAGTGAGTGGGAAGCCATTCGCGTCTATATGGAAGAAGGCCTCAGCGCGTTACCGCAACCGATGAGTGAGGAGCACGAAGAAGGTACGGTCGCCTATTTTCATATGTGCCGTCGGATGTATCGCGACAATCACTGGTACGTGACGTATCTGTTCGGCTTCATCCTTATCCAGTTCTGCAGCGGCTGGACCCTGCCCTGCCACATCGCCGCCTGGGTCGAGCGCCTGCCAAAAACCAGCTTCCCGAAAAGTGTTCTGGACTGGTCCCAACCTTTACCGCCCGAACAATGGCAGAAGCCCAGCGCTGAGCTGATCGAACAGAGCAAGGCCGTGCGCAGGAGTTTGCGTCAGGGGAAGAGTCTGTTTGACCATTTTCATGCGCAAAACAAAATCTCCGAAGATGTCCCGCACGTCGAAATCCCGAAGCCAGAAAATTCGTAACAACCCATTGCGACAGGTCAAGATAAACGATAATCCCTCTTATTAGAATGTAAATGGCCAGCACCGCTTACAGACACGGCTTCCACAGTGAGAGCAGCATCGCCAATCATTATAAAAAGCCTGGAAGAAATCCAAATTACACGAGCAATGCTTAATGATTTCAGCTGACCCAATGCTTCTTCCCCAGGCGGGCGACCTCGAACACCGGGCAAGTACGGAGGTTTTTTACTTATCACCACGTCCTGTTCCTACAGGAGTAGCGGCGCTCAGCTCGCAGGCCCCGAATAGAGAGTCGAACCACGTACATTTAGATTTTGTAATGGAAAGTAGCGCTATTGAATTTTCTGTCCGCTGTGCGACTGGATCATTAATAGCGACTATCGTTTTCTTGTTGGCAATAGGCATCGGAACAGGCATTGCGGAACAACTTTTATATGGTGAAGGCTTTATTGAAACGACTGTCTCATTTATCTTTCCTAACTGGTTCCTTTGGGCTCTTATCGCGAGTCTGGCAACTTTTAACGGTGGATTATTTCTTCGAACAATTCATCGCTTGATTAATTATCCCCCCATCCGCTTCAACCGCCAACGCCGCGAAGTTGCCTACGTCGCCAAACGCGGTCAGCCGCCGCGCTTTGTACCGTGGGAAGAAGTCATCGCCTGCGTCAGCAGCGGCAAGGTTGTTACGCAATACGGCAGCCACAACAGTTTTTCGCTAATGATTGGCCTGCGGGATTCTGAAAGTGGCGATGTAGTCTGGATCACCGTGCCCACGGCATCGCTGATGTTGGCGGTCAGTGAGTGGGAAGCCATTCGCGTTTATATGGAAGAAGGCCTCAGCGCGTTACCGCAACCGATGAGTGAGGAGCACGAAGAAGGTACGGTCGCCTATTTTCATTTGTGCCGTCGGATGTATCGCGACAATCACTGGTACGTGACGTATCTGTTCGGCTTCATCCTTATCCAGTTCTGCAGCGGCTGGACCCTGCCCTGCCACATCGCCGCCTGGGTCGAGCGCCTGCCGAAAACCAGCTTTCCGAAAAGTGTTCTGGACTGGTCCCAACCTTTACCGCCCGAACAATGGCGGAAGCCCAGCGCTGAGCTGATCGAACAGAGCAAGGCCGTGCGCAAGAGTTTGCGGCAAGGCAAAAGCTTGTTTGACCGTTTTCATGCGCAGAACAAAATTTCCGAAAATGTCCAGCACGTCGAAATCCCGAAGCCAGAAAATTCGTAACAACCCATTGCGACAGGTCAAGGCAAACGATAATCCCTCTTATTCAAACCGGGCGGGACTGTTAAGCTTGCACGCCCCGATTTTGGGCTGGTTGCCGGATGTATATGACTACGTCGCTTCGCTCGATCCTTGCCGTGTTCGTTGCCGTTGCCCTGGGCGGGTGCGATGACGCCCCGCGTTTCACCCAGGCTGAACCGGGCGAAGCGTCTTCGGGTGGGGCGGCGACGGTCAACAAGGCGGATCGCAACGCGTTTTCTCTGCCATCAGCCAATCTTTCGCCTGTGCGACGGCTGGATTTCAGCGTCGGTAACAGTTTCTTTCGCAGCCCTTGGGTGATCGCGCCGTCGACCACCACGGCCCGGGATGGCCTGGGCCCGCTGTTCAATACCAACGCCTGCCAGAACTGCCACATCAAGGACGGCCGCGGCCATCCGCCGGAGGACGGTGACAGCAATGCGGTGTCGATGCTGGTGCGGCTGTCGATCCCGGACAACCCCGACCACGCGGACGTGATCAAAACCGCAGGCGTTTTGCCCGAACCGACTTATGGCGGGCAGTTGCAAGACATGTCGATCCCCGGCGTCGAGCCCGAAGGTCGTGTGCGGGTCAAATATGAGCCGTTGCCGGTGCACTTCCGGGACGGTACTCAGGTTGAGCTGCGCAAACCCACGTTGAGCATTACGCAACTGGGCTATGGCCCGATGCATCCCGAAACCCGCGCCTCGGCGCGTATCGCGCCGCCCATGATCGGCCTCGGGTTGCTGGAGGCGATTCCCGATACGGCGATTCTGGCCAATGCCGATCCGGACGATAAAGACGGGGATGGTATTTCCGGGCGTCCGAACTGGGTCTGGGACGACGCCGAACACAAAGTCGCGCTGGGGAAATTTGGCTGGAAGGCCGGCCAGCCCAACATCAACCAACAAAACGTTCACGCGTTTTCAGGCGATATGGGCCTGACCACCGGCCTGAGAACGTTTGATGACTGCACCCCCGCGCAAACTGACTGCCGTGCTGCACCCAGCGGCAATGGGCCTGATGGCGAGCCCGAGGTCAGCGACAACATTCTGCGCCTGGTGCTGTTTTACACCCGCAACCTGGGCGTGCCTGCACGACGAGACATTGAGGACCCACAGGTGTTAGCCGGGAAGAATCTGTTTTATAAAGCGGGTTGCCAGCAATGCCACACGCCACAGTTCAAGACCTCCCATAATGCCGCTGAGCCAGAGCTGGCCGATCAGGTGATTCGTCCGTACAGCGATCTTCTGCTGCACGACATGGGTGAAGAACTGGCGGACAATCGCACCGAATTCCAGGCGACAGGCCGCGAATGGCGCACCCCACCGCTGTGGGGGATTGGTCTGACAGAAACAGTCAGCGGACACACTCAATTTCTGCATGACGGCCGCGCTCGAAACCTGCTGGAAGCGGTGCTTTGGCACGGCGGTGAGGCACAGGCGGCACAACGCCAGGTCCTGGCATTCGATGCCAAGCAACGCGCAGCGCTGCTGGCGTTCCTGAATTCGTTATGACTTTTTTCTTTTAAACATAAGGAACCGGACATGTTCCGTCCCAAGTTGCTCTTCACCAGCCTGGCTGCACTGGCACTGGGTGCCTGCGCACCGGCCGACCCACAGGCTGTTACATCGGCGGCCATCGCCAAACAGGTGATCCTGCCCACCTACAGCCTTTGGGTCGACGCGGATCGCCAGTTGGCGGCCAGCGCCCTGGCCTTCTGTCAGGGCAAGACCGATCTGGCCACCGCTCGCGCCGATTTCCTGCACGCACAGAAAACCTGGGCCCAATTGCAGCCCTTGCTGATCGGCCCGTTGGCCGAAGGCAACCGTGCCTGGCAGGTACAGTTCTGGCCAGACAAGAAAAACCTGGTGGGTCGTCAGGTCGAGCAACTGGTGACCGCGCAGCCGCAGATCAGCGCAGAAGCCCTGTCCAAATCCAGCGTTGTGGTGCAAGGCCTGTCGGCCTATGAATACATTTTGTTCGACGCCAGAATCGACATGGCCGATGCCGAGCAAAAAGCCCGTTATTGCCCGCTCCTGATGGCCATTGGCGAGCGTCAGAAAAACCTGGCTGAAGAAATCCTCAGCCGCTGGAACAGCAATGACGGCATGCTCGCGCAGCTGAGCAAGTTCCCGAACCAACGCTACGCCGATTCTCACGAAGCGATTGCAGAGCTCTTGCGCGTGCAGGTGACGGCGCTGGACAGCCTGAAGAAAAAACTCGGCACGCCATTGGGCCGTCAAACCAAAGGTCTGCCGCAACCCTTCCAGGCCGATGCGTGGCGCAGCAAGGCTTCGCTCAGCAGCCTGGAAGCCAGCCTGCACAGCGCTGAAGCGGTGTGGACCGGTGTGGACAATCATGGCTTGCGCGGCCTGTTGCCCGCCGAACAGAAACCACTGGCCGACAAGATTGACGCTGCCTACGCGGCCAGTCTGAAACTGTTGTCTGAACTCAAGCCTCCCCTTGCTGACCTGCTGGCCAGCGATGAAGGCCGTCAACAGCTCAATGCGTTCTATGACAGCCTCAACGTGGTCCACCGCCTGCACGAAGGTGAACTGGCCAAGGCGCTGGGCATTCAGTTGGGTTTCAACGCCAACGACGGCGATTGATCGAGAGGATTGTGATGATGTTGCGACGCCAGGTCCTGGCCCTCGGAAGTCTGCTGCTCAGCGCTTGCACGCTGGGTGGCTGGACACTGTTTCGCCAAAAAGGCAAAAGCCCGCTGCTGCTGTCTGCCCGGGACGATGCCGACGGGCAGCATTACGCCGTGGGCTATCGACTGGATGGCAAACAGGTCTTTGCCACAAGGGTCGGCCAGCGTTGTCACGACATCATCAATCATCCAACACTGAACCTGGCGGTGTTCGTTGCCCGCCGTCCTGGCACCGAGAGCTATCTGATTGATCTGCAGGACGGTCGGCTGTTACAGACCATCACCTCGCAACCGAACCGGCATTTCTATGGGCACGCGGTGATTCACAGCGGTGGCGAGTGGCTTTACGCCACAGAAAATGACACCACCGATCCGGGCCGCGGCCTGTTGGGCGTGTATCGGTTTGAAGGTGAACGACTGGTGCATGCCGGCGAGATTTCCACCCATGGCATTGGTCCGCATCAAGTGTCGTGGATGCCCGACGGCGAAACCCTGGTGGTCGCCAACGGCGGCATACGCACCGAGGCCGAAAGCCGGGTCGAAATGAACCTGAACGCCATGGAGCCCAGTCTGGTGCTGATGAAACGCGACGGCACCTTGCTCAGCAAGGAAACCCTCAGCCAATCCATGAACAGCGTGCGCCACATGGGCATCGCCAGCGACGGCACCATCGTTACCGGCCAGCAATTCATGGGCGATGCCCACGAGAGCGCCGAGCTGCTGGCCATCAAGCGTCCGGGCCAGCCTTTCAAGGCGTTCCCGGTTGACGAACAGCAACGGGCGGCGATGAACCATTACACCGCCAGCGTTGCGGTACACAGCGAACTGCGACTGGTCGCCCTCACAGCCCCCCGAGGCAACCGGTTCTTCATCTGGGACCTGGACAGCGGCGCGGTCCGCCTTGACGCCCCCCTGCCCGATTGCGCTGGCGTAGGCGCCGTGGCCGAGGGATTCGTCGTTACCTCCGGCCAGGGCCGATGCCGTTTCTACGATTGCCGCCAGAACGATCTGCTGGCCACGCCGCTGGATTTGCCCGCAGGCTTCTGGGACAACCATTTGCATCTGGCATGACAAAAACCCTGCACATCCGCCACGACAAACCCGAGCAAAACGTCGGCTTTGAAGTACTATTGCGTGACTTTTTTATCAGGCAGATTCCCGAGCCGCAGGACTAACGTGCTCGCCTGATTCAACCTGTATTTGCAAGGAAGTGAATATGCTGCGTCGCCGTATGTGGATCATGCTGGGTGTAGTGCTGTTGGTGGTATTACTGCTGGCGGGCTACAAGGCTTTTTCTGTCTATCAACAAATCCAACAGTTCAGCGCGCCCAAACCGCCGATCAGTGTGCCGGTGGTCACCGCCAGCGAGCGCGAGTGGCAAAGCCGGTTGCCGGCCATTGGTACGCTCAAAGCCTTGCAAGGCGTTGACCTGAGCCTGGAAATCGCGGGCACGGTGAAGGCGGTGCTGTTTGATTCAGGGCAGAGTGTCCGCGTCGGTCAGCCTCTGTTGCAACTGGACAGCGACGTGGAAAAAGCCTTGCTGGGCACCGCGCAGGCCGACCTTGGCCTGGCCCGGGTAGAACACGGTCGCGGCAGCCGACTGGTGGGCGACCAGGCCATCTCCAAAGGTGAATTTGACAAGCTGGCGGCGCAACTGGAAAAGGCCAATGCGACGGTGGCGCAATTGAATGCGTCGCTGGCGAAAAAACGCATTCTGGCGCCGTTCAGCGGCATCATCGGCATTCGTCAGGTGGATGTGGGTGACTACCTGGCCAGCGGCACGGTCATCGCCACCTTGCAGGATCTGAGCAGCCTCTATCTCGACTTCAACGTGCCCGAACAGGCGCTGCCAAGCCTGGCTGTGGGTCAGAAAGCCCTGGTCAGTGTGGCGGCCTATCCCGGGCAGCGCTTCGAAGCAACGCTCAGCGCAATCAACCCCAAGGTCGATGAAGCCACTCGCAACGTACTGGTACGCGCCACACTTCCCAACCCTGAAAGCAAATTGCTGCCCGGTATGTTCGGCGATCTTCAGGTCCTGTTACCCGGCCCCAAGACGCAAATCGTCCTGCCGGAAAGTGCGATCACCTACACGCTCTATGGCAACTCGGTGTACGTCGTCGCTCCAGAGAAAGTAACGTCGGAAAAAAGCGACAAGGCAGAGCCGGAACAAAACGCCAAGGGCCAGCCGCGCCTGGTCGTCGAGCGACGCTTTGTGGAAACCGGCGAACGCCGCGATGGGCTGGTGATCATCAGCAAAGGGATCAAGGCAGGCGAGCAAGTGGTGAGCGGTGGTCAGCTCAAGCTGGACAGCGGCGCGCATGTCGCCATCAGCGCTGACACGACCCTGGCCCCCGAACCACACAGCCAGCCTCGCGCGAACTGATCAAGGAATTCTTCATGGCCTTTACAGATCCGTTCATACGCCGGCCGGTGCTCGCCACCGTGGTCAGCCTGTTGATTGTGCTGCTGGGTTTCCAGGCTTTCAGCAAGCTGACGATTCGCCAGTATCCGCAAATGGAAAACGCCCTGATCACGGTGACCACGGCGTACCCCGGTGCCAATGCCGAAACCATTCAGGGCTATATCACACAACCCCTGCAGCAAAGTCTGGCGAGTGCTGAAGGCATCGACTACATGACGTCGGTCAGCCGCCAGAATTTTTCAGTAGTGTCGGTTTATGCACGCATCGGCGCTGACAGCGACCGACTGTTCACCGAATTGCTGGCCAAGGCCAACGAAGTGAAGAACCAACTGCCGCAAGATGCCGAGGATCCGGTGCTCAGCAAGGAAGCGGCCGACGCTTCGGCACTGATGTACATCAGTTTCTACAGTACCGAGTTGAGCAATCCGCAGATCACCGATTACCTGTCCCGCGTGGTCCAGCCGAAACTGGCGACGCTGCCGGGTATGGCAGAAGCCGAAATCCTCGGCAATCAGGTCTTCGCCATGCGGCTGTGGCTCGATCCTGTACGTCTGGCGGGCTTTGGCCTCACGGCGGCAGATGTCACCGATGCGGTACGGCGCTACAACTATCTGTCGGCGGCTGGCGAGATCAAGGGCGAGTATGTCGTCACCAGCATTAACGCCACCACAGAGCTGAAATCCGCCGAAGCCTTCGCCGCCATCCCCCTCAAGACCGTGGGTGACCGTCGCGTTTTGCTGGGCGATGTGGCGCGAGTGGAGATGGGCGCGGAAAACTACGATACCGTCAGCTCGTTCGATGGCACGCCTTCGGTCTATATCGGCATCAAGGGCACGCCCAGTTCCAACCCGCTGGATGTGATCAAGGAAGTGCGACGCATCATGCCGGAGCTGGAAAGCCAGCTTCCGCCCAGCCTGAAGGTTTCCATTGCTTACGACGCCACGCTGTTCATCCAGGCCTCGATCAACGAGGTGGTGAAAACCCTGATTGAAGCGGTGCTGATCGTGATTGTCGTGGTGTTCCTGTTCCTGGGTGCGTTTCGCTCGGTGCTGATTCCGGTGATCACGATTCCGCTGTCGATGATCGGCGTGCTGTTCTTCATGCAACTGATGGGTTACTCCATCAACCTGTTGACACTGTTGGCCATGGTGCTGGCCATCGGTCTGGTGGTGGATGACGCGATTGTCGTCGTGGAGAACATCCATCGGCACATCGAGGAAGGCAAGACGCCGCTTGATGCAGCGCTGGAAGGCGCGCGTGAGATCGCCATGCCGGTGGTCTCCATGACCATCACGCTGGCGGCGGTGTATGCGCCCATCGGCTTTCTGGAGGGTCTGACGGGGGCCTTGTTCAAGGAGTTTGCCCTGACGCTGGCCGGCGCGGTGGTGATTTCAGGCATTGTCGCGCTCACCCTGTCGCCGATGATGTGCGCCTTGCTCCTGCGCCATGAAGAAAACCCCAGCGGTCTGGCCCACAAGCTCGATCAGATTTTCGAGCGCCTCAAGACACGCTACCGTCACATGCTCCACGGCACGCTCAATACGCGCCCGGTGGTGTTGGTCTTTGCCGTGATCGTGTTGTGTCTGATTCCCGTACTGATCAAGTTCACACAGTCGGAACTGGCCCCGGATGAAGACCAAGGCATTGTTTTCCTGATGGCGACGTCGCCGCAGCCCACGAATCTGAATTACATCAACCACTACACCGACCAGTTCATCGAGATATTCAAAGCGTTTCCCGAGTATTACTCGTCGTTCCAGATCAACGGCTTCAACGGTGTGCAAACCGGCGTCGGCGGCTTCCTGCTCAAACCCTGGGACGAACGCAGCCGCACGCAGATGGAGATTCTGCCGGAGGTTCAGGCAAAGCTGGCTGGCATCAGTGGCCTGCAGATTTTCGGCTTCAACCTGCCATCGCTTCCAGGCACGGGTGAAGGCCTGCCCTTTCAGTTTGTGATCAACACGCCCAATGACTACGCATCACTGCTGCAAGTGGCGGAGCGCATCAAGGCGCGCGCGTCGGAGTCGGGCAAGTTTGCCTTTCTGGACATCGACCTGGCCTTCGACAAACCGGAAGTGGTGGTGGATATCGACCGGGCCAAGGCGGCGCAGATGGGGGTTTCCATGGCCGACCTGGGCGCAACGCTGGCCACTTTGCTGGGAGAGGCGGAAATCAACCGCTTCACCATCGAAGGGCGCAGCTACAAAGTAATTGCTCAGGTTGAACGTGCTTTTCGGGACAACCCGGGCTGGCTGAACAACTATTACGTCAAGAACAGCGAAGGCCAGTTGCTGGCGCTTTCCACCGTGATCACCGTCAGTGACCGCGCCCGGCCACGCCAGTTGAATCAATTCCAGCAACTCAACTCCGCCATCATCCAGGGGTTCCCCATCGTCAGCATGGGCGAGGCTATCGACACGGTCCGCCAGATCGCCAGCGAAGAAGCGCCGGCAGGGTTTGCCTATGACTACGCGGGCGCGTCGCGACAATACGTTCAGGAAGGCAGCGCGTTGTGGGTCACCTTCGCTTTGGCCTTGGCGATCATCTTTCTGGTATTGGCGGCTCAATTCGAGAGTTTCCGCGATCCGCTGGTGATACTGGTCACCGTGCCGCTGTCGATTTGCGGCGCCTTGATTCCGCTGTTCCTGGGTTTTTCCAGCATGAACATCTACACCCAGGTGGGGCTGGTGACGCTGATCGGGCTGATCAGCAAACACGGGATTCTGATCGTGGAATTCGCCAATCAGCTGCGCCGGGACAAAGGTCTGTCAGCCAGGGAAGCGGTGGAAGAAGCGGCGGCGATTCGCCTGCGCCCCGTATTGATGACCACCGCTGCCATGGTTTTCGGCATGGTACCCTTGATTCTGGCGACCGGAGCCGGTGCCGTGAGCCGGTTCGATATCGGTATCGTGATTGCGACGGGGATGTCGGTCGGGACGTTGTTTACGTTGTTCGTGCTGCCATGCGTCTATACCGTGTTGGCGGCGCCGGAAAAGAACCCGGTGGCGGCAGAGCGACCTGTGCAGCCTCAGCCCTGACAACCTGCAAAAACTAAAAGGCCCCGGAAACGGGGCCTATGCCAGCAAACTGTCTTAACGTTGCGGCCCTGAGCCTTGAGCCAGGCCGAACATCAACAGCAGTAGATCGTGGTCGGGTTTCAGATCACGCTCGATCCGGGCCACCCTCGGCAACAGACATTGGCCCTCACCCTGTGAGGCACTCAGGATCTTCGTACCTGGCTCTTCCCAGGCCGCGACCGCAACCGAAGCAACAGCCAACGCGCCCAGTACAAAAATAGTTCGAGCCAGTTCTAGTTTCATCACTCTAACCCTTTGATGGTGTTGCCAAACACTGCCTCGTAAAAGTAAACCAGTTTTTGCCAGTCCGCCGTGCTGAATGACGAATGGCGCCGTAATTGTTTCATGTCGTGCTGGGCAGCCGCATAAGGCGTCAGGCGGCGGCGGCACTTTTCAAGGTCCAGCAGCGCAACTTCAGCCCGGGCATCCGCGCCCTCGCCGACCACGCGGACGAATACGTGCTTGATGTAGATGCAGCTGTGTTGCCAGCGGCCGCGATGCATACGCGCCAGGTTGACTGCCAGTTCATGGAGCATCTGCTCATGCAACGCCTCGCCATAGCGCTCGCGACCACCGGCGGCATACCAGTTCTCGATTTCTTCAAAACCGTCCAGCGCGGCGGTCACCAGCAATGCGCGCCACTCATTGTTTTCATCGCGCTCGGCCCCGCAGAAAATCATCTTCGGCACATTCACGTCGAGCTGCCGCAAGCCTTCCAGCGCGTCGCGCTCGCGCAGTACGGTGGGTCGGCCAAACGGGTGAAGCCAGCTGCGATAGATATGCCCGGTCTGACGTTTGATGTAGATCAACCGACCGTTTTCAGTCAGGACGCGCTGCACGCCGCTTTCACCACCACGACGAATATTGGGCTCTTCAACCCACTCCCCGCGCTGGTTCCAGAAATAGGCAAAGCGCTCGCCTTGGCCAACTGTCGATTCTGCTACACCTTCCACACCCATCCTGTTACCTCTTGCGCAATAAATAGACACGCCACATGGCGTACATCGGCAGGAAATCCATCCGCTCCTGGATTCGAAAACCTGCCTGTTCAAATTCGGCTTCTACAGTAGCCACGGGTAACACAAAGCGATTCTGGTAACCTTCCTGGCCCTTTTCCTCGCGCCGCTTGCGCTCACTGCGCTTGCGTTTCCAGGCCTTGAAATTGCCGTCCACCCACAGCGAGATGATCACGCTGTCGCGCGTAACACGCTGAAACTCCTGCAATAACGCCACCCGATGGGCCGCGTCGCCCACATGGTGCAGCAGGCGCATGCAAAAAATACTGTCCACGGCATTGTCGGGTAGATCAATCGCAAACGCTGATGTCTGCAAGGGTTGTACCCGTTTCACCACCTCGACGGGCTGAGACTGGCACGCCGTGCTGAGCATGTCGGCGGAATTGTCAGCGCCGATGATCACTCGATTGGGCTTTTCCGCCAGCAGCGGCCAGAACCGGCCCGCGCCGCAAGGCAAATCAAGCACCAGGCCAGGATCACCCGCAAGCTTCAGGGCTTTGCGGGCCAGTTGCTCATCGCGCCTGTGAGACAGCCTTCGCGACAGATTGTCCTGATGCTTCTGCAAATATTTTTGAGCGTGCTGTTGATTGTACTTACGGGAAAACTCGAGCTCGATTCGTTTGCTCATGGTGAATCTCCTGATTCAGATAGCTGCCAACTTAGCCAGCCTTGCGTCATCGTCAGGTCATACAAATGTGAAAAAAATGTCACTTGACAGGACAAGTGTTTCTAGAGTTTTCAACCGCTTAAAGCCAGCACCCCGCCACTCTTCAGGAGAGCGACGGTTTTTGCGAGTCAGAAACACTGGGATTTAAAGGTCACCGGGGGTTTAGCTTGACGCTAAAGCGGCACCCGTTGGGCTCCATCGAACTCAGACCGACGGTCCAGCCCTGGTTTTCGCAAATCCGCTGCACCAGCGACAAGCCCAGGCCAAGCCCTTCCCCGCGTTTTTCATTACCGCGCACAAACGGCTCAAACATCGCCTCGCGCTTTTCTTCAGGGATGCCCACCCCGCTGTCCTCAACAAAGAAGCCATCGGCTTGTAAGGTCAACGTGATGAAACCGGTGTCGGTGTAGTGCAAGGCGTTGCGCAGCAGGTTGCCCATGACGGCATGGAGAAAAGTGGCGTTGTACAGAACGTCCGCCGATGGGTCAGCGGCATCCGGAAGAAAATTCAACGTCAACCCTTTGCTTTCGATAGGGCCTCGCCACAACGCGACCAGTTGTTCCGCGACGGTACGCAGCCCTACTCTGGGCGTCATGGTTGCGTCTTCACGCTGGGTACGGGCCAGCATCAGGAAGGTCTGGACGAGGTCGCGCATTTCCTCACAAGCCCGAGCGATACGTTCTACCTGAGCACGGGCACGGGTATCCAGCGCCGGATTCTCAAGCAGTAACTCACAGGAGCTGGCAAGCACCATCAAGGGCGTGCGCAATTCATGGCTCACGTCGCTGGTGAACATGCGCTCGCGAGTCAACGCATTGCGCAAGCGGCCCAGCGTTGCGTCGAACGCCACGGCCAGCTCGCCCACTTCATCCGCGGCGTAATCAGGGGCCAGAGGGGGTGCAAGCCCCAGCAGTTGATCCCGATGCCGGACTTGCCTGGCCAGGCGCACAACCGGTGCCATGACTCGACGCGCCAGGACCCAGCCCAGAAACACCGCCAGCGCCAACGCCAGCACGAACCCGACCAATACCACGGCAAACAGGACGCGCTCACGCTCCTCGAAATCGCTTTGATCCTGCAGAAGCACATACCGCCGACCGTCTACCACTTCGACCATGGCATGGTAGGACAAGGGGCCGCGGAAGACCTCGTGAAACCCCGGCTCCAGATGACGCAAATCCTTGGGCACATCAAAGTCCCCGGGACCGCCGCTGAAATAAAACAGCTGGTCAGGCTCGGGGCGATGGCTCCAGTCGCTGACGCTGTCCATCAGCAGCAACCGATTGAGGTCGCCGCCCAGGCCTGCGGAAATCAGTTTTTCTTCAACCAGGTGCACCGTGGCGACGATCCCCATGGCGAAAGACCCGGCGACCAGAGCGCTCATCAGGGCAAAGGCGATGATGATCCGTTGCGCGAGGCTTTGCTTAAACTCCATCTTTACCCTCGGCCAGGCGGTACCCGACGCCGTGCACGGTTTGCAGCAGCGGCTTTGGAAACGGCTTGTCGATGACCTGACGCAGTTGGTGAACATGGCTACGCAGGCTGTCGCTGTCCGGACAATCGTCGCCCCACAAGGCTTCTTCGAGAATCTCCCGGCGCAAGACGTGGGGGCTTTTCTGCATCAATACGGCCAGCAGTTTCAAGCCAACCGGGTTGAGCTTGAGCAGTCGCCCTTCGCGGGTGACCTCCAGCGTGTCCAGGTCGTAGATCAGGTCCGCCACCTGCAGGGTCCGGCGACCGCCGCCCTGGGCCCTGCGCAGTACCGCCTCGATACGTGCGGCCAGTTCAGACAGGGCAAACGGCTTGAGCAAATAGTCGTCTGCACCGGAACGGAAGCCTTGCAGGCGGTCGTCGAGCTGATCCCGGGCAGTGAGCATGATGACCGGGGTATCGCGCCGCGCATCTTCGCGCAGGCGTTTGCACAGGGTGTAGCCGTCAATGCCGGGCAACATGATATCGAGCACGATCAGGTCGTAATGCTCGGTGGCGGCCAGATGCAATCCGGAAAGACCATCCTGAGCGCAATCGACGGTATAGCCCTTCATTTCCAGGTAATCCGCGAGGTTGGCAAGAATGTCGCGGTTGTCTTCAACGAGCAGAATTCGCATGGTGCCGCCCTCCGTATGCAATAAGGCTGGCGCAGCTTAAGGCCAAGTCAGTCTCAGGACCAGCGCCGGATGGCCTAACGTTTTTTTCACTCGGGATTCACGGCTTTCCGACAGCCAGAAAATCAGACTAGTCCTCCCTCGGCCGTCGTACGAGGTTTCCCTTTCGCTGATCTGGATCCGCCATGTCGAGAGCTTCAGTCCCGCCTTACTCACGCCCGCTCAACCTCTGGATAGTTTTGGGTATCCCCGCTTTCACCGCCTTCGTTCTGGTTTTGCTGGAACTGACAACCCTGGACATGGACATCGCCAAACTGGCGTATGACCCTGTTGCAGGCGCGTTCATCGGCAGACACAGCTACTTTCTCGAAAACGTGATGCATGACTGGGCCAAGAATGCCGTGATCGCAGCAGGTGTGTTGTCGCTGATTGCGTTCATTGCCGCATTCAAGGTCAAGCGGTTGATGCCATGGCGGCGGGAGTTGGGGTGCCTGGTGCTGTCCATGGCGCTGTCCACCAGTTTCGTCACGCCCATCAAAGTCGTGACCTCCGTGCAATGCCCTTGGAGCCTGACGGAATTTGGTGGCAAGGAGACCTACAGCGAGCTGCTCAGCCCGCGTCCGGAAACAGACAAGCCAGGACGTTGCTGGCCCGGCGGGCACGCGGCAACGGGTTTTACGCTGTTTGCGTTGTTCTTCATGTTCCGCGACCGGCGTCCGCGCCTGGCCACAGCGGGGCTGATCCTCGCGTTCGGTCTCGGGACAGTCTTTTCCATCGGACGCATGCTGCAAGGCGCGCACTTCTTTTCGCATAACGTCTGGACGGCGGTGTTTTGCTGGCTGATTTGTCTGGGGGCTTATTACGCGGTCTTGTACCGGCCCGTGCCGAAACCGGCGCGGGTGGTTGAGGCGGAGCGTACAGCAAGCTGAGAAGCAAACTCTGTTGGAGCGAGCCCATAAAAAAACCCCGCACGAGGCGGGGTTCTTTTTGGGTGTTACTTCGGGGGTAAAGCTGGCTTACATCATGCCGCCCATACCACCCATGCCGCCCATGTCCGGCATGCCGCCGCCAGACGACTTACTGTCGTCTGCCACTTCAGCGATCATCGCTTCGGTGGTGATCATCAGGCTGGCGATCGAGGACGCGGCCTGCAGAGCAGAGCGAGTCACTTTAGCCGGGTCAAGGATGCCCATCTCGATCATGTCGCCGTATTCGCCGGTAGCAGCGTTGTAACCGAAGTTACCCGAACCCTGCTTGACCTTGTCGACAACAACGCTTGGCTCGTCACCGGAGTTGGCAACGATCTGGCGCAGTGGCGCTTCTACAGCGCGACGCAGCAGAGCGATACCCACGTCCTGATCGGCGTTGTCGCCTTTCAGACCTTCGATTGCCTGCAGGGAGCGAACCAGAGCCACGCCACCGCCAGGTACCACGCCTTCTTCAACGGCTGCACGAGTGGCGTGCAAGGCGTCTTCAACGCGGGCTTTCTTCTCTTTCATTTCAACTTCGGAACCAGCGCCGACTTTGATGACTGCAACGCCGCCGGACAGCTTGGCCAGACGCTCTTGCAGTTTTTCTTTGTCGTAATCCGAAGTGGTGTCACCGATTTGCTGGCGGATCTGAGCGATACGCGAGTCGATGTCGGTTTTAACGCCGGCACCGTCGATGATGGTGGTGTTTTCTTTGTTCAGCACGACGCGCTTGGCATTACCCAGGTGTTCCAGGGTAGTGGTTTCCAGGCTCAGGCCGATCTCTTCGGAGATAACGGTACCGCCAGTCAGAACGGCGATGTCCTGCAGCATGGCCTTGCGACGGTCGCCGAAGCCCGGGGCTTTGACGGCTGCAACTTTCACGATGCCACGCATGTTGTTCACAACCAGAGTCGCCAGGGCTTCGCCTTCAACGTCTTCAGCAACGATCAACAGCGGACGGCCAGCTTTGGCCACTGCTTCCAGAACCGGCAGCATTTCGCGGATGTTGGAGATTTTCTTGTCGACCAGCAGGATCAGCGGGCTGTCCAGCTCGGCAACCATGGTGTCCGGCTTGTTGATGAAGTACGGGGACAGGTAGCCACGGTCAAACTGCATGCCTTCTACAACAGACAATTCGTTTTCCAGACCCGAACCTTCTTCAACGGTGATAACGCCGTCTTTGGTCACTTTTTCCATGGCTTCAGCAATGATGTCGCCGATGGAATTGTCGGAGTTGGCCGAGATAGTACCGACCTGGGCGATTGCCTTGGTGTCGGTGCATGGCTTGGACAGCAGCTTCAGCTGAGCAACGATGGCGATGGTCGCCTTGTCGATGCCGCGCTTGAGGTCCATCGGGTTCATGCCGGCAGCGACGGCTTTCAGGCCTTCGTTGACGATAGCCTGAGCCAGAACGGTTGCAGTGGTAGTACCGTCACCGGCGTCATCGTTGGCACGGGAAGCAACGTCTTTGACCAGCTGCGCGCCCATGTTTTCGAAACGATCTTTGAGTTCGATTTCCTTGGCAACCGAAACGCCGTCCTTGGTGATCAAAGGAGCGCCGAAGCTCTTCTCGATAATCACGTTACGGCCTTTTGGACCCAGCGTTGCTTTTACTGCGTCAGCCAGGACGTTTACACCGGCGAGCATTTTTTTACGGCCAGCATCGCCGAACTTAACTTCTTTAGCAGCCATGATCGATATTCCTTAAATACTGAGTAGTAACGAAAGGTAGCGGGATGACTCAGGCTTCGACGACCGCGAGAATTTCGTTCTCGCTCATCACCAGCAGGTCTTCGCCATCAACTTTCACAGTGTTGCTGCCGGAGTAAGGGCCAAACACTACTTTGTCACCCACTTTCACGGCCAGCGCACGCACTTCACCGTTGTCCAGCACGCGGCCGGTACCCACAGCGAGGATCTCGCCACGGTTTGGCTTTTCAGCAGCCGAACCCGGCAGAACAATACCGCCAGCAGTTTTCGATTCTTCTTCGCTGCGACGGATTACGACGCGGTCATGCAGAGGACGAAGCTTCATTGTCGATCTCCTAATTATGGTTTTTAAACGGCCGGTAACGACACCAGCGGGTTAGAACATCCGGCGTTGCCGGTTACGGTTCGACGAGCGAACCGCAGAATACGGTCTGGCCATGTAGCCAGAAACCTTGCGGTGACCCATACATAAGGGCGGGCAAGGTGATTACAAGGCTTGGGGGATAATTTTTTTGCTTGGGCGTGGTCGCTGTCAGCCCCGACGTGACACCCGCACAGGCTGCGCAGGTGCCACATTCATTGGGCTACAGCCCCGCAGCTATTTGTCGCGATGCTCAAACTCGCCTTCGATCACGTCAGGTTCGCGTGTGGGCGGATGGATCGCGCCGGGTCGGCTTGGGCCGTGGCTGGTCGGCATGTCATCGCTGAACGCGCGTTGACGAATGGCTTGTTCCTCGGCGCGCTGACGCAGCTTGTTGACCAGCACTCGACGAGTCACCGGCAACAGACAGATCACACCCAGAATGTCGCTGATGAAACCGGGCAACAGCAGCAGGCCACCGCCCACCGCAATCATCAGGCCCTCCATCATTTGCTGAGCGGGCAGCTCACCACGCGCCAGGCTTTCACGCGCCCGCAGCGCAGTGGCGAACCCGGCCACGCGAATGACAAATATGCCAAGCATGGACGTCGCCACGACCAGCAGAAACGTCGGCAGGAAGCCGATGGACATGGCTACCCGAACCAGAACAAACAGCTCAAGCACCGGAAACAGTAGAAAGAGCAGCAAAAAAACACGCATCAAATGACTTCCTCAACGCAAGAATGCCTTGCAGTAGACCTTAAGTGACGTCGCAAATACGTGAATTCAAGCGCCTTGCACGTCACGAGCAGGCCATTTTTCCGCATGAGCCAGCTGAACCAAGGCTTCGCGCACTTGTGTCGGCGTATTACAGGGCTCTGCGAAGGGCAACCAGTATAGGCCCTGACCGATCCGCAGGTGCATGCCTTCGCTGTCGATACCGGCCAGTTGGGCCGGTTCACTCTGGGGCAATCCCGTGAGTTGCACGTAATGGGCGATGGCCTTGGCGTGATCTTCATTCATGTGTTCAACCATGCTGGTCTCGGTAGCCCCCGCAAAAGGGTTTGGCAGGGCCACGTTATCGAGCCAGTGAATGGCACCAAATCCGCCGATGAAGCGATAGCGCACCGGGATCAGCACCCAGAAATCGAAATCATGGGCCGAGTGATAGCTGCGTGACTCCGGGAAATAGCGGTAATAACGCTCGGCAGCGGCTTCAACATCCAAAGGCTCGGTGATTTTTTGAGCTTCAGCCATGACCGTGACGCGCCCGGTGGCCTGAACATCCACGGCTTCGCGCTCGCCCACCAACAACGAACACTTGGGGTCCTGCCCCAGATTGTGCGTGTGCTGCGCGATTCGACTGATCAGGATCAAAGGCCTGCCCTGCCCGTCCAGGCAATAAGGAACAGAGGAACCGAACGGATAGCCAGGCATGGATTTGGAGTGGGTCGACAGCACCCCTCTGTATTCCTTGAGCAGCAGTTCTCGTGCATGCTTGGCGGCCTTGATGCTCATTTTTTGACTCCTGTTAACTATTCAGTCAGTAAGACGATCATTCAACACACTCTCTCTCCCCTGCATAAATGCCTGCAGGGATAACAATGACCTGCTAATTGGGCACGCGCATGCAATTGAAAGACAAGGTAATCATTATCACAGGCGGGTGCCAGGGTCTTGGCCGCGCCATGGCTGAATATCTGGCGGGCAAAGGCGCAAGGCTGGCGCTGGTGGATTTGAATCAGGAAAAACTCGATCAATCGGTCCAGGCCTGCGAGGCGCTGGGCGTTGAAGCGCGCGCCTATCTGTGCAACGTGGCCGATGAAGCTCAGGTCACGGACATGGTCGCCAACGTTGCCGAGGATTTCGGCGCGATTCATGGCTTGATCAATAATGCCGGAATTTTGCGCGATGGCCTGTTGCTCAAGGTCAAGGACGGCGAGATGACCAAGATGAGCCTTGCGCAGTGGCAGGCGGTCATCGACGTCAACCTGACCGGCGTTTTCCTGTGTACTCGCGAAGTGGCGGCAAAGATGGTGGAGCTGAAGAGCCAGGGCGCAATCATCAATATTTCTTCGATTTCCCGCGCGGGTAATGTAGGCCAGACCAACTACACCGCCGCCAAGGCGGGCGTGGCGGCTGCAACCGTGACCTGGGCCAAGGAACTGGCGCGCTATGGCATCCGCGTGGCGGGCATAGCGCCGGGCTTTATCGAAACCGAGATGACGGGCAGCATGAAGCCCGAAGCACTGGAGAAGATGACCTCCGCCATCCCGCTCAAGCGCATGGGCAAACCGGAAGAAATCGCCCACTCGGTGGCCTACATTCTGGAAAACGACTATTACAACGGACGAATTCTGGAGCTGGACGGCGGGTTGCGAATTTAGGAAAGGGTCAACGGTGAGTGTGTAAAAGCCGTTGAGCGAAGCGGTGTTTAAACGCCGCTTCGCCCACTGGGTGGCTTTTACGCAGACAGGCGAATCGGAATTACCAGGTCACACCAAATCCTGCGGTGTAACGGGTTTTGTCAAGATCGCCTTCGCTGGAACCGCTGATCACGTCTTTTTCGGCTTTCAGGTTAAGGGACGCCCAGTCGGTCACTTTATAGCGCAACCCGACTTCAGCCTCGAGACTGTAATCAGCCACATTACCGATTGGCTTGCCCAACTCGCCATTGGTGAAGAACTCAACCTTTTTGCCAATGAGGTAACGGTTGTAATCCCAGGTGCCGGCCACGGAATAGAAATTATCTTTCGAACCGTTGGAATATTCGAAGTCGGTGCGGTTGAGCAATGCGCCCAGCTTGAATGCACCCAGCTCGTTATCCCAGAACTGATAACCAGGACCGGTACCGACGGTGCGCTGACGAGAAAGGTCTTCGACTTTGTCGCGCTTATAGTTGACGCGGCCATCCCAGAACCAGTTCTCGGTCAGGAAGCGGTCGATGGAGTATTCGGCGCTCCAGTTATCGGTGGTCACCAATTCGTCGCTGCTTTCGCGGTTGTATTCGCCCTTGGCGTTGTGACGCCACTGACCATGACGCGCCGTGGTCTTGAACGCGACGTTGTAATCGTCGGTGTCGTTCTCTGCTCGCTCGAAGTCCAGGGCGGCGTCGATATTGCCCTTCCAGACCAGGTCGGTAACGATAGGCGTGGGCTTCATGATCTGCTGGATGCTGGCCAGCTCGACCGTTTTGGGTGCCTCGCCATTGAGCAGAGTCACCTTGCCATCGTCGGAAGCTTGCAGAGACTTGGCGACTTCACCCTGATACTGGTCTTGTTTGACCAGCAGCTTCTGGTCGCTTTCGAGGGTTTTGACCTCTTTCCAGTCCAGCGGGATAGCGCCGGCATACTTGGTTTCGATCAGCAGCTTGCCGCCGTCGAAGACCTTGATGGTACCGGTCAAACGGTCGCCGTTTTTCAACCAGACGGTATCAGCGAGCAAGGGCGTGGACGCGAAGGTCACAGCGAGGCACAGCAAAGTTCTGTTCAGCATAAGCAACGACAAGGCTCAGTTAGCGGAAAATCGGGCATCGTCCTGTGGACGACGTCAAGGCAATCGATCGGAGACCGCCGCGGGCGCAGACACAGACCACGGGAACACGGCGTAGTTCCGCAACTTGGCATTCCATAGCTCAGTACACAGGAAACGAACGCGTGGCCGAAAAACCCTCGGGAAACGACGATCCTTCAGGCCTCTCTGCGGCAGAGGTGCGACGCACGGCGCTGTACATTACCCTGAATCAGGTGCCAACAGGAACCGTTATCACTTACGGGCAGCTGGCGGACCTGGCTGGCCTTGGCCGTGCCGCACGCTGGGTCGGTCGCACTCTGAGCCAGTTGCCGGAAGGCAGTTCCCTGCCCTGGCACCGCGTGATCGCGGCCGGAGGTCGCCTGAGCTTGCCGGCGGGCAGCGTTTCAGGGGACGAACAGCGCGCCCGTCTACGCGCCGAAGGCATTACCGTTCAGAACAATCGGGTAGATATGCGGCGTCATGGCTGGCGTCCGATAGAGCACTGCGGTTAGAGTGCGCCCTTTGTTTTCGTAACCTGAGGCAGATTCCAGCCCATGCCCCGTAAAACCTGGCGCGCCGCGCTCGCCGCATATGCCAGCCCCTCGACATTAGTACTGCTGTTGCTCGGATTCGCTGCGGGCATGCCTTACATGCTGGTCTTCTCTACGTTATCGGTCTGGTTACGCGAGGCGGGTGTCGCTCGGGAAACCATCGGTTATGCAAGCCTCATCGGCCTGGCCTATGCCTTCAAGTGGGTGTGGTCGCCGCTGCTCGACCAATGGCGCCTGCCGCTGCTGGGCAAACTGGGGCGTCGCCGATCCTGGCTGGTGTTGTCGCAATCACTGGTCATACTCGGCCTGATCGGTATGGGTTTCTGCGATCCGCAACAGCATCTGTCGTGGCTGATCGCGATTGCCGTGGTCGTGGCTTTTTCTTCAGCGACTCAAGACATCGCCATCGATGCTTATCGCCTGGAAATCGCCAACGACACCCAACAGGCTGCGCTCGCCGCCAGCTATATGTCCGGCTACCGGGTCGCGGCGCTGCTCGCTACGGCGGGCGCGCTGTACTTCGCCGAAGGCTTCGGGTCCACCGGCTTTGCCTACAAACATTCGGCCTGGACCGGCACCTACGTGCTATTCGGCCTGCTGATGCTGCCTGCGCTGATCACCACGCTGGTGATGCGCGAGCCACCTGTGCCACTGCGCACGCAGCTATCGGCCGCCCGCTACGGCTTTACGCATCAGTTGGCCTCGGTCTTCGTGCTGATCATTTTGCTGGTGTCCGTGCCCGCGATGTTTACCCAGCTCTACAACACCGACTTTTCCAGCGTGTTGTTCAACGGCACGAGCTGGATGGACCTGCTGCTTGAGGATCGGGCCTTCCTGCGCTCTATCCTCTATATCATCCTGACGGCCGCCTGCCTTTCGTCATTCGGACGACGCGGGCTGGCACCGGTGCTGACCCCCATCAACGACTTCATCCTGCGCTATCGCTGGCAGGCTTTCCTGCTGCTGGGCCTTATCGCTACCTACCGCATGTCGGACACGGTCATGGGCGTCATGGCCAATGTGTTTTACATCGATCAGGGCTTTACCAAGGATCAGATCGCCAGCGTCAGCAAGATCTTTGGTCTGGTCATGACATTGCTGGGCGCGGGCTTTGGCGGGTTGTTGATCGTGCGTTTCGGCATCATGCCGATCCTGTTCATTGGTGGCGTGACGTCGGCCGCCACCAACCTGCTGTTTCTGATGCTCGCTGACATGGGCCCCAATCTGCAGATGCTGGTCCTGACCATCTCCATGGACAACTTCAGTGCCGGGCTGGCGACGTCGGCGTTCGTGGCCTATCTGTCGAGCCTGACCAACCTCAAATTCTCCGCGACGCAATATGCGCTGCTCAGCTCGATCATGCTGCTGCTGCCACGCTTGATTGGCGGGTATTCAGGGGTCATGGTGGAGAAGTTCGGTTATCACAACTTCTTCCTGATCACGGCGATGCTGGGCGTGCCCACGCTGCTCATGATCGTCTTGCAGTGGCGCAAGGAACCGGGGCAGACCAAGGAAGCGGAGACCGTAGAAGGGGCTGAAAAGCCTGAGATGTAGCGGCGGTTTATCAGCGAGACGGCTGGATACACCAGACGCCTCGGCGATAAATTCGCGCTACGTGACAAGCCTTACTGCGGCGTGGAATCCTGCACCACGCGAATCACTCGTTGCGGAAATGGAATGTCGATATTCGCGGCTTTCAACCGGTCGCGAGCTTCGGCGTTGAGCATGAACACGACGTCCCAGTAATCCGGCGTTTTCACCCAGATGCGCAGCGAAACGGTGATCGAGCTGTCACCCAGGGTGGAGACGACTGCAGCCGGAGCCGGATCAGCCAGTACTCGCGGGTCATTGGCCAGGTCCAGCAAAACCTGCTGCGCCGTTTTCAGATCAGCTTCGTAATCGACACCGACATCGAACACGACTTTGCGCGTCGGTTGGCGATTGGTGTTGGTGATGATGCCGTTGGACAGGTTGCCGTTGGGCAGGATCACCGTCTTGTTATCGCCCGTGCGCAAAATCGTGTGGAAGATCTGAATGCTGTCGACGGTACCGGCAACCCCTTGAGCTTCGATCCAATCACCGATGCGAAAAGGACGGAACAGCAGAATCAACACGCCACCGGCGAAGTTCGCCAGGCTACCTTGCAAGGCCAGGCCAATGGCCAGACCGGCAGCACCGATAGCGGCCACGAACGAAGTGGTTTCCACACCGATCATCGACGCGACGCTGACGATCAGGAGGATCTTCAGAATGATATTGGCCAGGTTGCTGACGAAACCCTGTAGCGCCAGATCCGCATTTCGCAAGGCCAGCAAAGCGCCCACTTTGACCGTCAACCGGTTAATCAGCCACCACCCGATGGTCAGCGTAACCAAGGCCAGTAGCACACGGCTGCCGTATTCCATGATCATCGGAATCCACGCTTCGGAGGCTTTGACCAAATGGTCGACTTCTGCATTTAAATCCATCAATGACTCCTTGCTTGCCGCAAAAAAACGGCTGAGCCCCGGGCTCATGGCCTCGTTGCTCGAGCCGTTTGCTCAGGCCTCGGACGCTTGAACAGGACGTAGGTTCCCGCAAACCCGAGGCATGAAGATCAATCCCGAAAGTTGTTGAACTGCAGCGGCATGCCGAATTCGTGGCCGCGCAGCACTGCCATGGCTTCCTGCAAGTCGTCACGTTTCTTGCCGGTGACACGCACTTGCTCGCCCTGAATGGCCGCCTGAACCTTGAGCTTGGCTTCCTTGATGTGGGCGACGATTTTCTTCGCCAGCTCTTTATCAATGCCTTCCTTGAGCACGGCTTCCTGCTTCATCAGCTTGCCGGACGGGTAGGCATCCTTGACTTCAAGGCACTTGACGTCGATCTTGCGCTTGGCCAGGCACAGCTTGAGGATTTCGATCATCGCTTCAAGCTGGAAGTCCGCTTCGGCGGTGAGGTTGACGGTCAGTTCCTTGAACTCGAATTCACCTTTGCCTTTCAAATCGTAGCGACGGTCCAGCTCTTTGATGGCGTTGTCGACGGCATTAGTGACTTCGTGTTTATCCAGTTCGGACACTACGTCGAACGAGGGCATGTAATTTCTCCAGGTGAGGGCGCGGTTCGATGAATCGAGCACGCGTGGCTTGACGTGATAAAAGCGGGCTCATTATAACGGGACTTTCCCGCGTTCACTGCGAGCCTTCCATGTCGACTGCCGTTTTTCCTCTGTTGCTCCGCTTCATTTCCGCTTCAGTGGCTGTCTGATGCCTGTCACATGGCATGTTCTCGGCGCGGGCAGCCTCGGCAGTTTATGGGCGGCAAGGCTGGCGCGGGCCGGTTTGCCGGTCAGACTCATTCTGCGTGATGCCCCCCGACTGGCGGCTTATGAGACCAACGGCGCAGCCATCACACTGGTGGAGCACGGCGTCGAACAACGTGTGCCGGTCAGCGCGCAGGTCGCTGACGATATTGAACCGATCAAGCGTCTGCTGGTGGCCTGCAAGGCCTATGACGCCGAGCAAGCGGTCGCGAATCTGTTGCCCCGCCTGAGCGCGGATGCGGAGCTGATCCTGCTGCAGAACGGGCTGGGCAGCCAGGACGCCGTGGCCGCACGGGCGCCCCAGGCCCGCTGCACCTTCGCCTCCAGCACCGAAGGCGCGTTTCGTGAGCAGGACTGGCGTGTCGTCTTCGCTGGCCATGGATTCACCTGGCTGGGCGATCCGCGCAACCCAATGCCACCCTCCTGGCTGCCAGACCTGCACGCCAGCGGCATACCTCATCAATGGACGCCCGACATCCTCACCCGCCTGTGGCGCAAACTGGCACTCAATTGCGCGATAAACCCGCTGACGGTGCTGCATGACTGCCGCAACGGCGGGCTGCAGCAACATCCCTGCGAAGTGGCAACCCTATGCAGCGAATTGGGTGAACTGCTCACGTGCTGCGGCCAGCCTGAAGCCGCGCTGGAGTTGCACAGCGAGGTCGAACGCGTGATTCAGGCCACCGCCGCCAACTATTCGTCGATGCATCAGGACGTGTCCCAGGGAAGACGCACCGAGATCAGCTACCTGCTCGGTTACGCCTGTGCCGCTGCGCAGCGCCATCGCTGCGCAGTGCCGCATTTGATCCAGTTGCAGAAACGGCTGGTTGAGCATCTGGTCGCTCAAGGCTTGCGCATCGACTAGGTCAGGGTTTGCAATGGCAGAGCGCCGCGCTACCCTGCCCTTTCCTCATAGCCTGTGATTCGCCCCATGCCATTGCGCCAGCGTCTGGAAAATCTACCGGTAGGCCAAAAAATCCTGGCGGCCTTGTTGGTCTTGCTGACCACCGTGCTATTGGTCGCCAACATGACATTCATCGGCGCGGCCTATTACATTTCTCAGGAAGCCATGGCGCCGCAAGCGCTGCAAACCATCGGCCGATTGATCAGCAACCCGAACCTGGCAGAACAATCCCTCAACTCGCCCCGCGAAGCACACGCCTTGCTCCGGGAGCTGAGAAATTACGGTCCATTGCGCGCGGCGGCGCTTTACGACAACAACGGCGAGCGCCTGGGCCAATTGCAGCAAGGCGACGGCCTCAAACTGCCCGAGCGCTTCACTCACGTAGAAACCTGGCGCTTGACCGAGTTTCGCAGCACGCAGGTCATCCCCGTACCCAAGACCGGCCAGGCCCCCGGGCATTTGTTGCTGGTGGCCAGCAGCGAACTGCCCCCGGCGTTCTACACCGGCACGCTGACGGCCAGCCTTGGCATCCTGGTATTCAGCATATTTTTATGGCTGGTCATTGCCCGGCAGATCCGCCGCCTGATCACCGAGCCGATTTACCAGCTTGAAGAGTTGTCGCGGCAGGTCACGCGGCAGGAGAACTACGCGCTGCGGGCAGCGCCGGGCAACCAGGACGAAATCGGCAGCCTGGCCGAAGCGTTCAATACCATGCTGTCGCGCATCGAAGCTCGCGAACAGCAGCTCAAGCGGGCCCGGGACGACTCTCAGGAAGCCTACGACCAGGCGCAAGGGCTGGCCGAAGAAACCCGCCACACCAATCGCAAGCTGGAACTTGAAGTGCAGGTGCGCAGCAAGATCGAGAAGAAACTCACCGGCTTTCAGAACTACCTCAACAGCATTATCGACTCCATGCCCTCCGCGCTGATCGCTCTGGACGAACAACTGTACGTCACCCAGTGGAATCAGGAAGCCAGCGCGTTGTCGGGTACACCCCTGGACGAAGCGCTGAACCAGCCGATTTTCCTCGCCTTCGCGCCCATGAAAGCCTTTCTGCCGCAGCTCAAGCTCACCGTGGAACGGCACAGCGTTACCAAGATCGAGCGGGTGACCTGGATCAAGGACGAGGAACGGCGGCACTACGCCCTGACGTTTTACCCGCTGACCGGCGGCGCGGGCCGTGGCGTGGTGATACGCATCGACGACATCACCCAGCGTCTGTCCCTGGAGGAAATGATGGTGCAGTCCGAGAAGATGCTGTCCGTGGGCGGTCTCGCGGCGGGCATGGCCCATGAAATCAACAATCCATTGGGTGCGATCCTGCACAACGTGCAGAACATTCGTCGGCGTCTTTCCCCGGACCTGCCGAAAAACATCGAACAGGCCGAAGCCGATGGCATCGCTCTGGACAAGGTCAATCGCTACCTCACCAGCCGGGAGGTGCCGCAACTGTTGGACGGCATACAGCAGGCCGGCGCCCGGGCGGCAAAGATCGTCAGTCATATGCTCAGTTTCAGCCGCCTCAGCAACCGCCAGATGATCCCTTGCGAATTACCGGCGCTGATTGATCAAGCATTGGAAATCGCCAGCAACGACTTTGACCTGACCATCGGTTTCGATTTCAAAGGCCAGGCGATCATCCGCCAGTTCGACCCTCAACTGGGACCCGTGCCTGCCATTCCCAATGAACTGGAACAAGTCCTGCTCAACCTGCTCAAGAACGCCGCGCAGGCCATTCATCAACGGCCGGACGACACCGAGCCGGGCCGAATTACCCTGCGCACCCGACTCAATCCGCCCTGGGCAGAAATCCAGGTGGAAGACAACGGCATCGGCATGTCCGAAAACGTACGCAAGCGGACTTTCGAACCGTTTTTCACCACCAAGGAAATCGGACAGGGCACTGGACTTGGGCTGTCGGTGTCCTATTTCATCATCACCAATAACCACAAAGGCCAGATGGAGGTGCAATCCTCTGTCGGCCTGGGCACGTGCTTTACCTTACGACTGCCCTTGGCGGGCAGTCAGGTCAACGTGCCGGAAGCGGTGATTTCACCGTTATGAAGGAGTAGTAACAATGGGCTTTCGATTGTCGAAAATTTACACACGCACCGGCGACACCGGCGAAACCGGGCTGGGCGACGGGCGACGCGTGTCGAAGGATCATCCACGGGTCGAAGCCATCGGTGAGGTCGACACGCTCAACAGCCAGTTGGGACTGTTGCTGGCCGGGCTTGTGGACCAAGCAGTGGCGAATCCCGGCCTGAATGAAGTGATCGAAGTTCTGACACCCTGCCAGCACCGCCTGTTCGACCTCGGCGGTGAATTGGCCATGCCGACTTACCAGGCGCTGAATCAGGCGGAAATCGACAGACTGGAAGCCGCCATCGACCTGTGGAACGACGAACTCGGCGCCCTGGAAAACTTCATCCTGCCCGGTGGCTCGACACTGATCGCCCAAGCCCACGTTTGCCGCAGCCTGGCGCGCAGCGCGGAGCGGCGCTGTCAGCACCTCAATGCCGTAGAACCCTTGGCCGGGTTCGGACTGGCCTACATCAATCGCCTGTCGGACCTGCTGTTTGTCTCGGCGCGGATGATTGCCCGCCGGCAAGGAATTGCTGAAATATTGTGGGAAGCGGCCAGGAAGCCTGAATCCGCCCTTTGACTCTGACCTGTGAACTGCACTCAGTTCGCCCCGTGGGACCGGCTTTAGCCGGGAAGAGGCCGGGACATACGAAGCATCCGCGTCGATGGCCACACCGCCTTCCCGGCTAAAGCCGGTCCCACGGGAGTAGTTCCTGCGGGAAAACCTGAAAGTGGGCTATCGCCCTTTACGCATCAGGCCAAAACGCCCTGATTCCGGCCACGCCCTGGGCACCGTTCTCCCAGGCACGTTGCCGCTCATTGGGGCCAACGCCACCTAACAGGTAAACCGGTTTGCTGAACCCTGCAATCAACTGGCTGGCCTGCTCCCAGCCCAATGGCTGGGCATCGGGGTGCGTCTGAGTGGGCTGAACCGGTGACAACGTCACGAAGTCCACATCCATCTGCTCGGCCAGGCTCAGCTCTTCCGCGTTGTGGCAGGACGCGGCCAGCCAGCGCTCTTTCGGGAAAGGACGACCACGACTGGCCAGCTTGCGCAACTGCGCCGACGTCAGGTGCCAGCCCGCCGCGGGAAAGTCACCCAGCCACTCCAGCGGCCCTTTAAGCATCAATTGCGCCTTGCCGGCACACAAACCCACTGCATCCACCGCCATGTCGCGGTATTGCGGGTCATAGCCGCCCGGTGCGCGCAGCTGAACAAGCCTGGTGCCTCCGGCGATGGCCGTGCGCAGGCCGCGCAGCAACTGCGGGGTGTCCAGGTCGCCCGGCGTGATCAAGTATTCCCCCGGCAGCCGTGCGGCAGCGACGATCGGTTGATTGGCCGCCGGAAAGTCATAATCGGCCAGTTCGCGACTCGTGACCCAGGCCAAGGGTTGCCCTTCGACACCATGGGGTTCGCCACTGAATGCGGACACTTCCCACACATCCAGAAGTATCTGCTTGTCCGGGTAATCGTGCTGAATCTTGATCAGCGGGCGGGCCTGAGTCACAACGATGTTCAGCTCTTCCAGCAGTTCGCGGGCCAGGGCTGCTTCAACGGTTTCATGGGGTTCGACCTTGCCACCGGGAAACTCCCACAAACCACCTTGATGCTGGGTGTCAGCGCGCCGCGCAATAAGAATCTTGCCGTCCGAGCCACGAATGACCGCTGCGGCGACATGGATACGTTTCATTCCGGGAATTCCTCCAGTGCGGCCTGTTGCCAGCGCTGGAAAACCGGCCATTGGTAAAGGGTATCGACGTAGGCCTGGGCTTCTGGCGGCAACTGCACCTGATAAGTACGCATGCGAACTGCCACGGGGGCAAAGAACGCGTCGGCGGCGCTGGCCTGTCCGAACAGGTAAGGCCCGCTCTGGACGGCGGCAGCGCGGCACTCGGCCCACAGCGCACACATGCGCTCGATATCGGCCTGGGCTTCGACCGAGATGACTTCCAGCGCTTCGTTGTGACGCAAGTCCATGGGCATGGTCGAACGCAGCGCCAGGAAACCGCTGTGCATTTGCGCACAGGCCGAACGCGCCTGGGCACGGGCAGCGATGTCAGCAGGCCACAGGCCAGCGTCCGGAAATTGTTCAGCGAGGTATTCGATAATCGCCAGAGAATCCGCGATCGAGCCGTGCCCGGTTTTCAGGATCGGCACTTTGCCCGTAGGCGAATGCTCGAGGATGAGTTGTCGGGTATTGGGCTGGTTGAGTCTGATGACCTGCTCGGTGTAGGGCGCGCCGGTCATGTACAGCGCCAACGCAGGCCGCAGGGACCAGGAGGAAAAGCGTTTGTCGCCGATGATCAGGTGCAGAGTCATGTCAGTGTCCTCTGGAAAGGGAGCGATCTGAAGAGGGCTCCTGTGGGCAATCTAGCGGTCGTCGTGCAAACGCGAGACAGTGGGACCGGATTCATCCGCGAAAACGGCAGTCCTGACTACGGAAAATCAGAGAATGTACCGCCGTTTTCGCGAATGAATTCGCTCCCACACTTCGTCCCCACAGGTGCGGCTGTCAGATCAAGTGCGGTATTCCGCGTTGATCTTCACGTACTCGTGGGACAGGTCAGTGGTCCAGATGGTTTCGCTGCACTGGCCGCGGCCCAGCTCGATGCGGATGGTGATTTCGGCTTCTGCCATCACTGCAGAGCCCTGCTCCTCAGTGTAGGTGGTGGCGCGGCAGCCTTTGCTGGCGATGCATACAGAACCGAGGAACACGTCGATCTTGCTCACATCCAGATCCGGCACGCCAGCACGGCCCACAGCCGCCAGAATGCGACCCCAGTTCGGGTCGGAGGCGAACAGCGCGGTTTTGATCAGCGGCGAATGCGCCACCGCGTAGCCCACGTCCAGACACTCTTGATGATTGCCGCCGCCGTTGACTTCAACGGTCACGAACTTGGTGGCGCCTTCGCCGTCACGCACGATGGCCTGAGCGACTTCCATGCACACGTCGAACACGGCTTTTTTCAACGCCTCGAACAGCGGGCCTTTGGCTTCTGTCACCTGGGGCAGATCAGCCTGACCGGTGGCAATCAACATGCAGCAGTCATTGGTGGACGTATCGCCATCAATGGTGATGCGGTTGAACGACTTGTTGGCACCGTCGCGAATCAAGTCCTGCAGCACGTCCTGAGCAACCTTGGCGTCTGTGGCGATATAACCGAGCATGGTCGCCATGTTCGGCCGAATCATCCCCGCGCCCTTGCTGATGCCGGTCACGGTAACGGTCACACCGTCGATCTGGAACTGGCGACTCGCGCCTTTAGGGAGCGTGTCGGTCGTCATGATCCCCGTGGCCGCCGCGGCCCAGTTATCCACAGACAGGTCATCAAGGGCAGCTTGCAAGGCGCCTTCGATTTTTTCCACAGGCAACGGCTCACCGATGACACCGGTAGAAAAAGGCAGCACGGCGCTGGCATCGACACCGGTCAACTCTGCCAGCTTTGCACAGGTGCGGGCGGCATTGACCAGACCCGGCTCACCGGTGCCTGCGTTGGCGTTACCGGTGTTGGTCAACAGGTAGCGCACGACGCCCTGAGCGCGCTGTTTGGCAAGGATGACCGGCGCGGCGCAAAACGCATTGAGGGTAAAAACCCCTGCGACGCTGGAGCCTTCGGCACAGCGCATGACCACCACATCCTTGCGCCCTGGGCGCTTGATGCCGGCAGAGGAAATACCCAGTTCAAAACCGGGAACCGGGTGCAATGTCGGCAAAGGACCAAGACCAACAGCCATTAGGTGCGCTCCTTGAAAGATGACTACGCCGCCCGCATCGGTACGGCAAACGATTGAAAACGCCGCGACGGCTGAGCCGGTCGCGGCGTTGATAGTACGGTTTAGATCACTGGAATCAGTTGATCTGGCCGTGACAATGCTTGTACTTCTTGCCCGAACCACACCAGCACAACTCGTTACGACCCTGCTTCTGATCGTTGCGAACCGGGACCGGGGCAACAGCCACATCGGCGCCCTCTTCGACCAGTACTTGCGGTTGATCCAGACCCGGCGCTTCGGCGTGCTCAAACTGCATGCGTTGCGCCAGTTCCTCGGCATCGCGACGCAGGCGGGCCTCTTCTTCTTCCGGATCTTCGCGGCGAACCTGAACGTGGGACAGCACACGGATCGTGTCCCGCTTGATCGAGTCCAGCAGTTCCTGGAACAGGGCAAACGACTCGCGCTTGTATTCCTGCTTCGGGTTCTTCTGGGCGTAACCGCGCAAGTGAATGCCGTGACGCAAGTGGTCCATGGTCGACAGATGGTCTTTCCACAAGTCGTCGATGACGCGCAGCAGGATCTGTTTCTCGAAGGTGCGCAGCGCGTCGGCGCTGGCTTGCTCTTCCTTCTCGTTGTAAGCGGCGAGCAATTCAATCAGCAGCTTCTCGCGCAGTGTTTCTTCGTGCAGGTGATCGTCTTCGTCCAGCCATTGCTGAATCGGCAGCTTCACGCCGAAGTCATTTTCCAGCGAGGCTTCCAGACCCGGGACATCCCACTGCTCCGGCATGGACTGAGGCGGAATGTGCTGGCTGATCAAACCGTTGAGCACGTCCTGCCGGAAGTCAGCGATGGTCTCACCAATGTTCGTTGCAGCCAGCAGGCTGTTGCGCATGTGGTAGATCACTTTACGCTGCTCGTTGGAGACGTCGTCGAACTCGAGCAATTGCTTACGAATATCGAAGTTGCGACCTTCAACCTTGCGCTGTGCCTTTTCGATAGCGTTGGTCACCATGCGGTGCTCGATCGCTTCGCCGGACTGCATGCCCAGGGCCTTCATGAAGTTCTTCACCCGGTCCGAGGCGAAGATACGCATCAGGCTGTCTTCCAGAGACAGGTAGAAACGGCTGGAACCGGTGTCGCCCTGACGACCGGCACGACCACGTAGCTGGTTGTCGATACGGCGTGATTCGTGACGCTCGGAAGCAATCACGTGCAGACCGCCCGCTTCGATCACTTGCTGATGGCGCTTCTGCCAGTCGGCCTTGATCTGCGCGATCTGCTCAGGGCTTGGGTTGTCGAGCGCGGCGACTTCCACTTCCCAGTTACCGCCCAACAGAATGTCGGTACCACGACCGGCCATGTTGGTGGCGATGGTCAGCGCACCCGGACGACCGGCTTGCGCGATGATCTCGGCTTCCTTTTCGTGGAACTTGGCGTTGAGTACCTTGTGCTCGATACCTTCCTCATTGAGCAGACGCGACATGTGCTCGGAGGTTTCGATGGTCGCGGTACCCACAAGCACCGGACGATTCTCGGCCAGACAGGCTTTGATGTCGGTCACGATGGCCGCGTATTTCTCTTCGGCGGTCAGGTAAACCAGGTCGTTGAAGTCTTTACGTGCCAGCGGCTTGTTCGGTGGAATGACCACGACCGCCAGGGTGTAGATCTGGTGGAATTCGAACGCTTCGGTGTCCGCCGTACCGGTCATGCCGGACAACTTGTTATACAGACGGAAGTAGTTCTGGAACGTGGTCGATGCCAGGGTCTGGCTTTCGGCCTGAATGTTCAGGTTTTCCTTGGCTTCGATGGCCTGGTGCAGACCCTCGGACAAGCGACGACCCGGCATGGTACGACCGGTGTGCTCGTCGACCAGCAGAATCTGACCGTCCTGAACGATGTACTCCACATTGCGATGGAACAGCTTGTGGGCACGAAGACCGGCATAAACGTGGGTCAAAAGGCCCAGATTGTGCGCCGAGTACAGGCTCTCACCCACGGCCAGCAGCCCGACTTCGGTGAGCATTTCTTCGATGAACTGGTGACCGGCCTCGTTGAGCTCAACCTGCCGGCTTTTCTCGTCAATGCTGTAGTGGCCAGCCTTGGTGACTTCGCCTTCCACTTCCTCGATGTGTTGCTCGAGCTTGGGGATCAGACGGTTGATTTCGGTGTACAGCTTGGAGCTGTCTTCGGCCTGACCGGAAATGATCAGCGGCGTACGGGCTTCGTCGATGAGGATCGAGTCCACTTCGTCGATGACCGCAAAGTTGAGTTCGCGCTGAAACTTGTCTTCCATACTGAAAGCCATGTTGTCGCGCAGGTAATCAAAACCGAATTCGTTGTTGGTGCCGTACGTGATATCGGCCGCGTAAGCAGCGCGCTTCTCTTCAGGCGGCTGAAAAGGCGTGACGATGCCTACGCTCAGACCGAGGAATTCGTACAGCGGACGCATCCAGTTGGCATCGCGGCGTGCAAGGTAGTCGTTCACGGTAACAACGTGTACGCCCTTTCCGGACAGCGCATTGAGATAAACCGCCAGCGTACCCACCAGGGTCTTGCCTTCACCGGTACGCATTTCAGCAATCATGCCTTCGTGCAGGGTCATGCCTCCGATGAGCTGCACATCGAAGTGACGCATGCCCATGACACGCTTACCGGCTTCACGAGCAACCGCGAAAGCTTCAGGGAGGAGCTTATCGAGGGTCTCACCTTTGGCTAAGCGGGCCTTGAACTCTTCGGTCTTGGCACACAATTGCTCGTCCGAAAGGGCCACCATTTGCTCTTCGAAGGCATTGACGTGTTGAACCGTCTTGAGCATGCGCTTTACTTCACGCTCGTTCTTGCTTCCAAAAAGTTTCTTTAACAAAGGCGCAAACATATCGACAGGATCTTCCACACATAGGGATGGAGGGCGGCCCCGTGAGTCGCCCGTGCAGCCCTTATGGCCGCATGCGAACGAGCATTCTACCCGGAAACGGTGGTGAGGAAAGTGGCGTTATTCCACGATGCTGGCACAGCGCTGTGACGGGGCTGTTTCTAGATAGGGCCTTTTTTCCGGACTTCAACCCACAAACCGCAGAAGTTAAAAAGAAGTTACTCGTTGATTTTGCGTGTAAAAACCGCGAAAGGAGCCTGAACGCGGAGCCAGAGAGCATTTCTGGTAACATGGCGACCTTGTCACCCAAGGTTACTTCACCATGGCATTTCGTCCCCTCACAGCCCGGGCACCGGCTGTCTTGTTGCGCGAAGCGAAGCCGCTCAAAGCCATTTTTCATCACGCCCAGCGTCTGGGTCACCTGCAACGGTTGCTGGAAAGCCAGTTGCAACCGGCCGCGCGTGAGCATTGTCATGTCGCGTCCTGGCGTGAAGGCAGCCTTCTGTTGATCGTCACCGACGGTCACTGGGCGACCCGACTGCGCTACCAGCAAAAACGCTTGCAGCGACAACTGGTCGCATTCGACGAGTTCGCCAGCCTCACGCGCATTCTGTTCAAGGTACAGCCGCCCACCGTACCCCAAGGGGCCGTCGGTCATACGATGGACTTGTCCACCGTGGCCGCCGAAAGTATCCAGGCCACCGCAGACGGTATCGCAGATCCAAAACTCCGTGCGGCACTGGAGCGGCTGGCGGCGCATGCCAAGCCTAAAGAATAGGCCCGTCACACCAAGGCGGTGCGCAGTGGTGGGAGCGAATTCATTCGCGAAGAGGCCCGACCAGACAGTAGCCTTCTTTGCCCTTCCCACCGTCATCCCGGAATAATCCGGCCCCCCGGATTATTTCGGTATCGCCCGCCCATAAAAAAAGGCCACCCGAAGGCGGCCTTTAAAAAATAAAAGGAAAGAGGGTAAAACTGACCTTACACGGCCGCTACGGGGCGCATGTAAGAAATCGGTGCAGTGCTGGCATCTTCGAAAGTCACGACTTCCCAGGCGTCTTTCTGCTCGATCAACGTGCGCAGAAGGCGATTGTTCAGAGCGTGGCCCGACTTGAAGCCGCGAAACTCACCGATCAGGCTGTTGCCCAGCAGGTAGAGGTCACCGATTGCATCCAGAATCTTGTGTTTGACGAATTCGTCCTCGTACCGCAGGCCGTCTTCGTTCAGTACGCCATTCTTGTCGACCACAATGGCATTTTCCACACTGCCGCCGAGTGCGAGATTGTGCTTGCGCAGGTACTCGATATCACTCATGAACCCGAAGGTCCGGGCACGGCTGACTTCCTTCACGAAGGAAGTGCTGGAAAAGTCCACGCTTGCACTCTGGGTGCGGTCGCGAAAAACGGGGTGATCGAAATCGATCTCGAAACTGACCTTGAACCCTTCGAAAGGCACGAAAGTAGCGCGTTTACCGCCCTCTTCCACTGACACTTCACGCAGGATCCGGATGAATTTCTTCGGCGCGTCCTGTTCTTCCAGGCCAGCCGATTGAATCAGGAATACGAAGGGTCCCGCGCTGCCGTCCATGATTGGAACTTCGGAGGCAGAGAGTTCGACGTAGGCGTTATCGATGCCAAGGCCAGCCATGGCCGAAAGCAAATGTTCTACCGTGTCAACTTTGACATCACCGCTGACCAGAGTGGTCGACAGGGTGGTGTCACCGACATTTTCCGCCCGCGCAGCAATCTGCACGACGGGGTCAAGGTCAGCACGGCAAAACACGATACCGGTATTCACAGGAGCAGGCTTGAGGGTCAGGTAAACCTTTTCCCCCGAGTGCAGGCCGACGCCTGTGGCACGGATGATATTTTTCAGGGTGCGTTGTTTAATCATGGCATTGGCCGCTTCAGCGCAAGTTGCGAACTGGTATCAACAAAGGCTGGCGATAATAGCAGACCCGGCCTTTGCTGAACACCAATCACCCAAATACCCCTGATACATTTCATCAATCGGCCTGACGACGCAGGAAAGCCGGGATGTCCAGGTAATCCAGATCATCGTTCGGATTCATTTTCGCCGCTGCTGTTGCACCCGCGTGAGCCTGATTGCGCATCACGGTAGGACGATCCAGATCACGGTAGTTCACCGACGGCGACTCCTGACGGGCAGAAGGCTGGGCCGAGGCTTGCTGAGTGGTCTGCAGGGTGTTGTCGATAACCTTCACAGGTTTTTCGATTTTCGCGCCCAGGCCGGTGGCAACCACGGTCACGTGCAACTCGTCACGCATGTCCGGATCGATAACAGTACCGACCTTGACCATGGCGTGCTCGGAAGCGAACGCTTCGATGATGCTACCCACGTCCGAGTACTCACCCAGAGACAGGTCAGGACCGGCAGTGATGTTGACCAGGATGCCGCGTGCGCCTTGCAGGTTCACGTCTTCGAGCAGCGGGTTGCGAATGGCTGCTTCGGTGGCTTCCCGTGCACGGTTCGGACCGCTGGCGCAGCCAGTGCCCATCATCGCCATGCCCATTTCGCTCATCACGGTACGTACGTCGGCAAAGTCGACGTTGATCATGCCCGGACGCTTGATGATGTCGGAGATACCGCGAACGGCACCAGCCAGTACATCGTCAGCCTTGGCGAAAGCCGACAGCAGGCTGGCGTCCTTACCGAGGATGGTCAGCAGCTTCTCGTTAGGAATGGTGATCAACGAGTCGACGCTTTCGGACAGCATGCGGATGCCTTCATCGGCGATCTGCATACGCTTGCGGCCTTCGAACGGGAACGGACGTGTCACGACCGCAACGGTCAGAATGCCCATTTCCTTGGCCACTTCAGCAATGATCGGCGCAGCACCGGTACCGGTACCGCCGCCCATGCCAGTGGTGATGAAGACCATGTTGGTGCCCTGCAGAACTTCTGCAATGCGCTCACGATCTTCCAGTGCAGCCTGACGGCCGACTTCAGGGTTGGCGCCAGCGCCCAGACCCTTGGTCACGCCTGTCCCCAATTGCAGGATGGTACGTGCACCGATGTTTTTCAGGGCTTGAGCATCGGTGTTGGCGCAGATGAATTCCACGCCTTCGATGTTGCTCTTGACCATGTGATTAACGGCGTTGCCGCCACCACCACCCACACCGATAACTTTGATTACCGGACTTTGCGGGACGTTGTCTACGAGTTCGAACATTTTCCCTCTCCTTTCATTCTCTAGTTTTGTGCCTGGTGCCCACTGCCTGCCAACTGCTTTTTGAAACCTAGAAATTGCCTTGGACCCAGCGCTTGATACGTTCAAGCACCGGAGCTTTAGGCTCATCCCCATAACCATTACTGCTACTGCCGATGCCGGAAAGCGAAATACCGTCAGACTGCTTTTGCAGCCCGTACAGCAACAACCCGACACCAGTGGAATAAATGGGATTTCGCACAACATCGGCGAGCCCTTTGACGCTATGCGGTACGCCAAGGCGGACCGGCATGTGGAAGATCTCTTCGGCCAGTTCGACCGCACCTTCCATTTTCGAAGTACCACCGGTCAGCACGATGCCGGCCGGGATCAAATCTTCGTAGCCGCTGCGGCGCAGTTCAGCCTGAATCAGGGTGAACAGCTCGTCGTAGCGGGGTTCGACCACTTCAGCCAGGGCCTGACGCGACAATTCGCGCGGTGGACGATCGCCCACGCTTGGCACTTTGATGGTCTCACCGGCGCCGGCCAGTTTGGCCAGAGCGCAGGCATAGCGAATCTTGATTTCTTCGGCGTATTGCGTCGGTGTACGCAGCGCCATGGCGATATCGTTGGTCACCTGATCGCCGGCAATCGGGATCACGGCGGTGTGGCGAATTGCGCCTTCGGTAAAGATGGCGACATCGGAAGTACCACCGCCGATATCCACCAGGCACACACCCAGCTCTTTTTCGTCATCGGTCAGTACCGAGTACGCCGAAGCGAGTTGTTCCAGAATGATGTCGTCGATTTCCAGGCCGCAGCGACGCACGCATTTCTCGATGTTCTGGGCAGCGTTCACCGCGCAGGTCACCACGTGAACCTTGGCCTCCAGACGCACGCCCGACATGCCCAGAGGTTCACGAACACCCTCCTGGTTATCAATCACGTAGTCCTGGGGCAAGGTGTGCAGCACGCGCTGGTCGGCCGGGATTGCCACCGCCTGAGCGGCATCGAGTACACGCTCCAGGTCCGCCGAGCTGACTTCACGATCGCGGATTGCCACGATGCCGTGGGAGTTCAGGCTGCGAATATGGCTGCCGGCCACGCCGACGAATGCCGAGTGGATACGGCAGCCCGCCATCAGCTGAGCCTCTTCCACTGCACGCTGGATCGACTGAACGGTGGACTCGATATTCACCACCACGCCTTTTTTCAGGCCGCGGGAAGGATGGGTACCGATACCGACGATTTCCACCGTGCCATCGGCCGCGACTTCACCTACCAGCGCCACTACCTTGGAGGTGCCGATATCCAAGCCGACGATCATTTTGCCGCTTTGCACGTTTGCCATGGTCCTGCCTCTTGTCAATTCTTCGCGACGGCGGGTTTGTCCGTCGTAGGCGCTACCGGCTCACGCCACCCGACGGCAAGGCCGTTGGAGTAACGCAGGTCGATGCGCGCAATATTCGTGATCTGGTCTTTAAGCGTTTTGTCGTAAATGGCGATAAAACGGCGCATTTTTTCCACTAAGTGATCGCGTCCCAGCAACAACTCGATGCCTGGACCGGCACTGCCCGCGCCCGTGGTCAAAAACCAGCTGCCACGTTCACGTAATTCCAGCCGAGCGATGGAGAACCCCATTGGGCGCAACATCTGACTCAAAATCTGATACTGCTGCATCACCTGCTGCTGAGCCCGCTGGGGGCCAAACAACTGCGGCAGGTGTTCGTAATTGGCCAGTTCACGCGGGGTAAACGCTTGCCCCTGGTTATTGAGCAAGGCTTCATCGCCCCAGCGCGCCACCGGCAGTTGTTCTTCAAGACGGATCACCACTTGATCCGGCCATACCCGACGCACTTCCGCATGAGCGATCCAGGGCATTTGCTCCAGTTCGGTTCGCATGCCCGCCAGATCGATGGTGAAGAAGCTGGCCGCCACAAAGGGGGCTATCCGCTGCTGCACGGCCTGCTGGCTGATGTAGCTCAGGTCACCCTGTACGTTGATCCTGGTGATCGGGCGGTCGGCATACGGCAACAGACGTTGCGCGCCCTCATAGGTGCCAAACCCCAGAACCACCAGCATCACCGGCCAGAACAACCGCTTGAAAAACCCGAAGTTCGCTTTCGGCAGACGCGCCGACAGCGGTTCTTTGGCCACCATGCGACTGGCACCCCGCGGCACCGGCTTGCGGCCGGGTGCTGGAGGCTGATGACGTGCCGTCGCGTTCATGACTTAACCCCGCGCCTGGACGCTGTCGGCCAGAATCGCCAACACCAGTTGCTGGAAGTCCAGACCAGCGGCTCGTGCAGCCATCGGCACCAGACTGTGATCGGTCATGCCCGGCACCGTGTTCACTTCCAGCAGCCAGAACTTGCCGTTCATGTCCTGCATGACATCCGTGCGCGCCCAACCGGCAATGCCCACGGCTTCGCAAGCCCGTTCGGTCAATTGCTTGAGTTCCTGTTCCTTGCTTTCTTCGAGGCCGCACGGGATCCGATACTGGGTATCGTCCGCCAGGTACTTGGCGTCGTAGTCGTAAAAACTGTGAGGAGTGCCCAGGCCAATCGGAGGCAATACCTGGCCACGCAGAGAAGCGATGGTGAACTCGGGACCTTGAATCCATTGTTCAACCAAAACGTGCGAATCGTAGGTACTGGCGGATTTCCAGGCGGCGATCAATTCGTCGGCGCCGGTCACCTTGGCCATACCGATACTGGAACCTTCATGAGCCGGTTTGACGATTAAAGGCAAGCCCAGTTCCGTGACCGCCGAAATACAATCCGCTTCGCTGGCCAGCACTCTGTGCAGTGGCGTTGGCAGGCCCAGGCTCTGCCAGACCTGCTTGGTGCGCAACTTGTCCATGGCCAGCGCGGAAGCCAGTACGCCGCTGCCGGTGTAGGGGATTTCCAGGCACTCCAGCAGCCCCTGCATGGTCCCGTCTTCACCGCCCCGACCGTGCAGCACGATAAAGGCGCGATCGATCTTCTCGCTGACCAGACGCTGCAGGAAATCGTCGCCGACATCGATACCGAACGCATCGACGCCCGCGCTTTGCAGTGCGTGCAGCACCGCCTGACCGGACTTCAGCGAAACCTCACGCTCAGCGCTTTTGCCACCGAACAGCACGGCAACGCGGCCGAAGGTTTTCGGCTCCAGCGTGCAGAGCAGTGATTGCGTCAGCGCCGTCATTTCAGCTTTCCTTCAGTTGACGCGATGACAGCGCCCGCGAACAGCGGGCTTCTCAACAGTTGCGGCGCAAGGCCACCGATGTCGCCGGCACCCTGACACAGCAGAATGTCGCCCGGACGCAGCAGCGGCTTGACCAGCGGCGCAAGCTCAACGCCGCGTTCGATATAGATCGGGTCCATCTGGCCACGCTGACGAATGCTGTGGCACAGGTTGCGGCTGTCCGCTCCCGGAATAGGCTCTTCGCCAGCGGGATAGACTTCCATCAACAGCAACACATTGGCTTCGGTCAGCACCTGGACGAAATCGTCGTACAGGTCACGGGTACGGCTGAAGCGGTGGGGCTGGTAAACCATGACCAGACGGCGATCGGGCCAGCCGCCGCGTACCGCGTTGATCACAGCGGCAACTTCACGGGGGTGATGACCGTAGTCGTCGACCAGCATGACGTTGCCGCCTTCCACCGGAAGCTCGCCATACACCTGAAAGCGGCGACCCACGCCCTGGAATCCGGAAAGGCCCTGGACGATGGCCTCGTCGCTGACGCCTTCGTCGGTCGCAATGGCAATGGTCGCCAGCGAATTGAGCACGTTGTGATTGCCCGGCATGTTGACCGAAACATCCAGCGGCTCATGATCGCGACGCAGCACGGTGAAGAACGTCAGCATGCCGTCCTGGCGCACATTGATGGCGCGCACGTCAGCGGTTTCGCTGAATCCGTAAGTCAGGGTCGGACGTTTCACCAGCGGCAGGATTTCGCGCACCACCGGATCGTCGATGCACACCACTGCCAGACCGTAGAACGGCAGGTTGTGCAGGAACTCGACGAAGGTTTTCTTCAGTTTGTTGAAGTCGCCTTCGTAGGTCGCCATATGATCGGCGTCGATATTGGTCACGACCGCGACCAGAGGCTGAAGGTGCAGAAAGCTGGCGTCGCTTTCGTCGGCTTCGGCAATCAGGTAACGGCTGGTGCCCAACTGAGCGTTGGTACCTGCGGCATTCAACCGGCCACCAATGACAAATGTCGGGTCCAGACCGCCCGCGGCGAACACCGAGGCAATCAGACTGGTGGTGGTGGTTTTGCCGTGGGTGCCTGCAACTGCGATGCCGTGGCGATAGCGCATCAGCTCAGCCAGCATCTCGGCGCGGGGCACCACGGGAATGCGGCGCTCAAGAGCCGTCGCCACTTCCGGATTTGAGGTATTGACCGCACTGGACACCACCAGCACGTCAGCGCCCACGGTGTTTTCGGCACGGTGACCGATAAAGATCTGGGCACCGAAGGACTCAAGGCGCTCGGTAACAGGGGATGACTTAAGGTCGGAACCGGAAACTTCGTAGCCCAGGTTCAACAACACTTCAGCGATCCCGCACATGCCTACCCCGCCGATCCCGACGAAGTGGATGCGACGAATACGGCGCATTTCCGGCTGTGGCATCGCGCGTTTATTCTCAACCATGAGCCACCTCCAGGCAGATATCGACAACGGTGTTGGTGGCGTCAGGCTTGGCCAGTCGGCGAGCGGTGCGAGCCATGTTGTTCAGTTGTTCGGGTTGCATCAAAACCTCTTTCAGGCGCGCCGCCATCTCGGCTGCGCCAGTTGTCGCTTGTGGCATCACGAAAGCAGCGCCTTCGAGGGCCAGATAGTCGGCATTGCGGGACTGGTGGTCGTCGATCGCATGGGGCAACGGCACCAACAGTGACGGCAGTCCGGCTGCCGCCAATTCACTGATGGTCAGCGCGCCTGCGCGACAGACCACCAGGTCGGCCCAGCTATACGCTTGAGCCATGTCCTGGATAAAAGGCGCCACTTGCGCCTCCACACCGGCAGCGCGATAGCGCTCTGCGGTGATTTCATCGTGCTGCTTGCCGGCCTGATGAAACACCTCGGGCCGCACCTCTGCGGGCACCAGCGCCAGCGCCTCGGGCAACAGTTTGTTCAGCGGTTCGGCGCCCAGGCTGCCGCCCAGAATCAACAACCGCGCACGACGCCCGGCCAATGCCTGGCGCGGGGTCTCCAGAAACAGCTCGACACGCACCGGATTGCCGGTGGTGCGGCGCTTGCTGCTGGCCGCGAAGGTATTGGGGAAGGCTTCGCACAAGCGACTGGCGAACGACGCCAGACTGCGATTGGCGGTACCGGCCACGGCGTTCTGCTCGTGGACAATCAAAGGTACCTTCGCCAACGCTGCCGCCAGACCGCCAGGACCGGTGACGTAGCCACCGAAACCCACCGCGCAAACTGGCTTGAGCTCGCGCACGATCCTGCGCGCCTGCAGCAATGCCTTGACCAGCATCAAAGGGGCCTTGAGCAAGGACAAACGGCCCTTGCCGCGCAGACCGGTCACGTTGATCAGGTGCAGGGTGAACCCCGCCTGCGGAACCAGTTCGTTCTCGATGCCACGGGGCGTACCGAGCCAGTGCACTTTATAGCCACGGGCCTGAAACTCACGGGCACAGGCCAGCGCAGGGAACACGTGCCCGCCGGTTCCGCCCGCCATGATCAGCACATTAGCGTCCATGAGGCGGCTCCTCGGCGAAGTCGCTTTCGTCGAACTCGGCCTCTTCGCTGCCCATGTTGTTGCGCGATTCCCATTCGATACGCAGCAACAATCCCAGGCTCGCACAGCAGATCACCAGCGAGCTGCCGCCATAGCTGAGGAACGGCAAGGTCAAACCCTTGGTGGGCAAAAGCCCGACGTTCACGCCGATATTGATCAGAATCTGACCGATCCACAGGAACGCCAAGCCATAGGCCACATAGGCGCCAAAGAATTGCTTGGCACGCTCAGCCCACATGCCGATGTACATCGCCCGGATGCTGACAAACAGAAACAGGCCAACGGTCAGCAGCGAGCCGACCACGCCCAGCTCTTCAGCCAGTACCGAGAAAACGAAGTCAGTGTGGGCTTCCGGCAGGTAGAACTGCTTCTGCACGCTGTTGCCCAGACCTACGCCAAACCACTCGCCACGACCAAAGGCGATAAGCGCCTGAGTCAGCTGATAACCGGAGCCGAATTGATCGGACCATGGGTCGGTAAATGTAATCAGACGCGCCATTCGATACGGCTGAGCCTGAACCAGAACGAACACCGCCCCTACCGCCAATGCCACCATCAGGCTGAACCGGAACAGACCGACCCCGCCCAGGAAGAGCATTGCGGCCGCAGCGCCCATCATCACGACGGTGGCACCGAAGTCGGGCTCCATCAGCAGCAAGCCAGCCATGGGCAGCAACACGATGAAGGGTTTGAAGAAGCCCATCCAGCTTTCGCGAACTTCGGTCTGGCGACGAATCAGATAGCCCGCCAGGAAAATCACCACGAACAGTTTGGCAATTTCCGACGGCTGCACGTTGAACGCACCGAAGCCGATCCAGCGCATCGAACCGTTGACCTCGCGCCCGACACCGGGAATCAACACCATGACCAGCAAGCCGAAGGCACCGAGGAGCATCAACCAGCCAAGACGCTGCCAGGTCGCCACCGGGATCATCATCGTTACGCCGCAGGCACCCAGGCCGATGATCATGTAGATCAAGTGGCGGGTCATCATGTAGAGCGTGTTGCCGGACTGCACGGCGGCCACTTCCGACGACGCGGACGTGATCATGACCAGCCCAAGGCCCAGCAATGCCAGGCAACCGGCCAGCATGGGGAAGTCCACGTCGATGCCACGGCCACTGATCAGTGGCGATGGGTACGGTTTGATTACGCCAAAGATCATGACAAGTTCCTCACGGCTTGCGCGAACAGCTGACCGCGCTCTTCGTAATTCTTGAACATGTCGAAACTGGCGCACGCTGGCGACAGCAACACGGCATCGCCGGGCTGCGCGGCTTCTGCACTGCGCGCTACGGCTTCATCCAGCGACTGGACACGAATCAACGGCACGCTATCGCCCAGCACCTGAGCGATCAGCTCTGCATCACGCCCCAGCAACACGACCGCGCGGCAGTGGGCCGCTATCGGTGCAGCAAGCCCGCTGAAATCGGCGCCTTTGCCATCGCCACCGGCGATCAACACCAGCTTGCCGCTGATGTCCGCGCCCAGCCCTTCGATTGCAGCCAGCGCGGCCCCCACATTGGTTGCCTTGGAGTCGTCGTAATAATTGACGTCTTCACGCTCGCGTACCCATTGGCAGCGATGTTCCAGGCCACCAAAAGTGCGCAGGCTGGCAAGCATCGCGTCCATGGGCAAGCCGACGGCATGCCCCAGCGCCAGCGCCGCCAGGGCGTTGGACTGGTTATGGGCACCACGGATTTTCAGTTCACGTACCGGCATCAGGGTGTCGAACTGGAACGCGAGGTATTTCTCGCCGTTCTCTTCGCGCAGACCGAAGCCATGGAAGTCAGGCGTGTTAAGGCCGAAGGTCCAGCACGGCAGGCCCTCACCGATCAGCGGACGGGTCAACACGTCCTGGCGGTTGACCACCACTTGCCGAGCACCACGGAAAACCCGGTGTTTGGCCAGGTGATAAGCCGGCAGGCCGCTGTAGCGGTCCATATGGTCTTCGCTGATATTCAATACAGTCGCGACTTCGGCGCCGAGCTGATCAGTGGTTTCCAGCTGAAAGCTCGACAGCTCAAGCACGTACAACTCGACGTCGTCGCGCAGCAGATCCAGAGCCGGAGTACCGAGATTGCCACCGACGGCAACGCGCTTGCCTGCCGCCTCGGCCATTTCGCCCACCAGGGTGGTCACGGTGCTTTTCGCGTTGGAACCGGTGATGGCGATGATCGGAGCCTTGGCGTGACGTGCGAACAACTCGATGTCACCCGACAGCTTCACGCCACGGGCGGCAGCCTGTTGCAACGCCGGGGTCGCCAAAGCCAGGCCCGGGCTCACGTAGAGCTCTGTGGCGCGGCAGAGAAATTCGACGTCCAGTTCGCCACAGCGCACGTCGACCTGAGGATAGTCCCGACGCAAGGTCGCCAGTTCCGGCGGATTCTCCCGCGTGTCAGCCACGGCAAACGGCACGCCCCGGTTCGCGAGGAAGCGAACCAGGGACATGCCGCTCTTGCCGAGGCCGACAATAATGCGGAAGTGGTCGGAAGCGATTAAAGACACTCGTTCTACCTCAGTTTCAGTGTGGCAAGGCCGATCAACACGAGAATCACGGTGATAATCCAGAAACGGACGATCACACGCGGCTCGGGCCAGCCCTTGAGTTCAAAGTGGTGATGGATCGGCGCCATGCGGAAGACGCGACGACCGGTCAACTTAAAGGACGCAACCTGAATAACGACTGAAAGGGTTTCCATCACGAACACGCCGCCCATGATGAACAGCACGATCTCCTGACGGACGATCACCGCAATGGTGCCCAGCGCCGCGCCCAGTGCCAGGGCACCCACGTCGCCCATGAAAACCTGAGCCGGATAGGTGTTGAACCACAGGAACCCTAGACCTGCGCCTATCAATGCGCCGCAGAACACGATCAGCTCGCCGGCACCCGGTACGTAAGGAATCAGCAGGTAATCGGCAAATTTCACGTTACCGGACAGGTAGCAGAAGATGCCCAGCGCGCCGCCCACCAGTACTGTCGGCAGAATCGCCAGCCCGTCCAGGCCATCGGTGAGATTGACGGCATTGCTGGAGCCGACGATGACGAAATACGTCAGGACCACGAAGCCAATGCCCAAGGCGATGCTGGCATCCTTGAACATCGGGATGATCAGCGTGGTTTCGACCGCCGACGGCGCGGTCATATAAAGGAAGATGGCCGCGCACAAGCCGAACACCGACTGCCAGAAGTATTTCCAGCGGCTGGGCAAGCCTTTGGAGTTCTTTTCAATGACCTTGCGGTAATCGTCGATCCAGCCGATGCCACCGAACAACAGCGTAACGATCAGCACGACCCAGACGTAACGGTTGGTCAGGTCCGCCCAAAGCAGCGTACTGATGGCAATGGACGACAGAATCAGCGCCCCGCCCATGGTCGGCGTGCCCGATTTGGAAAGGTGCGATTGCGGGCCGTCATTGCGCACGGATTGACCGATCTGCCGAAGCTGCAACGTACGGATCATCCAGGGGCCCAGGCAGAGCGAAAGCGACAATGCCGTGAGCACGCCGAGAATCCCGCGCAGGGTCAGGTATTGGAAGACCGCGAAGCCTTTGTGAAACTGTTGCAGAAACTCGGCCAGCAGCAGCAGCATTAATGTTTCTCCAGGCTGGAACCGCACAGTGCCGCGACGACGTTTTCCATCGCAGCGCTGCGCGAACCCTTGATCAAGATAGTGGTTTGAGTGTCCTGCTCGGCGCCCAGCGCAGCGATCAGGTCGGTCTGATTGGCAAAATGGCGCGCATGCTCGCCGAACGCGTTGACGGCGTGAACCATCAGCGGACCAACGGCATAAAGCGCCGACACTTTGCCTGCGGCGTAAGCGCCGACATCGCGATGACCCTGCTCGGCCCAGTCGCCCAGCTCACCGATATCGCCCAGCACAAGCACGGTACGACCGGTAAAGCCCGTGAGGATATCGACAGCGGCGTTCACCGAGGTAGGGTTGGCGTTATAGGTGTCATCAATGACCCGAACGCCGTTGGGCGCAATCTGCGAAACAGTGCGGCCCTTGACCGGCTGCACAGTGTTCAGGCCGACAACGATGCCATCCAGGGTGACGCCCAGTGCATGCGCCGCCGCAGCCGCCGCCAGTGCGTTGCCTACGTTGTGCACACCCAGCAGATTGAGTTGCACCCGCGCTGAACCCGCCGGGCTTTGCAGGGTGAACCCCGGGCAGCCACGCGCATCCAGCTTGAGGTCTTGGGCATGGAAGTCAGCCGTCGAATCCGCGACAGCAAAGCTGATCACCTGACGATGACCGGCACGGGCGGTCCAGATGGGGAACGCTTTGTCTTCCTTGTTGAGCACGGCGATGCCGAAGCTATCGAGCCCTTCGAGAATCTCGCCCTTGGCTTCGACAATTTTGTCAGGCCCGCCGAACTCGCCCACATGGGCGGTTCCAGCGTTGGTAATCAGCGCAACGTGCGGTTTGGTCAGGCTGACAGTGAAGGCAATTTCACCGACACGGGACGCACCCAGCTCGATCACCGCCGCCGCGTAGTGCGGAGCCAGTTCCAGCAGCGTCAACGGCACACCCAGTTCATTGTTCAGGTTGCCGCGTGTCGCCAATACCGGCCCACGGGTGCGCAGGATACTGGCAAGCATTTCCTTGACCGTCGTCTTGCCACTGGAACCGGTGATGGCCGCCACGGGCTTGTCGACAAACGCGTTACGGGTGATGGCGCCCAGTTGCGCCAGCGCTTTGCGCGTATCGTTGACGACCAGTTGCGGCAACGTGGAGCCGGCAACTTCATGATCAACCAGCGCACCTACCGCCCCTTTGGCGGCAACCTGATCCAGATAATCGTGCCCATCGAAGCGCGGACCGGTCAGCGCGACAAACAGCTGCCCCGGCGCAATGGCGCGACTGTCGATGCTGACGCCGTCAAACGTGCAATCAGCGCCCACCAGACGGGCGTCCAGGGCTACGACCAGTTCGCTGAAAGAAAGCGGCTTAAGCATGTGCGACCTCCCAGGCAGCCAATGCACGGGTGGCTTCTTCCAGATCGGAGAACGCGAGGCGCTGCCCGTGGATTTCCTGATAGTCCTCGTGACCTTTACCCGCCAGCACGATGACATCGTCGGCTTCGGCACTGGCGATGAGCTCACGGATGGCCGGACCACGGCCCTCAAGGAAACGCACGTTTTCAGCGTGGGTGAAACCCGCACGAATGTCGTCGAAAATGCGTGCAGGGACTTCACTGCGCGGGTTGTCGTCGGTGACCAGCACGCTGTCGGCCAGACGTTCCACAACCTCGGCCATCAACGGACGCTTGCCACGATCACGATCACCGCCGCAACCAAACAGGCACATCAAGCGACCCTTGGCATGTGGCCGCAACGCGGTGAGGACTTTTTCCAGTGCGTCAGGCGTATGGGCGTAATCCACAACCACCAAAGGCTTGGCACCGCCGCCCAGACGCTGCATGCGTCCAACCGGACCTTCGAGCTTTGGCAGCACCTTGAGAATTTCGTCCAGCGCGTAATCCAGCCCCAGCAACGCACCCACCGCAGCCAGTACGTTGCTCAGGTTGAAGCGGCCCAAGAGGCTGCTGCGCAACAGGTGTTCGCCTTGCGGCGTCACCAGCGTGGCGCGCACGCCGCCATCGTTGAAAAGCGCTTCCCGGCAATACAGGTAAGCGCTGGAATCTTCGAGGCTGTAGGTAATCAGTCGCGACTCATGCTTTTGTGCAGCCAGCGTACGGCCGAAATCATCGTCCAGATTCAGCACCCGGCAACGCAGATCGGACCAGGCAAACAGCTTGGCCTTGGCCTCGCCGTAGGCTTGCATGGTGCCGTGATAATCCAGGTGATCACGCGACAGGTTGGTCAGCACGGCGACATCAAAGGCCAGCGCCGTCGCCCGCCCCTGATCCAGGCCGTGGGAAGAAACTTCCATGGCCACGGCACGTGCGCCCGCTTTCTTCAAGTCCGTGAGCGTCGCCTGCACCGAAATCGGGTCCGGCGTGGTGTGCCGCCCGCTTTGCAGCGCGCCATAGAAACCGGTGCCCAGCGTGCCCACGATGCCGCAGTGCTGCCCCAGCAGATCCAGCGCCTGGGCAACCAGTTGGGTAACGCTGGTCTTGCCATTCGTGCCGGTGACGCCGACAAGGTTCAGGCTGCGGCTTGGATCGCCGTAAAAGCGACCGGCGATGTCCGACAGTTGCGCAGCCAGGCCCTTGACCGGGATCAGCGGAACATCGGTGATCGGCAAAACCGTAGCGCCTTCAACTTCATACGCCACCGCCGCCGCGCCGCGCTTCAATGCATCGGCAATGTGATCGCGACCGTCGAACTTGCCACCCGGCACCGCAAGAAACAGATCGCCGCCGCGAACATTGCGGCTGTCCAGGGTCAACTCGCGAATCATCAGATCGCGGTCTGCGTGAGCGAAAATCTTGTTCAGGCTGGAAGACATCAACCACGCCCTCCTTTAACGACAGGTGTTGCAGTGACTTGTTCTGGCGGCGTTGGGGCGAGGTTATCAGGCGTGACATTCATCAGGCGCAACGTGCCGGACATGACTTTGCTGAAGACCGGCGCGGACACCAGACCGCCGTAATAACCGCCCTTGCTCGGCTCGTCGATGACCACGACGATGGCGTAGCGCGGATTGCTCATCGGTCCGAAACCGGCGAACAACGAGCGGTAGGAATTTTCGGCATAGCCTTTGATGCCCGCCGAAGTCTTACGAGCCGTGCCGCTCTTGCCGGCAACGTGATAGGACGGCACGCGGGCGCGATAAACGCCACGCGGGTCCTCGATCACCTGTTGCAGCATGCCTTGCAGCGTTTTGGCGGTCGCCTCGGGAATCGCCTGAACCGATGTCGGCGCCGCGTCGCTTTTGAGAATCGTCAGCGGCACGATACGACCGTTGTTGGCCAGCGCGGCGTAGGCGTGAACCAGTTGCAGCGCGGTCACTGACAACCCGTAGCCGTAAGACAGGGTCGCCGTCTCGGCTTTGCGCCATTCGCGATAGTTAGGCAGGTTGCCTACGCGCTCGCCCGGAAAGCCCAGACCGGTGTATTGCCCGAGACCCACGCGCTGCATGGCACGAAAAATCGCTTCGCCGCCCACATCGAAAGCCACCTTGCTCATCCCCACGTTACTGGAGTTGATCAGAATGCCGGTCAGATCCAGTATCGGTCCTTCGGTCTTGGTAACGTCGCGAATGGTGTACTTGCCGATCTGCAAGGTGCCGGGGTAAACCTCAACCTTGTCGGTGGGTTTCCAGCGACCGCTGTCGAGCGCGGCAGTCATGGAAATCGGCTTCATGGTCGAGCCGGGCTCGAACACGTCAATGATCGCCCGGTTGCGCATGGCGGCAGGCACCATGGTGCGACGGTTGTTCGGGTTGTACGTCGGCGAATTGACCATGGCCAGTACTTCGCCTGTCTTGACGTCCATGATCACCAGACTGCCGGCCTTGGCTTCGTTCTCGACAATGGCATTGCGCAGTTCGCGGGTGGCCAGATATTGCAGGCGCAGATCAATGGACAAGGCCAAGGTCTTCCCGGCCTTGGCATTTTTGGTGACCTGGACATCCTTGATAAGTCGTCCGCGGCGATCCTTGATGACCTGACGTTTGCCGGGCACGCCCGCAAGCCAGTCGTCATAGGCCAGTTCGACCCCTTCACGACCATGGTCGTCCAGGTCGGTGAAACCGACCATATGGGCCGTTACATCGCCGGCCGGATAGAAACGACGGAATTCTTCAATGCCGTAGACACCCGGCACTTTAAGGTCCAGGACTTGCTGCCCTTGCTCCGGGGTCAGACCACGGACCAGGTAAATGAATTCCTTGGAGGCCTGGGAATTCAGGCGTTCGGTCAGTGACTTGAGGTCTTGACCCAGAGCCGCTGCCAGAGCGGGCCATTTGGCTTTGTCCTGCTGCATTTCCTTGGGGTTGGCCCACAGCGTCGTAACGGGTGTGCTGACGGCCAAAGGTTCGCCATTACGGTCGGTGATCAAGCCACGGTGCGCAGGAATCGGGATATGCCGAACACTGCGGGCGTCGCCCTGCTCTTTAAGAAACGTATGATCCACGACTTGCAGGTCGACGATGCGCCAGCTAATGACGAGCACGAGCAAAACGAGCAGACCTACGACCACGCGAAAGCGCCACGGGTACATTGCCCCCTCAAGCTTCATCATGGGGCCACCATTCGCACTTCGGCAGCGCTCGGGATGCGCATGTGCAGCTGTTCTGTGGCGAGGGCTTCGATGCGGCTATGGGCTGTCCACGTGCTTTGCTCAAGAATCAGACGGCCCCACTCGGCTTGCGCCTTGTCCCGCACGCTGAGTTCGGCATAAAGGGAGTTGAGCAACTGGCGGTTCCAGTGAGCGCTGTAAGACACGCCAATCGCCGAAACCAGGACAGCAATGAACAGCAGCAGCATGATGAAGCTGCCGCCGGGCAGTGGCTTGAGGAACCGCCGGCTCACTTGAGCTTCTCCGCGACACGCATGACGGCGCTGCGCGAGCGTGGATTGGCCTTGGTCTCGGTGTCGGACGCGAACTGCGCCTTGCCGTGGATCTTGATCTTCGGATCGAATGCCTTGAACTGGATGGGCAGATCCCGGGGCATGTTGTCGGCTTCGCCTTTGGCGAGCTTGCGCATGAACAGCTTGACGATGCGGTCTTCCAGAGAGTGGAAGCTGATCACCACCAGACGACCACCGACTTCCAGTACATCCAGAGCGGCTTCGAGACCGGCCTCCAGGTCGCCCAGCTCATTGTTCACGTGGATACGCAAACCCTGAAAGGCGCGCGTCGCCGGATTCTTGCCCTTTTCCCAGGCAGGATTGGCGACCTTGAGCACTTCGGCCAGATCGGCGGTGCGTTCAAAAGGCTGGACCTCACGGCGCGCGACCACGGCAGCCGCCATGCGCTTGGCAAAACGCTCTTCGCCATATTCCTTGAAAACCCGGGCGATTTCTTCCACGGGAGCGGTGGCGATGAACTCGGCGGCACTGACACCGCGAGTCGGGTCCATGCGCATGTCCAGCGGACCGTCATTCATGAAACTGAAGCCGCGCTCGGGATCGTCCAGCTGCGGGGAAGACACGCCAAGATCCAGCAGCACACCGCTGACTTTACCTTCCAGCCCGCGGCTTTGAGCCTCGGCACCCAGCTCGGCAAAGCTGCGCTGCACAATAACAAAGCGGCCGTCTTCGGCCGCTAGCGATTGCCCGGTGGCAATTGCTTGAGGGTCTTTATCAAACCCCAGCAATGTGCCAGCAGGCCCCAGCTTCTGCAATATAAGGCGGCTGTGCCCGCCACGCCCGAAGGTGCCATCCAGATAGCAGCCATCGGCGCGCACCGCGAGAGCCTCGACGGCTTCTTCGAGCAGTACGGTGATGTGTGTAAAGCCGCTAGTAATAGTCACAGGATCAGGTCACGTAATTCATCAGGCATCGCGCCAGGTTTTTGAATGGCCGCCAGATCCGCATCAGCAACTGCGTTCCAGGCGTCCTCGTCCCACAATTGAAACTTATTGAGCTGGCCAACTAACATCACGCGCTTATCCAACTTGGCATAGTCGCGCAGACGCGGCGGCACTAGAAAACGCCCACTGCCATCAAGTTCCAGATCGACAGCGTTACCGATCAAAAGCCTTTGAAGACGCCGGTTTTCCTCGCGAAACGTTGCGAGGTCTCGCAGCTTTGCTTCGATCAACTCCCACTCGGAAAGCGGATAGAGGCACAAACAAGGGTCAACAGCATCAATGGTCACAATCAGTTGGCCGGCGCTACGCGAATCCAACTCGTCACGATACCGACTCGGCATAGCGAGACGGCCTTTTGCATCGAGATTGATTGCGTTGGCACCACGAAACACAGGCGCATTCTCCAAATACTAACTTTTTGCGCTGAAAAAACCCACTTCATGCCACTTTCTGCCACTTGCGCACACTATAGGAACGCGCCCACCACACCGTCAAGGCACGGTCTTAAGGAAAACCCTTACATTACTGAGATTTAGGAGTGTTTTCGGATACGGAACGGTAATTTCGGGAACGTTCTTTCGGACATTTCCCACAAAGCTCAACGAGCTGCGCGCAGAAGTTAAAGTGATTTATGAGGTGTAAGATTTTTTCGGTATTACGAGGGGTGTTGTGCGCCTGAAACGCACAAGAGGGGAAAAGGTGGAGAGTCGATCTGTAAGCCGGGTTCTGTCGAGGACAGTCATTCCTCTACGACGGCCATCACTGGACGTCTTTAGCAACCTACCCGGTTCCAGCGCGGGCCACGCCTAGGAACCCTATTTGGTCTTGCTCCGAGTGGGGTTTACCTTGCCACGAACTGTTGCCAGACGTGCGGTGCGCTCTTACCGCACCTTTTCACCCTTACCGGCACCGAAGTGCTTAGGCGGTTATTTTCTGTGGCACTTTCCGTAGGCTCGCGCCTCCCAGGTGTTACCTGGCACTCCGCCCTATGGAGCCCGGACTTTCCTCCCCCCCTTAATTGCGAACAATAAGAGGCAGCGACTGTCCAATCGACTCTCCGCCGACAAGGTTAGCGGCACGAGTCGGCGAGAACAAGCTTTAAAACACCCGAAGCTCAATCACTTAGGGGAAAGGGGCGCGTCCTGATCACCCTTTTGCTGGTCCAGGGCCACCTGATAAAGCAGATTCTTGCGCACGCCGGTGATTTGCGCCGCCAGGGCCGCTGCACGCTTGAGCGGCATTTCCTGAAGCAGCAAGTCCAGAATGCGGCGCGCTTCAACACCAATGACGTCTTCACCTTCAGGCTCGCTCCAGCCCGCCACCAACACGACGCACTCACCGCGCTGCTGATTGCTGTCGCCCTCGACAAACGCCCGGAGCTCGCCCAAGGGCAGGCCTTTGAGCGTTTCGAAAGTCTTGGTCAGCTCACGGGCCAGCAACGCAGGCCGCTCTGGCCCGAACACAAACTCAAGGTCTTGCAGGCATTCAAGAATCCGGTGCGGCGCTTCGTAAAAAATCAGCGTGCGCGGTTCTTCCTTGAGCAATTCCAGACGCGCCCGACGGCCCACGACCTTGGCGGGCAAGAATCCTTCGAAGATAAAACGATCGGACGGCAACCCCGCAGCCGAAAGCGCGGCTATCAACGCACAGGCGCCCGGCACGGGCACCACCTGGATGCCCGCTGCACGCGCCTGACGAACCAGGTGATAACCCGGATCGGATATCAGCGGCGTACCTGCATCAGAGATCAGCGCGACATCATCACCGGCCAGCAACCGTGCGATAAAACGGCTGCCTTCATCGCGCTCGTTATGCTCGTGACACGCCGCCAAAGGAGTAGGAATTCCAAAATGCTGCATTAATCGCAATGAATGACGCGTATCTTCAGCAGCAATAAGTGCAACGTCACGCAACACTTTCAGGGCGCGCACGCTCATGTCGTCCAGATTGCCGATAGGCGTGGCCACTACATAAAGCGACCCGGCAGCGGAATTCGAAGCAACGGGAGCAGTCAAAGCGCAGACCTCATTTTTGTTACCCTTGGTTGGTGAAGAGTTTGCATTGTACAGACTACGACCCCCTCGCACGGGTAGCGCATTCATGGAAGACCTTAAAAAGGACGGAGCAGCATGATCAGTATCATCGCCATTCGCTATTTCATTCCCTGCAAATCTGCCGGTTTGGTCGCAAATATGCCCCTCCGGCAACCAATATCACCGCTTTAATGCCACCGACGTCGCACCCTTGCCAGTGCTTGGGTACAATCCCCCGCTAATTTGCTCGAGTATCAGGAACATACACATGATCGCTTGCCTGCGGCTGTTCTCTGCCCTCTGCCTTGCTGCCCTGTTGGCGGCTTGCGCCAGTTCGCCTTCGTCCAGCCTTGGCGAACTTCCACGCACCCCCGACGCCAGCATCGAGCAATTGCTTGATCAAGCTGCACAGGCGAAATCGCCGGAACAGGCGGCCTTGCTCAGACTCAGCGCCGCGGATCTGGCCAGCCGCCAGAACGACCCCGGTCGTGCAGCACAGATTCTGGCGCAGGTGCCGCTGGATCTGCTCAAGCCAGGCCAACAGGTTTACGCCAGCACGCTGGCCGCTGAACTGGCAATGGGCCGCAACCAGCCCAAGGCTGCGCTGACCGCACTGAACCATCCAAGCCTGCAACGTCTTGGCGAGTTGTCCGTCGAGCAGCAGGTGCGCACCCATACTGTTCGGGCACGTGCACTGGAAGCTGACGGCCAGGTCATGGCAGCGATCAGCGAGCGCGTATTCGTAGGGCCTCTGTTGCAAGGTGCCGAACTGAGCGCCAACAACAACGCTATCTGGACACTGGTTGCCGCCCTGCCACCCGAACAGCTGCAAAGTACGGCCAACGATGACATGGGCGGCTGGCTGAGCCTGGCCCGCGCTGTGAAAGGCGCCGGTACGCTGGAACAGCAGCAAGCCGCCATCGACAACTGGAAAGCGCAGAACCCGAAACACCCTGCTGCCTTGCAATTGCCGACCGCACTCGCGCAGCTCAGAGCATTGACCAGCGAGCCGCTGACCAAGATCGCCCTGCTGCTGCCACAGGAAGGCCCGCTGGCGGCAGTGGCGAAGGCGCTGCGCGAGGGCTTCCTGGCCGCTCATTATCAAGCGCAACAGGCGGGAGAGAACCCACCTTCGATTCAAGTCTTCGACAGCTCGCGCCTGACCTCCATGGACGAGTTCTACCGTCAGGCCAAGGCTGACGGCGTGCAACTGGTCGTCGGCCCGCTGGAAAAACCACTGGTCAAGCAACTCAGTACCCGCGAGCAATTGCCAATCACCACACTGGCGCTGAACTACAGCGATGTGAGCAGCGAAGGCCCGCCGCAACTGTTCCAGTTCGGTCTGGCTGCAGAAGACGAAGCTCGTGAAGTGGCTCGTCGCGCCTGGGCTGATGGCAAACGCAGTGCGGTTGCCATGGTGCCCAAAGGGGAATGGGGCGACCGCGTTCTCGAAGCTTTCCGTCAGAGCTGGCAGGCCAAGGGCGGCACGCTGATCGCAGCCGAACACGTTGACCAGCCTGTCGCGCTCGCCCAGCAGATCGCCGACCTGTTCCAGCTGCGCAGCAGCGAAGGTCGCGCCAAGCGCCTGCAGAGCACGGTCGGTACTGACGTCGCAGCGCAACCGTCGCGTCGCCAGGACATCGACTTCATGTTCCTCGCCGCCACGCCTCAACAAGCCCAACAGATCAGACCGACCATGGTCTTCCAGTACGCGGGTGACGTGCCGGTCTACGCCACCTCGCATCTGTTCACCAACAGCAACGATCATGCGCAATACATGGACCTCAACGGGGTACGCTTCTGCGAGACGCCATGGCTGCTCAACGCCAACGATCCGCTGCGCCAGCAAGTGATCGCTCAATGGCCGCAGGCTGCCGGCACCCTGGGTCGGCTGTACGCGATGGGTGTCGACGCGTACCGCCTCGCGCCACGCCTGGGGCAACTCAAGACCCTGCCTGAAAGCCGTATCGACGGACTCTCAGGAAGCCTGAGCATGAACCCGGCACGCCGTATAGAACGTCAATTGCCATGGGCCGAGTTCGTAGATGGCGCGATTCAGCGTCTGCCGGACACTGCCCCCTGATGCAGGGCGACACCGCTGCAAACGCAGGGCGCGAGGCTGAGGCCAGCGCCCTGCTGTTTTTACAGCAGCAAGGCATGCAGTTGATTGCACAGAACTGGTTATGCAAGCGCGGCGAGCTCGATCTGGTCATGCTCGACGGGGATACAGTAGTATTCGTCGAAGTTCGTTACCGGCGCCATTCGGGCTGGGGCGGAGCACTGCACAGCGTGGACTTTCGCAAGCAGCAAAAACTCATTGCCGCGGCACAGCTTTTCTTGCAGGACGAAGCACGCTGGGCTGATGCACCCTGCCGTTTCGACGTGGTGGCCATTGAGGGACAACCGAGCTCCGGCCCCGCCTTTAACTGGCTGAAAAGCGCGTTCGACAGCTGAATGACAGCGCCCGGAATGACAACCTGCAACACACGCAGTACAACCTGACACCGATTTCGCTTTTCGCTTTGCGGGCTGCACAGATGTGCGCCGGGAGGCCTCCAGAATCTTCTGGTCAGCGCCCGAACAGCCGCCATACGTTCTAATTAAGGTCACCCAGATGGACATGCAATCCCGAATTCGCCAGCTTTTTCAGGCCAGCATCGATACCAAGCAACAGGCGATGGAAGTCCTTGCCCCCCATATCGAGCAAGCCAGTCAGGTCATGGTGAACGCCCTGCTCAACGAGGGCAAAATGCTTTCTTGCGGCAATGGCGGCTCGGCGGGCGATGCCCAACACTTCTCATCCGAGCTGCTCAATCGTTTCGAGCGCGAGCGCCCGAGCCTTCCGGCAATTGCGCTGACCACCGACAGCTCGACGATCACCTCCATTGCCAACGATTACAGCTACAACGAAATCTTCTCCAAGCAGATCCGCGCCCTGGGCCAACCCGGCGATGTACTGCTGGCGATTTCCACCAGCGGTAATTCGGCGAACATCATTCAAGCCATCCAGGCCGCACATGATCGCGAAATGATTGTCGTAGCATTGACGGGACGCGATGGCGGCGGCATGGCCTCACTGCTGTTGCCGGAAGACGTGGAAATCCGCGTACCGGCAAAAGTCACCGCACGAATCCAGGAAGTCCACCTGCTGGCGATCCACTGCTTATGTGACTTGATCGACAGCCAACTGTTCGGGAGTGAAGAATGACCCTTAATCGCCTCAGCCTGCTGGCTCTGACGCTGTGCCTTGGCCTTAGCGGCTGCAGCTCGGTAATCAATGCCAGCCGCGAAAAGCCTATCGAAGACGATCGCGGTACTCGCACCTTCGGCAGCAAGATCGATGACTCGCTGATCGAAACCAAAGTAGCGGTCAACGTCGCCAAGGCCAGCCCTGACCTGGACGAAAACTCGCACATTGTGGTTTCCAGCTACAACGGCATCGTACTGCTGGCTGGCCAGACGCCTCGCGCCGACCTCAAGCAAATGGCCGAACAGGCCGCCGCTGCCGTGCAGAAGGTCAAGAAGGTCAACAATGAAATTCAGGTCATGGCGCCCTCTTCCCTGCTGGCGCGCAACAACGATGCCTGGCTGACGACCAAGATCAAGACACAAATGCTGGCGGACAGCGCCATCCCTGGAACACGCATCAAGGTCATTACCGAGAACGGTATCGTCTACTTGCTCGGTCTGTTGACGCAGCAGGAAGCTACCCGGGCAACCAATCTGGTTCAGGGCGTATCCGGGGTGCAAAAGATCGTGAAGCTGTTCGAATACATCGACTGATACACAACGCCCCGGCTCATCGCTTTTCGATTCAAGGTTGTGTGGCGTTTAACAAGAATGAGCGAAATAAAAAGGCGATCCCGAGGGATCGCCTTTTTTTATTTCACCACTTTCAGACTTGGCCGGCCGCTGGGACGCGGTGGCTCGGAATCCGGAGGTGGGCTGTCATCGCCTGATTCATTCTCGTCGTCCTCGAAGGGAGGCTCCAGATCGAAAACCATACCTTGGCCGTTCTCCCGGGCGTAAATGCCCAGAATCGCCGCCACAGGGACGTACAGGGTGTGTGGCACGCCGCCGAAGCGACCTTCAAAACTGACGGCATCGTTATCCATGTGCAAGTGACGCACAGCAGACGGCGAAACATTCAGGACAATCTGCCCATCGTTGGCAAATCCCTGAGGAACCTGAACCGATGGGTATTCCGCATTGACCAGCATATGCGGTGTGCAATCGTTATCGACAATCCACTCGTAAAGAGCACGAATCAGATAAGGGCGACTGGAGTTCATCAACGGCTCCTTAAGCCTTAGCGCATGTCGCGTTCAGCACCAGACAGACTCGCCTGAAATGCCTCACGCGCAAACTGGCGCTCCATATAATCAAGCAACGGCTTGGCAGGCCGCGGCAACTCGATACCCAGGACAGGCAAACGCCAGAGTATGGGTAATAGACAGCAATCAACCAGACTTTGCTCGTCACTCAGGAAAAAAGCTTTCTCGGCGAACAACGGCGAAACCCCGGTGAGGCTCTCGCGCAGCTCTTTACGCGCCTGAACACGAGCCGCCTCTTTGCTGCGCGGATCCAGAATCAGATCCACGAGCGCACACCAGTCCCGCTGGATTCGGTGGATCAGCAGCCGACTGTTGGCACGTGCCACCGGGTAAACCGGCAACAGCGGCGGATGTGGGTAACGCTCATCCAGGTATTCCATTACCACCGTGGACTCGTACAACGCCAGGTCGCGATCAACCAGGGTTGGCACGCTGCCATACGGATTCACCTCGATCAACTTGGGCGGATGACGACCCGCAACAACATCAATGATCTCGGCGCTGACACCTTTCTCGGCGAGCACTATGCGCACGCGATGGGAATAGTGGTCGGCGGGGTCGGAGTAACAGGCCAACCGGTTGGTCACGCCCATGGCGGTCCTCCTCGCTTGTTGAATTTATTGAATACAGAAAAAACGAACGCGCCCTGAGGCGCCTCCGATAACGACCGCTTTTGGAACTGGTGGTCGTCGCGGGCGACAAGATAGCTCATTTACACAAAGTAAATTCTGCAATCTTTGCCGCCGCCACTCTACCCGTCCCGCGTTCACTACCTAAAAGAGACGCCCGAGGGCGCGTATCGTCTACAGCGGGTGGTGCAATGATCAGTGAATATCTTTCCAGTACTCGCGCTTGAGCAGGTAGGCGAACACGAAGAAGAACGCCAGATAGAGCAGCACGTAGGTACCGATGCGCTGATGCTCCAGCTTGACCGGGTTGGCCGAATAGGCGAGGAAGGTCACGAGATTCTTGATCTTCTCGTCGAACTGCTCTTCATTCAGGCTGCCGGTCTTCGGCACGATGGTCAGTTGATCACACGCTTCGTGAGTCAGCGGAGCACCAGTGAGCGGATCATATTGCTTCTTGCCATCCTCCACGACCTGAACCTGCTTGCAACCCACGACCTGACGCCCCTGCAGCCCTACCAGCACGTTGGGCATGCCAACGTTCGGGAAGACCTTGTTGTTCACGCCCCATGGACGAGCAGGGTCTTCATAGAAGGAACGCAGGTAGCCGTACAGCCAGTCAGTGCCACGCACACGGGCAACCAGAGTCAGATCGGGCGGAGCCGCACCGAACCAGGCTTTAGCATCCGCAGACTGCATGCCGATGTTCATGTGATCGCCAATCTTGGCGCCGGTGAACACCAGCTTGTCCAGCATCAGGTCAGAGGGAATACCCAGGTCATTCGCCACGCGCTCGTAGCGCTGAAACTTGGCGCTGTGGCAGCCCATGCAGTAGTTGGCGAACGTCCGCGCACCGTCCTGCATCGCCGCCTTGTCAGACACGTCGATCTCGACTTTTTCCAGCTCGGTGCCGTGTACGGCAGCAAAAGAGAACACTGGCAGAGCCGCAAGAATCAATACAGCAAATAGCTTTTTCATCAGCCAGTCACCCTTTCTGGAACCGGTTTGGTCTTCTCGAGCCGGGTATAGAACGGCATCAGAATGAAGTAGGCGAAGTACAGGAAGGTACACACCTGCGACAGCAACGTACGACCTGGAGTCGGAGCCAACACGCCCAGCACACCCAGAATCACGAAGGACACACAGAACACCAACAACCAGATTTTGCTCAGCCAGCCCTTGTAGCGCATTGACTTGACCGGACTGCGGTCCAGCCATGGCAGCACAAACAAAACCGCGATAGCCGCACCCATGGCGATAACGCCCATGAGCTTGTCGGGAATGGCCCGCAGGATTGCGTAGAACGGGGTGAAGTACCAGACCGGAGCGATGTGCTCTGGCGTCTTGAAGGCGTTCGCCACTTCGAAGTTCGGCTTCTCGAGGAAATACCCGCCCATTTCAGGGAAGAAGAACACGATGGAGCAGAACACGAAGAGGAACACCACCACGCCGACGATGTCTTTGACGGTGTAGTAAGGGTGGAAAGGGATGCCATCCAGCGGCACGCCGTTTTCATCCTTGTGCTTCTTGATATCGACACCGTCCGGGTTGTTCGAGCCAACCTCGTGCAGCGCCAGAATATGCAACACCACAAGCCCGAGAATAACGATCGGCAAGGCGACCACATGCAAGGCGAAGAAGCGGTTCAGCGTAATACCGGAAATCAGGTAGTCACCACGAATCCACTGGGTCAGGTCATTACCGATCACCGGAATGGCGCCAAACAGCGAGATGATCACCTGGGCACCCCAGTAGGACATCTGCCCCCAAGGCAACAGGTACCCCATGAAGGCTTCCGCCATGAGCGCCAGGTAGATCAGCATGCCGAAGATCCAGACCAGCTCCCGAGGCTTCTGATAGGAACCGTAGAGCAAGCCCCGGAACATGTGCAGATACACCACGACGAAGAACGCCGATGCGCCGGTCGAGTGCAGCAGACGCAGAATCGCGCCGTACTCCACGTCGCGCATGATGTACTCGACGGACGCAAACGCCTCTTCAGCCGACGGTGTGTAGCTCATGGTCAGCCATACGCCGGTTACGATCTGATTGACCAGAACCAGCAGCGCCAGGGAACCGAAGAAGTAGAAGAAGTTGAAGTTTTTTGGAGCGTAATACTTGCTGAGATGGTCTTCCCACATTTTTGTCGCGGGAAAGCGCGCATCAACCCAATCCATGAATTTGCTCATCACGCTTTCTCCTGATCAACGCCAATGACAATAATATTGTCCGACTCATAGGAATGCGGCGGCACTGGCAGATTCAACGGTGCGGGTTGCGATTTGTAGACGCGGCCTGCCATGTCGTAGTGGGAGCCATGGCAAGGGCAGAAATAACCGCCGACCCAATCCTTGCCCAGGTCAGCAGGCGCTACTTCGGGACGGAAAGTCGGAGAGCAGCCAAGGTGCGTGCAAATACCGATCAGAAGCAGGATTTCCGGCTTGATTGATCGCACAACAGGATCGACGTAAGTGGGTTGATCCGAACTTTTGGATTCGGGGTCAGCTAACTGGCCTGTAATTTTGCCAAGATTTCCCAAAATCTCCTGGGTGCGACGGACGATGAAAACAGGTTGACCGCGCCACTCAGCAATCATCTGCTGTCCGGCTTCGATCTTGCTGATATTCACCTTGACCGGTGCACCCGCGGCTTTCGCCTTGGCACTGGGAAACCATGACCCCACGAACGGGACCGCAGCCCCCACCGCTCCTGCTGCGCCAACCACAGATGTGGCCGCCACGAGGAAGCGACGCCGGCCTGCATTCACGCCGTCATTGCTCATTCCGTCCTCTCCCATCAGCTTTGTGGCCTGTTAAATCAGGCGTCTACTTAATAAAAATTTAGCTGTTATAAATTTTGCCGAATGGTAATGAAAAGCCCTTCATTACACAAGGGAATTACTTTTGGACGAAAGCCGCAGCCCTTGTAATTCGCGGCTTCCACAGATGAGTCACGTTGTCACACCCAATGGCCACCTACATAATAGCCGCCCATAAAAAAACGCCCAGTTCCGCGAGGAAACTGAGCGTTCTTTTTGAACGAAGTGCGAATTAACGCTTCGAGTATTGCGGACGCTTACGCGCTTTACGCAGACCGACTTTCTTACGTTCAACTTCGCGAGCATCGCGAGTCACGAAGCCTGCTTTGCGCAGAGCGCCACGCAGGGTTTCGTCATACTGCATCAGAGCGCGGGTGATACCGTGGCGGATTGCGCCAGCTTGACCACTCACACCGCCGCCGATGACGGTGACGTAGATGTCGAACTTCTCGACAGTCTCAGTCAGTTCCAGCGGCTGACGAACTACCATGCGGGCAGTTTCGCGGCCGAAGAAATTGTCCAGCGAACGGTTGTTGATGGAGATATTGCCAGTACCCGGACGCAGGAAAACGCGTGCGGTTGCGGTCTTGCGACGGCCAGTGCCGTAATTTTGAGTCGCCGACATAATCAACTATTCCGTTAAAACTTCAGTTCTTGGGGCTGCTGAGCAGTATGAGGGTGTGCAGTGCCCGCATAGACTTTCAGCTTACGATACATGTCGCGACCCAGCGGGTTCTTAGGCAGCATGCCCTTGACCGCGGTCTCGATCACGCGCTCAGGAGCTTTGGCGATCAGCTTTTCAAAGTTGATCGACTTGATCCCGCCCGGAAAACCGGAGTGTGAGTAGTAGATCTTGTCGGTGGTTTTGGCACCGGTCACGCGGATTTGCTCAGCGTTGATAACAACGATGTAATCACCGGTGTCAACGTGCGGAGTGTATTCCGGCTTGTGCTTGCCACGCAGACGGCTGGCGATTTCAGTGGCCAGACGACCGAGGGTCTGACCAGCAGCGTCGACGACGAACCAGTCGCGCTTAACTGTTTCTGGTTTAGCAGTATAAGTTTTCATTTATTAGCCTCAGGGGCCGCCCTGATAATTTGAGACGGCGGATCTTACTGAATAGTGCGTACTTTGACAAGGTCAAAGGCAGCCGAAAACAGACGTTATCGAGGGCTCGGGTCGACACGTTCGCTTTACGGCAAGATTTCTCAGGCAAATGGGGCATCACTTCCACTGCAAAGAGCCGCGGAATTATGCAGATTGCGAAAAAAATTTCAACCTGCTTTTATGTTTCCCCTACCAAAGGAGACGCAAATGGATTATCGCCAACTCGGCAGAACCGATCTCAATGTCAGCGCGATCTGCCTTGGCACAATGACCTGGGGTGAGCAAAACAGCGAAGCGCAGGCGTTTGCCCAGATCGAACGCGCCAAAGCGGCGGGTATCAATTTTCTCGATACCGCCGAAATGTATCCCGTCCCGCCAAAGGCTGAAACCTACGCCGCTACCGAAACAATCATCGGTAACTGGTTCAAGAAACAGGGTGATCGGGCCGATTGGGTCCTGGCCAGCAAGATCGCCGGCCCCGGTAACGCTATCGAGCACATTCGCGGCGGCAGCCTGAAACACAACCGCGAGCACATCGTTGCAGCCCTGGACGCCAGCCTCGCTCGCTTGCAGACCGATTACCTTGACCTGTACCAGTTGCACTGGCCGGAACGCAGCACCAATTTCTTCGGCAAGCTGGGTTACACCCACTCCGATGAAACGTTCACCCCGCTGGAAGAAACCCTCGAAGCCCTGGACGAACAGGTCAAGGCCGGCAAGATTCGTCACATCGGCCTGTCCAACGAAACGCCGTGGGGCACGATGAAGTTCCTGCAACTGGCCGAAAGCCGCGGCTGGCCTCGGGCAGTCTCCATCCAGAACCCGTACAACCTGCTCAATCGCAGCTTCGAAGTCGGCCTGGCTGAAGTCGCCATTCGCGAACAATGCGGCCTGCTGGCTTATTCGCCCCTGGCGTTCGGCATGCTGTCAGGCAAATATGAAGGCGGCGCACGCCCTGCCAACGGTCGCCTGAGCCTCTACAGCCGCTTCACCCGCTATTTCAACCCGCAATCCGAGGCAGCGTGCAGTCGTTATGTTGCACTGGCCCGCGAGCACGGCCTGGAGCCGACGCAGATGGCGCTGGCCTTCGTCACCCGCCAGCCGTTCGTGACCAGCAACATCATCGGCGCCACGACGCTTGAGCAACTGGACAGCAACATCGCCAGTTTCGAGCTTCAGTTGTCCGAAGAAGTGCTGGCCGGGATCGAAGCGATCCACAAGGATCACCCGAATCCTGCGCCGTAAGTCAGTTTGAATGGCTGGCGAGGCTTGCCCGCGAAAGGATCTACCCAGGCGACGAATCATGGCCTGGCCTGACGCCTTCGCGGGCAAGCTGGGTCGCCACCCCGGTCGCTCCAACGGCGCTGTCTAGCCCTACAAACTCCGGGCAATGATTTCCTTCATGATTTCATTCGTCCCCGCATAAATGCGCTGCACCCGCGCATCCGCCCAGGCTCTGGCAATGGGGTATTCCCACATGAAGCCATAGCCGCCATGCAGCTGCACGCACTCGTCGAGCACTTTGCATTGCAGGTCGGTGGTCCAGTATTTGGCCATCGCCGCCGTAGGCACATCCAGCTTGCCCTCCAGGTGCAGTTCAAGACATCGGTCGACAAATACCCGACCGATCTGCACCTCGGTGGCGATCTCCGCCAACTTGAAGCGTGTGTTTTGAAAATCGGCAATTGCCTTGCCGAAAGCCTTGCGTTCCCGCGTGTAATCCAGCGTCCATTGCAGCGCCGCCTCGGCCGACGCCAGCGCCCCCACCGCCACGGTCAGACGCTCCTGAGGCAACTCCTGCATCAGGTAAGCAAAGCCCATGCCCGCCTGACCGAGCAAGTTCTCTTTGGGCACGCGAACGTCCTGAAAGAACAGCTCAGAGGTGTCCTGCGCTTTCATGCCGACTTTCTCAAGACGTTTACCCTTGGCAAACCCGGGGGTGTCGGCGTCCACCAGAAACAGACTCGTGCCTTTGGCGCCCGCCTTGGGATCAGTCTTGGCGACGACGATGACCAGATCCGCCAGATAGCCGTTGGTGATAAAGGTTTTCGAACCGTTGATCACGTATTCATCGCCATCCAGCACAGCCGTGGTTTTCACGCCCTGCAAGTCAGACCCTGCGCCGGGCTCGGTCATGGCAATGGCCGTGACCATTTCACCGGACACCAGTTTGGGCAGGTATTTCAGCTTCAGCGCTTCGCTGCCGTAATGCAGGATGTACGGTGCCACGATGTCCGAATGGAGGGAGAATCCAATGCCGGTCAACCCCAGGCGTCCGATTTCCTCGATCACCACGACGCTGTACAGAAAATCCGCCGCCATGCCGCCGTACTCTTCCGGCAGATGCGAGCACAGCATCCCCTGCTCACCCGCCTTGTTCCAGAGCAGGCGATCGATATGGCCCTGCTTTTCCCATTGCGCGTGATAAGGCACCGCCTCCTGTTCAAGAAACTTGCGCACGCTGTCGCGAAAAAGTTCGTGCTCTGAGCTGAACAGGGTTCTGGGGATCATGTGGCACCTGAGGCTGGAAAACCGGAATGGGTTTACAGAGCCTATGCCGATGAACTGGGCGAGGACACTGGACACATCCGACAAAAAATAAGACGATCCAGCCGCTACGTGACCACTTTCCCATATAAGAACAATAGAATATGCCGACCCATTCTTCCGCACCGTTACGGCGCGTGAGCATCCTGGCCATCGACGGGGTGTTCGCCTCGACCCTGATGCAGGCCAAGGACTTTTTTCACCTGGCCAGCCTGCGTTACAGCAAACAGCTGGGCCAAGGCAGGACGCCCGCGTTCGAAACCCGACTGGTCAGCCCGGACGGCAAGTCCGTGCACAGCTTCAGCGGGGTCATCCTGCCGGTGGACGGCGATCTTGGCCAAGCCGATGTCATCGTGATCCCGGCCTTCTCGGACGATTTTGACGCGCTGCGCCAGCGCTACCCGCAAGTCCTCCCCTGGCTGCGCGAGCAACATGCCAACGGCGCAGTGTTGTGCGGCGAAGCCAGCGGCGTGTTCTGGCTGGCCGAGTCAGGTTTGCTGGACGGCAAGGAAGCGACCACTTACTGGCGCTTCTTCGATCAATTCAGTCAGCGCTTTCCCAATGTGTTGCTCAATCAGGAGAAACACCTGACAGATGCCGACAACCTGTACTGCGCAGGCGGCACCACCTCGGCGTGCGATCTCTACATCTATCTGATCGAGCGGTTTTGCGGCGCCAACGTCGCCCAGGCCGTGGCGCGGGACATCCTCTATGAAGTCCAGCGCAACTATTCGCCGGGACGCATGGGGTTTGGCGGTCAAAAGCTGCATCAGGATGTGATGATCCTGCAGATTCAGCACTGGCTGGAGGAGCATTTCGCCGACAAGTTCCGCTTCGAGGACGTCGCCCGGGAGCACGGCATGAGCATCCGCAATTTCATGCGCCGCTTCCAGAGCGCCACCGGCGACAAGCCTTTGCATTATCTGCAGCGCCTGCGCATCGAAACCGCCAAGGGCCTGCTTTCAGGCACGCGCAAGAGCATCAAGACCATCAGTTATGAGGTGGGTTACGACGATGCGAGTTTCTTTGCGCGGCTGTTTCGCCAGCACACGGAATTGTCGCCAAACCAGTATCGGCAGCAGTTTCAGCAAGCCGCGTAAGCAGCGGCGGATTCTCCAGCACGCCTGTAGGCGCTCACGAGCAACGCGAGGCAGCGATCGCGGTGTGTCTGATTCACCGCCATCGCGGCCGTCGTGACCTCCGAGCGCTCCTACAGGAAATCGCGTCGGGTCAGCGCGCGTGTAGGAGCTCACGAGCAACGCGAGGCAGCGATCGCGGTGTGTCTGATTCACCGCCATCGCGGCCGTCGTGACCTCCGAGCGCTCCTACAGGAAATCGCGTCGGATCAGCACGCCTGTAGGAGCTCACGAGCAACGCGAGGCAGCGATCGCGGTCTGCCTGATACACCGCCATCGCGGCCGTCGTGACCTCCGAACGCTCCTACAGGAAATCGCGTCGGATCAGCACGCCTGTAGGCGCTCACGAGCAACGCGAGGCAGCGATCGCGGTCTGCCTGATACACCGCCATCGCGGCCGTCGTAGCCTCCGAGCGCTCCTACAGGAATCGCGTCGAATCAGCACGCGTGTAGGAGCTCACGAGCAACGCGAGGCAGCGATCGGTGTGTCTGATTCACCGCCATGGCGGCCGTCGTGACCTCCGAGTGCACCTACCGTCCTGCGATCCGTCAGGGCTTGTGGGCCCGCGCCAGGAATTCGTGGGACTGCATTTCCAGCAGGCGACTGAGCGTGCGCTGGAACTCGAAGTTCAGGCGTCCGCCGGTGTACAGGTCCTTGAGTTCCACTTCGGCTGAGAGGATCAGCTTGACGTTGCGGTCGTAGAACTCGTCAACCATGTTGATAAAGCGACGGGCGATATCGTCAGTAGTGACCGTCATCTGCTCGACGCCACTGATCAGCACGGCATGGAAAATCTTGCCCAGCTCAATGTAATCGTTCTGGCTGCGCGGCCCGTCACAGAGCTCGCGAAAATCGAACCAGGCCACGTCATCACAGGTGCGTATCGCCCGGATTTCGCGGTTTTCGATCATCAGCACATCGTTTTCAATGGCTTTGGTGCATTCCGGCGTCAAGGCGCGGAAGCTTTTGCGCAGGCTTTCCTCAGCGGCCTCATCCAGAGGAAAGTGGTACAGCTCCGCCTGTTCAAGATGGCGCAAACGATAATCCACGCCGCTGTCGACGTTGACGATCTCTGTGTTCTGCTTGATCAGGGCAATCGCCGGCAGGAAGCGCGCGCGTTGCAGACCGTCCTTGTACAGACCGTCCGGCACGATGTTCGACGTGGCGACCAGGGTCACGCCATTTTTGAACAGCTCTTCCATCAGCGTGCCGAGAATCATGGCATCGGTGATATCCGACACAAAAAACTCGTCGAAGCAGATGACTCGCGCCTCGTCCGAAAAACGCTTGGCGATGATCGTCAGCGGGTTTCTTTCGCCCTTGAGGGTGCGCATTTCTTCGTGCACGCGCTTCATGAAGCGGTGAAAGTGGGTGCGAACCTTGTCTTCGAACGGCAAAGCCTCGAAGAACGTGTCGACCAGGTACGTCTTGCCCCGCCCTACGCCGCCCCAGAAGTACAGACCTTTGACCGGAACCTGCTCTTTCTTGCCGAACAGCTTGCCGAACATGCCTGGCTTGCTGGCGTGTGCGGCGATCAGGTCGTCGTACAAACGCTGCAAGTGACGCACAGCAGTTTCCTGCGCGGCGTCATGGAAAAAGTCGGGGCGCTTCAGATCTGCTTGATATCGTTCTAGGGGGGTCATATTCGTTAGCAAGGCAACAAAAACGGGCCGTCACTGTAGCGACGGCCCGACAGATTGGCAATCAGTCCTGTTGCGGGGCCAGGGCTGTTTTCAGGCTTTCGATAGCGGCGTCACGAGCCGTCGCATCGGCAAATGACGGGCTGTCGGCCACACATTGGCCATCAAGCCACAGCGTAAAGCCGTTGTCTTCAGGACGGATGTCCAGCGCCCCACCCTGCTGCAGCTGTTTGCTGGCGGCGCCTGCAGCCTTGCCATCGGCAAAATGGCGCGACAGCAACAGCTGTTCGCCATCGGCCGCCAGAAGACGGAAGCGGAAACTGCCATCGTCTTCACGGAAGCTGACGAAACGCGCGCCCTTGACGGCTTTTTTCTTACCGGCGGTGGCCACTTGTACGTCACTGCGGAATGAACGCAGGCCGACCGCTTCGCGCAGCTCACCCAAAAACGGCGTGGCGACGCGGCGGGCTTTTGCAGCACCGGCGAGCAGAATGTCTTCCAGATCGGCTGGACGTTCGATCAGGCGGTGGTAATTCTCGCGGGCTTCACCCAACTGATTGTCCAGCAACTGGAACAAGCGATTCTTGGCCTCACCCCAACCCAGCCCCTGCAACAGCTCGGAACGAAACTCAGCGCTCTGTTCAGGTGTGGCGAAGGCCTGATGGAGAGTGAACAGGTGCGAGTTGTCCGGGTCCTTGGCTTCACCCGGCGCGCGGGAGTCCGTCACGATGCGCGAGATCGCGTCTTTCATCTCTTTGGCGCCGCTGAACAACGGGATGGTGTTGTCATAGCTTTTCGACATTTTGCGCCCGTCCAGCCCCGGCAGCGTCGCCACGCTTTCCTCGATCAGGGCTTCAGGCATCACGAAGAATTCCTTGCCCTGGCCGAACAGGTGGTTGAAGCGCTGGCCAATGTCCCGCGCCATTTCAACGTGCTGGATCTGGTCGCGACCGACCGGCACTTTATGGGCGTTGAACATCAGAATGTCCGCCGCCATCAGCACCGGATAGCTGTACAGGCCCATGGTGATACCGGCGTCCGGGTCTTCGCCGTTTTCAACGTTCTTGTCCACCGACGCCTTGTAAGCGTGCGCACGATTGAGCAGGCCCTTGGCGGCCACGCAGGTCAGCAGCCAGGTCAGTTCCGGGATTTCCGGGATATCCGATTGGCGATAGAACGTCACGCGGTCCACATCGAGGCCGGCAGCCAGCCACGTCGCGGCGATTTCCAGACGCGAGCGCTGGATGCGCAGCGGGTCATCGCATTTGATCAGGGCGTGGTAGTCAGCCAGAAAATAGTACGAATCGGCGCCGCTTTCGCGACTGGCAACAATGGCCGGGCGAATGGCCCCAGCATAGTTGCCCAGATGAGGAGTGCCGGTGGTGGTGATACCGGTCAGAATACGAGTGGTCATGGCGGGTCGCTTATCGGGCTGTCATCAATTCGAAAGGCGCGGCATGACCAGATCCTTGAGATCGGTCAGCTTGCCGTGAAAAAAGTGTCCGCATTCTGCCACTTTCAGCAGCTCATGTGGACGCGACAGCGCTGCCGACCAGTCATACACCGCCTGCGGGTCGATGATTTCGTCGGTTTCCGGCTGGATCAGCGTCAACGGGCAATTTTGCGGGAGTTGATCCTGAGCGCTCAGACGCATGACCGCAGGCGCAATCATGAACAGATGTTTGAGCGGAACGCCCTGCGCTTCGAGCACGCCACCCAGCGTTGCAGCGACGTAACCGCCAAATGAAAACCCGAACAAGGTAATGGGCAGGTCCGGCTGTTGCTCGCGCAACCAGCGGGCCACAGCGACAGCATCGTCGACTTCGCCGGCCCCGGCCTCGGAACTGCCGGCACTGGCGCCCACGCCGCGATAATTAAAGCGCAGGGTCGTCAAACCGGCATCGCGGGCAGTGCGTTGCAGGGTCGACACCACTTTATTGAGCATCGTGCCGCCCTGTAGCGGGTTAGGATGGCAAATCAGCGCCAGGCCTTTGGCATCCGCCAGATCCAGGTAAAGCGCTTCGAGCTGACCCACAGGGCCATCAATCAAAACAGGGGTTTCGCGCATGAGCAAAAATGAACTCCGTGACCTCGAATCGGGTCGACTCGTCTAGCTGATTGTCTGCCTAATGCGTATCCGTGAGCGTGTCGCGGTATACAGAGCAGGTTCGAGCCGTTAACGTAAAGCAAAGCCGTTTATAGAGGAAGGACTCGTGGAACACTCGCTCTTAGTTTGGTTGTTGCCGACCCTTGCGCTGGTCGCCGGTGTGGTCATCGGTTTCCTGGTCGCACGTCTGCTGCCCAACGCCGCCCCCAACGGTACCCAGCGCCAGCTGGATGACGTTCAGGAGCGTTTCGACAATTATCAGAACGAGGTGGTCACTCACTTCAACAGCACGGCTAATCTGGTGCAGAAGCTGTCCCAGAGTTATCAGGAAGTTCAGGAACACCTCGCTGAGGGCGCCAATCGTCTGGCCCTCGACGAACAGACCCGTCAGCGCCTGCTCGCCGCCTTGCATCCGGAGGCCAATCAGATCCAGCGTGATCGCCTGACGCCACCGCGCACCGCCGCAGAACCGCCGAAGGATTACGCACCGAAGATGCCGAACGCTCCCGGCATGCTCGATGAGCATTACGGTTTGAAAAAGTAAGTCGCGACACGCAGCACAAAAACCCGCCATTGGAATGAATGGCGGGTTTTTTGTGTGCGTCTATTGGCTCATTGAACACCCGATAGTCACCTGAACTGAGTGCGCGCCAACGAACGGCAATCTCATAGCCACAAACAAAAAACCCGCCATCACTGGCGGGTTTTGTTGTTGCAGCAAACGGGCTTAGATCGCGCCGCGACTGCGCAGCAGGTCCAGCACTTGCTTGACGCTTTCTTCCAGATTCAACGACTGCGTATCGATGACCAGATCGGCATTGAGCGGCACGTCGTACGGGAAGGACTCACCCGGAATGTTGTCGCCATCGGCGGCATACAGGCCCTGTGGGTCACGCTCGCGGCATACCGCTGGCGAAGCCTGGACGTAAACGGTCAGCAGGCGATCGGCACCGATCAGCGACCTGGCCTGTTCACGACCTTCAGCATCCGGGGCGACGAAGGCGGCCAGCGTCAGCAAGCCCGCTTCGTTGAACTGACGCGCCACATGCGCGGCGCGACGCCAGTTCTCGGTACGCCCGGCACGATCATGCGGCAGACCTTTGTTAAGGTCATGGCGCAGGTTCTGCCCATCGAGCACGAAGACCGCACGACCCATGTCGAACAGTTTGCGCTCGACCGCATAGGCCAGCGTGCTCTTGCCAGCGCCTGAGAGGCCGCTGAACAGTACGGTGGCCGGTTGCTGGCCAAAGCGCTGGGCGCGCTCTTCGGTGGCCACGTGAGCGAGCTTGCCGTGGTGATTGGCGCTGCTGCCGCCCACAGCCTTGGCGATGATCATGCCCGCCGCGACGGTGCCGTTGGTCAAACGGTCAATGACGATGAACGAACCGGTGGTGCGGTTGCTGTCGTATCCATCCAGCGCAATGGCCGAGTCCAGGCTGACCTTGACGCGCCCGATCTCGTTGAGTTGCAGCGAACTGGCCGGGCCTTCAGCCAGGGTGTTCACATCAATACGGTGCACGATGCTGGTGATCGAACCCGGCACATAGCTGGTGGCGCGTTTGATGTCGTATTTTTTGCCCGGCAGCATCGGCTCTTCAGCCATCCATACCAGCATGGCGTCGAACGCATCGGAAACCTGCGGCACGTTGTCGGCATGCACCAGCAGGTCACCACGGGAAATATCGATTTCGTCTTCCATGGTCAGGGTGACGGCCTGACCCGGACCTGCATGCTCCAGCTCACCTTCGAACGTGACGATGGACTTCACGCGGCTGCTCTTGCCCGACGGCAGCACGACGACTTCATCGCCCTTGTGCACGATGCCGCTGGCCAGCGTGCCGGCGAAACCCCGGAAGTTCAGGTTCGGACGGTTGACGTACTGCACCGGGAAACGCAGATCGCTGTAGTTGCGATCGTTGGCGATTTCAACGGTTTCGAGAATTTCCATCAGCGACTGGCCGGTGTACCAGGGCGACCGCTCGCTCTTGTTGACCACGTTGTCGCCCTTGAGCGCCGACATCGGCACGAACGCCATGGTCGTCGGCTTGAAGGCAATACCTTCAGCGAACTTCAGGTAGTCCGCCTTGATCGACTCGAAAACGCTTTCGTCAAAGCCGTTGAGGTCCATCTTGTTGATGGCGACCACGATGTGCTTGATACCCAGCAGCGACGCGATGAAGCTGTGGCGACGGGTCTGGGTCTGCACGCCGTAACGCGCGTCCACCAGGATGATCGCCAGGTCGCACGTCGAGGCACCCGTGGCCATGTTGCGGGTGTACTGCTCATGGCCAGGGGTATCGGCGATGATGAACTTGCGCTTGGCGGTGGAGAAATAACGGTAAGCCACATCGATGGTGATGCCCTGCTCACGCTCGGCCTGCAAGCCGTCCACCAGCAGCGCCAGATCCACATCATCGCCGGTGGTGCCGGATTTCTTCGAATCGCGAGTGATCGCTTCCAGGTGATCTTCGTAGATCATCTTGGAGTCGTGCAGCAGACGGCCGATCAGCGTGCTCTTGCCGTCGTCGACGTTGCCACAGGTAAGAAAGCGCAGCATTTCCTTGCGTTCGTGCTGGCCCAGATAGGCGAGGATGTCCTCGCTGATCAATTCAGATTGATGCGACATGTGACACCCCGTTTAGAAATAACCCTGACGTTTCTTTTCTTCCATGGAACCTGCGCCATCGTGATCGATGACCCGGCCCTGGCGTTCGGAAGTTCGCGTCAGGAGCATTTCCTGAATGATGTCGGTGAGGCTGGTGGCCTCGGACTCGACTGCCCCCGTCAGCGGGTAATCACCCAATGTACGGAAACGGACCTTTTTCTTGACGATGCGCGCCTTATCCTCATCGCTGAGGTGATTGAGCAGACGCTCGTCGTCGATCATGATCCAGGTGCCGTTCATCTCGATGACATCGCGCTCGGCGGCGAAATACAGCGGGACAATCGGGATGCCTTCGAGGTAGATGTACTGCCAGATATCCAGCTCGGTCCAGTTGGACAGCGGGAACACACGGATCGACTCGCCTTTGTTGACGTTGCCGTTGTACACGTTCCACAGTTCAGGACGCTGATTCTTCGGGTCCCAGCGGTGCTTGCTGTCGCGGAACGAATACACGCGTTCCTTGGCACGGGATTTTTCTTCATCACGACGCGCGCCACCGAACGCGGCATCAAAGCCGTATTTGTCCAGGGCCTGCTTGAGACCTTCGGTCTTCATGATGTCGGTGTGCTTGGAGCTGCCGTGGGTCAGCGGGTTTATCCCCTGCGCGACGCCATCGGGATTGACGTGAACAATCAGGTCCAGGCCCATTTCCTCAACCATGCGATCGCGGAAACGATACATTTCCTGGAATTTCCACCGAGTGTCCACGTGCATGACCGGAAACGGCAGTTTGCCCGGGAAAAACGCTTTGCGCGCCAGGTGGAGCATGACGGCGGAATCTTTACCGACGGAGTACAGCATCACCGGGTTATCGAACTCGGCGGCGACCTCGCGGATGATGTGGATGCTTTCCGCCTCCAGCTGTTTCAGATGCGTCAGTTTATCGACCATGGCTACTCACGTATTGCTTTCGTTATTGACCGGGCAACGCCCGGGACGGCCAGCGGGCCGTGTTCGAGGCCGCACTCTAGCACAGCAACTGCTTCTATTCAGGAGCCTCAATAGATCGAAACGATCTATGGATATGCCCCCTCGTTTGGGTGATCAGATCGGATTGGGGCAGTCGATGAACACGTGCTCCAGCGCAAAGCGCCGGGCCAGATAATCGCCCAGGGCCTGAACGCCGTAGCGCTCGGTCGCATGATGCCCAGCGGCAATAAAGCTGATGTTGTTTTCCTGAGCGCTATGAAACGTCTGCTCCGAGGCTTCGCCACTCAGGAACAAATCCACGCCGGCCAATACCGCCTGGTCGATATAGCCCTGCCCACCACCCGTGCACCAGCCCACGCGCCGGATCATCTCGCTGCCTTCGACCAACAAGGGCTCGCGTCCTAACGCCTGCTGGACATGCCGGGCAAAATCCCGGGGCATCATCGGCTCGGCCAGGGAACCCACCAGCCCAATGACTTTGGGGTTATCCGGATCGAGGGGCCCCTCGACGGTAATGCCCAACTGGCGAGCCAATTGCACGTTGTTGCCCACGTCCGGGTGCAGATCCAGCGGCAGGTGATACGCCAGCAGACTAATGTCGTGTTTGAGCAATGTCTTGAGGCGACGCTGCTTCATCCCCGTCACGCAGGGGTTCTCGCCCTTCCAGAAGTAACCGTGGTGAACGAGAATCAGATCAGCCTGGACTTCCACGGCTGCATCCAGCAACGCCTGGCTGGCGGTGACGCCGCTGACAATGCGCATGACTTGCGGGCGACCTTCGACTTGCAGGCCATTGGGGCAGTAATCCTGGATGCGGGCGCTGTTGAGATAGCGATCGGCTTCTTCTACAAAGGTGCTCAGCGCAACGGCCATAAAGACTCCTGGTGATTCGATTCAGCGCGAATAGTGTCCTGATCGGGAAAAGCGTACACTCGAGTACAGCTTATTTGCGAGACAGAACACTAACAACTCGTATAATGCCGCCCATTATGGCGCAGATGGGCAACCAGCCGCAGCGTCAGACAACTTTCAGGACTGCTCAATGTTCAAAGCACTGCGGTTTTTCGGCTGGCCCTTGCTGGCGGGTGTGCTCATCGCTCTACTGATTATTCAGCGCTACCCTCAATGGGTTGGCTTGCCCACCCTTGATGTGAACCTGCAACAGGCGCCACAGACCACCAAGGTCCAACAGGGCCCGGTGTCCTATGCCGATGCAGTGAGCCTTGCCGCGCCTGCAGTCGTCAACCTGTACACGACCAAGATGGTTAACAAGTCCAGCCACCCATTATTTGAAGACCCGCAGTTCCGGCGTTTCTTCGGCGACAACCTGCCCAAACAGAAACGCATGGAGTCCAGCCTCGGCTCCGGCGTTCTGATGAGCCCGGAAGGCTATATCCTGACCAACAACCACGTCACCACAGGCGCGGACCAGATTGTCGTCGCGCTCAAGGACGGACGGGAAACCACCGCCCGGGTGATCGGCAGCGATCCTGAAACCGACCTCGCGGTCCTCAAGATTGATCTTGTGAACATCCCGGCAATTACCATTGGGCGTTCCGACAGTATCCGCATCGGTGATGTCGCGCTGGCGATCGGCAATCCGTTCGGCGTCGGCCAGACGGTCACCATGGGCATCATCAGCGCTACGGGCCGCAACCAACTGGGCCTGAACACTTACGAAGACTTCATCCAGACCGACGCAGCCATCAACCCGGGCAACTCCGGCGGTGCGCTGGTCGATGCCAACGGCAACCTGACCGGCATCAATACAGCGATTTTCTCCAAGTCGGGGGGCTCACAAGGCATCGGCTTCGCCATCCCGATCAAGCTGGCGATGGACGTCATGAAGTCGATTATCGAACACGGCCAGGTGATTCGCGGCTGGCTGGGCATTGAAGTGCAACCGCTGACCCAGGAATTGGCGGAATCGTTCGGCTTGAAGGATCGCCCAGGCATTGTGGTCGCAGGCATTTTCCGCGACGGCCCGGCACAGAAGGCCGGCTTGCAGTTGGGCGACGTCATCCTGAGTATCAATGGCGAGCCGGCTGGCGACGGCCGACGCTCAATGAACCAGGTCGCGCGCGCCAAACCCAGCGAAAAAATCGCCATTCAGGTCATGCGTAATGGCAAGGAATTGACGCTCAGCGCAGAAGTGGGCATACGCCCGCCACCGGCCGTGACGCCGGTGGAACAGGAGTAACTTTTTGTGGGCGATAGGGCGTCGAACACCGACGCCGTTGGAGCGAGGCTTCCCCGCGAAAAACGATAACGCGCCAAGTCTGACCTATCGAGGCGCCTGATTCGCGGGCAAGCCTCGCTCCAACAGGTCGTTCATTTCTGCGTTACAACCCCGCCAACCCCTCCAGCAGCGCCTGATTCTGCTCGGGCGTGCCAATGCTGATGCGCAGGAATTGCGCGATGCGCTCCTGCTTGAAGTGACGCACGATGACACCCTGCTCACGCAGCTTCGCTGCCAGCCCTGCCGCATCGTGGCCGGGGTGCCGAGCAAAGATAAAGTTGGCCGCCGACGGCAACACCTCGAAACCCTTCCCCTGCAACGCATCGATCAGCGCCTCGCGACTGGCAATGACCGCGTTGCGCGTCAGGTCGAAGTGCTCTTGATCCTCGAACGCAGCCGTCGCGCCGACGATTGCCAGACGATCCAGCGGATAGGAGTTGAAACTGTTCTTGACCCGCTCAAGCGCCTCGATCAGGTCCGGGTGACCCACCGCCAGACCGACGCGCAACCCCGCCAGCGAGCGCGACTTGGAGAGCGTCTGGGTCACCAGCAGGTTCGGGTAACGCTCCACCAGCGCAATCGCGGTCTCGCCGCCAAAGTCGATGTACGCCTCATCCACGACGACCACTGAATCCGGGCTGCCCTTGAGCAGCGTCTCTACGGCTTCCAAAGCCAACAGGCAGCCCGTCGGCGCGTTCGGATTCGGGAAAATGATGCCGCCGTTGGGTTTGGCGTAATCTTCAACCCGAATCTGAAACTGCTCGTCCAGCGGCACAGCCTCGAAATCGATGCCATACAACCCGCAATACACGGGGTAGAAGCTGTAGCTGATGTCCGGAAAAAGCAGCGGTTCGTCGTGACGGAAAAACGCGTTGAATATGTGCGCCAGAACTTCGTCAGACCCGTTCCCCAGGAAGACATGGTTGGCGGGCACACGGTAATAACGGGCGACCGCCTGCTTGAGCAGATCACTATTGGGGTCGGGATACAGCCGCAGGTCATCGGTCAGCTCGGCGCGCATCGCGGCCAAGACCTTTGGCGAGGGGCCGTACGGGTTCTCGTTGGTGTTGAGCTTGACCAGCTTGGTCAGCTTCGGCTGTTCACCCGGCACGTAAGGCACCAGATCATTGACGAACGCACTCCAGAATTTACTCATCTTCAGTTCCCCTGCCCTTCAGTGCTGTCGATGATGCGGTACTCGGCGCTGCGCGCGTGAGCCGTCAGAGACTCGCCTCGCGCCAGCACCGAAGCCGTTTTACCCAGTTCCGACGCGCCTTGCTCTGAGCAGTAAATGATCGAGGAGCGCTTCTGGAAGTCGTAGACACCCAGCGGCGATGAAAAGCGCGCGGTGCCCGAGGTTGGCAAAACGTGGTTCGGCCCCGCGCAATAATCGCCCAGCGCTTCGGACGTGTGACGCCCCATGAAGATCGCGCCTGCGTGGCGGATCAGCGGCAGCCAGGCTTCCGGGTCGGCCACGGACAGTTCCAGGTGTTCGGGTGCAATGCGATTGGCGACTTCAATGGCCTGCTGCATATCCTGCACCTTGATCAACGCACCACGGCCATTGATCGACTTGTCGATAATCTCGGCGCGCTCCATGGTGGGCAGCAGCCGGGCGATGCTGGCCGCCACTTTATCGAGGAACTCGGCATCCGGGCTGACCAGGATCGCCTGAGCATCTTCATCGTGCTCCGCCTGGGAAAACAGGTCCATGGCGATCCAGTCCGGATCGGTCTGACCGTCGCACACCACCAGAATCTCCGAAGGACCGGCGATCATGTCGATGCCGACCTGACCAAAGACGTGGCGCTTGGCCGTTGCCACATAGATATTGCCGGGGCCGACGACCTTATCGACCATCGGTACGCTTTCAGTGCCATAGGCCAGGGCCGCAACGGCTTGCGCGCCGCCGATGGTGAACACACGGTCCACACCCGCGATGCAGGCGGCAGCCAGCACCAGCTCGTTGATCTCGCCCCGTGGCGTGGGCACCACCATGACCACTTCAGCAACGCCTGCCACTTTTGCGGGGATGGCGTTCATGAGCACCGAAGAGGGATAAGACGCCTTGCCGCCCGGCACATAAAGCCCGGCACGATCCAGCGGCGTGACCTTCTGGCCCAGCACAGTGCCGTCCGCTTCGGTGTAGGTCCAGGAATCCTGCTTCTGCCTTTCGTGGTACATACGCACCCGATCTGCCGCCTTTTCCAGGGCCTCGCGCTGGGCGGGGGTAATCCGGGTCAGCGCCAGCTCCAGACGTTCGCGGGGCAGGATCAGGTCAGCCATCGAGGCGACCTGCAGGCCATCGAAGCGTTGGGTGAACTCCACCAAAGCGGCGTCCCCACGCTCACGCACGGCCTTGATGATCTCCAGCACGCGCTCGTTGACCGAATCGTCAGACACACTTTCCCAGCTCAGCAGATGATCCAGATGATGCGCGAAATCAGGGTCAGCAGCGTTGAGTCGGCGAATTGCAGTCGGTGCGGTCATAGCGAGAGCCTCATAGGATTGGCAAAAACTCAGGCGCCCTAAACTAGCAGTCGATCCGCTTGGGCACCTGAGAATTCTGGCTATGAGGCGGATAGACGGGCGCGACTCAAGGTCGCGCAGGTAAGTCAGCCGCGGTGTCGTGACTCCACTGCATTGCGCAGGGTGTCGATGAGCGCCTGAATACGGGCGTGCTGCATTTTCATGGAAGCCTTGTTGACCACCAGACGCGAGCTGATCGTAGCGATCAGTTCTTGAGGCTCCAGGCCATTGGCTCGCAGCGTATTGCCGGTGTCGACCACGTCGATGATCTTGTCGGCCAGGCCAATCAGCGGTGCCAGCTCCATGGAGCCGTACAGCTTGATGATGTCGACCTGACGGCCCTGCTCGGCGTAATAACGCTTGGCCACGTTAACGAACTTGGTGGCCACGCGCAGGCGCCCCTTGGGCTCTACGGCGCCGACAGCGCCAGCGGTCATCAGTCTGCATTTGGCGATCTGCAGGTCCAGCGGCTCATAAAGGCCCTGGCCGCTGTATTCCATCAACACATCTTTGCCAGCGACACCCAGGTCGGCGGCGCCATGCTCGACATAGGTCGGCACATCCGTGGCGCGCACGATCAACAGGCGAACATCGGCCTGGGTCGTCGGGATGATCAGCTTTCGGCTTTTGTCCGGATTCTCGGTCGGCACGATGCCCGCTTCAGCAAGAAGCGGCAACGTGTCATCAAGGATGCGGCCCTTGGACAGTGCGATGGTCAACATGGGAAACGTCAGTCCTTATCAGGAAGCTTTTGCCCGGACACAAACGGCGCCGAACAACCCTCACGCGAGACCTGCCAGGCATGAGGTGGAACGAATCAGTGGTTACACAAGTGTCGAGCCTGCTCCCCCGTGCCCTGGCCGAACGGATTCGACCCAGGCATCGGGGGGGCCTGGAAGCGACTAGCCCGGAACGCGACGAATCTTGGCGCCCAGCATTTGCAGTTTCTCTTCGATGCACTCGTAGCCGCGGTCTATGTGATAGATGCGGTCAATCAAGGTGTCACCTTGGGCAACCAGAGCCGAAATCACCAGACTGGCCGATGCCCGAAGGTCAGTCGCCATGACTGGCGCGCCTTTGAGAATCTCGGTACCGGTCACGATGGCGGTATTACCTTCAACCTGGATATGCGCCCCCATGCGGTGCATCTCGTAGACGTGCATGAAGCGGTTTTCGAAAATGGTTTCGATCACGGCCCCGGTGCCTTCAGCGATAGCGTTCAGCGAGATGAACTGCGCCTGCATGTCAGTCGGGAACGCAGGGTACGGCGCGGTACGCACATTGACGGCTTTGGGCCGCTTGCCGTGCATGTTCAGTTCGATCCAGTCAGCGCCGGTGGTGATTTCAGCACCCGCTTCCTGAAGCTTGAGCAACACCGCTTCCAGGATAGTCGGGTCGGTGTCCTTGAGCTTGACGCGACCGCCGGTTGCCGCTGCGGCCACCAGATAAGTCCCGGTTTCGATACGGTCAGGCATGACCTTATATGTCGCAGAGCCCAGACGCTTCACACCATCGATGGTGATGGTGTCAGTGCCCGCACCCTGAATCCTGGCACCCATGGCAATCAGGAAGTTGGCAAGGTCGACCACTTCAGGTTCACGGGCGGCGTTCTGCAGAACGCTGCGGCCATTGGCCAGACTCGCGGCCATCATGATGTTTTCGGTACCGGTCACGCTCACGGTATCGAAGAAGAAATTGGCACCGCGCAGGCCACCTTCAGGGGCCTTGGCCTTGATGTAGCCGCCTTCCACATCGATGATCGCGCCCATGGCTTCAAGACCACGGATGTGCAGATCGACCGGACGCGAACCGATGGCGCACCCACCCGGCAACGCCACTTCGGCTTCACCGAAACGGGCAACCATCGGACCGAGCACCAGAATCGAGGCGCGCATGGTCTTGACCAGCTCATATGGCGCGATCAGGGTCTTGATGGTGCGAGCGTCAATCTCGACGCTGAGCTTTTCGTCGATCACAGGCTCGATGCCCATACGACCAAACAGCTCGATCATGGTGGTGATGTCGTGCAGGTGCGGCAGGTTCTGAACGGTTACAGGCCCATCGGCCAGCAAGGTCGCGGCAAGAATCGGCAGGGCAGAGTTTTTCGCCCCGGAGATGCGGATTTCGCCATCAAGACGAACACCGCCAGTAATAATCAGTTTATCCATTAGAATCTCGACGCCAATTGGCTCAGGTGCGCTCGGCCCACGCAGCGCGGCTGAAAAATTTCATAGTGATCGCATGGATGCTGCCATCGGCGATCCAGGGGTTCAAATGCGCATAGATCTGTTGCTGACGCTTGACGGGGCTTAAGGAAGCCATCTCGTCACTGATCACGTTCAGCTGGAAGTTGCAGCCCTCGCCTTCAACTTCGACCTGGATCTCAGGCAACTTCCCTTCAAGGAAGCTCTTAACTTCTACGGCGTGCATTGCTTAACCTCGATTGGCGCCCTACGCGCGCGGGTCGGCCATCATACAAAAAAGCCCACTCAATGCGAACCCCGCAAACGCAGGACCCGGACGAGGGGCTGATTCAATAGCCATCGATCAATGGTTGCCGAGCAACTCGGTCAACTCTGACACCTGGGCAATCTGGCGCATGTCTTCAGGCATCGACCGGATGCTGACGGACTTGCCAGCATCCCTGGCGTCGCGCATAAACGCCAGCAGCAAGGCCAGGCCGACGCTGCTGGATTTCTCGACCAGAGAACAATCGAGAACCACCGAAGGCAACTCGCTGGACTTGATCAGCGCCGCGCCCTGCTTGCGCAGGGCCGGACCGGTGCGATAGTCGAGAACACCGATCAACTGCAGCTCACCCGGCGCGCCAAGTCGAATGGCGGACTCAGTCATTGCGCAGCCTGACCAACAGCATCAGGTGCTTTTTCCCTGGCCTTGGCGACTTCGCCAGCCCAATTGTTGATGGTCTCATCCAGATTGTTGCCGTTGCGCTGCATGGCATCGGAGAACTGGTCACGGAACAACTTGCCGATGTTAATGCCGTTGATGATGACGTTGCGCACCTTCCACTCACCGCCAAGCTTGACCAGGGTATAGGACACCGGGTAGTTCGCCCCGTTGTTGCCCTTGACCACCATGTCGACGCTGGTACGGTCATCGCCTTCAGGCTTTTCCGGAGAAACGGTAATGCCCTGGTTGTTGTATTCCAGCAAGGCGTTGCCATAGAACTGCATCAGGCTGCGCTTGAAGTTCTCCTGGAAGCGCTGCATCTGGGCCGGCGAAGCATTGCGCGAATACTTGACCGTCATGATGCTCTTGGAAATGCCTTCGGCATCCACGACCGGACCGACAATGCGGTTGAGTGCGTCGTAAAAAGCGCCTGGATTGGTTTTGTACTGCTCTTTATTGGTGGCCAGGTCAGCCAGCAATTCCTTGGTGGTGCGGTCCACAAGGTCATGAGCGGACGGCGTGGCGGCCGCATTAGCCAGCATGGGTAGCAACGCCAGTAACACCAGCAGACCACGGCGCAAGGTTGAGATCATGTAAAAGCTCCTCATTTGGCGTCTTTACTCACGGTATTGAGCAGGAATTTTCCGATCAGGTCTTCCAGCACCAGGGACGACTGCGTGTCATGAATGACGCCGCCATCCTTGAGCAGCTTTTCGTCGCCACCAACGCTGATACCCACATATTTTTCACCCAGCAAGCCGGCCGTCAGGATCGATGCCGTGGAGTCCACCGGAAGATTATCGACTTTCTTCTGGATCTCCATGGTCACCCGACCGGTGAAGGTATCGCGATCAAGATCGATCGCCGTCACCTTGCCAATCGTGACACCCGCCATGCTGACCTTGGCTCTGACAGTCAAACCGGCAATATTGTCGAAATTTGCATAAAGTTTATACGTTTCGCTAGTGGCGCTGCCGCTCAGACCGCTGACACGCAGGGCCAGTAATAGCAAAGCCAGTATCCCGGCCAGCAGGAACAGGCCGACACCGGTTTCGATGGTGCGGTTTTGCATCAGAAATCTCCAAACATCAAGGCGGTCAAGATAAAGTCCAGGCCCAGTATGGCCAATGAGGCATATACGACTGTTTTGGTAGTGGCGCGACTGATCCCCTCGGACGTGGGCTCACAGTCGTAACCCTGGAATACGGCGATCCAGGTCACCACAAAAGCAAAGATGACGCTTTTGATCACACCGTTGAGCACGTCATCGGTGAACGAAACACTGTTCTGCATGTTCGACCAGAACGAGCCTTCGTAGACGCCCAGCCAGTCAATGGCAACCCAGGAGCCGCCCCAGATGCCGACCACGCTGAAAATCATCGCCAGCACAGGGAGCGAGATAAACCCGGCCCACAAGCGTGGCGCAATGATGTACTTGAGCGGATCGACACCAATCATTTCCAGGCTGGAGAGCTGCTCGGTGGATTTCATGTTGCCAATCTCGGCGGTCAGCGCGGAACCGGCACGGCCGGCGAACAGCAAGGCTGCCACGACCGGACCCAGCTCACGCAACAGGGTCAGTGCCACCATTTGGCCAACAGCCTGCTCCGACCCATAGCTGGAGAGAATGCTGAAGCCCTGCAATGCCAGAACCATGCCGATGAACAGGCCTGAGACGACAATGATCGCCAGGGACATGACGCCGACCGAATGCAGCTGTTTGACCAGCAATTGGAAATTGCCGCCGATCCCGCCACGCCCCAACAAGGCATGGACAAGAAAAATCCCTGATCGTCCCAATACGGTAACGGTATCGATCGCGGCGCACCCAAGCAGGCGTATCCGCTCCATTAATGACTTTCTGCGCATCAGCGCTTCCCCAAAAGATCTTCGCGAAAATCCGGCGCCGGATAGTGAAACGGCACGGGGCCATCCGGGTCGCCAGTCATGAATTGACGGATACGCGGGCTGTCCGAGTTCATCAGCTCTTGCGGTGTCCCCTGCCCCAATACCTGCCCATCGCCCACCACATAAAGGTAATCGGCAATGCTGGCGGTCTCGGCCAGATCATGGGAAACGACCACGCTGGTGATCCCGAGCGCATCGTTGAGCAGCTTGATCAGCCGCACCAAAACCCCCATTGCAATCGGGTCTTGCCCCACGAAAGGCTCGTCATACATGAGAATCTGCGGGTCCAGGGCGATAGCACGCGCGAGCGCCACACGACGCTTCATGCCTCCGCTCAGCTCATCGGGCATGAGGTCGATGGCACCGCGCAAACCCACTGCCTGCAACTTGAGCAGCACAATGTCGCGAATCATCTCGTCCGGCAGTTCGGTATGAACGCGCAAGGGGAAGGCCACGTTTTCAAACACGTCCAGGTCAGTAAACAGCGCACCACTTTGAAACAACACGCCCATGTGCTTGCGCGCATCGAACAGATCGCTGCGCGACAGCTTGGGCAGGTTCTGGCCGTTGACCCATATTTCGCCAACAGACGGCCGCAGCTGTGCCCCCATAAGGCGCAACAGGGTTGTCTTGCCACTGCCCGAAGGCCCCATGATGCCGGTCACTTTGCCACGGGGAATACGAATATCGACATTTTCGAAGATGCTGCGCGCACCGCGCTTGAAGGAAACGCCCTTCAGCTCGATCGCGTAGGCGTTATCGGCACTCATCAAAACTCCTTGCGCTACAGACTCACTCTCAGCTACCAGATCCCTGACGGGAGGCATGCTATCCAGGAGGGCCGAACAGGTCGCGAACTATACCACTGCAATTTCACGCCACCAAAGAGAGAAGCCTGTCAGGGATGATTTGGCACAAATATTTACGACATTCCCGGCACGTTCTATATAGAAGCAGCAACGGATCACACTGATTGATGACAAAGATCGACGATCAAGCGTGAGGGAATCGCGCATTACCGCTATAATCGCCGCCTTTTGAAGGCCGAACGATTTCCCCATGAGCCAATCCAGCGACCTGATCCAGTCAGCACAACGCACCATCCGCCTCGAAATAGAAGCCGTAGAAGGCTTGCTCAGCACCATCGATGCGGATTTCGTCCAGGCCTGCGAGATGATTCTTGCCAGCAAAGGGCGCGTTGTCGTGGTTGGAATGGGCAAGTCCGGGCACATCGGCAAGAAAATCGCGGCCACGCTGGCCAGTACCGGGACGACCTCGTTCTTTGTCCACCCGGCTGAAGCCAGCCACGGCGACATGGGCATGATCACGGCCGACGACATCATTCTGGCCCTGTCCAATTCAGGCACCACCGCTGAAATCGTGACCTTGCTGCCGCTGATCAAGCGCCTTGGCATCCAGATGATCAGCCTGACGGGCAACCCGGCATCGACACTTGCCAAGGCCGCTGACGTCAACCTGAGCGCCCGCGTCGTCCATGAAGCCTGCCCGCTGAACCTGGCGCCGACGTCCTCGACGACGGCCGCCCTGGTGATGGGCGATGCATTGGCCGTCGCATTGCTGGAAGCCCGTGGATTCACCGCCGAGGATTTCGCGTTCTCCCACCCCGGCGGCGCGCTGGGCAGACGCCTGCTGCTCAAGGTCGAGCATGTCATGCACGTGGGCGATGAACTGCCCAAGGTGCAACGAGGCACATTGCTGCGTGAATCCCTGATGGAAATGACCCGCAAGGGCCTGGGCATGACCGCGGTTCTCGAAGCCGACGGACGACTGGCGGGAATCTTTACCGACGGCGACTTGCGCCGTACGCTGGATCGCCCGTTCGATATCCGCCTGACGACCATTGATGAAGTCATGACGGTCCATGGCAAAACCGCCCGCCCCGAAATGCTGGCCGCCGAAGCCTTGAAGATCATGGAAGACAACAAGATTGGCTCCCTGATCGTTGTAGACGAAAACGACCACCCCGTCGGCGCGTTCAACTTGCAGGATCTGCTGCGCGCAGGCGTCATGTGATGGGAGACGTGATCATGACCACAGAGTTGCTGCAACGAGGCAAGCACATCAAGCTGGCCGTTTTCGACGTCGATGGCGTGCTGACTGATGGCCGCCTCTACTTTCTGGAAGACGGCAGCGAGTTCAAGACCTTCAATACGCTGGACGGCCAGGGCATCAAGATGCTCATTGCCTCGGGAATCGTCACTGCCATCATCAGCGGCCGAAAAACCCCGGTCGTAGAGCGTCGCGCCAACAATCTGGGCATCGAGCACCTCTATCAGGGTCGCGAAGACAAGCTGGTCGTTCTGGATGAATTGCTGGCCCGGCTCAATCTGAATTACGAACAAGTCGCCTATCTGGGGGATGATCTGCCAGACTTACCCGTCATTCGCCGTGTCGGACTGGGCATGGCGGTCGCCAATGCCGCAGACTTTGTACGACAGCATGCCCACGGCGTTACCAGGGTACGGGGCGGCGAAGGCGCAGCTCGCGAGTTCTGTGAACTGATTCTCAGCGCGCAGGGCAACCTTGAAGCCGCCCACGCCGCCTACCTATAGAAGCCATTTATGTTCAGTAAAAAAATTCGATCATTTCTGATCTTCGGCGTATTGGCGGCCCTGCTGGCCGCTGCCGGGTATTGGAATATCAGCCCTGAAAGCTTCATGGACCAGCCTGCGGCCTCCGTGGACGAAAGCGCTATCGACTTTTACGCCATCAACGCCCACAGCGTTCAGTACTTGCCCGACGGCAAGCTTCAATACGAGATGACGGCCGACAAGGTCGAGCATCTCAAGGCTACCGACGTCACGCTGCTGACCACGCCGGACCTGCAAATGTATCGTGGCACCCTTTATCCGTGGCACGTCCAGAGCAAGACAGGCGAGGTTTCCCCTGGCGGAGACCACGTCGAACTGATCGACTCGGTTCGCATAGCCCGAACCGATGATAAAAACCGCACGACCATCATCACCAGTAGTCGGATGACGGTATTCCCACAGAAGCAATATGCGCAGACCGAGCAAGCCGTTAGAATCGACGGGGCAGGCGGTGTGACGACGGCCAAAGGGATGAAAGCGTATTTGAACGACGGCAGGATGGACCTGCTGTCCAACGTAAGAGGACAGTATGAGGCTCGTTAAAACCCTTCCTTTCTTGCTCGGCCTGGGCGCAGCACTGGGAAGCGCGAGCGCCTGGTCCCTGCCGACTGACCGCGATCAGCCGATCCACATCCAGTCTGATGATGCACAGCTTGATGATAAACAAGGCATAGCCACCTACAAAGGCAACGTCATCATCACGCAAGGCTCGATGAAGATCACCGGTAACACCGTGACCATCACCCGTAATGCTCAGGGCGAAGTCGACGTGTTCACGTCCGTCGGCAACCTGGCTTATTACGAGCAAAAGCCATCGGTGGACAAGCCTATTGTTCAGGCTTACGCGGTCACCATCCAATACTATGCATCGCAGGATCGCATCGTGTTGATCGACAAGGCCAAGGTCATCAATGACGGCAACACGTCCGAAGGCGAGAAGATTGTCTACGACACCGTGAAGCAGATCGTCAGCGCTGGCCGCGCCAATGGCAACAAGGTCACGACACCGCGCCCGCGCATCGACATGGTTATCCAGCCGAAAAAGAAAACCGACCAGCAGAAGGCCCAGTAAATGGCGACGCTGAAAGCCCAGCATTTGGCTAAAAGCTACAAGGGCCGTCAGGTCGTGCGTGATGTGAGCCTGTCTATCGACAGCGGCCAGATCGTTGGCCTGCTCGGGCCCAACGGTGCCGGCAAGACCACCTGCTTTTACATGATCGTCGGGCTGGTGCAGGCCGATCAGGGTCGCGTACTGATCGACGACCTGGACGTGAGCCACCAACCCATGCACGGTCGCGCACGCGCGGGCATCGGCTACCTGCCTCAGGAAGCCTCGATTTTCCGCAAGCTGTCCGTCTCGGACAACATCATGGCCATCCTTGAGACCCGCAAGGAACTGGACAGCGCGGCGCGGCGCAAGGAACTGGAAAGCCTGCTGCAGGAATTCCACATCACCCATATTCGCGACAACCTGGGGATGAGCCTGTCCGGTGGCGAACGTCGCCGGGTTGAAATTGCACGCGCCCTGGCTACTTCACCGAAATTCATTCTGCTCGACGAACCTTTCGCCGGCGTGGACCCGATTTCAGTCGGCGACATCAAGCAGATCATCCATCACTTGAAAGCCAAGGGTATCGGCGTTTTGATCACCGATCACAACGTTCGGGATACTCTGGACATCTGCGAAACCGCTTACATCGTCAACGATGGGCAACTGATCGCCGAAGGCGACTCGGAAACCATTCTGGCAAATCAACTGGTGAAAGAGGTCTACCTCGGTCACGAGTTCCGCCTGTAATTACTGTGGTGCCTCGCCCCTCCAAGCGAGCAATGCCTGGATGTTTTCGATGATGATGCATTAATTGCCATCACACTCTAGGCAAACACTTTGGTTTCAGGCATATAATTTGCTTATGCAGGCGCTCCGGCGCCCCGGTAGTGGATGGCGCGTGTGCGCCGGCGAATAAGGTGTTAAGCCCCAGCCATGAAACCATCGCTAGTCTTGAGAATGGGCCAGCAGCTGACGATGACGCCGCAGCTGCAACAGGCCATCCGCTTACTCCAGCTTTCGACTCTGGATCTCCAACAAGAGATTCAAGAGGCGCTGGAGTCCAACCCTATGCTGGAACGCCAGGAAGAAGGAGAAGACTTCGACAACGCTGACCCCCTGGCCGACAGCGTCGAGCAAAAGCCCAATCCCGACGTTCAGGAGCCGACTTATCAGGAACCCGCCCCTACGGTAGACAACCTGGAAGAAGGCGACTGGAACGAGCGCATTCCCAATGAATTGCCAGTGGACACTGCCTGGGAAGACGTCTACCAGACCAGCGCCAGCAGCCTGCCCAGCAATGACGATGACGAATGGGACTTTACGACTCGCACGTCCGTGGGTGAAAGCCTGCAGAGCCATTTGCTCTGGCAGCTGAATCTGGCGCCCATGTCCGATACCGATCGTCTGATTGCCGTGACGCTGATCGACTGCATCAACAATCAGGGTTATCTGGACGAAACCCTCGAAGAGATTCTCGACGCCTTTGATCCCGAGCTGGATATCGAACTGGACGAGATCGAGGCCGTTCTGCACCGCATCCAGCAATTCGAACCTGCGGGCATCGGGGCGCGCAACCTCAGCGAATGCCTGTTGCTGCAATTGCGCCAACTGCCCGCCAAAACCCGCTGGCTGGCTGAAGCTCAGCGCCTGGTCAGCGACTTTATCGACCTGCTCGGCAGTCGCGACTACAGCCAGCTGATGCGCCGCATGAAGCTCAAGGAAGATGAGCTGCGTCAGGTCATCGAGCTGGTTCAGAGCCTCAATCCACGGCCGGGCTCGCAAATCGAATCCACCGAAGCCGAATATGTTGTGCCTGACGTTATCGTGCGCAAGGACAACGAGCGCTGGCTGGTGGAGCTTAATCAGGAATCGGTGCCTCGCCTGCGGGTGAACCCTCAATACGCCGGGTTCGTGCGCCGCGCCGACACCAGTGCCGACAACACCTTCATGCGCAATCAGTTGCAGGAAGCCCGCTGGTTCATCAAGAGCCTGCAGAGCCGCAACGAAACGCTGATGAAAGTCGCCACCCAGATCGTCGAGCATCAACGCGGCTTTCTGGAATATGGCGACGAGGCCATGAAACCGCTCGTCCTGCATGACATTGCTGAGGCGGTCGGCATGCACGAATCGACGATTTCCCGCGTGACTACGCAAAAATTCATGCATACGCCGCGCGGCATATACGAATTGAAATATTTCTTTTCGAGCCACGTCAGCACGTCGGAGGGCGGTGAATGTTCGTCCACGGCGATTCGGGCGATCATCAAAAAACTGGTTGCCGCTGAAAATCAGAAAAAGCCGTTGAGTGACAGCAAGATCGCTGGTTTACTGGAGGCACAAGGCATTCAGGTAGCTCGTCGCACAGTTGCTAAATACCGCGAATCACTGGGCATTGCGCCATCCAGCGAACGCAAGCGACTGATGTGATCCGGCCGGGTAAAGACAGGGTGCGCACAACCCGCAGTCGTTTTTACCCGAGCCAGAGCTGCAAGCCAAAGCGTTCCAGTGGTAGGCAAAAGCCTGCCTCTTTATGCACTGGCAATAAGGAGAAAGCGGTATGCAAGTCAACATCAGTGGACATCAACTGGATGTGACCGACGCCCTACGCGACTACATCACCGAAAAACTCGGACGACTGGAGCGCCACTTCGACAAGATAACCAATGTGCAGGTCATCATGGAGGTCGAGAAACTGAAACAGAAAATCGAAGCCACCCTGCACATCCCTGGTGCGAAAGTGGTCGCCAATGCGGAACATGACGACATGTACGCGGCGATCGACCTTCTGACCGACAAGCTCGACAGACAATTGCTCAAGCATAAGGAAAAGCAGATCGGCCACCTTCAAGGTGCGACGGCTCGCTGATACCCCCCACATGATCCGACTTGAAAACATCCTGACCCCCGGCCGTTCACTTGTGAACGTGTCGGGTGGCAGTAAAAAACGTGTACTCGAATCCATTGGCAATCTGATCGGCAAAGAAGTGCCTGATCTGGATTCGCAAACCGTGTTCGAGAGCCTCGTCGCCCGGGAAAAACTCGGGTCAACCGGCTTTGGAAACGGGATTGCGATCCCCCACTGCCGTCTTGCCGGGTGCTCGGCGCCCATCAGCGCCGTGTTGCGCCTTGATGCTCCTGTAGAATTCGACGCTATCGATGGCGCGCCAGTGGACCTGCTATTTGTCCTGCTGGTCCCTGAAGCCGCCACCGATGAGCACCTTGAGCTGCTGCGCCAGATAGCCAGCATGCTTGACCGCACCGATGTGCGTGAACGCCTGCGCAGCGCCCAAAGCAGTGAAACGCTTTATCAGGTGGTGCTGGACGTGCAGAGCGGTAACTGACCATGCGCATGATAATCGTCAGTGGCCGTTCAGGCTCCGGCAAGAGCACTGCACTGGACGTGCTGGAGGACAGCGGCTTCTATTGCGTTGACAACCTCCCTGCTGGCCTGCTGCCCGAGCTGGCCGAGCGCGCGCTGATCAATACGGAACTGGCCGAGCCGCTGCTCGCCGTGTCCATTGACGCCCGCAATCTGCCAAGCCATCTGACGCGCTTCCCGCAAATGCTTCAGGAAGTGCGCTCGCGCAATATTCAATGCGACGTGCTTTATCTGGATGCGGACGAAGCCACGCTTTTCAAGCGTTTTTCGGAAACCCGACGCCGTCACCCGTTGAGCACGGCCAATCGTTCACTGGCCGAAGCGATACGGGACGAAACCACGCTGCTGGGCCCGATCATCGATCTGGCCGATCTGAAGATCAACACCACGCACCTGAACCTCTATCAATTGCGCGACGCCCTGAAGCTGCGGCTGCTGAACAAGCCAGAACCGGGCACCGCCTTCCTGATCGAGTCGTTTGGATTCAAGCGCGGCATGCCCGTGGATGCCGACCTTGTGTTCGACGTGCGCTGCCTGCCCAATCCTTACTGGAAACCTGAGCTGCGCGAGCATTCAGGTCTGGAACAACCGGTTGCCGACTACCTCGCCGCACAGCCCGATGTCGAGGAGATGTTTCAGGACATCTTCGCGTACCTCAACAAGTGGCTGCCCCGCTTCGCGGCCAGCAACCGCTCGTACGTCACCATTGCCATTGGCTGCACCGGCGGGCACCACCGCTCTGTTTACCTGACCGAGCGCCTGGGTCAAGTCTTGCATCAATCCCTCAAGAACGTTCAGGTCCGCCACCGCGACCTAGGCTGAAAGGACTTCCACTGCGATGCCCGCTCGTCAAATCACCATCATCAACAAGCTGGGCCTTCATGCCCGTGCAGCCGCCAAATTTGTGGGCGTGGCCGGCAGGTTCCCCTGCCAGATCAGAGTCGGACGTGCGCCTGACAGCATGGTCGATGGCAAAAGCATCATGGCCGTTATGATGCTGGCCGCCGGCAAAGGCACAGAAATCCATTTGTCGACCGAAGGCGAAGACGAACAGGCTGCGCTGGACGGACTCGTCGAGTTGATCAATAACAGGTTTGATGAAGGGGAATGACCGAGCCGCCTGGCTTCATTGAATCATCTGCGTAAAAAAGCCCGATCCAGGATTGACTCCGGATCGGGCTTTTTCGTTAGAGAAGGATTTAGCCCTTCTTCACAAACTCTGATTTCAGCTTCATTGCGCCGATACCGTCGATCTTGCAGTCGATGTCGTGATCGCCGTCAACCAGGCGGATGTTCTTGACCTTGGTACCGACTTTGACCACGAGGGAGGAACCTTTGACTTTCAGGTCCTTGATGACGGTGACGGTGTCGCCATCCTGCAGCGTATTACCGACCGAATCCTTGATGACTTTGACGTCGTCGGCAGCTTCCGCAGCGCCTTCGGCGGACCATTCGTGCGCGCATTCCGGGCAGATCAGCATGGCGCCGTCTTCGTAGGTGTATTCGGAATTGCATTTCGGGCAGGCAGGTAAGCTCACGGTGATTCTCGCGTCAAAGGGTAAAAACCATGGATTATAAGGGGTTTTTCCCGATGCCGCGTCACCAATCTCGGCAGTGCCCGGCGCGGCCCGTCCAGGCTTCAGTACCCCGCACGCCCACTCAGGCCAGGGCGGCCTGATAACGACGGGAAACTTCGGCCCAGTTGATGACGTTGTAAAACGCATTGATGTATTCAGGTCGGCGGTTCTGATAGCGCAGGTAGTATGCGTGCTCCCACACATCCAGCCCCAGAATCGGTGTATTACCGCTCATCAACGGGCTGTCCTGATTGCCGCTGCTTTCCACCACAAGATTTTTCTCAGGCGTAACGCTCAACCACGCCCAGCCGCTGCCGAAGCGCGTCAACGCCGCTTTGGTAAAAGCTTCTTTGAACGGTTCGAAACCCCCCAGCTGTTCATCCATGGCCTTGGCTACATCACCCTCAGGCAAACCGCCGCCTGCCGGGCTCATCACAGCCCAGAACAGCGAATGGTTCGCGTGCCCGCCGCCCTGATTGATAACCGCCGGACGCAGTTTTTCCGGCAACTGCTGCACCTCGCCAACCAGCTTCTCGATTGACCATTCGGCCCATTCGGTCCCTTCAAGGGCAGCGTTAAGGTTGTTGATATAGGTCTGGTGATGCTTCGTGTAGTGAATTTCCATGGTCTGCGCATCGATGTGTGGTTCCAGGGCATCGTAGGCATAGGGCAAGGCAGGCAAGGTAAACGGCATATCAATGTACTCCGTAAGAATGGGCAAACGTGGCAGCGTTACGCTGCAATGACACCCGCGCGTGCTCACCGCCACTGCTCAACAGCCGTTGGGTCCGAGGGTATTCGCCATGCTCGCTGATGAACGTCAGCAACTCGGCGTAGGTTTTGCTGCTATGACGCAGTGCGGCCTTGCGCAAGGCGGGCGTGAACTGCTGATCCTGCATAACCTGCAGCAAGCGCTGATGAATCGCGCACAGGTACTCGGCGCTCTCCTCCGGCTGGTGCAGGCTCAGGTGCAGGTCCGCCAGGTTGTGATGGGAGATGACGCAAGCCGCGACAGCTTCGTCAGGGTTGGGCCAGCGGTCTAACAACACCTGAGCCAGCGCCAGCGCCTGCAGGTACAACTCACGGGCATCGACCAGCTCACCGAGGTTGAAACAGCGATTGGCCTGTTCAATGGTGCGTTTCCAGTGCTCCATGGCGCGGCTCCCTTGGCAGCAGCTGGCGAGCGCCAGGCCACGCCAGCAGTGAGGTTTTCAGGATCGGACCGAGGCAGTACGGCCCCCGTGCATTGCTTGAGCCGGGCTTGCACGCTCAGTGAGCGCCGTAACCCGTAACTCGCGGCAGCACGTGAAGCCCTGCAATATCACGAATAAGACTCATTATTATTTGATATCAGAAGCCAAGACAACCCCGAAAATGAAAGGGTTTTGTAAAGAGAGCAAAAACCCTCCCTCATATCAGCCCTTCACGGCGCCGGTCTGATCTGCAAATGGTCCACTTCCAGCACATGACCCGCGCCGACATCCATCAATACGTAGAACTCGCCCGGCGGGCGCTTGAAGGTGAATGTGGAGTCAGGGCCGAATTTGCCGGGAATAAGAATCCGTTCGTTGTAGTCGATCACATCCACGGTCACGTCCGGTACGCCGACACCACTGGAAAATCCACCGGTGCAACGAACTTTCCGGTCAGGCAGTTCTTCACACTGGCAGAACAGCCCGTGGGCATGGGCACTGCTTGCCAGACCCAACAAGCCCGCAACCGCGACCAGACGCAAAGCGTTCAAGCGGATCATCGTTTGTCTCCCGGTCTGGCCAGCCATTGGACCGTTTGGGGTGACGCCTGGGTCAGGGGGATTGCCTTCTGATGGACCGAGCCATCCCAACCTTCCAGAGTTATCCAAAGCTCATCATCTGCTTGTGTGGAGGTCGGTATCGGCACTTCAGCCCCCAACCGATAAGGGCTGCCTTCAAAAATCGCACCGGCAGCGCGCAGACTGCGCGGCTTGCCCATGCGCATGTAAACGGCCTTGACCTGACTGATGCAGGCTTGGCACAGAGTTGCGTTGAATTCCTTCACAAAGCCGGCTGGCCCATCCGACTCCGGGCCATCGTCGTGTACTTCGGCCAGCGTCAGGCTCCATGGGCCGATTTGAACATCGCCCATGATTCGCTCACCCAGCCCACCATCGCCCCGCATGAGCGCAGCGTTCTTGAAATAGGCAGGCATGAAGCCCAGCGGGATCAACAGCAGCAGGATATTCAGGTGAAAACGCCACTTGAGCCACAGACGTGCGAGTCGGGTGCTGGGCAGGGAGGTTTTCTTTCTGGAGGCAGCGGTGGTCCGGCTCATGAGTTGATCTCCTGGCGGACGGCGCTCACCGCACTCAGGCGTTGCGTGTCGCGTTCCGGGCGCTTGAGCAGCGCCACGGTGGCCAGCGCAGTGCGTTTGCTCCAGATCAGCAGACCGCTAAGCACCATCATGCTTAACAGCAAACCGAAGACAAACCAGACCATCTTGATCCAGATCCCGCCGAAATCCCCGGTGTGCAACGGCCGCATGGACTCAGTCACGAACTCCAGTTTCGAATTGTCCGCCAGCAGTCGCTGGCCAATGATTGCCCCGTTGTAGGGATTGATTTCTGCGGTCTGGAACATCAACGGGTACCAACCCCGCCCTCCTACGGTCAGCGGTGCGTAAGCCGTACCGGGAAGCTCGGCGAAGGAGATTTCCAGCCCCGGAACTTCACGTTGGGCCACGCTGATCGCTTGATCGAGATTGAAGGTCGGTGGTCGCTCTCCCGAGGGTGAAAGGGGCACCTCTTCGCGGGCGACGAATACCGGAACGCCCTCGGTTGATAGGGAAATACGATTGTCGAAAAGCAGCGCCTGAATCAGAAACCAGGTCCCGGTGATGGAAATGACGGCGATAAACCAGATTGACCAGATGCCCGACAGGCGATGGAAGTCGCCCCAGAAAACCCGAGCGCCTTGATTGAAGCGCAGCCTGGGCTTCAGAAAACCACGCCAGAAACGCTTGTAGACCACCAGCCCGGTGACCAGCGATGCCAACAACGGCAAGCCCAACAGTGAGACCAGATACCAGCCCCAACTGAAGCCATGGGTAAACGGCACCAGCCACCAGCCATGCAACGCCCGGGTAAAACCACGGAAGTTAAAGGTCGCGGCCTTGCCCTGGATGACGCCCGTATAAGGGTTCACGTACAACGTGGTCAGCGTGCCGTCAGGATTACTGACACTGGCCGTCAGCGCAAAATGCGACTCATCCGGGCGCACGATGTTTCTGACCACCAGCTCCGGCTGCGCCTTGTTGATCGCCTCGACGGCCTCGCCGAGGGTCAACAGCGGCGCGGCGTCCGAAGGCTTGTGTGCACGTACCTCCGGCTGCGCCAGCCAGACAATTTCCTGACTGACCACTGCCAGTGTGCCGGTCACGCACACAATCAACACAAAGAACCAGATCGGCAGAGCCAGCCAACTGTGAACCAGAAACCAGATACGCGAACGCGACTTTTTGGACATGGGGCGCAATCTTGTCTTGAGGGGGACAACCGGTCCTATGGCGGACAAGGCAGGGCCAAATAAATGTTGGCCATACCTCCAAGACGAATGAGAGGCGAAAAAACGAGGGCGAAGATGCAAGCAAATGTTACCGCGGGCCCGCCCTTGGCAAACCCAGCACTGACGGCCTGAACCGGAAAGGCATTCCACCTTGCCCGTCCAGTCCAGTTCAAAGCGTTGACAGCCCGATACCCGTTGCAGGTAAACGCGACGCCGGCCGCCAGTCGCCGGCCGCCGGTCGCCGGCCGCTTAAACCTTCATCCCCGGCAAACCCCAGGCCTCAAGCGGGAAATCTGCCAGCGACCCCAGCAACAGGTCCGCGTGGGTGTACTGCTCCACTGGCATATGGGAGTCAGGCACCGCTATGGCATGCATACCCGCGGCCTTGGCGGCTGTTACGCCGAACGGGGAGTCTTCGAAGACGATGCAATTGGCGGGCGTGACGCCCAGACGGCTGGCGGCAACCAGAAAGATATCCGGCGCGGGTTTGGCGGCGCCTACTTGCGGGTCATCGGCGGTCACCACGGTTTCGAACAACTCGAACCATCTGCGATGCTGTTGGGTTTTTGCCTTGAAGTAGTGAATGGACGAACTGGTGCCCACGGCGATGGGGATGTTGTGCTCAGCCAAATGCCGCACCAGCGCCTCGGCACCGTGCATGGCCGCCGCCTTAGGAAAGCGCTCGTCGAGCATGGGCGCGCGGATGTCGAGAAATTCGTCCACCGACAATGGCAGCTCCAGCTCCTGAATCACGAACCCGGCAAAGTCCCGGGCACCACGGCCGATGGTGTGCTGTTTCACGGCCCAGTCGAACGTGCGGCCGTAGCGGCTGGCAATCAGATGGGTCACCTCGGTATAGATACCTTCGGTGTCCAGCAGCAAGCCGTCCATATCAAAGATTACGGCCTCGATGGGGCCTCGTTCGCTGTGCCATTGCGTCATGTTCTCGAATCCTGTTTTTAAAACCTGAAGTCAGCCTAACGTCTGTAGTACGACTATTGCCACCGGTGTGTGAATCTGGCGTTACTGCAACCCGATAGGTCCTCAGCCGCCCCACTCCCGATGGAAAAAGAGCATTTGTACGCATAAGAAGGCAACAACGCTGGGCCGCTGCAAGTTGTCGATGATAATCTCTCGCAACTTTTCTCCGCAGCAGCGCTGATCTGTCGCCTTGAATAAGGCCACGGAAACTCGCTCTGGTTCAGGGAAGATATCCTTCAACATCCAGAAACGGACATCGTCGAGTCAAACATGAATAAATCAGCAGGCATCGCAGTAGGCGTCATCGTCGTCATAGGAGCCCTGGCCACTGGCGGCGCCTGGTATACAGGCACCCGGCTTGAAGGCGTGTTGCGCGACTCGATCCAGAACGCCAACCTGGAGCTGGCAAACTCGCTCAAGGGCAGCAACAGCAGCATGACCATTGAGCTGGCGTCGATGGATCGTCACCTGTTCAGCAGCACCGCCCATTACCGTGTGGTGATTCAGGACCCTAACCTGACGGCTGACGGTACCAATGCCGAGTTCCTGTTCGTGGATCACATCGAGCATGGTCCGTTTCCGGTCTCGCGCATCACGTCCCTGAAGCTGCTGCCCGTCATGGCGCAGAGCAATTTCGAGATGGAAAAAAGCCCGAGCGCCGAGAAATGGTTCGCCATGAGCAAGGGCGTTGCACCGGTCAAGGGCTACGCCAGTGTCGGCTACGACCGTGCAGTGAGCGGCGCACTGAACCTGTCTCCCCTTGAAATGAACGACACCGACGGCACCTTCACGTTCTCCGGCCTGAACATGGACGTGGACGCCAGCGCCGATGCCGAGAAAGTCAATTTCGCAGGCAACATGGACAACCTGAAACTGGACGTCACCGGGCCCGATGGTCAAGTGATGTTGGCCGTTCAGGGTTTGACCTTCGACAGTGGTGGCACCAAAGGCAAATCCGGCTTTTACCTGGGCCATAGCAACCTGAAAATTGCCAGCGCTCTGGCACAGGTTGCAGGTCAGCCACCCATTCTGTTCAAGGACGTGGTCAACACCAACCTGGCGCAGGAAGACGAAGGCAAGTTTGCCGCGCAGGTTAATTACAACGTTGGCATGATCAATTTTCAGGGCAATGACCTGGGTGCCGCGCAGATGGCATTTAAAGTCAGCAACTTTGATGTCGCGGCAACCCAGGCGCTGTATCAACTGTATGAGACCAAGATATTGCCGCAGCAACAGGCCGCTGCCGCCGCCGGCGAGCCTCTGCAACTGGCGCTTTTGCCTGCCGATCAACAACTGATGGAAGCCCAGATGTCGAGACTGCTGGCCGGCAAGCCTCACGTCGAGTTTGAAAAGCTGGCACTCAAGACCACCAACGGCGAAAGCCATGTGCGCATCGCTGTGGACCTGAAGGACCCCGGCTCGCTTGATCAGCCTTCGTCGGCTGTCCTCGCAAAAAGCATCGGCCAGCTGGATGCCAAGGTTGTGCTGTCCAAACCGATGATCCAGGACATCGCTACCCTCCAGGCCAAAGCTGCCGGGCTGACGGATGCCGCTGCCATTGAAACGCAGGCCAAATCGGCCAGCGACATGATTGCCACCCTGGCCGTGGCGCTGCAACTGGCCAAGGCCGAGGGCGAAAACGTGGTTACGGACCTCCATTACGCCAATGACGTGGTGGATTTCAATGGCCAGAAGATGTCACCTCAGCAGTTCGTCGCCCTGATCATGGGCAAGGTCGGCGGAATATCCGGGCAGTAAATGGAAGGTATCAGGGCTGCGCGTCCAGCAGCCCTGAGCCTTGTGGAGTCAACCTGGTGTGTGCGTTTTTGAAACGTCACGCAGCAGGCTTCTGATCACCTCCACGGATTTGTAATACACCGGCCAGTAATGGTCGTTGTGGCAATAGGGCCTGACCGACAGCGTCAGGGAGTCCGGGGAGATGGCCGAGAGGTTGATGTCCACTTCCGGATTGGCCAGCACATCGGGAATGCTGCCAATCTGTTGCCTGAGCGTCGACATCACCGCCTGTTCGTCCACCGTGGCGGGCAAGGTCGCGGTCAGCTCCACTCGACGGAATTCGTTACTGGAATAATTAACGATGTTGCCGGCAAAAATCTGATTGTTGCCCACCAGCGTCAGCACGTTATCCAGCGTATTGATGGACGTGACGAACAAGCCGATTTCCATGACCGTGCCCGTTACCCCTGCCGCAGTGATCACATCACCGACCTTGAAAGGCCGCAACACAATGATGAACCCGCCCGCGGCCAGATTGGCCAACAGCCCCGACCACGCCAACCCGATGGCCAGACCCACCGCTGCCAGCAATGCCGCCATGCTGGTGGTTTCGATACCGCAGAAGCCCAGAATCGCGATCACCAGGAAAATGTTCAGCACCACCGTGATGAACGACCCCAGGTAACGCAGCACGGTAGGATCAAATTTTTGGCGAGTCAGCGAGCGCTGCACCATGTTGACCACAACCCCGATCAGCCAGCGCCCCACGATCCAGAACAGTATGGCGACCACCACCCTGAGCAGGATCACAGCCCCGTATTGCAGCCCCATATCCAGTAACGCGGTGACTCTATCCGTGCCGATATTGATGAAGTTCAGATCGTCCATGATGGCGTCTCCCTGCCAATAATCTGCTCCGTCCATCATTACTGAAACACCTGCCACCTCGCTACTGACAGTTCTGACAGGAAGCAAAGTGCTATTGCGCGTTACTGCGTCAATCCCACCAGGGTATCCGCCAGTTGCCGTGTGCGCTGGGAGGTGCCTGCTGTCATGCCGCTGGAGCCTTCCAGCTCGCTCAGCAATCCGGTCAATGTTCCGACTTCCGTCGATTGCTCCTCGATGTGCTGCGCCACTTTGCGAATTTCCTGGGCGAGGTGATCGATGTCAGTACCAATGTCACTGGCGTTCTGAGAGGTCTTCTGCGCCAGTTGGCGCACTTCATCGGCCACCACGGCAAAGCCCCGGCCCATTTCTCCCGCGCGGGCGGCTTCAATGGCAGCGTTGAGCGCCAGCAAGTTGGTCTGGCCGGCAATCTGCTGAATCGTCTGCACGATGGACTGAATTTTCAGGCTCGATCTGGCCAGCTCCCGTGAACTGAGCACGACTTCATCGGCCTGGCTGGCGAGGCTTCTGACGGTGTGACTGGCCTTGTCCATCACCTGTTCCTGGGTGGCGATGGTCTGACCCAGTTCGTCCATGGACACATGCAACTCGCCGGAATAGTGGCGAAGTTGCAGGGAGATTTCTTCCTGATCCTGGTGAGCCTTGACCAGCACGTCCCCTAAGTCACTCAAACCCTTGAACACTGGCTGGATATGCTCGTCCAGCCCGTTGGTGTCGATGGTGCTGGTGAAGTTGCGCTGCTTGAACTGGTCAATCTGCTTGACCACTACCTGACTCAACCCGGCCAGTTTCTTGATCTGGCGGCGCAGGAAGAACGCCTTGAACTCACCGTAGTAGGCGATGAAGTTATCCATGTAATCGTCGCGGAAATCCTGATTCGCGGGCACCCGGAAGAAAAATACCGCTGTCAGCGTCTGATTGAGGTTCAGCCCCAGGATTTCCCCGAATGTAGAAAAGCCCACGACAGGTGTGTCGCCAAAGGTCCCGTTCATACGGCTCAATTCACTGCCGTTATTCATGCGCCGTAGAATGCAGTCGCTCAGCAGACCCACCAGGGGTTTCCCGGATTTCCCCTGCAGGAAGCGGGCAAAGTCCTTGCGCGTGGCATCCACCATCGACGTGCGCTTGACCATAACCAGTTCTTCACCGGGGGCGACGTCGCAGAACAGATGCACCCGCTCGTTTTCGTAGTCGATGCTGGCGATGGAGCGAACGAACAGCTCTTCCCCGACACGAATGGCAAAGGAGTACTGCGCCAGTTGAGCCTCAAGCTGGCGCGGTTCGCATTTCAACGTCTCGCAGAGTGCCGCCACCATCGTGGTGATCTGCCCTTTGGCGTTGACCACCTGGCTGATGTAGCGCTCCTCCAGGGAGGCCGTCAGCACGCTCATGCTGAACGGTGTCGCTTCGAAGTTCTGGCTCTTGAATACGCCGAAACGCACGTTCTTTGCGCTTTTAAGGAACACCACCTGAGCGTGATTCACATAGCTGCGTTTGCCGTCATGAATAACGGTTTTCTTGAAATCGCTTTTACCGCCCGCCGAACCGCCCACAAACAGGCAGGGAAAGCGCCCCGACTCGTAGAGCGCTTCCATGAAGAACGACTCTGACGCCGACAGCCCGTCGAAGGTGACGTAGGCCAGCGTGTCGCGATGGTCAATGACGGTTTTTACCTGGGTGCGCTTGATCGAATCCGTCAGGCGTGCGATCCGGTCACGCATGGGCAGACGCTTGCCCGGCGCGCGGATGTCTTCACTGTGCAGCGGGATATGGACGATCTCGGCAGACGCGATGACGCTGGCATCGAATAACGCCAGCACGACCCGATCCCATTGTTCGCCGGTGGCGCAATACAGGGCGTCGGTGCCTGAACACAGCTCGCCGGATGTTGTGCATAAACTGATGGCCGCATTCGGGAAGCGTGTGGAAATACTGCGCGCCACCTGGTCAATGTCGATGTGCGGCGAAACAAAACCGGTCAGGTAGACAGGATCAAAACTCAATGCCGCCAGTTTGTCGCCCAAGTCGCGGGATGAAGCGATCACACTCAAAACGCCGCGGGTGCGTGCGGTGGTAGCCCTCAGGCGAGAAAACAGGCTCATGGCAGAAAACTCAGAAGGGATCGGATCTATTTTTTTTAGTCTGTTCCCTTAGCATCGGCGCGATATTGATCAAGGTTAGGGTGAGCGACGATTATTTTTTCAGAGCCTCGTTGTGAGTCGCCGCCGGTAAGCACCTACCGGCGGCGAACACACCTTCTCCTGTCAAACCCACTTGCGGGCCACTAGACCGGAGGCTGGCGCGGCACGTCAGCAGGCGTTTCATGGGCCTCGACTTCAGGGCGCACGTTGCGCGAGGAAATCTCGGTACGCAGCATCGGCAGGCTCTGTGGGTACTGTTTGGCAATGAACGCGATCAAGCGCTCGCGCATATGGCAGCGGGCATCCCAACTGCGTGACGAGTCCGCAGAGCTCAGCAGCACCCGCAGTTGCATGGCCTTGGCGCTGGTATCGGCCACCTGCAATACGCAGACGCGGCCGTCCCACAAATGCGGAATGTCTTCACAGATGCGCTGTACTTCGGCGCGCAGTTCTTCCACCGGCAGCGAATAATCCACCCAGACAAACACCGAGCCAATCAGGCTGGAGGTCGCCCGGGTCCAGTTCTGGAAAGGCTTTTCGATGAAATACTGCAACGGCACGACCATGCGTCGTTCGTCCCAGATTTTGATGACCACATACGTGCCGCTGATTTCCTCGACACGCCCCCATTCACCCTCGACGATCACCACGTCATCCAGGCGAATGGGCTGGGAAATCGCGATTTGCAGGCCGGCAATCAGATTGCCCAACACCGGTTTGGCCGCAAAGCCCGCAGCCAGCCCAGCCAGACCGGCCGAGGCCAGCAAACTGGTGCCAATCTGGGCCACGGCCGGAAAGCTCATGAGAATCAGGCCGGTACCGAACAACAGCACCAACGCATTCACACAGCGCACCAGGACCCGAACCTGAGTCTGGATCCGCCGTGCATTGAGGTTGTCTTCGATATCCAGCGGATTGCGAATCGCCACCGCCTCGCCCACGGCCTTGACGCAGCTCAGCACCAGCCAGGTAAAGCCAGCGGTGACAAGCAACCCGTTGACGTGACGCACGGTGGCGACCATTGGCAGACTGTCAGGTGCTGCGGTCCACACAGTCTGCAATGCCAACAGCGGCAGCAACCATAGCGTCGGGTGTGCGGCGCGGTACAGCAGTTGTTGAGGCAAGACAAACGAATTGGCAATGCGCCGCAGAACGGTGAAGGCCACCCAGCGAATCAGCAGGGCGAGCAATACGGCGAAACAGGCGACGATAAGCGTACGGAGCCAGGGCAAGGGCAAAAGCTCCAGCCAGCGCTCGGGCAACAGGTTTTCCATCGATGGGTACTCGCAGCAGGAATGACTTTAAGTCGAGCGGACACCCCGGTGGTTGATCCAGAACCCTCCGCCGACCTTGACGGCGATAGCTGCCTGCAAAATGTGAGCCCTCAAGCGACGGATCGTTCCGCTGTCATCGAACCCTCAGAAGGATTCTGGCGTTAAGGGCATCATTGCATCGCGATCCGGACGCAATGACATCACGCCTGACTGAGTGGCCACAAGCTGTTCGATAAAGGCATCGCAATCATCGACGCTGGTGTCGATGACGAATTCCGGCTGCAACGGGGCTTCATACGGACTGTCGTAGCCGGTGAAATTCCTGATCCGGCCTTGTAGCGCAGCGCGATACAGCCCTTTGGTGTCACGCCGTGCGCATTCGTTGAACGGGGTGCTGACATGCACCTCGATGAACTCGCCTGCCGCCATGGCTTGCCTGACGGCATCGCGGTCGGCGCGGAACGGCGAAATCGCACAGACAATCACGATCAGCCCGGCGTCCACCATCAGCCTGGCCACTTCCGCGATACGCCGCACATTTTCGTGGCGGTCGGCATCGCTCATGCCCAGATCCCGGCAAATGCCTTTCCGCAAGCGATCCCCATCCAGCAAATAGCTGTGCAGGCCGTTTTGCTGCAACGCCCTGTCCAGTTCAATTCCCAGCGTGGATTTGCCCGCACCGGACAAACCCGTGAGCCAGATGCAACAGGCACGCTGTTGCTTCATGTCTTCGCGTTGCATTTGATTGACCAACAGGTTGGGGGCGACGATCAGGGGTTTGCGCTCAGTCATAAGCAAATAACTCATAGTCACGGGCATAGACCTCGCGCACTCGACGACGAGTGGCGGCAGAACAGAATTGAATGTGCTGATTGCCAGGCGAAACCGACTTATTGATGTGCGGCAACTCGGCTTTCACATGCAGGTGAATGCACAACTTGCGAAAGTCTTCTTCGAGGGTTTCCTGACGCCCGACAAAGTCCACATTAAGATGCCCCATCGCATCTTGCAGGAAGTAATGCTGAGGCGTGAAATGTATCTGTTTCGATAGATTCTCAGGACGCAGCCAGTTATCCACAAACGCGTCAAAGTTCTCGTAACGGCTGACCAACTCATACGCCGCCTTGTCCCGCGCCTGGCGGTTCTGCAACAAGTAACTGTAGGCCGACCAGGCGCGTTGTAACGGATCACGTACAAAGCCGAACTTAAAGTAGCTGTGAAAGCGTTGATTGAACTGTTTTTCATACCAGTAAAGCGGCATATGGCCCGTAGGCGTGCTGCCAAACAAGGCCGTGGCCACGCTACTGCCCGCACATTTCGGGACATGGATGAACACACACTCCAGCGCGTCGAACTCCGCAGGAAAGCGGCTCTTGCCGGACAGTGTTTTGTTCACGACTTGACGATCAATAACCGGGAGACGCTCAAGCAATAACTCGCGCTGCGTCTTCGGAATCAACTTCCAGAGAAGGCGGTTCATAAATGACGACCTGAAGCTATACAGGGGGTAGGCCCCAAGCGTACAACTTAACAGCGCCTAAAATGAAACTCTTTTCATACTATTTACATTGACTGCGCTTTATTAATTTATTGTAGATTTGCTGTAAGCAGGTTGTTACATACACCCTACATGGCCTGCACGAGCGCGGCGTAATAAATGTCGTACACGCAAGATTGAGGAGCGAGACGTCATCCTGAATAACAGGATCAACGTCTCGTTCACAAAGGGGCCCCTGCTGACATCAAACCATCAGCTGCCGGCAACCGTCATTTTCTCGATCAACACCGAGCCGGTGCGGATATTGCTGCGCAGTTCCAGATCGCTGCCGACCGCGACGATTTGCTGGAACATATCGCGCATGTTGCCCGCAATCGTGACTTCCTGGACCGGGAACTGGATTTCCCCGTTCTCGACCCAGAAACCCGCCGCGCCACGGGAATAGTCACCGGTGACCATGTTCAACCCGCTGCCCATCAACTCGGTGACCAGCAGCCCGCGTCCCATACGGCGTACCAGCGCGGCCTGATCTTCCGTGCCATGGGTGACGAACAGGTTATGCACGCCACCGGCGTTGGCGGTGCTTGGCAGGTTCAGTTTGCGCCCTGAATACGTGCTGAGGATGTAGGAAACCAGTTCGCCGTTTTCGACGAAGGGCTTGGCGTAGGTCGCCAGGCCATCGCCGTCAAAGGCCGAACTGCCCATGGCGCGCATCAAATGTGGACGCTCGTCGATGGTCATCCATTCCGGGAACAACCGCTGCCCCATGGTGCCTTCAAGGAACGATGACTTGCGGTAAAGGTTTCCGCCGGAAATCGCCGCGAGAAAACTGCCGAACAGGCCACCGGCCAGTTCGGCGGAAAACAGAACCGGCACTTCGCAGGTTGGCACCGGCCGCGCGCCCAGACGGCTGGCTGCACGCTCGGCGGCCTTGCGACCGATGCTCTGCGCATCGGCCAGCAGTTCGCCCTGACGGCTGATGTCGTACCAGTAATCGCGCTGCATCTGGCCTTCGCCCTCGGCGATCATCACGCAGCTCAAGCTGTGCCGCGTCGACGCATAACCCCCGATGAAACCATGGCTGTTGCCGTAAACACGGCAGCCCTGGTGCGTACTGAGGGTGGTGCCGTCGGCATTCTTGATTCGGCTGTCGGCATCGAAAGCGGCCGCTTCACACAGCAAGGCTTTCTCGATGGCCTGTTCCGGGGTGATGTCCCAGGCGTGGTAAAGATCGAAATCCATCTGCTCCTTGGCCATCAGCGCGGCGTCGGCCAGGCCCGAGCTTTCATCTTCGGAAGTGTGTTTGGCGATTGCCAGCGCCGCCGCGACGGTTTCGCGAATGGCGTCCGCGCCACTGGCCGAGGTGCTGGCAGAGCCTTTGCGCTGCCCGACGTACAAGGTGATGCCGAAACCCTGGTCGCGATTGAACTCAACCGTTTCCACTTCTCGCTGGCGAACCGACGTGGACAGGCCCTGCTCCAGGGACACCGCCACTTCGCAGGCACTGGCACCCTGACGTCTGGCTTCGGCGATGATTTGCTCTACCTGTTCCTGCAGTGCGGGCAAGGCCTGTGGGCCAACGCTTTGTGATGCACTCATGACTTTCTCCATCAAATTCTGCTTTCGGCACAGGCCGAGTACCGACCGGGCCGGACAAGCGGCCCCCGACTGGTTATCATGGCGGCGTTTATTTGCGGACTGCCCCCATGGTTGATTCTTACGACGACTCCCTCGACGGGGAGAAAAGCAAATCTCAGGTCAAACGCGAGCTGCATGCTCTGGTTGATCTGGGCGAACGCCTGACTACGCTCAAGCCTGACTTGCTGGCCAAGCTGCCTTTGACCGACGCCTTGCGCCGGGCCCTGGCCGATGCGCCCAAGCACACGGCCAACATTGCGCGTAAACGGCACATCATGTTCATCGGCAAGCTGATGCGCGATCAGGATCAGGACGCCATTCTGGTGTTGCTTGATCAACTCGATGCCTCCACTCGCCAGTACAACGAACGTTTTCATGGTCTGGAACGCTGGCGTGATCGCTTGATTGCAGGCGACGACGCGGTACTTGAGCAGTTCGTCAGCGAATATCCCGAAGCGGATCGCCAACAACTGCGCTCCTTGATCCGCCAGGCTCAACACGAGCTTGCGCAGAACAAGCCGCCGGCTTCCAGCCGTAAAATCTTCAAATACATTCGTGAACTGGACGAGAAGTTGCGCGGCCTGCGTTAACCTACGCGTCACTCTGTGGAACCGGCTTCAGCCGGTCCCACAGGTTCAACCCCTCAACCGCCCGTACCGCCTACCGTGATCGCATCGATCTTCAGGGTCGGCTGACCCACGCCTACCGGAACCGACTGACCATCTTTGCCGCAGGTGCCCACGCCGCTGTCCAGCGACAGGTCGTTACCGACCATCGACACCTTGCTCATGGCCTCCGGTCCGTTGCCGATCAACGTTGCGCCTTTGACCGGCGCCGTGATCTTGCCGTCTTCGATCAAATACGCTTCGCTGGTGGAAAACACGAATTTGCCACTGGTGATGTCCACTTGCCCGCCGCCCAGGTTGGCGCAGTAGAGACCGCGTTTGACCGACGCAATGATTTCCTGCGGATCGCTCTGCCCGGCCAGCATGTAGGTGTTGGTCATGCGCGGCATCGGCAAGTGCGCATAGGACTCGCGACGACCGTTACCGGTCCGCGCCACGCCCATCAGCCGTGCATTGAGCTTGTCTTGCATGTAGCCCTTGAGGACGCCGTTTTCGATCAGCGTCGTGCATTCGGTCGGCGTGCCTTCATCGTCGACACTCAGGGAGCCACGACGGCCGGCCAGCGTGCCGTCATCGACGATGGTGCACAGCTTGGACGCGACCATTTCTCCCATGCGACCGCTGTACGCGGAACTGCCCTTGCGGTTGAAGTCGCCTTCCAGGCCGTGGCCGACCGCTTCGTGCAGCAGCACGCCGGACCAACCGGACCCCAACACAACCGGCAAGGTGCCCGCAGGCGCCGGTATCGCTTCCAGATTCACCAGTGCCTGACGCAACGCCTCACGGGCGTAGCCCATGGCACGGTCATCGCTGAGAAAGTAACGGTAGTCCGTACGCCCGCCGCCGCCATGGCCGCCACGCTCGCGACGGCCATTCTGCTCGACGATCACGCTGACGTTGAACCGCACCAGCGGCCGCACGTCGGCGGCAAGGCTGCCATCGGTGGAAGCCACGAGGATGCGCTCCCAAACGCCCGCCATGCTCACCGTGACTTGCTGGATACGTGAATCCAGAGCGCGGGTGGCGACATCGACACGCTTGAGCAGCTCGACCTTTTCAGCGCGTGTCATGACTTCAAGGGGGTTGTCCGGCGCGTAGAGCTGAGCCACGTCCTGAGTGGTGAAGGCCTGAACGGTGCCATTTTGCCCCGCACGGGAAATCGAGCGCGCCGCACGCGCGGCGGTGCTCAGGGCTTCGTGGGTAATCGCGTTGCTGTAGGCGAAACCGGTTTTCTCACCCGACTGCGCCCGCACACCTACGCCTTGATCGAGATTGAAACTGCCTTCCTTGACGATGCCGTCTTCCAGAGACCAGGACTCGGAAATCTGGCCCTGAAAATACAGGTCAGCCGCGTCGATACCCGGTCCGGCCAGCTCGCCCAGCACTGATTGCAGGCTGTCGAGGGTGACGCCACCGGGGGCCAGAAGGTGTTCGCTGACTGAGGACAAGTCGCTCATATTCACTCCGAGGTCTGCACAGGCCGCAATGCGTCCTGCGAAAAAAAGCGCCGGTGACTGGACACCGGCATCCGCGCCCGTATGGACGCCTGTTCTTCACTGTCGCGTTCGCCCAGCAGCACGGCTTCACCCTGCGCCTGCTCGGCCAGCACCCGACCCCAGGGGTCGATGATCGCGGCGTGCCCATAAGTTTCCCGAGGTCCTGGATGGACCCCGCCCTGCGCGGCCGCCAGCAGATAACACTGGGTTTCGATGGCCCGCGCACGGATGAGAATGTCCCAGTGCGCCGCACCGGTCACGGCGGTGAAGGCCGACGGTGCGGTAATCAATTCGGCGCCTGCGTCACGCAAGGCGCTGTACAGCTCGGGAAAGCGCAGGTCGTAGCACACGCTCAAACCCAATCGACCTACGGGCGTGTCGGCAACGATGACGTTATTGCCGTGAGCATAGTCATCAGACTCTCGATAGCGGCCGCGGTTGTCCGCTACGTCCACATCAAACAGGTGAAGCTTGTCGTAACGGGCGACCTGTTCGCCGTGCTCATCAATCAACAGCGAACAGGCCGTCACTTTTGCGTCGGGTTTATCGGTGGGTGGCAACGGCAACGTGCCGGCAACTATCCATAACTTGAGGTCGCAAGCGGCCCGTTTCAACCACGGCAGGATCGGGCCTTGCCCTTGCGCTTCGGCGCGACCGATGTCCGCGATGTCGCGGCGGCCCATGGCAGCGAAGTTCTCCGGCAATACCGCCAGTCGCGCACCCGATTCGGCCGCGCGCTCCAACAAGCGGCGCGCCTGGGCCAGATTGGCCAGCACATCGCTCTGGCTGACCATTTGAATCACGGCAAAAGACATGGGGCGCTCCGCTGATGACAGGCCACCACTGTACTCCATGGCGTGTTATTGGGGTTTTTCAAAAGGCTTGTCGAACGTGATCTTCGGATCTTTCCACGGGCCTTCAACCTTGTACTGCACGCTGGCGAAGCGCGCGACACGGTCGCCCAACAGCTTGTCCACCAGGAACAGCGCACCACCGATGGCCGGGGCACCGACAATCAACGCCGCAATCGGCAGGTTATTGGTCACCGGCAGGGTGACCAGCAACTTGGCATCGACCCGGTCTCTGACCATGTCCAGCGTGCCTTCCAGTTCCAGATTGCTCGAAGGCCCGGTCAGGGTTATCGGCTTGCGTGTCACGTAAACCCCGTCACTGGCCACCAGCAAACCCTTGACCCGGTCATAGCTCAAGCCTTTGCCCAGCAGATCCGAGAAGTCCAGGCGCAAACGGCGACCGATGGAGTTGAAGTTCAGCAGGCCAAATACTCGCAGTGCGGAAGCGCCACCTTCTACTTCGACGAACTGGCCACTGCGCAGAGTCGCGTCCAGGCTCCCGGAGAACCGTTTGAGCGCGGCCCACGCCGGAGATCCGGGCCAGCGTCCATCGACACTCAACTCGAAATCATCGCTGGTCACGGTGGGCGCATAGCCCCACGCCTTGAGGATATCGGCCAGATTCCTGCCGTCCAGACGCCCCTTGTACCAACTGCTGGTGGACCCCGGCGCGCCCTCCCATGCGCCCTCGCCCTGCAACAGCAAGCCTTTGAGGCCCATGTTCATGTCCAGAAAGCGCACGCCCGTGGCAGAAGGACGGGTCTTGAGCGACCAGCCGCCGACCAGTTGATCACCCTGGAACACCTGGGTGATTTTGATATTCATCGCGGGAATCTTGCCCGGGTCCACATCAGCCAAAGGGTCCGGGGCATTTTCAATGACGGCAGCGTTCGGGTCCGAAGCAGGCAGACGCACATAAAGCATGGCGATATCGACGGGTGCCGACTTGGCATCGGGAATGTTCGCACTGCCCTTGATCAACTGGCTGTCCAGAAATAGCCCCCAAGCCGCGTTACCTCGCTTGAGCTGGACACTGGCCTGATCCAGGGTCGTGCCCATGGCGGTCAACTTGCCGATTTGCAGATCGACGTTGTTGACCAACTGCTTGGCGCTGCCACCCGGATCATTTCCCGCATAACGCTCAACAGTGGCCTGCCACGGGGCGACGTCCAGCTGCGACAGGGATCCGCGCACCCTGAGCCCCTTGGCGTCGGGGACAATGGCACCGCCGTTGCCGAGGAACAATTCACCGCGCCCGTCCGCCAGCTTTCCGGCAGGCGAGGCAAAGGCCAGATTGGCGAGATTGGCATAAGAGAAACCATAACGTTGCTCGGCACCTTGCAGCGTCATGCGAAATTCGCTGTCCCGGGTTTCGTCCGCGCCTTTACCGAAAGGCGCTGGCAAATCGATCGCCACGCCTTTCAGGCTCGAGTTGACCCTCAGTTGACTGTCGGCATCGGCCAGGGTCAGTTGCAACTGATACGGCAGATCGCCCGACGCCGGCAATGCCTGGGTCACGCCCAGCCATTGGGTGAGCTTTTTCACCGTGACCTGACCATTGGCGACCACCCGAGTGATGTTTGCACCCGGCTTGCCCTCGGCGGCGATTTCCGCTGTCACCGGCCGATCGAACGCTTGCGCCCGCACACCCTTGCCGCTCAACCCCTTGGCATTGTCAAAACGGAAATCGCCCTTGAGCTGGGTCAGCTCCAACTCCGGATCGCTGAGCTTGAGCCTCGCGCCGTCGGTGCTGAAATCCACCACGATCTTCGGCTCCTGGCCTTTGACCAGCGGGATATCCAGCTTCAGTTTGCCTTGCAGCGGGCCTTCACCCTGCCACCCCTCAAAGGTGCTGGCGGTGCCGATGGGCGCTTCCTGAAGGATCTTCACGCCATCGGCCAGGGCGCCTGAAAAATCACCGTCTACGAACAAGTGACTGACCTGCCCCGCCGGTACATGAGGAATATTGACCATCACATTGCTGACTTGGGTATTGAGCAACTGGCCTTTGCTGGCTTTGACGCGCACACCGCTGTTTTCGACGTAGACCTTGCCGTTCACGCCGGTCAGTGATGGCCAACCCGGCTGAAACGCCAGCGTCGCATCATGTACATCGAAAAACAGGCTGATCACCCTTGCGGTGTCTGGCGCGCCCTTGCTCAAGGAGCCTTGATACTGGAAGAAACCCTGATCGACATTCCCGCCGACAATAGCCGTGCGCAACCATTCGTCCAGCGCAGGGCTCAGCGCTGCTGGCAGGTACTTGCTGGTGTAGCGCCCGTCGCCATCGACCATGCCGACCCGCAGGTCCATATAATCTTCCTGGCTGTGGTCGAAATGCAGGCGTATGAGGAAGTCTGCGGCGATCTTGCCTTCCTCGCCCAGCACTTTGATGTAGGGCGCAACGAGCGTTACGCCCTGATCATCCAGACGCCAGGTCAGCCGTGCATTGGCTTTCAAATACGTCCAGGGCTTGGCGAAGATAGGGTCCAGATGGAGCATGAAGTCATCGGTGGCCAGACGCAGCTCACCCTGCCCAAGATCGCCACTGACCGCGCCGCTGACGTTCCCGGCGGCAGGAGCGCCGCGATAAGCATTGAAGCCGACCTTGTCCAGATTGGCCGCGAAACTCAAGCGTCTGTCACCCGTGGCCTGCGGCCGAATGTCCAGCAGCACGTTGCGCAGACCACCGGTCACTTTGAGGCTGTCGACGACGACCATCAGTTTATCCGGCAGCGGTGCCAGAGAATCAATCAACGGCGTGACCGGCGTCAGGTCCAGGCGGTCAGCCTCAACATGCCAGAGTTCTTCCTTGTCGGCAGTAGCGGCCTGTTGGTGTAGCTGAATCCGGCTTTCCCAACGCTTGGCGCCCAGATCCATGGCGAGCGAATCCAGGGTCACGTCGAAACCTTCATCGCTACGCTTGAACCAGGCATTGAGGGCCAGATTGTCGAGGGTCGAGGCTTTACGGTCCGCGTAACCCGCTTTCAGTTGGGGGGCGTTAAGCCGAGCCACTGCGCTTTGCACGGTGCCCTTGCCCCAACTCAACCAGAATTCTCCGCCCGCCTTGAGCGTGGACACTTTCCACTCACGGGTCAGGTTTTTGGGCAACCACTGCGCCCAGTCGCTTTGCGGCAGGCTCAGGTAGATATCGGCTTCGCCGTCCCGCCACTGGCTGGCCTGGACACGCGAACGCAGATTGAGGGCCACGGGCTGACCATCGGGTAACGTGAACCGCGCGTCCAGCCGTTGGCGGTAGCTGCCGGTTGCCAGGCTCAGGTTGACGTAAGTCAGTGTCAGCGGCGTCTGTTCGAACGGCTGCAAGGTGACCTGACTGTTGAGCAGCGACAGACGCGAAATCATCTGCATCTGCGTCAATGCCTGCTCTGGATCGAACGGTTTGTCCTGGCTGACGGGCAAGCCTTGCAGCGCCCACTGCCCGTCCTTGTCTTCCTTGAGACTCACCTGAAGGCCATTGACCTCAAGATGAGCGACGCGCACCTCTCGGGCGAGCAGGCTTTCCCACACATCGGGCACCACCCGGACCTGATCCAGACGCACGGCGGAAGCCCCTTCACCCACCATGACATCGTTGGCCACGAGGATCGGTGCAAAACCGCTCCAACTGCCCTCCAGACTGCCGATGACCAACGGCATGTCCAGCGCGACCCGGGCCTTGCTCTGAACCTCAACACGGTACTCGGAAACCAGCGGCGCAAGTTGCCGGCCGACACTGACATACAGCGCCGCCAGGACCAAAAGCAGCGCGCACAGCATCAGCCCCCAACGGGTCAGGGTGGCAAAAAGTCGTGTCAGACGCTCCATGTCAAAGAGCCTCCGCGCCGTGGTACGCAACGTTCAGGTTGCGTGAAAGGGGTCCGGCTCAAACGTGCAGGTGCGAATACATCCGGGATTTGCTCATTGGCCACGCATAATTCTCGTTATATGGGCATCCTTGCCACTGGCCCTTTGGGCACTGATCTCGATACCTGTTCACTACGTGAAACGTCAGAGCAACACCACGTCGTATTGTTCCTGGGAATACATGGTTTCTACTTGAAAACGTATGGTCCGGCCAATAAAGCCTTCCAGCTCCGCGACGTTACCGGACTCCTCATCCAGCAAACGATCCACCACGCGCTGGTTAGCCAGCACTCGATAACCCACCGCCTGATAGGCCCGGGCTTCGCGCAGAATCTCGCGGAAAATTTCGTAACAGACGGTTTCCGGCGTCTTGAGTTTACCGCGTCCCTGACAACTGCCGCATGGCTCACACAACACCTGCTCAAGGCTTTCCCGGGTCCGCTTGCGGGTCATCTGCACCAGCCCCAGCTCGGTGATGCCGATAATGTTGGTCTTGGCGTGGTCACGCTCCAGCTGTTTCTCCAGCGTGCGCAAAACCTGGCGTTGGTGCTCGCCGTCTTCCATGTCGATGAAGTCGATGATGATGATGCCGCCCAAGTTGCGCAGGCGCAGCTGGCGGGCGATGGCGGTCGCCGCTTCCAGGTTGGTCTTGAAGATGGTCTCTTCCAGATTGCGATGACCGACGAAGGCACCGGTATTGACGTCGATGGTGCTCATGGCTTCAGCCGGATCGATCACCAGATAGCCGCCCGACTTGAGCGGGACCTTGCGCTCCAGCGCTTTCTGGATTTCATCCTCGACGCCGTACAGATCGAAAATAGGTCGCTCACCCGGATAGTGCTCCAGACGATCGGCGATTTCCGGCATCAGCTCAGCAACGAATTGCGTGGTTTTCTGGAAGGTTTCCCGCGAGTCGATGCGGATCTTCTCGATGCGCGGGCTGACCAGATCCCGCAGCGTACGCAGCGCCAGGCCGAGGTCTTCGTAAATGACGCTGGGCGTCGGTGCCGTCTTGATCTGCTCGCCGATCTGATCCCAAAGCCTGCGCAGGTAACGGATATCCATAAGGATTTCATCCGCACCCGCGCCTTCGGCAGCCGTTCGCAGGATAAAACCGCCCACTTCCTTGATGCCTTCAAGCGCCACGCAGTCGGTCACCACCTTTTTCAGGCGTTCGCGTTCGCTCTCATCCTCTATCTTCAGGGAAATGCCCACATGGGCCGTGCGGGGCATGTACACCAAATACCGGGAAGGGATCGACAACTGGGTGGTCAGGCGCGCGCCTTTGCTGCCAATCGGGTCTTTCGTGACCTGCACCACAAGGCTCTGACCTTCGTGGACCAGTGAGCTGATGCTCTCCACGGACGGGCCTTCACGCATGGAGATTTCGGAGGCGTGGATGAACGCCGCACGATCAAGGCCGATATCGATGAACGCCGCCTGCATGCCGGGCAGCACCCGCACGACCTTGCCTTTATAAATATTGCCGACGATACCGCGACGCTGGGTCCGCTCAACATGGACTTCCTGCAGAACACCGTTTTCCACCACCGCCACGCGCGACTCCATCGGCGTGATGTTGATCAGGATCTCTTCACTCATGACTTGTCACCTTCCAGGCATTGCCAACAGGGTATGCCGAAATGGCCAAGCAGTTCTGCGGTTTCGCACAGCGGCAGCCCGACCACGGCGGAATAGCTGCCATGCAAGCCCTCGACAAAAATAGCCGCCAGCCCCTGAATAGCATAGCTGCCGGCTTTGTCCGCTGGCTCGCCGCTGGCCCAGTAAGCCATGGCCTCATGTGTCGCAATGGCGCGAAAGCGCACGCGGCTGGTGACGGTTCGGGTTTCGCAGCGTTGCCGGTCGATCAGCGCAACGGCGGTCAGCACCTCATGCTCGCGCCCGGACAATGCCATCAACATGCCAATGGCATCGGCTTCGTCCACGGGTTTGCCAAGCAGTTGGCCGTCGAGCACCACGGCCGTGTCGGCCCCCATTACGCAGGCATCCAGGTCAGGCAACACGGCAAGCCCGGCCTCGGCCTTGCCACGCGCCAGACGCTCGACATAGGCCGCGGCGGGCTCATCGTTCAGTGGGGTTTCGTCGATCTGCGCGCTGAGCACAGTGAACGGCACGCCGATCTGAGTGAGTAATTCACGACGGCGTGGCGAGCCGGAAGCCAGATAAAGCCGGGGCATGAGGACGTCTCCGTGTCGATGAGGGCGGACGCCATCCTGATCAAACCGCGTCCACCCGAAGGCTCTTAGTTGATTCGCAAGCGATTGCGCAACCCGCGCATGCCATAACTGACCCAAGGCCAGAGCAGCGCGCTCACCAGTGCGGGCAGAACCAGCGCAAGGGTCGGCTGACGGTTACCGGTCAGGGCGCTGAGCCACAATTGCGCCAGTTGGGCAAGGCCGAACACCACCAGCAGGACCAGACATTGCTGCCAGACGGGAAACATCCGCAGGCGCTGATGCAAGGTCATCACCAGAAAAGCGATAAGGCTCAGGATCAGTGCATTCTGCCCCAGCAGCGTGCCGTACAGCACGTCTTCCATGAGGCCCAGCATCCAGGCAGTGGTCATGCCGACCTTATGGGGTAAAGCGAGAATCCAGAAGGTCAGTAGCAGCGCCAGCCACAGCGGCCGGAAGATTTCCATGAATTGCGGCAGCGGCGAAACACTCAGCAGCAGACCTATCGCGAAAGTGAGCCAGATGACCCACCCATTGCGGGCCGGGGCATGACTAACCATCTATTCTCTCCCGGGAGGTGGCGGGTGCGGCAGCCGGTGGCTTAGTGGGCGCAGGTGTGGTCGCGGGCTTGGCGGGCGGCTTGCTGGCCGGTTTCGGCGTAGTCGTGGCCGGGCTTGCCGGCGCATGCGTTGGCGCGGTCGCCGGAGCAGCATTAACCGGCTTGACGGGCGTGGGTGCCGCCGCAGGTGGCGTCACGGTCGCGGGTGTTGCAGCCGACTCAGTCGTTCGCTCGGCAGACTCCTGAGCCTGAGCGGCTTCGGCGGCACGCTCCTCGGGCGAGCGCCCGTCGGAGAACACCAGCAACAGGTAGCGGCTACGATTCAACGCGGCGGTCGGGACGGCACGAACGATTGCGAACGGCTGCCCGGAATCGTGGATCACTTCCTTGACTGTCGCCACCGGATAACCGGCGGGGAAACGCTGGCCCAGCCCGGAACTCACCAACAAATCCCCTTCCTTGATATCGGCCGTGTCCGCCACATGTCGCAGCTCCAGGCGCTCGGGGTTGCCGGTGCCGCTGGCAATGGCACGCAAGCCGTTGCGGTTGACCTGCACGGGAATGCTGTGAGTGGTGTCGGTCAGCAACAGGACGCGGGAGGTATAGGGCATCAACTCGACCACTTGCCCCATCAGACCACGAGCATCGAGGACAGGCTGCCCCAGGAACACGCCGTCACGCTCGCCCTTGTTGATGATGATCCGGTGGGTGAAAGGGTTGGGGTCCATGCCGATCAGTTCGGCCACTTCGACCTTCTCGTTCACCAGCGCCGACGAGTTGAGCAACTCGCGCAGGCGCACGTTCTGCTCGGTCAGGGCGGCCAGTTTCTGCAGGCGTCCCTGAAGCAGCAAAGCTTCGGTCTTGAGCTTTTCGTTTTCGGCAAGCAGCTCCGTACGACTGCCGAACTGACTGGCGACGCCCTGATAGAGACGTTCCGGCAGATCGACGATCCAGTAGGACTGCATCAGGACCAGCGACATCTGGCTGCGCAGGGGCTTGAGCACGGTAAACCGGGCATCCACCACCATCAGCGCTACCGACAACACGACCAGCACCAGCAGGCGCACGCCCAGCGACGGGCCTTTAGTGAAAAGCGGTTTAATGGGCCGCTCCTCCAGGGCAAGATTTCAATGGGCTGTGCTTATTCATGCGGCAATGAACCGGCCTGGACAGATGAGAAAGTGAACGCCGGATTGAGGCGTCAGCCTAACGCACACAGGCAGCCAAAGCGCTGCCTGCCCACACAAGGCTGCCTGAACGTGCTGCCAGCAATCACTCGCTGGAAAGCAGATCCATGGTGTGCTTGTCCATCATTTCCAGCGCACGGCCACCGCCACGCGCCACACAGGTCAACGGGTCTTCAGCGACGATGACCGGCAGACCGGTTTCCTGGGCCAGCAACTTGTCCAGATCCCGCAGCAAGGCACCACCGCCGGTCAACACCAGACCGCGCTCGGCGATGTCCGAAGCCAGCTCGGGAGGCGATTGTTCCAGCGCGCTTTTCACGGCCTGAACGATCGTCGCCAGGGATTCCTGCAACGCTTCGAGCACTTCGTTGGAGTTCAGTGTGAAGGCACGTGGCACGCCTTCGGCCAGGTTGCGGCCGCGCACGTCGACTTCACGCACTTCGCCGCCTGGATAGGCGGTGCCGATTTCCTGCTTGATGCGCTCGGCCGTGGATTCACCGATCAGGCTGCCGTAGTTACGACGCACGTAGGTGATGATCGCTTCGTCGAAACGGTCGCCGCCGACACGTACCGATTCGGCGTAAACCACACCGTTGAGGGAGATCAGGGCGATTTCAGTGGTACCGCCACCGATATCGACGACCATCGAACCGCGTGCTTCTTCAACGGGCAGACCGGCACCGATGGCAGCAGCCATGGGCTCTTCGATCAGGAATACTTCACGGGCACCGGCGCCCAGAGCCGATTCGCGAATGGCGCGACGCTCGACCTGAGTGGATTTGCACGGCACGCAGATCAGCACACGAGGGCTCGGTTGCAGAAAGCTGTTCTCGTGAACCTTGTTGATGAAGTACTGCAGCATCTTTTCGCACACGCTGAAATCGGCGATCACGCCGTCTTTCATGGGGCGAATAGCCGCGATGTTGCCTGGAGTCCTGCCAAGCATGCGCTTGGCTTCCATCCCGACAGCAACGACGCTTTTCTGGTTTCCGTGGGTCCGAATGGCCACAACTGATGGTTCATTCAGAACGATACCGCGCTCACGCACGTAAATAAGGGTGTTGGCAGTGCCCAGGTCGATAGACAGATCGCTGGAAAACATGCCACGCAGTTTCTTGAACATGGGAAAGGGACCCTAGGGAACGCGTGGGTAAAAAAGTGCGGCAAACTCTAACAACGACAGGGATTTTGGGCAAGGAGCCAATATGCTAAATTAGCGGTTTTTCCGAGCATGACCCTAGACGTTCGCGGCCTTATGACCGTAGAAATGCAATAGTGTTCCTCAATCTAACACACGGATCGATTCCGTCAGCATTCCACTGGAGAACCCCATGGCGCTTGAACGCTCCGACGTGGAAAAGATCGCTCATCTGGCCCGACTCGGCCTGAATGACGCCGATATCCCGCGTACTACCGAAGCATTAAATAACATTCTGGCGCTCGTCGACCAGATGCAAGCAGTCGATACCACCGGTATCGAGCCGCTGGCGCACCCGCTGGAAGCGGCCCAGCGCCTGCGCGAAGACGTGGTCACCGAACAAAATCACCGCGAGACTTACCAAGCCATCGCACCAGCGGTCGAACACGGCCTTTATCTGGTTCCGAAAGTCATCGAGTAAGGGAATGAGCCTGCAATGCATCAAATGACTCTAGCCGAGATCGCCCGCGGACTCGCCGAAAAAAAGTTTTCGTCTGAAGAACTGACCCGTGTCCTGCTGTCGCGCATTGCGCAGCTCGACCCGCAGCTCAACAGCTTCATCACCGTGACCGAAGACCTGGCCATCACTCAGGCCCAGGCTGCCGACGCACGCCGTGCCGCCGGTGAGAACAATCCCCTGCTCGGCGCACCGCTGGCCTACAAGGATCTGTTCTGCACCAAAGGCATCCGCACCAGTTGCGCGTCGAAGATGCTCGACAATTTCAAGGCCCCCTATGACGCCACTGTCGTTGCGAAGCTGGCCGCTGCGGGCACCGTGACCCTCGGCAAGACCAACATGGACGAATTCGCCATGGGCTCGGCCAACGAGTCGAGCCACTACGGGCCGGTGAAAAACCCCTGGAACCTGGAACACGTGCCCGGCGGCTCATCCGGCGGTTCGGCTGCTGCTGTCGCAGCGCGTCTGCTGCCTGCCGCAACCGGTACTGACACGGGCGGCTCGATTCGTCAGCCTGCTGCGCTGACCAACCTCACCGGTCTGAAACCGACCTATGGCCGGATTTCCCGCTGGGGCATGATTGCCTATGCCTCAAGCCTCGATCAGGCCGGCCCGCTGGCCCGTACCGCCGAAGACTGCGCATTGCTGCTGCAAGGCATGGCCGGTTTCGACCCGCAGGACTCCACCAGCATCGACGAACCTGTGCCGGACTACAGCGCCACCCTCAATCAGTCCGTGAAGGGTTTGCGCATCGGCATTCCGAAGGAATACTTCGGCGCCGGCCTGGATCCGCGCATCGCCCAACGGGTGCAGGAAAGCGTGAAGGAGCTGGAAAAACTCGGCGCCATCGTTAAAGAGATCAGCCTGCCGAACCTGCAACACGGCATCCCGGCCTATTACGTCATCGCCCCGGCGGAAGCGTCGTCCAACCTGTCGCGTTTCGACGGCGTGCGTTTTGGCTATCGCTGCGAAGACCCGAAAGACCTGACCGACCTGTACAAACGCTCCCGCGCCGAAGGTTTCGGCCCGGAAGTGCAGCGCCGGATCATGGTGGGTGCCTATGCGTTGTCCGCGGGCTATTACGACGCGTATTACCTGCAGGCGCAGAAAATCCGCCGCCTGATCAAGAACGACTTCATGAACGCCTTCACCGAAGTCGACGTGATTCTCGGCCCGACCACGCCTAACCCGGCCTGGAAAATCGGCGCCAAGAACAACGATCCGATTTCCGAGTACCTGGAAGACTTCTACACCATCACCGCCAACCTCGCGGGTCTGCCGGGCTTGTCAATGCCAGCGGGTTTCGTCGACGGCTTGCCGGTGGGCGTGCAGTTGCTTGCCCCGTACTTCCAGGAAGGCCGCCTGCTCAATGTCGCCCACCAATACCAGCAGGTCACTGACTGGCATTTGCGCGCGCCGACAGGCTTCTAAGGAGAAACACACATGCAATGGGAAGTTGTCATCGGGCTGGAGATTCACACCCAGCTCTCGACCCAATCGAAGATTTTCTCCGGTAGCTCAATCACGTTTGGCTCCGAGCCCAACACACAGGCCAGCCTTGTGGACCTGGGCATGCCGGGCGTTTTGCCGGTGCTCAATAAAGAAGCCGTGCGCATGGCCGTCAAGTTCGGTCTGGCCGTAGACGCCGAAATCGGCAAACACAACGTCTTCGCCCGCAAGAACTACTTCTACCCGGACCTGCCCAAGGGTTACCAGATCAGCCAGATGGAATTGCCGATTGTCGGCAAGGGTCATCTGGACATCACCCTTGAGGACGGCACCGTCAAACGCGTCGGCATTACCCGTGCGCACCTTGAAGAAGATGCGGGCAAAAGCCTGCACGAAGACTTCAGCGGCATGACCGGTATCGACCTCAACCGCGCAGGCACCCCGCTGCTGGAAATCGTTTCGGAGCCGGACATGCGTTCGGCCAAGGAAGCGGTGGCGTATGTCAAAGCCATGCACGCGCTGGTCCGCTACCTGGGCATCTGCGACGGCAACATGGCCGAAGGCTCGCTGCGCTGCGACTGCAACGTGTCGATCCGTCCAAAAGGTCAGGTCGAGTTCGGCACCCGCTGCGAGATCAAGAACGTCAACTCGTTCCGCTTCATCGAGAAGGCGATCAACAGCGAAATCCAGCGCCAGATCGATCTGATCGAAGACGGCGGCAAGGTCATCCAGCAAACGCGCCTGTACGACCCGAACAAAGACGAAACCCGCGCCATGCGCAGCAAGGAAGAAGCCAACGATTACCGTTACTTCCCCGATCCTGACCTGCTGCCAGTGGTCATCGAAGACTCGTTCATCGAAGAAACCCGCGCCACGCTGCCGGAGCTTCCACCGCAGAAACGCGAGCGCTTCCAGGCGCAGTTCGGCCTGTCGGCCTACGACGCCAGCGTGCTGGCTTCCAGCCGCGAGCAAGCGGATTATTTCGAAAAAGTGGTCGCCATCAGTGGCGACGCCAAGCTGGCGGCCAACTGGGTCATGGTCGAACTGGGCAGCCTGCTGAACAAGCTGGGCCTCGAAATCGAGCAATCCCCGGTCAGCGCCGAGCAACTGGGCGGCATGTTATTGCGCATCACCGACAACACCATCTCGGGCAAGATCGCCAAGATGGTGTTCGAAGCCATGGCCAACGGTGAAGGCACGGCGGACCAGGTCATCGAGACTCGCGGACTGAAGCAGGTCACCGACAGCGGCGCCATTGAGTCGATGCTCGACGAGATGCTGGCCGCCAATGCGCAGCAGGTTGCGGATTATCGCGCAGCGGATGAAGCCAAGCGCGGCAAGATGTTTGGTTTCTTTGTCGGCCAGGCCATGAAAGCCTCCAAAGGCAAGGCCAACCCGCAGCAGGTCAATGAACTGCTGAAGAAGAAACTGGAAGGCTGATCAGGCCTCCGTTGGAGCGAGGCTTGCCCGCGAAGAGGTCGGTACATCCGACCCATGTTCAGAGACCGGAACATTGCCTTCGCGGGCAAGCCTCGCTCCAACGGGTACACGGCGAAATATCCCGTGACCCCATTTCAAGGATCACATCCCATGCTTCGGCTTCTGGCCTCTTGCGCCCTACTCCTGCTGCTCGCCGGTTGCGCGACAGGCCTCATCGACCCGCACGGTTACGATGAAACCGGCGGCGCTTCGTATTACGGCTCGCAACATCACGGCACCCGTACCGCCAGCGGCGAGCGCTTCAATCAGAACGCGCTGACAGCCGCTCATCGTCGACTGCCCTTTGGCACCCTCGTCAAAGTCACCAACCTGAGCAATGACCGTTCCGTTGTGGTGCGCATCAATGATCGCGGCCCTCACACCCGTGGACGATTGATCGATTTGTCACGCGCAGCGGCTGCACAACTGGGTATGCTGCGCAGCGGAATCGCACACGTGCGCGTGCAAGCCCTCGACTAAAGGACAACCGCAATTCTCCAGCTTTCGACCTTGCCACTACCGAGCCTGATTCAATGGATCAGCGGCCTTATGCTGCTGGTGATCGGCGCCGAGCTTTCCGTACGCGCCGCCGTGAGCCTGGCCACCACACTCGGCATCCGCCCGCTGTTCATCGGCCTGACCTTCGTGGCCCTGGGCAGCAGCGCACCGCAAATGGCGGTGGGCTTGCAGGCCGCCTTCACGTCCAGCCCGGACATTGCCGTGGGCAGCGTGGTAGGCGGCAACATTTTCAATGTGCTGGTCACCCTCGGCCTGTGTGCCCTGATCATCCCACTGCGTGTCACACGCCAAGTGGTGCGCCTGGACATCCCGCTGATGATCGCCGCTAGCGCCATGGTCTTCGTGCTGTCGCTGAACGGCGAACTCGGCGTTCTGGACGGCGTGACGCTGTTGCTGGGGCTGCTCGCTTATCTGCTGATCGTGCTGCGTCAGTCAGGCCAGGGCTTCGCCTACCGTCAATCCGCCAGCAAAGGTCGCGCGCCCCGGGCCTGGCCTATTGCGCTGCGCATGGCCGCGGTGGTGGGCGGCATCGTCCTGCTGATCCTGGGTAGTCATCTGCTGGTCGCCGCTTCAGTGACCATCGCACTGGACCTGGGCTTGTCCGAGCGCATCATCGGTTTGACGGTGATCGCGGTCAGCACGTCCCTGCCAGCATTGACCACGTCCTTGATTGCCGCCTTTCGCGGGGAGCGGGACATCGCCGTGGGCAACGTCATCGGCAGCAATCTGTTCAACCTGCTGGGCGTGCTGGGCGTGACCGCCCTGCTCGCGCCCGCCCCGTTATCCGTTTCGCCCAATGCACTGGCCTTCGATCTGCCGGTGATGCTCGGCGTGGCCGCACTGTGCCTGCCGTTGTTTTATTCCGGCTACCGCATCACGCGCTTCGAGGGCCTGATGCTGTTGGCGTTGTATCTGGCTTACGGGCTGCATATCGTGTCGTTCACCACGGGCATGCCCCTGGCTGAAAAGCTGGAACGGCTGATGGTGCAATTCGTCCTGCCACTGCTGGCCGCCTTTGTGGTGTTCAGCACGGTCAAGGCATGGCGGCGTCAACACTGAAAACACGCGAAAGAGGAACCTGCAATGAGCGCTGACGATAAAAACAATGGCGAACGCATTCGCCGTCAGGTGATGGGCGACGCGTTCGTCGATCGCGCACTGGGCAATGCCACCGAGTTCACGCAACCGCTTCAGGATTTCGTCAACGAACACGCGTGGGGCAGTACCTGGGCTCGCGAAGGTCTGCCACTCAAAACCCGCAGCCTGATTACCCTCGCCGCCCTGACCGCCCTTAAATGCCCGCAAGAACTCAAAGGCCACGTGCGGGGCGCTCTGAACAACGGCTGCACCGTCGAAGAGATTCGGGAAGCGCTGCTGCATTGCGCGGTGTATGCCGGTGTCCCGGCCGCCATCGATGCGTTCAGGGCGGCCCAGGAAGTGATTGATACCTGGCAGAAGGCTTAAATCCAGCCGCCCCACTGCAAGATAAAGATGCCGATATTGGTGGTCACTGCGGCCGCAACCGTGGTGATCACAATGATCGCCGCTGCCAGCTCGTGATTGCCATTGGCGGCGCGGGCCATGACGTAACTGGCCGCCGCCGTGGGGCTGCCGAAATACAGAAACAGAATCCCCAGCTCCGCCCCGCGAAAGCCGCAAAGCCACGCAGCCAGGGTGCAGATCACCGGCAGCGTCACCATTTTCATGACGCTCGCGCTCACGGCGAGCCCCCCGCTCTTGCGCAGCGATGTCAGCGACAGCGTGCCGCCGATACAGATCAGCGCCAGGGGCAAGGTCATTTGCGCCAGGTAATTGCCGGACGTCTCGAGCCAGTGAGGCAAGCCGATCTGGAAGTAGGCAAACGGTGACGCCGCCAACACGCTGATGATCAACGGGTTGCAGAGCACGCTTTTGAAGATGCTCCAGGGATCGGATTTGATCACCGGGCTGTACACCGCCAGAACGATGGTTGAAAGCGTGTTGTAGAACAGAATCACCAGCGCCGCGAGGATCGCCCCCAGCGAGATGCCGTAATCGCCGTACATACTGGCGGCCAGCGCCAGGCCGATCACGCCGTTGTTACCGCGAAAGGAGCCCTGCACGAAAATGCCGCGCTCCACCAGGGGCACTCGCCAGATCGCCCAGCCCCATGAGATGGCGAAGCCCAACAGCGTGGCGGCGGAAAAAAAGATCAGCAGCGAAGGTTGCAAGGCCGCGTGCAGGTCGGCGTGGATAATGCCCAGGAACAGCAATGCCGGCATGGTGACGTTAAACACCAGACTCGATGCGGTCATGATAAAACCGTCATCAATCCAGCCGATCCGTTTAAGGACCACGCCCAGGAACAACATGGCGAATACCGGCGCGGTGATGCTCAGGGTCTCGAAAAAAATGGAAAGCATGCCAAGAACCCTGTCCCGTCGTTAGGTAGCTGATGATAAGCCACGATGACGCGAGTGTTACAGGGAATTGCCCGGAACGGCGAACACCGGACCTGTTGGAGTAAGGCCTGCTCGCGAAGAGGTGAGTACATCCGATCGTTTTTTATCGTCTGAACGGATGCCTTCGCGGGCAAGCCTCGCCCCATCGGTCAGGTCAACTCCCGAGCGGGCACCAGTTTCTTTTCAAACACCGACACGCCGTCCAGGTCCCGCAGGGTTACGGTCATTTCGCCGCTCTGACCGTCGATATTCACTTCGCCGAAAAACTGAAAACCCGCGAACGGCGAGGTGTTCTGCGCAGGTGGCGCTTTCTGGAAAACCAATTCGGGACCAAACGTCTTGTCCAGCGGATTGGGGCCGAAGCTGCCCGCATTCAAGGGGCCCGCGACAAACTCCCAGAACGGGTCGAAATCCTGAAAGGCCGCGAGGTCCGGTTGATAGTGATGCGCCGCGCAATAATGCACATCGGCGGTCAGCCACACACAATCTCGCACCTTCTGCGCCCGCAAAAAGCCCAGCAACTCGGCAATTTCCAGTTCGCGGCCGACGGCCGGGCCGCTGTTGCCATTGGCGATGGCTTCCCAGCGCGCAACGCCCAGGCTTACTTCACCGTCCGGCACGCCCAGGCCAATGGGCATGTCTGCAGCAATGACTTTCCATTGTGCGCCTGAAGCCTTGAGCCCGGCCTTGAGCCAATCCAGTTGCTCCCGACCGAGAAACGCCGTGTTCGGCCCCGGCTTCCCGCCCAGATTGGCATCGTTGCCACCGCGATAGCTGCGCATGTCCAGCACGAACACATCCAGCAGCGGGCCATAGCTGAGTTGGCGATAAATGCGCCCCCCGCTGTCGGCTTGCTGCAAACGCATCGGCGCGTATTCCAGGAACGCCTGCCGTCCGCGACTGGCCAGCAGCCGGATGTCTTTCTCCTTGTAGCGGTCATCCAGTTGCTTGTTGGGCGACCAGTTGTTGGTCACCTCGTGATCGTCCCACTGCCAGATCTGCGGCACCTGGGCGTTGAAGCGCCGCAGATTGTCGTCCAGCAGGTTGTAGCGGTAGGCACCGCGATACTCATCAAGGGTTTCCGCGACTTTGCTTTTCGCTTCGGTGGTGATGTTGCGCCAGATGCGCCCGTCTTCGGCGGTGATCTGCGCCGGAACCGGGCCGTCGCCGTAGATGGTGTCGCCGCTGTGAATGAAGAAATCCGGCAGGCGCAGGCGCATGGCTTCGTAGATCCGCATGCCACCGATGTCCGGATTGATACCGAAGCCCTGCCCGACTGTGTCGCCACTCCAGACAAAACGCAGGTCGCGCCGCTGTTCTGGCGCGCTGCGCAAATGACCAAACCAGGGTTCGCTGGCGACGCCGGACTGGGCGTCTTCGAAGTGTACGCGGTAGAAAATGGCCTGATCGCCGGGCAGTTCGCTGAGTTCGACGCGCGCCGTGAAGTCGGTGCGCTGATCAGCCAATGCGGAAACCACACGGCGCGGATGGGTGAACATGCTGCGGGTGTCCCACTCGACCACCATGCGCGAAGGCCGGTCACTGCGACTCCAGACCACCGCCTGATTGCCCTGCAAGTCGCCGGACTGCACGCCGTCCGTGATTTTCGGGCGATCCTGGACAGAAGCAATGACCGCCGGAGCAAGGCCAGGCAACAACAAACCCGCCCCTGCGACCTGGATGATGCGACGGCGAGTGAGGTCGAACTGAGTCATGGTGGTCCCCCCTGGGTGATTGAGCCTAAGGGGAACGCTAGCAGTGCAATGTGGGGGGAGTGTGACAGCGGGTGAATGGTCGTCGTATGAGACATCGCCTTCGCACTAAGTCGTGGGACCGGCTTTAGCCGGGAAGCGGTCGGTTTGATCCCGGCAGTTTTTTCGCCTGGCCTATCGCCTTCCCGGATAAACCCGGTCCCACATCAACGTCCCGGCTTAAGCGGTAGCGGGCACAACCTCCATCTCCACGGCCTCTGGTCGTTTGAGCAGCGCATACGCCACGCCAGTCAGCACACTGCCCGCGACAATCGCCAGCAAGTACAGCAACGCGTGGTTGATGGCATTGGGGATCAGCATCACGAACAGACCGCCGTGGGGCGCCATCAGTTTGCAGCCGAAATACATCGACAGCGCACCGGTCAGCGCGCCGCCCGCAATGCTGCACGGGATCACCCGCAACGGGTCCTTGGCAGCAAACGGGATCGCGCCTTCAGAGATAAAACACAGCCCCAGCACAAACGCCGCCTTGCCAGCCTCGCGCTCGCTTTGTGCGAACTTGCGACGGGCGATAAAACTGGCGATGCCCATACCGATGGGCGGCACCATGCCAGCGGCCATGGCGGCCGCCATCGGGGCGTAACTTTGCGAAGCCAGCAGCCCCACCGAAAAGGCGTAGGAGGCCTTGTTGATCGGGCCGCCCAGATCGACGCACATCATCGCGCCCAGCACGACACCCAGCAAAATCGCGTTGGTGGTGCCCATGCTGTCGAGGAAGTGGGTCAGGCTTTCCAGCAAGCCCGCCACCGGTTTGCCGACCACGTAAATCATCACCAGGCCGGTAAACAGACTCGACAGCAACGGGATGATCAGAATCGGCTTGAGGGCTTCGACACTGGCAGGCAAACGCACGTAACGGGCGACCGCCCACGCGCTGTAACCGGCAATGAAACCGGCTGCGATACCGCCGATAAAGCCCGCGCCCAGCGTACTGGCCAGCAGCCCGCCGATCATCCCCGGCGCCAGACCGGGACGGTCAGCGATGGAATAGGCGATGTAACCCGCCAGCAACGGCACCATCAGTTTGAACGCGGCATCGCCGCCGATCTGCATCAGCGCCGCTGCCAGCGTGCCCTGTTCCTTGAACGCGGTGATGCCGAACACGAACGACAGGGCGATCAACAAACCACCCGCCACCACCATGGGCAGCATGTACGAAACGCCCGTCAGCAAATGCTTGTAGACGCCGGTTTTTTCCTGCTTGGACGGTGCTTTGGTGGCGCCGCCCGTGGATTCGACCTGCCCTTCGGCCAAGGCCTTTTTCAGCGTGGCTTCGGCTTGTTTGAGGGCAATCCCGGTGCCGCAACGGTAAATCCGCTTGCCCGCAAACCGGTCGGTATTGACGTCGATATCAGCGGCCAGCAACACCACATCGGCGTCAGCAATCACCTGGTCGCCCAAGGGATTACGCGCACCCACCGAACCCTGGGTTTCGACCTGCAACTCATAACCCAGACGCTTGGCCGCCTGTTGAATGGCTTCGGCCGCCATGAACGTATGGGCCACGCCAGTGGGGCACGCCGTGACCGCGACAATGCGCGGGGCACGGGTGGAATCGGGCGCGGTGGCGACCGGTTCAGCCTCGGAGGCGACATGAACCGTGGCCTGCTCGGACGCACGGCGCAGGAAGTCGTCGACATCCTGCAACGCATGGGCTGGCGTGCTCTGGAACACACGCTTGCCGACAAAACGGCTCAGGTCCACAGGCCCGGTGTTGACCACCAGCACCCAATCGGCGGCTTCGATATCCGCAGCCGAAAGCTGCTTTTCCGGATGGCTCGGGTCATGCACCTCGACGCTGGTGGCCCAACCCTGACGCTGAGCGGCAGCGTCCAGCAAACGAGCACTGAGAACGCTGCTGACCTTGCCGTTCGGGCAGGCCGTCACAATGGCTAACTTCATCACGAATCCTCTCTTATTGTTCTGCCAGAGTGCGCACGGTGACGCCGCTTTCAAGTCGTTTGAGCTGCGCGGCATCGTTGATGCCGAAGCCGATCTGGGTCACCGCCATGGCCGCAATCGCGGTGGCGGTGCGCAGGGTTTGTTGGGGCGAATGGCCGCTGAGCAGGCCGTGAACCATGCCCGCCAGCAGCGAATCACCGGCACCGACGGTGCTGGCGACGGTGACTTTCGGCGGCATGGATTGCAGTGCGCTGCCGGAACTGAACCAGTGCACGCCTTCGGAGCCTTGGGAAATCACCACGTGTTCGATGCCTTTGGCGCGCAGGCCGGCGGCGGCTTCGGACTGGGCAGCGATGGAAATGATCGGGGCGTCCAGCGCGTCGGCCAGCTCTTCCGTGTTGGGTTTGATCAACCACGGGCCAGCGGCCAGCCCGGCGCGCAACGCCAGGCCGCTGCTGTCCAGGGCGATTTTCAGACCCAGGCCTTTGAGGCACACCAGGAGTTTGTGCAGCCATTCAGGGCTGACGCCACGGGGCAAACTGCCGGCCACGACGACGGCATCAAACCCTGAGGCGATCTGTTCGATCCGGGCATACAGCGCTTGCTGTGCGTCTTCGCTCACCATCGGGCCGGGGCCGTTCAGGTCGGTCACGCGCCCACTGTGCTCGGCCAGCTTGATGTTGCTACGGGTCTCCCCCGGCACCCGGACGAACTCGTCGACGAAACCGCGACGGGCAAACAGCGCCTCGAAGGGCTGCTGGTTATCGATGCCGAGAAACCCCGCCACCGTCAGTTGATGACCCAGATCGGCCAGCACTTGCGCCACATTCAAGCCCTTGCCCGCCGCGTGGGTGAGCATGGCGTCGCTGCGATTGACCTGCCCCAGTTGCAAGGGGCCCAACTGGACGGTCAGGTCCAGCGCCGGGTTCATGGTCAGGGTAAGAATCTTCGCCATTACAAGGCCTCCACGAGCGCGCGAACTTCGCTGGCGCTGCCTAGGGTCAGCGCGGTTTGCGCCAGGTGTTGCGCGGTCGTCAAGGTCAGTTCACGTACGCAGGCTTTGACCTCGGCGATGCTGCGCGCCGAAACGCTCAACTCGTCGACGCCCAGGCCCACGAGTACGGGAACCGCCAGCGGATCAGCCGCCAGTTCGCCACAGATACCGACCCATTTGCCATTGGCATGGGCCGCACGCACGGTGATGTCGATCAGTTGCAGGACCGCCGGGTGCAAGCCATCGGCCTGGGCCGAGAGCGTGGGGTGGCCACGGTCGATGGCCATGGTGTATTGCGTCAGATCGTTGGTGCCGATGCTGAAGAAGTCCACTTCCTTGGCCAGCACCGGGGCCAGCAAGGCCGCCGAAGGCACTTCGATCATGATGCCGATCTGCAGATCCGGAACCGGAATCTCTTCCAGAAGACGTAAGGTCATGTCCCGGGCCTGGCGCCATTCTTCAACGGTGCCGACCATGGGGAACATGATGCGCAGCGGACGGTCATCGGCGGCACGCAGCAAAGCGCGCAACTGGCTTTCCATGACATCGGGACGCTGCAGGGTCAGACGAATGCCGCGCACCCCAAGGAACGGGTTTTCTTCCTTGTCGATGGGCCAGTACGGCAGCGGTTTGTCGCCGCCCACGTCCAGAGTGCGCACCACCAGCGGCCGACCTTGCAGGTCGTCCAGCACGCGGCGGTATTCGGCTTCCTGGGTCGCTTCATCCGGCGCTTGGGAATGAGCCATGAACAGCAACTCGGTACGCAGCAGGCCAATGCCTTCCGCGCCTTGAGCCACCGCCGCGGGCGTGCCCGCGCTGTCGCCGATATTGGCCGCAACCTCAACGGCATGGCCGTCGCGAGTCACCGCCGGGTCCATACGTTTTTCAGCAGCCGCTTGCAGGCGCTGCTCGCGGGTGTCGCGGTCCACGGCGGCGCGTTGCAAGGTAGCGGTATCCGGCGCGACGGTCAGGCGGCCTTTCTGGCCGTCGAGCAACAGCACCGTACCCGGCTTGATCATCAGCACGGATTCCCCCGCGCCCACCAGCGCCGGAATGCCGAGGGCGCGAGCGACGATGGCGCTGTGCGCTGTCGCCCCGCCACGGGCCGTCAGGATCCCCGCCACGTGCTCCGGGTCCAGACGCGCCACATCAGACGGGCCGACTTCGTCCATGACCAGAATGTAGGGTTCATCCGGCGCCGCCACGGTTTCAATGCCGCAAATCTGCGCCAGCACCCGACGCCCCACATCCCGCAGATCCGCGGCACGCTCGGCCAGCAGCGCATCGTGCAACTGCTCCTGCTGACGCGCAGCGCTGTCAATCACGCTGGCCCACGCCGCTGCGGCGCTTTCGCCTTGCTTGAGGCGCAAGGTGACTTCGCTGCTCAGCTCAGGGTCATCGAGCATTTCCTGGTGCGTGATGAAAATCTCGCGAATGGCTTTGGCGGTGCTGCGTTGAATAAGGCCTTCAATGTCACTGCGCACTTCGGCCAGGGCGCTTTGCAAGCGCTCCTGCTCAATGGCCACCGACTCGCCAAGCGCCGGGTACTCAAACGCTTGCAGCACCTGAATATGCGCAGGGCCGATGGCAATACCTGGCGAAGCAGGTACGGCCTGAAGCTGGCTGCCGTCCAAGGGAGCGGTAGCCACTTTGCTGCTCACGGCTTCAGGCGTCGTGGGTGCCGAAGCTGAAGCTGAAGCAACTGGCAGCGGCTCGATCTCTTCCCCCAGCCCTTCCAGCACAGCCGCCAACAAAGCGGGCAGCGCGTCGGCGGCAATGCTCGGTTCAGCGATGAATTCCAGCGTCTGACCACGACGCGCACCGAGGCTGAGCAACTTGCTCAAGCTCTTGACCGACACGGCGCTTTCGCCGGTTTCCACCACGCGCACGCGAATTTCACCTTCGAAACCCTTGGCCAGTTGCGCCAGGATCTTCGCCGGACGGGCATGCAAGCCGTGGGCGTTCGCCAGTGGCACACGCTGGGTCGGCCATTGCGCTGGCAACTCGCCGCCCAATGCTTCCAGTACCGCACGGCTGCTGGTGGCCTGGCCCAGTTCATGGCCGCGCCCTTCGATGAGCAGCGAGCACAGACGCTCGAGCAATGCCTGATGGGCCTCACCCAGGCTGGCCAGACAGAACAGACCGGTGAGCGGCTGCCCCAGATAGCGAATAGGCTTGTCCGGCGTGACAAACGCCAAGCCAGGACGTTTGACCGTCTGCTCGCTGTGCAGCCACCACAACCCGTCGCCCAATGGCAGGGCTTCGACTTGTTGCAGGACAGCGGCGAACCCGTTGCTGACACATTCAGCCTTGCGCAGCAGCCGGGCGCCGCGCCAGACCAACTCCTCAAAGTCGTCCGCCGAAACACCCAGGCTGATCAGTTGCGCATCAAGGGCCAGCTCTTGGGGGGCGCCTTGCAGCAATTGAAGCAGCGCTTCAGGGCTTGGTGCTTGACGCAAGGCTTCGCCCAGGTCCGTTTCGCCCAGCGCGCGGGTCAACAGTTGCAACAGACGCAGGTGTTCGTCGGACTTGGCGGCGATGCCGATGGCCAGGTACACCATTTGCCCGTCACCCCAATCCACCCCTTCGGGGAACTGCATCAGGCGAACGCCGGTAGCAAACACCAGATCGCGGGTTTCGGGTGTACCGTGAGGGATTGCGATACCTTGACCCAGAAACGTCGAACCTTGCTGTTCACGATTTTGCAGGCCCGACAAATAGCCGTCGGCGACCAGACCATCGGCGACCAGCAGGTCAGCCAGCAGCTTTAATGCGGCGGATTTATCCACAGCCGTCTGGGCCATGGAAATTTGCTCTACGGTAAGCTCGAGCATGCCTAACTCCTGTGCAGCGCGAAATAAGCGCCTGGATTCTTGTTTTAAGAACGATCATGAAACGGTTGATCGAGAGCTTAGGTGATGAAAACGGTAACCGTCTGACAACGTTTTTTACGTAATGGCAGCAATTCAGCTAAATTGGCTGAATCGTTTAATCTAGATAGCCCGGCACGTTACTTGATTATCCGCGCCGGTTGAAGCCCACCCGGTCTGAAGGCGGTGCCTGATGCAAAAAATAATGAGCCTTCACGGGTGGCCAAAGGTCTTCTGTCATGATGGGCCGTGATGGGCGAAAATCCCCCGAAGCCGCTTAGAAACGCTCAATAACAAAAGGAAGTCCAGCGTTGAAACTCAGTGATATCGCGCGTCTGGCCGGGTGTTCCGTGACCACCGCCAGTTACGTGATCAACGGCAAGGCCGAACAGCAGCGCATCAGCACCGCCACCGTCGAACGGGTGCAAGCGGTGGTCAAGGAGCACGGCTTCCGGCCCAACCCGCAAGCTGCCGGCCTACGCAGCCGCCACACGCGCACCTTGGGCTTCATCCTGCCCGACCTGGAAAACCCCAGCTACGCGCGCATTGCCAAACTGCTGGAGCAAGGTGCCAGAGCCCAAGGCTACCAATTGCTGATCGCCAGTTCTGACGACGATCCCATCAGCGAACTGCAATTGCTGCAGTTGTTTCGCGCCCGCCGATGTGACGCGCTGTTTGTCGCCAGTTGCCTGCCCGCCAGCGACGACAGTTATCGCGAATTGCAAAGCAAAGGCTTGCCGATCATCGCCATCGACCGGGAAATGGACCCGGCGCACTTCTGTTCGGTGGTCAGTGACGACCATGACGCCAGCCTGCGCCTGACCCAAAGCCTGCTGGCCACCCGGCCGGCTCACATTGCCCTGATCGGCGCCCGCCCGGAACTGGTCATCAGCCGCGCCCGCGCCGAGGGTTTCTCACACGCCCTTGAGGGCTTCGCGGGCACAGTCATGCTGGAGCAAGGCGAAGCCTTCAGTCGTCAATGCGGCCAACGGCTGATGAACGATGTGCTGGAGCGTCTGGGCCATTTCCCCGATGCATTGATCACCACCTCCTACGTGCTGCTGCAGGGGATATTCGACGTGCTGCAAAGCCATCCTGCGAACCCTGAACAGTTTCACCTCGGGACGTTTGGCGACACGCAACTGCTGGATTTCCTGCCGTTGCCGGTCAACGCCATGGCGCAACAGCATCAGGTCATCGCCAGCATGGCATTGGAGCTGGCGCTCGCTGCGGTTGAAAAAAATCAGTACGAACCGGGGGTTCACGCCATCGTGCGGACGTTCAAGCAACGCATTCACGGGGGCTGACCGTGACGTTGATCGACACCCATACGCACCTGGACTTCCCGGATTTCGATGCGGATCGGTCCGCTGTCCTCGCCCGGTGCGAGAAACTGGGCGTCGAGCGCATGGTGGTGCTGGGGGTTTATCAGCGTAACTGGCAACGTCTGTGGGATTTGACCTTGAGCAACCCCGCCGTACACGCGGCGTTTGGCCTGCACCCGGTGTACCTCAATGAGCATCGCCCGGAACATTTGACCGGGCTGGGCGACTGGCTGTCGCGCCTGCGGGGTCACCCGCAACTGTGCGCCGTGGGTGAAATCGGTCTGGATTACTACATCGAAACCCTTGACCGCCAGGCTCAGCAGCCGTTGTTCGAGGCCCAGTTGCAACTCGCGGCGGACTTCAACCTGCCAGCCCTGATCCACGTGCGACGCAGCCACGCCGACGTGATTGCCACCTTGAAGCGCTTCAGGCTCCAGCGATCCGGAATCATTCATGCCTTTGCCGGCAGCTACGAAGAAGCCCGGGAATACATCAAGCTGGGTTTCAAGCTCGGCCTTGGAGGTGCCGCCACCTGGCCACAGGCCTTGCGCATGCATCGGGTCATCGCCCAATTGCCACTGGATTCGGTGGTGCTGGAAACCGATGCGCCGGACATGGCACCCGCGATGTTCCCCGGCCAACGCAACAGCCCGGCGCACCTGCCGCAGATTTGTGCGGCACTGGCTGAATTAATGAATATTTCAGCCGGGCAACTGGCCGAGGCCAGCACGCGCAACGCGCGGGAGTTGTTTGGGTGGGCTTAGCTTCGCCCGGATCCCGCTGGCGCGAGGGTCGCGGTTATACAAGCAACGTCCATAAGGCAAACCCGGCGTACCAGACAATCGCGGCGCGGATCAGCAACTCCCAGAGCACGTCCAGGCTCGCCACACCTTCGGCGCCTATGACCGGCGCAGGCACGTCGCTGGCCACACAGCCGATTTTCGCGATCAGTTGAGCGGCACTGATGTTCCAGTTCAGCAACTCATGCAGCATCACCCGGCTGACAGACACGAAATTACCCACCAGCGCGAAGCTCGCCGCCAACAGGCGCACCGGCACCCAGTCGAAGGCATGCCGCAGTTGTCCGGCGGCATCGCGCAGGGGTGCGCCCTTGCCGTGTTCAGCCGCAAGCGCCAGCAGGCGATAAGCCAGCGCTGCCACCGGACCGAGCAGGAAATACCAGAAAATCACCGCAAAGAAGCTTTGATAGGCCTGCCACAACAGATGGCCCTGAACACCTTCAAGCAACTGTTCGCTGCTGTCGGCCTGCACCTGCATGTCACGCTCGGCCACATGCACGGCGGCCTGAACATCACCACGTCGGCAAGCGTCGCGGAACGGGCCCAGGGCGGCAATCAGATCGCCACGCCCCAGGCTGAAGATCAACACCAGCAAATGCACCGGCAAGGCCAGCCAGCCGTTGAACACCGAGCCCAGCACCACCAGCATCAATGCCAGCAGCACCACCGGCAGCAAGACCATCACACTGAGGATCACCCAGGGACGCGAGCCCAGGCGTGGATGTGATTCCAGCCGGGACAGCTCGCTCAACCATGGCCAGTCACGCTGCACGCGCTGACGCAGGGCGGAAAACTTTTCGATCCAGACCGCCAGCAGCAACACCAGAAAACTCATGACTCATTCCTCACTTCGTCCAGCAGGGCCGCCTGCAAGCGCGACCAGTCAAAATACGGCCCCGGATCGGTCTTGCGACCGGGTGCGATGTCGCTGTGTCCACAGATCCGCTCGGCAGTAATCGCCGGATACGCGGCCTGCAACTGTCGGGTCAATGCAATCAGCGCAGCATATTGCTCATTTGTGAACGGTTGATCATCCGTGCCTTCAAGCTCGATGCCAACGGAGAAATCATTACAGGTTTCCCGCCCCTGGAAACAGGACACACCGGCATGCCACGCCCGATCCAGACAGGATACAAACTGGATAACGTCCCCATCGCGCTCAATCAGAAAATGCGCTGATACGCGCAAATCGGCAATGCCCGCGAAATAGGGATGCTCGTCAACGTCCAGTTGATTCTGAAAAAAAGCCTGCACCTTGCCCGTCTTGAACTGCGCGGGGGGAAGGCTGATGTTATGGATCACCAGTAACGAGATTTCATTCGCCGGGCGCGAATTGAAATTGGGTGAGGGGCAATGCTGCACGCCTTGGCACCAACCGCTGGCAGGGTCCAGATGCATGAGTGTTCCTTGAACGGACAAATCGATAGCCGCAAGTATGCCCGCAGTGGGGGATGGTGTGGGGGAGTAATTGGGAACGCTGTCGTGACAGCGACGCAACGGTATTGAACGCAAATCCCGTTGGAGCGCGGCTTGCCCGCGAAGAGGCCGGTACACTCAACCGAGTGTTACGGATCATGAATCCCTTCGCGGGCAATCTTCCAACAGATAAGGAAACCACGACAAATAACCGCTGCCCGGATGTTCGTGGGACCGGCTTTGGCCGGGAAGGCTGCACCCTTGACGCAACAGAGGCAGCGAACATACCGGCCTTTTCCCGGCTAAAGCCGGTCCCACGGAGTTGAGAGATCCGCAACGCCCTATCACTCGCTGAAGACCCCTTCGCGGGCAAGCCTCGCTCCAACGTGGGAGCGCTGTCCTGGCGCAGAGATGCAACGGTATTGAACGCAAGCCTCGCTCCAACAGGTCGGTCGCGGGTGGGCAAGCCTCGTTTCAACAGATCATTCGGTAGTGCGGGAATCAGGCGCCTTTGAGCTTGCGCAGGTTGCCGATCACCGACTCCAGCGCCCGGTCGAACAGCAGCGCGTCGTCAAGCAGGCGAATGGCGCCGCGACGAAACTCCACCGCCAGCCCCATGCGGGTTTTTTCCAGCACCTTCATGCCGGTGCGATTGACGAATACGTAGCGCCCGCTGGGCTCGACGATCGCCGCCAGCTTGCAGCGCAGGCGGTGTTCTTCGTCTTCCTGGATCTCGACCCAGCAACCCAGACGCAGTTTGTCGACCTGTAACAACCCCGCGTCATCGTCCGGCAGGCGCAGAACCGGCTCACTGAGCAACTGCTCGCCGGGGGCCACGAGAACAATCTCCTCAACCACCTCGATCATCGACGGGCCGGACGAACCCTCGCCTTCAGCATCAAGGGAAAAACCGTCGCCGAGTTCGTCCTGCATTTTCGAGAAGTGCTGAAATGCCTGAACGTGCAGTGCTTCCAGCTGGCTGAAGAATTCACTGGTGGCAAAAGGATCGAACGCCGCGCTGGCCAGACCTTCGCGCAGGGCCTTGAGCAAACCGGGCACCAGATCCAACAGACGCTGGCGGGCCTGGGGCTCTTCGTGCAGCTCCACGCTCCAGATCAGATCGTCCATGGCGGCCAGCCCCGCTGCCCATTCGCTGGACTCATCGCCGTGCTTGAGGCAGGTCAGCAGCAGCACTTTGCTCCAGGCTTCCTGAAGCAAGCGCACCACCACCTCGGGCAAGGTCTTGCCCATCAGGCGGTCGTTGAGCTCATGCTGCACGCGCAGACGTGCCAGTTCGGCCCGGGCCCGCCCCTCTTCGGCGTCTCGAGTGCGTTGCTCGAGCAATTCGCTGCGCCGACGTTCGTCGCTGGTAAACGCCAGGAAATCCACCAGCAACTCGGAAAAAATCGCCGGATCGTCAACAAAATCATTAAGCAAACGCTGCACGATCTGCTCGACGCGGACATACAACGAGTCGCGCTGGTAGTCATCTCGACCACCCCAACCCAAGGCGGCGGAGGCAATTTCGTTAAGCAGGCGACGCGCAGGATGACTGCCACGACTGAAAAAGCTTTTGTCGAGCACGGCAACTTTGAGCATCGGGATCTGCAACCGCCCGATCAATGCGCGCAGGGACGACGGAAGATTGCGATCATCGAGGATGAACTCGAAAAGCATGGCAATCAGGTTGATCACGTCTTCGTCGCCGCCCCCCACCACCCGGAACTTGCCGCTTTTCACGCTGACGCGGGTCAGCAGCTGTTCGAGTTGATTGCGCAGGTCGAAATCGTCCTGCGCATCGGGCGTGGGCACGTATTGCTGCAAATGCGACAGCAACCGCAGCAGATCCTGACTGGAAATCGGCCGGGCTTCAGCATTGGGTTCATGGCGAGGGACCAGGTTGCCGCGAACCTGCAGGAGCAAATCCTGCAAGGCCGAGAACACTTCCTGAACGCCCTTGTCGAGTTTATCGGCCGCCTGCGCCAGCTCAGGGTCAGCCAGTTCGCTTGCGCGAGTAGGGCGAACGACGCGGTCTGTGGCACGACGGGCGGGCAACGCCTTGAGTTCAGGCAGCACGCCGGTAGCGATCAGTAATTGATTGGCTTCCAGGTACAAATCGTCGGCATTCGCCAAGACGTATTTTTCGAAGAGCTTGAGGACGATCAGCTTGACCTTGATCTCCACCCCCAGGCTACGACCGGCCTGCAGGAAGAAATCGCAGAGCATCGCGGGCCCCATGGGGTTGGAGTTGTCGCTCAACGGCTGGGTGATCAACTGGTTCAGGCGCGTGGTCAGCTGCCCGAGGGCAACGCCATCGCGGCTCAGAACCTTGGCGACCATGGCATCCACCGCGACGGTCTTTTCCAGGTCGTCGTTGTGCACCAGCGCCAGCTTGTCAAACGCCACAGCCGCCGGGATTGTCGGCTCGGTGATCTGATAGTGGCCAAGGCGCAGGAACGCTTCGTAAAACTTGTCGAGGAACGCCCGTTCGATGCTTTTGCGCTTCAAGCGCAGATCGCGCATCGCTTCGAAGAAGGTGTTCTGTTCAGTGTTGTTCTGCGCGCGGTCCGCCATCTCGAAAAGCGTGTCGTCGGCGTTATCGAACAGCGCCTGCAGCGCTTCCTTGAGCTGCTGCGCAGCCTTGTCCCTGACTTGCAGGAGCACAACCGGCAAGCGGGCCAGAGGCGAGTTAGCAGCCAGGTCAGGGGTCGCTTTGTTCAACGGCACAACCTTATCGTCGTTTTGCATCAAGCCCCCATGGAAAACAGCCGCTACCTCTTCGCAAACCAGGCTTTCGGGCCGGTCTACGCGGGCATGTTCGTTCTTACTGAAAAAACGTCAAAGTCATGACGTCAAATACAAGTCGGATTATCTTCAAAAGACGTTCGCGGCGCCAGCACCGGTTTAACCGTTTTTAACAAAAATGGATTGACCATTACGCCATAGACCGCGAAAAAGCTGATCCATCGCAGTCCCTTGAAAAAAAAACCGACCAGCAGCAGCCACGCCCCTCGAACCCGAGCCTTCGACAGGTGGGTCACCGGGAAAACGTGCCTTATACTCGCGCCACTTTGTTAGTGGAGCCCGCTATGCCGAATTTACAACTCGCCACCCTGACTGCCGAAATCGAGGCCAACGTGCGCCGAGCGCTGCAGGAAGACGTCGGCAGTGGCGACATCACTGCCCAACTCATCCCGGCAGAGCGACTGGCCAAGGCCTCGGTCATCTCCCGGGATGCCGCAGTCATCGCCGGGACCGCATGGGTCGATGCCGTATTCCGCCAGGTGGACCCGCGTGTCGCCGTGCACTGGCAGGTTGTGGACGGTGACCGGGTCCAGCCGGACCAGATACTGTTTCATCTGGAAGGCCCGGCTCGTTCGTTGCTGACCGGTGAACGCAGCGCATTGAACTTCCTGCAAATGCTATCGGGCGTCGCCACCAAGGCACAACATTACGCCGATAAAGTGACAGGTACTCAGGTCCAGTTGCTGGACACGCGCAAAACCCTGCCGGGCCTGCGGATGGCGCAGAAATACGCGGTCACCTGCGGCGGCTGTCACAACCATCGCATCGGGCTGTTCGACGCGTTCCTGATCAAGGAAAACCACATCGCCGCCAGTGGCGGTATTGCAGAGGCCATCAGCGCCGCGCGCAAGATTGCGCTTGGCAAACCCGTGGAAATCGAAGTGGAAAACCTCGCTGAATTACGCCAGGCGCTGGATGCCGGAGCCGATATCGTCATGCTCGACGAATTGAGCCTGGAAGACATGCGTGAAGCGGTGGCGATCAATGCCGGTCGCGCCAAGCTGGAAGCCAGCGGCGGCATCAACGATCAGACGCTGCGGGTGGTTGCTGAAACGGGCGTGGATTACATTTCCATCGGTGCGCTGACCAAAGATGTCAAAGCCGTGGATCTGTCGATGCGTTTGAGCCTCTGAAAACGGTTGTTGCGACAATGTGCCGGAACGCGTTGAAACCGTAACGACAGGCACAGAAAGTAACGCAAACTTTCTGTGCTTTATAACTGCCGCACCCTGTGCACACTGGCAGATAATGAACGGCGCCGCATCAGGCGCCCCCACAACGAACACCGCGTGTTATAGAACCATTATTTATAGAATCGTAACGATTGACACTGACCGGGGTTCGACGATGTTCAATAAACTTACACCGTACTGATATAACAAAGTCTCGTTTTATAGAAGGCGCGTCTCTTCACCGCTCTGGCCGGGGTTGTCAGCACTCCGTCATTGGATTTCCTTATCTGCATCGGGCAAATCCATTTACCCTTTCAATATTAACCCCACCCACACTACCGTTTGTCACTGCACACACGGGGGCGGTTGCGCCTGTCTTGTATTCCGAATATTTAATAGCACTCCGAAATTGTTATTACCCATGGCTGTAAGGTTTAGATCAATTAGAGTCTATTGCAGACTCGTGCGGTAGCGTACCTGTTAATCAGTCATTGCGCAGCATGACTGTTCCGGCGCTTAACGTACCTCGCTCACTTAACTACAGCGCCAGGCCTCAGCAACTTCCTCTGCCCGAAACCCTCAACGCGGTGAACATTTCATGACGCATAAGCGGCAATCACCCGCGTGCGTCGAAATGTGGGTGCGGCTCAAACGGATCATGCCCATGAACAGGCAAAACTGGCTGGTACTGCTTGTCCTTTCGCCATTTCCGCTTTCGGCCATGGCGGGTAAACCACAGAGTATTGAAGTCGGTGGTTTGCAGTTCACACCGACGCTTGAGGCGGGAGAACGTTATGACGATAACGTGCGCGCGCTCCACGAAGATGCCGTGTCGTCGTGGGTCACCTCACTGCGCCCGGTTTTCCTGCTGGAGGCCCAGACACGTAAAAGCGCCTATCAGCTTGAATATGCGGTGCACAGCGAAACCTTCCACGACCACACCGACGCCAATCACGTGGATCAACAGTTAGCGCTTCGGAGCGCGCTGGAATTTGATTCGCGCAACCGCTTGAAAGCTGAGCTGGGCTACAAACGCGCCGAAGAAACCACCGACACGGCCGACCCGCTGAAAAACGACAAATACACCTTGAAGAATGCCCTGCTGGGTTACAGCTTCGGCGTGCAAAGCGGCATGAATCAGATTGATCTCTCTGCGGAGTATCAGGAACTGCGCTACCGCAACAGCGGCACCCTCAACGAGGACAAGGAACACGATACCCAGGCGTTCGTCGCGACCTGGTATCACCGGCTTGGCGGGCGCACCCGAGGGTTGCTCGAACTGCGACGCAGCGACTATGACTACGTGCTCCCGGGCAGCACGCGCAACAGCACCGGCAGCGCGGCACTGATCGGCCTGAGCCGTGATGTCACCGCCAAAACCAGCGGCAGTCTGCGCGTCGGTTATGAACGCAAGGATTTCGACAGCGGCTCGGTCAGTGACCACAGCAGCCCGATGTGGGAAGTCGGCCTGGCATGGAAGCCGCGCACCTATTCCACATGGGAGCTGAACCTGCGCAAGGCGTTCGACGAGGGCGACGACGGTGCCAGCACGGTCCACACCACCAGCACTCGCCTGAGCTGGACACACCAATGGTCGGGCTGGATTTCATCGAAACTCGACTACCAGCACGCCGAGCGCGAATACCTGGGACTGAGCCGCGACGACACACTGGACAGCTACGGCGCCTCACTGATCTACGCCGTCAACCGCTGGGCAGAAGTCAGCCTCGGTTATCGCCGCTGGCATAACGACTCCAACGTCGTCGACGAACGCTATACCCGCAATGTCTACCTGCTGAGTTTCAACTTGAGCCTTTGAGCGCCCTGCCTGCCCATAACCCTCGCGCCGGACAGCGAGCCGCCTCTTCACATGGACCGTTTCAGTTGAAGGGAGATATCCCATGTCTTTAGGCCAGTTCTGCCGCATCGCGGTGTTGCTGACGGGCAGCTTCCCGGTATTTGCTGCGCCGCAGTACCAACTCAACTCAGGTGACATCCTGAAGATCAATGTCTTCGGTGAAACGGACCTCAGCTTCGCGGAAATCCGTCTGAATGATGCCGGTACTTTTTCATACCCCTTCCTCGGAGAGGTCAACGCCAAAGGCAGGACGCCCGGCGAAGTCGAAGCCTTGCTGACGGAAAAGCTCAAGGACGGCTATCTGGTTGCGCCCCGGGTTTCGGTGAGCGTGCTGGCGTACCGACCGTTCTATATCAGCGGGGAAGTGAAGCTGCCCGGCGGCTATCCGTTCGAGCCGGGCCTGACGCTGGACCGGGCGATTGCCCTGGCCGGCGGCCTCACCGAGCGTGCTTCGGATCGACGCATCTACATCGTGCGCGGTGCCGACCTGCGCCGCAGCAGCCAGAAAGCCAGCCTGAACACGCTGGTCGAGCCCGGCGACACCATCACCATTGAACAGGGGTTCTTCTGACATGGACGAGGTGACTTTAAGCAACCCAGGGCTGCCACAACGCTACGCCCCCATCGCTGACGACCGCGACTTCATCGACTCGCGCAATCTGGGCGCAATCCTGTGGGCTCATAAATGGCGTATTGCGGCTCTGGCGGCAGCCGCGACCCTGGCCGTCATACTGATGCTGCAAAACCTCACGCCGGTCTATCGGGCGACGGCGTCGCTGGTCATCGAGCCCAAGGGCGCTACGTTGATCAGCTTTCAACAACCCACCTACGATTCACCCAATGCGGCCGTGGACTACCTGCAGACTCAGATCACCCTGATCCAGAGCCGGGCAGTGGCCGAACGTGTCGTGCGCCAACTGGACCTGACCCGGCACCCCGAGTTTGATCCACGCCAGCGCCTGAGTCTGCTGCAAACGGTGCGCAAAGCGAGTGCACAGCTCTACCCTGCCGGATTCCCCGACAGTTGGCTTGAAGACCGCACCATGACCCCGACCGAGGTTTTCGATGCCACGGTCCAAGCCTTGATGAAGCGCAGCAGCGTCGCGGCCCAGGGCAAAAGTCAGCTGGTCAACATCAGCGTGACCCTGAACGACCGGGAAACCGCAGCGCTGGCGGCCAATGCACTGGCCCACGGCTACCTGGACAGCCGACTTGACGCGCAGATGAACGAGTCGTTGAACGCTTCAAAATGGATGAACAGCCGGATGGTCGAATTGCGCACGCAATTGCAGGAATCCGAAAACAAGCTGCAACGCTACCGCGATGCCGAAGGATTGGTGGACGTGGACGGCGTGGTCACACTCAGCGCCAACGAGCTGTCAAAAACCAGTGACCGGATGATCGACGCGCGTCGCCAGCGGGCTGAAGCGCAAAGCCAATACGCCCAGGTCAAGTCGATGCTGGGTTCCGGAAGCCTGGCCAATCTGTCCAGCGTGCCAGCGGTGATCAGCAACCCCGTGATCCAGCAATTTCAGGCCAACGAGGCGCAAGCCATGGCCAAGGTCGACGAGCTGTCGCGTCGCTATGGTGATCGCCATCCGAAGATGATCGCCGCCCGCTCGGACCTCGCCGCTGCCAGAGCCAGTCTGCGGGGGCAGGTGGACCAAGTGGTCGCCGGCCTCGAGCGCAATTACCAATTGGCACGGGCCAATGAAGAGGCGTTGCGCTCATCGGTCAACACCAGCCGGGCGCAGATTCAGGACATCTCCCGCAAAGAATTCAAACTGCGCGAACTGCAACGGGACGTGGACAGCAATCGCACCTTGTATGACACCTTCGTCACGCGGCTGCGCGAGACAACGGCCACGGCGGATATCGGCGTCAGCAATGCACGCATCGTCGACCCGGCCATCGTGCCCAGCGAACCCAGCGCACCGAACAAATCCTTGATTGCGTCCATCACCGCCATGCTGGCGCTGGCACTGGGTTGCGTGTTTTACCTGCTGCGCGACACCTTGCATAGCGGCTTCAAATCCGGCGAAGACATCGCCCGCAAACTCAACCTGCCGGTGCTCGGGCTGGTGCCGCTGCTGGAGAAGAAGAACCGCAAGAGCATTTCCCGGCAGTTTGAACGCAACGACGACGCAGGCTTCACCGAAGCCATCCGGACCTTGCGCACCGCCGTCATGCTGGGGGACACCCACAAACGGCGCGGCCTGTTGGTCATCACCTCGACCCTGCCCGGCGAAGGCAAGAGCGCCATCGCGGTCAACCTGGCCTTTGCGTTGGGGCAACTGGAACGCGTGCTGTTGATCGAAGCCGATCTGCGTCGGCCGAATCTGGCCCGCAATCTGGGCATGAATGCCGCACAGCCCGGCCTGGCCACGCTGATCAGCGGCCAGAGCAAGATCGATGCCTGCCTTCATCAGATCGGTCAGGTGGACATCCTGACCGCCGGCGAAGTACCGCCCAACCCGCTGGAACTGTTGGCCTCGGCCAACTTCGGGCGGTTCATCGAATGGGCGCGTCAGCATTACGACCGGATCATCCTCGATTCGCCGGCCAGTGACGCGGTCAGCGATGCTGCGGTGCTGTGCGCCATGGCCGACGCAGCGATTTATGTGATCAAGTCCGACAGCACACCCGCTGCGCTGGTCCAGCAATGCATCGAGCAACTCCTGCAAAACGGCGCCCCGCTGACGGGCGTGGTGCTCAATCAAATGACCCCGTTGAAAGGACGCCGGGGATACAGCCGGTATTACCGTTATCTGCCTCGTGAAACCACCCAATAGGCGCACCTGTGCCCTGTGCAGCCCGCGCGGCTGCGCACTTCATAGCCTGCGCATGCTGGCCACCGCATGCCTAGCATTTGACTCGCCGATCCTGAGGGCGAGCTGCTTCGCGATGCTCACTATCGAGGAGACATTCACCATGCTTGCTCAACGCCTGCACCCGTCGGTCAATCGACGCGGCCTGACTTTCTGGGCGCAATGGATCTGCGCCATGGGCCTGACAACACTCACGACGTGCGCCGTTGTCTATGACGCCATCGGCGCAGTGCCGTATGCCTACCGCGTGCTGATGATCATTGGCGTGCTCGGCTCTGTGCCGATTTACAGTTTGCTGCACATCTATCACAAGCGTTTCGGCTACGGGTCGGGCCTGCTGCGCCTGCTCGGCGGCTGGCTGCTGCTGGTCGCCGCGCTGTTTGGGGTGGCGCGGCTGTGCCTGGGGCAAGCCGATCTGGATGACGCCCTGCTGCTCAAGGTCGCGTGCACAGGTTACCTGGCTCAATGCCTGACCTACCTGCCCCTGCGCTATCTGGTCAGCCTGCACTCGCGCTGGCTGCGCCAGGAGCGCGTCTCGGTCATCATCGGCACCTGTCCCATGGCCTACGCCCTGGCGCAACAGCTACGCCCGCGCGTGCCCGTGCTCGGATTGGTGGCGACCGAACCCGGCGTCTCGTCCATCGAAGGGCAGCCCCCGGTTCTTTGTGAACTGGCGCGACTGCGCGAGCTGGTCGTCGGTGATCGTGTGCGGCGGGTTTACATCGCGCTTGCACTGAACATGATCACGCAGATCGAGGCCATCTACCAAAGCCTGCTGGACCTCAATGTGGATGTGGTGTGGGTGCCGGATTTCGGCAGCATGCTGCTGCTCAATCAGTCGGTGTCCCAGATCGAGCAGTTCCCGGCGATTTACCTGAACGAGACGCCACGCAGCTCACACCCTGCCGCCACCCTGGGCAAGGAAATGCTCGACCGCAGCCTGGCGCTGATCGCTCTGCTGGTGCTGCTGCCGGTCATGTCCGCGATTGCACTGGCGGTGAAGCTGTCATCACCGGGGCCGGTGTTTTTCCGCCAGCCAAGGCATGGCTGCAACGGCGAGGTGATTCAGGTCTGGAAATTTCGCTCGATGCGCGTGCATGAAGACACCCACGTGCAACAAGCCACCCGGAATGATCCACGGATCACGCCGGTGGGCGCTTTTCTGCGCCGCACTTCGCTGGACGAGTTGCCCCAACTGATCAACGTACTGCTCGGAGAAATGGCCCTGGTCGGGCCGCGTCCTCACGCCGTGGCTCACAACCAGTATTACGGCGCGAGAATCCTGGCCTACACCGCACGCCATCGCATCAAGCCCGGCATCACGGGCCTGGCTCAAGTCAGCGGCTGCCGAGGGGAAACCGAAACCCTGGAAAAAATGCAGGAACGCCTGGAAAAGGACCTGGACTACATCAATCACTGGTCGCTTTGGCTGGACATCAAGATCCTGCTCAAGACGCCGTTCACCCTGTTCTCGCGCAACATCTACTGAGTGCAGACGGAGGCGAACATGGCTGATCAGGAACCCGGCGGTGCCGTATTGCCAGGCCATGGCGGCTGGCGCGGTGTGTGGCAACAGGCGACACAAGCAAGGCTGCTGCGCAACATCGCCACTACGGTGTCCGGCAGTGCCGGAGCGCAGGCGATCAATCTGGCGCTGATCCCGGTGATCATGCGTATCTACGGACCTGAAGCGTTTGGCGTGGTGGGCACCTTCCTGAGCCTGACCATCATCCTGATCCCGGCCTGCGCGCTGACTTACCCCATGGCAATCGTCCTGCCCAAATGCGACACCGACGCCCGAGGCCTGGTCAGGCTCTCGTTGTGGGTGGCACTGGTCATCGCCAGCGTGTCAGCGTTGCTTCTGTATGTTCAGGGCCCGGCGATGGCCCGCGCCCTGGGCATCGATATGCTGATTCCCTATCTGATGCTGCTGCCGGTGGTGATGTTCAGCGCCGCCGTGCTGGAAATCACCCAGCAGTGGCTGTATCGAACCCAGCGTTTCAGCCTCACCGCTCGCGGCGCGACCCTGCATGCGCTGGTGTATAACGCCACGCGCAGTCTGGCGGGCCTGATCCAGGCTTCGGCGTCGGTGCTGGTGGTGACCAGCGCCTTGTACTACGTGATCCACAGCGCACTGCTGTTGCTGGGCATGACGTTCAAACCCGCGGCCAACGCGCAGGCCCCGACCGATCCCGCGCCCCCTGCGCACCTGACAACACTGGCCGCGCAGTACCGGGACTTCCCGTTGTTCCGCGCCCCGCAAGTGCTCATCAACGCCCTTTCCATCCACATGCCGACGCTGGTGCTGGCAGCGTCCTTCGGCGCGGTCTCGGCCGGTTTTTTTGCCCTGTGCCTGCAAGTGCTGAGCATGCCAAGCAACTTTGTCGGCAAGGCCGTTGGCAGTGTTTATTACCCGCGCATCACCCAGGCGATTCACGCCGACGAACCGGTGACCCACCTGTTGGCGCGCGGCGTCGCCGGCATGGCGCTGGTGGGGGCCGTGCCGTTCGCGGCCCTGGCGCTGGCCGGGCCATGGCTGTTCGGACTGGTCTTCGGCAACGCATGGGCGGCGGCAGGGGAATACGCGCGCTGGCTGGCGCTGGCCGAATTCGCCGGTTTTATTTCCGGCCCCTGCGCCGTGGCGATACCCGCGCTGAGCCTGCAGAAACGCTTTTTGCTGTTCGAGATCGTCAGCACGACGTTGCGGATCGTGGCCGTGCTGGCCAGTGCGCTGGTGCTCAAGAATCCCCTGGCAGTGGTGATGGCCTTCGCGGCCGCCAACACCGTCATCAACCTGTGCCTGATCATCATCGTCTTGTTCGAGGCGCGGCGCAGGCATCGACGTCACCCGCTCACCGCTCGCGATCTGCCGCCACCACCGGAGTAACCCGCACATGGACATGGATAACGTATGCGCGCTGATCCTTAACTGGAACGGCGCTGAACAGACCATCAACTGCGTAAGGTCCGTGGACGCCCACTGTGGGATTCCTCTGGTGGTCGTCGATAACCATTCCGAGGACAACGATTACCTGCGCCTGACCCACTATTTCAGCACCCGTGTCGATGGCGATACCTGGACAGGCACTGAAGACCAGATCCGTCAGCATCAAGACAGGCATCGCACTTGCCTGATCCGGAATGCGGACAACTATGGCTATGCCGGCGGCAATAACACAGGCATCGACTACCTGTTTCGCGCCGGCTACGACTATATCTGGCTGCTGAACAACGACATCACCGTCGAAGCCGGTGCATTGCAAGCGTTGCTGTCCGCTTTCGACAGCGATGCCGACTGCGGGTTTTGCGCGTCGATTCTGGTGTACGCCGATCACCCGGAGATCGTCCAGTGCGTAGGCGGCGGCCAGCTTTATCCCTGGCTCGGCAAAGCCCGACTGATCGGCAAGAACCTGAGCCGCGATGAACTGAGCCAGCAGTTGCCCAGGCTGCCCCGACCCGATTACCTGATGGGGGCGTCACTGCTGATCAAGCGCGATGTCATTCAACGCGTCGGCCCGATGGATGAACGCTACTTCATGTACTACGAAGAGGTGGACTGGCAACGCCGGGCCGCCCTGCAGGGTTTTACCTGTCACGTGGCCCCCCAAAGCTTTGCACGCCACGGCGACAGCGCCAGCACGCAGAACCGTAGCCATATGTTCCATTTCTACCGGAACCGGGCTGCCATCATGTACAACAAAAAATTTCACTCGATGCCCTACTCCCTGTTTTCGGCGCTGGCCCTGACGGCCATCACGGCCTTGCAGAACCGCCACAACCCGAAAAACATTCGTTACGGGATCAAGGGCATTACCCAGGGCCTGGCTTATTCGTGGCGTTGAAACGCACCGCTGTCGTGGGCATTGAAGGAGAACCGCCGATGATTACCCGACTCCGGGTCTATCGCGCCTTGCTATTGCTGGTGCTGTTTCTGAACTCGGCGTGCCTGTTCCTGACCGACGATAAAAAAGCCGGTATCGCGTACCTGCGTGAACTGTTCATCGTCGCGATCGTGCTGGCAGCCTTGGTTTTATTACTGACATGGCGCCGCGCACAGCAGTCCCGTGCGGGGCTGTGGGTGCTGTTTTTTGGCCTGGTATTGCCCCTGCTTTCCGCACTGCTGGCGGCGCTCAACTTCGGTCAGCCCATCGGCTTCGGGCTCCTGGAGGAGCGCCGCAGCTTTCTCTACCTGCTGTATTTCCCGGTGCTGTTTTTGCTGATCAAGGCGCGCCCCAGCCAGGAACAACTGGAAAAATTTCTGCTGGCCTGTGCCCTGGCCTGTGTTGCGATCGGTTACCTGTATTACTTCGGCGTCCTCCCGGAAAACAGCGACGTGAGTTTTACCGTCGATGAAAAGGATTACGGGATCAATCCTCTGAGGCCCAACCGCTTCAGCGTCGGCGCGCCGTATGTCAGTGCTTGCGCCTTCATGCTGATGTATCGCCTGAAAAGAGCCATGTCCTGGCTCGCCCTCGCTCTATTGCTGCTCTTCGCCTCCTATTTATGGCTGGTGCTTCAGACCCGCAACACCATGCTGATCTGGGCGCTGGCAGGCCTCTGGATTTTTCGCAGACGCGTCGGCCTGCTGGTCAAACTTGGCCTCCTTGTTGGCGCGGTGTTGTTGGCTGCCTTCTTCCTGGCACCGGACTTTTTCGCCGCACAACTGGACAGGTTCGACGCGCTGTTGTTCGAGGCCCAGGGACCGGGTGTGCGCAATATCACGACACAGATCGTGCTTGAGGAAGTGGCGCGCAACAGCCTGATGGGCATGGGCGCGTTGTCCTTGCAATGGCAAGGCGGTTTCTCACGGATGTACAACGCTTACTTCTATCTGTCGGACGTGGGCCTGCTCGGGGTTTACTACCGCTTCGGTTTTCTGACCCCGGCGATTGCGCTGATCTACTACTTGGGTTTTTTTCGACTCATGTCCTGGTGCCGGAAAAAAGGCGACTTGCTGAACGCCTTGCAACTGACGTTCTGGTTCAACGGGATCAACTTTCTGTTTTCCAACACCATCATGTATGGCGGGGAAATCACCGGTCTGTCCATTGCGGCATTCGTTTACTTCGCCCGCACGCAGGATACGGTGGCGGCCACGTCGCCCGACAAAAACGGATGGCCGCAGGGATCAGCAAGAAGGCACGTCTTCATGAACCGCCAGGGTTAACGCCGAGGCATCGTGCAGTGCGGTGTTGTCAGGTATTTCGCCAGCACCGGCCATTGCGGACGATCCCGCCCCCCCACCGGTTCGATAGACAGCGGATAATCACCCCACGCCGACCCCGCAGACCAATACGCCAGCGGCACACAGCGTTCCTGCAGATACGCCAGCAGACGATCCATGGCCTGCCCCCAGCGCGGATCGTCGGCCGGGAACCCGGCTTCGCCGATCTGGCCACGCTTGCCATGTTTCTCCAGCCACTCGACAAAAGGCTTGACCCTTTTCACGGCGATGTCCGGGTCGAACTGACGGCCCAGGGTTTTCTGATAACGCCCGCTGGCGTCCTCGTCAAAGTACAGGTGCGCGGAAAAGATCAGGTTGTTGGACGGGTCCTTCAGGTCCAGCAAGGCATCGTTGTGCTGCGGCCAGCGGGTGGCACTGGACCAGGACCTTCCTTCGATGATGATCGGGCGGTGCCAGTCATTGCCACGAATGGCAAAAATGCCCGCTTGCGCCGCTCGCGGCCAGTGCTCATCGGCTTCGTCGTGGGGCTCATTCATGATGTCGTAGGCGTGGAGCGCGCGAAAATCCCGCCAGCGCGCCGAGACGCGGTGCAGCAAGTCGCGATACGCCGGGATCGGTACGGCTTTGCTACCCAGCACTTCATTCTTGTAGCGCCCGAAATTATGCACATCCAGGGTGACTTTGATCCTGCGCCGTTCGGCCTGGATCAGCATCCTGTCGATCAGCGCGGCGTAGGTTTCATCCAGCTCCTCCCACAGGTTTGTCTGCAAACGCTCCCAGCGCAGGGGAAAGCGAATCGCCCGGATGCCCCGGGCTTGCCATTGGTCGAAATAATTGTCGTCCGGGAAGAAGTAATGGGTGCCGTTCTCCCCCGGCCAGACGCCCTCGGAAAACTCCGCACCCGACACATTGAGCAAGACCATCGGCACCTGCCTGGCCGCTTTTTGCGCCTGCACCTCCCAAGGCAACACACACAACACCATAACGAGCAGCAGCCCGCCCGCCCGGTGGATGCCTGTGTGCATCGCGTTCGATAACCCGGCAGTCAGCGCCGCCGCAACTGAGTCCAGTGAATCGAGCATGGTGAGCTGGCCCTCCTTGTTTCGCTGCCTGTGTGCACAGGCAGCAGGCAAGTACCCCCGGCAATCGCGTGGTTCAACGCGATCACGCCTCAGGAGCAACCTTATGAAAGTGTTTGGCATCGAGTTTTATCATCGGCCGCGCCAGGAACTCATCCGGGAGCTCATAGCACTGAGCGACAGGCCGTTTCGTTACATCGTCACGCCCAATGTGGATCACATCGTGATGCTGGAGCATGACGGGGAGTTACGCAGGTCTTACCGCTACGCGGCTTACCGGCTGTGTGACAGCCGGGTGCTGTTCCCGTTGTTGAATCGACTCCATGCAAACATCGCCGAGGCGATCCCGGGCAGCACGTTGACACAAGAGCTGATCCAGATCGCCGAGCAACGCCGCTGGCCGGTAACGGTCATCGGTTGTGAACAGGACATCATTGCCACGTTGAAACAGAAGTACCCCTCGATCACCTTTCACCATCACAACCCGCCGATGGGTTTTATCGCCAACCCGCTGGAAATCGAACGCTCCATCTTGTTCATCAATCAACATCCGGCGCGTATGGTGGTGTTTTCGGTGGGTTCGCCCCGCCAGGAAATACTCGCGATGCGGGTGTACGAGCGCGGTGCCGCCGTGGGCATTGGCTTGTGCGTGGGTGCGTCACTGCTGTTTTTGTCGGGGAAGCACAGACGAGCGCCCGAGTGGATACAACGCCTGTCCCTGGAATGGCTGCATCGCTTCCTTCACGAACCCAGGCGGCTGGGCAAACGTTACGTCAAGGATGCCTACCGGATCATTCCGGCCATCTTCAAAGAGATCAGGAATGGGTCAGGGAAACGCCCGAATTCAGACAATGATCCACGAGGCCTGTCCTAGGCCCGGCGCACACCAGAGCGGCAATCGTGCTCCAACTGCCTTGAACCAGTGTAGCCCTCGATGATTTTTGTGCACGGCCTGTGTTGCAGTTCTGACAAACGTTCAACGCATTGTGGAGCAGAACCGGACATCGACGACGAGCGGTGCTGTACGGAAATGAATCTGTACTAAGTTGTACCCGAGCAGTGCAGGTGTATTTTGTCAGACGGGGGTCGCGCCAATGAACGACAGCCTGGTTGAAACGCTGAAAACCCAACGACGACTCGAGCTCCATCTGGCATTGGAGGCGTTGGGACAACCCGACGATCTACCGACCCGGATCTTCCGCATTGGCATCTTTTGCGGGCGGTTGCTGGAGCTTCAGCGCAACGGCGTCTTCACGTTCGCCGAATATCAGGAGTGGGCAGCCAATGCCTGCAGAGCGCTGGCCCATGGCGAATCGGCTGACCTGTCAGTGCAACTGGCCGAATGCATCTGGATACCGACAAACGAGAACCCATCCTCCAACCCTTAACAGCCAGGGTCTTACGCGCAGTCGGCCTCGGCGTGAACAACGGACACTGCCATGACTGCCAACTTCGTCTTCGACCCTGCCGCCACTTACGATGTAAAAGACCCCGATCAGAAAAACCCCGTCTGGCGCATCCAGAACCGCCGCGTCTACGCCTACCTCGAACACGACCCCCGCCGTGACTGGAGCGGCGACATTGGTATCCTCGTACTCGGCTCACCCCAAAGACTGGTGGACCACGAAGGGCATGACATGGCGTTTATCGACGGCCCGAAGGTGCGCTGCGTGGATGGGCGCAGTTTTGGGCTTTATGAAGTGAAGGGTTGAGGTTCAGATGGCGGTGAAGCCTATAGCTCGTTGGCGCGAGCAATAACGCAAAAAGCCCTGCATGTGCAGGGCTTTTTGTTTGGTGCGGTGCAAGGTGAAGCGAGCTGTGTAAAACGATGAAGCCGGTGCCGAAAACAGGAATCGAACCTGCGACCTTCGCGTTACGAGTGCGCTGCTCTACCGGGCTGAGCTATTTCGGCAGGTAGCGAGCAGTTTAACTCACACTGGCCACGATCTAGAACCTAAGTCAAAATAGGACTCAATTGAATTCTGCAAAATGGCTGAAATGAGCAGTTTAAATAACTACTTACAAAGCGGCGGCGTTGAAGTTGTGCAAGTACCAGTGACTGCCCACGTAATCCCTGTCTCGGCAAGCGTCGGAGTCAAGATGTAAGTCAGAGAATCGACTGCAGCTGTGCCAGTTGTTGTAATGCCCCCGTCTTTAACGGCTAGAGTTGCAATCACACCTTGGGCTGCCGCGATCGCTGCAGGGATACCATTGGTACCAGCATCACAACCGGTTTTGGTATTCAAGGTCTGGGCACAGATAGCTACAGCACTTTTATAGCCATCAGAGATGGAGATCACTTCCGTGAATTTAGCTTTTTTCACGTAGTTCTGATAAGCAGGCAGCGCCACAGCCGCCAAAATCCCGATGATCGCGACAACGATCATCAGTTCGATAAGGGTAAAGCCTTTTTGTGCCTTCATGAGTACTGCTCCGGAGTGTCAATAAGTTGTTGCCTATCCGGACAAAAGCATAGGTCGTGCCAACAAAACATTTACATGATCCATTGCTGCCTTCGTCCCGGCAGCAGGGTATTGAGTGCTCACTTACACGCACAAAGTGACATTTTCCGTCACATTGCCCTGCGTCATTGGCAGCACCGCTGGACTGCGCTATAAACCTCGCACTGTCTGTGTCTGGTGGTTTTATGAGTGATGTGGTCCTCACCGGTTTGGCCAAACAATTGGTTATTGCCGGGCTTCTCGATGAAAAAGCTGCGCAGCTGGCGTTCCAGCAAGCGCGGCGCGACAAGGTTTCGCTGGTCAATTACCTGGTGCAGAACAAGCTGGCCAAGGCGTTGGTCCTGGCGGAAATCGCCTCCGACCAGTTCGGCATTCCGTTTTTCGACCTGAAGAGCCTGGACAAGGACAGCCAGCCCAAAGGCCTGGTCAGCGAGAAGCTCGTTCGCCAGCATCAGGCGCTGCCGCTGTGGCGCCGTGGCAATAAGTTGTTTATCGGTGTGTCGGACCCGTCCAACCATCAGGCTGTCACGGACATCCAGTTCAATACCGGGCTTACCACCGAAGCGATTCTGGTTGAAGACGACAAACTCAGTGACGCCATCGAGAAGTTTTTCGACAGCGCCAGCGGCATGGGTGATTTGTCCGATGTCGATCTGGGCCTGGAAATCGAATCGGTCGATGACAGCAAAGAGAGCAGTCTGTCCGCCAAGGGTGATGCAGACGATGCCCCGGTGGTGCGCTTCGTCAACAAGATGTTGCTGGATGCCATCCGCCTCGGCTCCTCGGACTTGCATTTCGAACCCTACGAAAAAATGTTTCGGGTACGCCTGCGCACGGACGGCATCCTCCATGAAGTGGCCAAACCCCCGATTCATCTGGCCAATCGCATTGCGGCGCGCTTGAAAGTCATGGCCAGCCTGGACATTTCCGAGCGACGCAAACCCCAGGACGGTCGCATCAAGCTGCGCATCTCGAAAACCAAGTCCATTGATTTCCGGGTCAACACCCTGCCGACGCTGTGGGGCGAGAAAATCGTGATGCGGATTCTCGACCCCACCAGCGCCCAGATGGGCATTGACGCGCTGGGTTATGAACCTGATCAGAAAGCACTCTATCTGGAAGCCTTGCGCCAACCCCAAGGCATGATCCTGGTGACCGGCCCGACGGGCTCGGGTAAAACCGTGTCGCTGTACACCGGCCTGAATATCCTCAACACCGTGGACATCAATATTTCCACGGCAGAAGACCCGGTGGAGATCAACCTTGAGGGCGTCAATCAGGTCAACGTGAATCCCCGTCAAGGCATGGACTTTTCCCAGGCACTTCGGGCTTTCCTGCGTCAGGACCCTGACGTCATCATGGTGGGGGAAATCCGCGACCTGGAAACAGCAGAAATCGCCATCAAGGCGTCGCAAACCGGGCACCTGGTGCTTTCCACGCTGCACACCAACAGCGCCGCGGAAACCCTGACTCGCCTGCACCACATGGGTGTAGCGGCGTTCAATATCGCCACAGCCATCAACCTGATCATCGCCCAGCGTCTGGCGCGCAAGTTATGCCCCTACTGCAAGAAGGAAGTGGACATCCCCCGGGAGACGCTGATCAAGGAAGGTTTCCCGGCAGACAAAGTGGGCAGCTTCAAGATTTATGCGCCGGTGGGCTGCGACCTGTGTAACGGCGGTTATAAGGGCCGGGTGGGGATTTATGAGGTGGTCAAGAAAACTCCCGCGCTGGAGCGCATCATCATGGAAGAAGGCAACTCGCTGGATATTTCCATTCAGATGCGCAAGGACGGGTTTAATGATTTGCGCACGTCCGGCCTGATGAAAGCCATGCAAGGCATTACCAGCCTCGAAGAAGTCAACCGCGTGACCAAGGACTGACCATGGCCAGCAAAGCAGTCAAAGCCAGTATCTTTACCTGGGAAGGCACCGATAAGAAAGGCACGAAAATGACCGGCGAACTGACCGGGCATAATATCGCGCTGATCAAGGCTCAACTTCGCAAGCAGGGCATCAACCCCACCAAAGTCCGCAAGAAATCCGTCTCGATTTTCGGTCAAGGCAAGAAGATCAAGCCGCTGGATATCGCGTTCTTTTCCCGGCAAATGGCGACGATGATGAAGGCAGGGGTGCCGTTGTTGCAGTCCTTCGACATCATCATCGAAGGCGCTGACAACCCGAACATGCGCAAGCTGATCAATGATGTTAAGCAGGAAGTCGCCGCAGGTAACAGCTTTGCCACGGCGCTGAGGCAAAAACCGCAATATTTCGATGAGCTGTATTGCAGCCTGGTGGATGCCGGTGAACAGGCGGGTGCGCTGGAAAGCCTCCTGGACCGCGTCGCCACTTACAAGGAAAAAACAGAAGCACTCAAAGCCAAGATCAAAAAAGCAATGACCTACCCTATCGCCGTATTGGTGGTGGCTTTTATCGTTTCAGGCATTTTGCTGATTAAAGTGGTGCCGCAGTTCCAGTCAGTGTTTGCCGGCTTCGGGGCAGAGTTGCCAGCGTTCACATTGATGGTGATAGGGCTTTCCCAAATTGTTCAGCAATGGTGGCTCATTATTCTTGGGGTGATGGTCGCGGCGTTTTTTCTATTCAAACGTGCCTACAAACAGTCACAAAAGTTTCGTGACAGCATTGACCGTGGCTTGTTGAAACTCCCGGTAATCGGCCCTTTGTTATACAAGTCTGCGGTGGCTCGATATGCACGCACGCTGTCCACGACGTTCGCGGCAGGCGTTCCGCTGGTAGAAGCGCTGGACTCTGTGGCGAGCGCCACCGGTAACGTGGTGTTCAAAAATGCGGTCATGAAGATCCGACAGGACGTCTCGACCGGCATGCAGCTTAACTTCTCCATGCGCGCCACTGGCGTGTTCCCGAGTCTGGCAATCCAGATGACAGCAATCGGTGAAGAATCCGGTGCCCTGGATTCGATGCTCGACAAGGTTGCCACGTATTACGAGGACGAAGTCGATAACCTGGTCGACAGCCTGACCAGCCTCATGGAACCCATGATCATGGCGGTACTTGGCGTGATGGTCGGCGGTCTGGTTATCGCTATGTATCTACCCATATTCAAACTCGGGGATGTCGTCTAGAAATGCCTCTTTTTGACTTCCTGGCCAGCTCACCGCTGGCTTTTGTTTTATCCGCGCTCGTCCTGGGTTTGCTCGTCGGCAGCTTCCTCAATGTGTTGATCTACCGCCTGCCCATCATGATGGAACAGGACTGGAAAGCGCAGTCCCGGGAAATGCTGGGCTTGCCCGCCGAATCGGCAGGCGAAACCTTCAACCTGATCCTGCCGCATTCACGCTGCCCCCATTGCGCCCACCGGATTCGCCCATGGGAAAACCTCCCGGTGTTGAGCTATCTGTTTCTGGGCGGTAAATGCTCCCGTTGCAAGGCGCCGATCAGCAAACGCTACCCATTGGTGGAACTGGCGTGCGGTGTGCTGTCGGTGTTTATCGCCTGGCATTTCGGTTTCGGCTGGCAAGCGGGCGCGATGCTGGTGCTGACCTGGGGCTTGTTCGCCATGAGCCTGATCGACGCTGACCATCAACTGCTGCCGGATTCACTGGTGCTGCCGTTGCTGTGGCTGGGTCTGATCGTCAACGCCTTCGGTCTGTTTACCAGCCTTGGGGATGCCTTGTGGGGCGCGGTGGCGGGTTATCTGACCTTGTGGTCGGTGTTCTGGCTGTTCAAACTGGTCACCGGCAAGGAAGGCATGGGCCAGGGCGACTTCAAGTTACTGGCCATGCTGGGCGCGTGGGGCGGCTGGCAGATCCTGCCGCTGACCATTCTAATGTCGTCGCTGGTGGGCGCGATTCTGGGCCTGATCCTGCTGCGTTTGCGCAGCGTGGCAACCAGTACGCCAATTCCCTTTGGTCCTTATCTGGCCATCGCAGGCTGGATCGCTTTGCTCTGGGGTGGTCAAATAACCGACTCTTATTTGCAGTTTGCCGGTTTCAAATGACCAACAGCGCTTTCAAACCCTGGATTCTCGGCCTCACCGGCGGTATCGGTAGCGGCAAAAGCGCTGCGGCGCAGTGTTTTATCGACCTCGGGATTCACGTGGTCGACGCCGATCACGCCGCCCGTTGGGTGGTGGAACCGGGCCGCCCTGCCCTGGCCCGCATCGTCGAGCATTTCGGCCCCACCGTGTTGCAGGCCGACGGCACCCTCAATCGCAGTGCCTTGCGAGGCTTGATCTTCGAGCACCCTGACGAGCGACGCTGGCTGGAAGCCCTGCTGCATCCACTGATTGCGCAAGAGATCCAGCGCGACCTGGCCAGCGCAACCTCGCCTTACGCGATCCTGGTCTCGCCATTGCTGATCGAGTCGGGCCAGTACAAGCTGACCCAGCGCGTGCTGGTGATCGACGCCCCTCAACAACTGCAAGTGGAGCGCACCATGCTGCGCGACAGTTCCAGCCAGGAGCAGGTCCAGGCCATTCTCAAGGTCCAGGCCAGTCGCGAAGAACGCTTGAACCATGCCGACGATGTGCTGGTCAACGACCGGGATCACGCCTGGCTGCGAAGCGAAGTCCAGCGGCTGCATCACTTTTACTTAATCTTGCGTGGAGGCCAGTCATGAGCCAACCAACAACCGTCGACTGCCCAACCTGTGGCGCACCCGTGGAATGGAGCGCGGCCAGCCCTTCCCGGCCGTTTTGCTCCGAGCGCTGCAAATTGATCGATCTGGGCGCGTGGGCGTCGGAAGAACACGCCATCCCGGTCAGCCCGGACGCCGAAGACGAACTGTTCTCCGGCGACCTGCCCCCACGCGGGCACTGATGCACACAAGCCCCGGGCACACCTCAGGTGTCGTCGCCCGGGCGCTTTTCGTTCCAGGGTGCTGACAGGTAGCGTGTGCGATTGAACGTCTCCAGCCATTCAGGGCTGAAGACCACCAGGGCGCTGACGATCATGCCGTTGATGAACGCTTCGGGAAAAATGATCAGCCACAGGTAACCGACAAAGTCCGATAACCAGATCGGCATTTCGAACAGCTCTTCAAACCACAGCACGCCCAACGCCACCAGCAGGCACAACAAGGTGGCCAGCGCGGCAGCGAGAAACCCCGAACAGAAGATGTACACAAACGGGCTTTTGGGTTGCGCGCGCTCCACCAGGATCGCGCAGGCTTCCGTGACCAACACCGGCAGCCCGATGAACAGCAAACCGTTGACCCCCATCGCCGCCAGATCCTGTCGCCCCATGGCCAACAGGCCGATCTGCGCCACCAGCCCGCCCACCAGCGCCAATGGCCAGTCCAGCAGCAGGGTAACGGCCGTCATGCCAATGAAGTGGTACGACACGCCCGTGTCGAAATCACGCCGTACCAACCACAGCAGGAACAGCGCGAAGACAGTGCCGAACAACAGGTGCTGACGGCGGCTGTCGGTGAACAGCTCAACCCAGGGCGAACGCCAGATCGCCCAACACAGCACCGGCACGTACAACAGCCAGGCGGTTGTCATGGTTTCCGGGGTCAGGACCTGGGCGCTGATCATGGCTGTTCCAGGGCCATGCGCAGTTCGTCAGGGCCGTTGAATTCCCGACGCGACGCCAGTTTGCCGTCTTTGAGCTGCAACCATTGCACCTTGCTCGGATCGCCGCCGTAGCCGGGCGCAATCAACGCCTCGCGGTCCAGTGCGACCCGGTAGGAATACACCTTGCGCATCTTCGGCACCGCGAAAAACCGGGTAATCAGCGCTGGCATGGGTTTGATGTCGGCAATGAACACGGTGCGGCGCGCTTCGAGAAAGCCTTTGGGTTTGTCCTTGAGCGCTTTTTCCATGGTCTTGCCCGCGCTCATGCTGCTGGCCACCAGGATCGTCTGAGTGGTGTGCTCATCCATCACGTAAGGTTCGTCGAATTGGTCCAACAGGCTCCAGGACGGCACAGGATCGCCGATTTCAATGGCCTGCGCAGTGAGCGGCAGCAAGACGAATAGCAGGATCGGCCAAAGCTTCAAACGTGAGTTCCTCCGTTGTGGACCCGTTATGTATCAGTGTTCCAGCGCCTCACGCAGCTGTTCGGCCGTGCTGAATTGCTGTTGTTTCACCACGCGGCCGTCATGCAACTCAAGCCACAGGACCTTGTCAGCGTCACCCGCGTAACGCGGCACGACACGGCCGTCGCGGTCGAGCATCACGCGATAGGAATAGGCGCGCATCGACGGCACGGCAAACATTTTGGCGATCAAGGCGGGCATCTTCTGAATGTCCGCGACGAACACCGTGTGGCGCGCCTCGAGAAACCCCTTGGGCTTGTCTTGCAGAGCCGCGTTCACCAATTTGGCGGCATCCATGCTGCGGGCCACCAGCAACGTCTGAGTCTGGTCGTTGAGCGTGTAAGGCTCGTCGAATTGATCAAGCAGCGTCCATGACGCGATGTGTTCGCCGGGCTGCACAGCCTGAGCGGCGAACGGCAATAAACTTAACAGCAGAATTGGCCAGAGTTTCAAGCGCGGGTGCTCCCGGGACGGTTCTAAAACCACAGGATAGCCGAGATGATCTGACAGATCGCTGTGTAGCAACGTCGCATGCCGATTGATACCGAGCAGACATGAACCCGGCGCTTTGCACCCGGACGCTAAACATCCTTTCAGTTATAGCCAATTGGACGCTAAGCTTGGGCCTATGGATGACTCTGACTATCTTCGCCTGCTCACGATCCAGGCCGAACAAGCCAACGCGTTCCTCTCCAATGCGCGTAAGTGGGAGCGTGAGCGTTGGGTTTGTCAGCGATTATTGCAGGGCCTGAACATCCCCCACCGCAATGAGGACTTCCACGCCGCCGGCCAGGAGCCGCCCGATGTGCTGTTTCGTGACGCCTGCTTCGAGGTGTTTTTCGTGCTTGATGAAGGCCGTCGTCTTAATGACGAGTGGCGCGAAGAACTGGCGCGGCGGCGCAGTGCGTTTTCCCTGAGCCAACTGGTGCGCCGCGAGGCCAAGCCCAAGCGCATACCCGCGCCGGAGCTGTTGCAGCGCCTGGGCCCCACGCTACGAAAAAAAGCTCACAACTACCGCGAGCGCGGGCTGGACCTGGGGGAACTGGACATCATCGCGTTCGCCAGTCTCAAGCGCGAGGTGCTGGACCTGAACAGCCACTTCCCACCGCCCACCGAATACCTGCGCCAGGGCTGGCGCTCGTTGTCTCTGGTGGGCCCCACGTTTGCCAGGGTGCTGTTCGCCCACCCCGATGCCCCGGAATTTTTGCGGACCAATCTGGGTCGTAGCGTTGTCTTTGATGTTGGAATCAGTTTATGAGCCCCCTGCAAGAACTGCTGGCTGATGTACCCCAGCAAGGCCGCGTGCGCTGGATCGGTGTGCGCCCCGAGTCTCGCGGCGACATGATCGTGCTGGACGCCGTTGAGGCGCGGCGCGAAGCGGGCCTGACCGGCGACCACGCACGCCCCGGCCCGCGTAACGCTCGCCAGGTCACATTGATTCAGTGGGAACATCTGCCGGTGATCAGTTCATTGCTGGGCCGCGCCGCCGATCAGCCCATACTGCCTCAGGACATGCGCCGTAACCTGGTGATCAGCGGCATCAATCTGTTCAGCCTCAAAGGCCGACGCTTCAGGATTGGCCAGGCGATTCTGGAAACCACAGGCTGGTGCCAACCCTGCGCCCGTCTGGAGCAACGCCTCGGGCGCGGCACGTTTCAGGCTGTTCGCGGCCATGGCGGAATCACCGCACGGGTGCTACAAGGCGCAATCATTCGCCTTGATGACGCGTTGCACGTCGAACCGCTGAATTTCACCCCCGAGTAGCCGTTCAATCCAAGAGGCTTACTTATATGCCCAGCCGCCTGAACCCTGACGACCAACGACGTGTCGAAGAGTACCTGCAAGCCCCGCAGCATCAAGTCGAGCGTCGACCTTTCCGGCCGTGGCTGCTCCTGATCATCGTGGTGGCTGCAGTGGTCGGCCTGGGTTTGTTGAGCCGCCTGTTGAGCTATCTGACGTGAGCCGCGTGCTCGCGCAGCGTCAGCCTCGCCCCCCGAATTCCGTAAACCTTATGAGATATCCCTATGACGCATCGTATTGTCATCGTTGGCGGAGGTGCCGGCGGTCTGGAGTTGGCGACCCGTCTGGGTAAGACCCTGGGCAAGAAAGGCACCGCCAGCGTCACGCTGGTGGACGCCAATCTGACCCACATCTGGAAACCGTTGTTGCACGAAGTGGCGGCTGGCTCGCTGAACTCCTACGAGGACGAGCTGAACTACGTGGCGCAAGCCAAGTGGAATCACTTTCAGTTTCAGCTCGGCCGTATGACTGGCCTGGACCGCGCGCAACGCCAGGTGCACCTGGCCGCGACACTGGACGAAAACGGCCTGGAGCTGGTGCCTGCGCGCAGCCTGGATTATGACTCGCTGGTTATTGCCGTCGGCAGCACCACCAACGACTTCAACACCCAAGGGGCGGCAGACCACTGTCTGTTTCTGGATACGCGCCAGCAGGCCGAGAAATTTCATCAGCAATTGCTCAACCATTATTTACGGGCCCATGCCGGACAAACCGACATCACCGAAGAAATCACCGTGGCCATTGTCGGTGCAGGCGCGACGGGGGTTGAGTTGGCGGCCGAGCTGCACAATGCCGCCCACGAACTGGCCGCCTACGGTCTGGGCCGGATCAAGCCGGAAAACCTGCGCATCACCTTGATAGAGGCAGGCCCTCGCGTGTTGCCGGCGCTGCCTGAGCGAATTGGCGGCCCGGTGCACACCACGCTGGAAAAACTCGGCGTCACGGTCCTGACCAACGCCGCCGTCAGCGAAGTCACTGCCGACAGCCTGATCACCGCCAGCGGCCAAGTGATTCCCGCTACGCTGAAGGTCTGGGCGGCCGGTATTCGAGCGCCGGTATTCCTGCATGAGCTGGACGGTCTGGAAAGCAACCGCATCAACCAGTTGCAGGTGCGAACCACGCTGCAAACCACTCGCGACGACAATGTCTTTGCCTTCGGTGATTGCGCAGCCTGCCCGCAGAAAGGCTCGGACCGCAACGTTCCGCCCCGCGCCCAGGCAGCGCATCAACAAGCGTCATTGCTGGTCAAATCGTTGCGCCTGCGCATCGAAGGCAAGCCGCTGCCTGCGTACAAATATACCGATTACGGCTCGTTGATCTCGCTGTCCAAGTTCTCCGCCGTGGGCAATCTGATGGGGAACCTGATGGGCAGCGTCATGCTGGAAGGCTGGCTGGCGCGGATGTTCTACATCTCCCTGTATCGCATGCACCAGATGGCGTTGTACGGCACCTTCCGCACCCTGATGCTGGTGCTCGGCAGCCGCATCGGCAAAGGCACGGAACCGAGGATGAAGCTGCATTGATGCAATGAATGCGCTTCAGGGGGAGATGAGTCTGCGCGCCGCCGACTTTTCTGAACCCTCCGGTGCAGGCACTGAAATGCCAGTGAGCCTGCACCCACCCCACCCGGGAACGTCCATTCTTTAAATGCGTTCAAACGCTTTGGCGAACCTATCGGGATGCCGGTCAATATTAGTGACGGCCCCACGCGTTCGATTTCGAAATAGCTTCTGATAATAATAAAGTCTGTACGCACATGAAGAATGCAACTTTCGGCCTTCGCCAAGACAATATATTGGCGTCAAAACGAAGTTAAAGAGTGTGCGCCCGATATTCGGGTTGGTTGCATGTTACTTGCTCGGGTCCGTTAATCACGCGTGTATTTGTCTGTGTTCGCTATCGAAGCCGGGAGGGTCATGTGACACAATAGACGAAGCTTGACGAGCCCGACGCAGCCGCGTTGGGCGATTAATCACGTAACAAAAATGCAATGAACGGGACGCATCGCCAAAGGCCGTCACGTTACTTGAGCAGCACCCCTCAACTTTTTTTACGCGTTATTAATTCGCCGTGTGTGATCGGGATCAACGATCGCTGTCTTTTCACACCCCTGAATCCTGCGCACTGAGTCGAGATGTTTTTGCATTAATTCAATACGCGCCGCTGCCCGTTTTTGGCTGAGCGTATTGAGAGCATCACGTTAATGGTCCAAGACAATCGTTCGAGTCACTTGCCTTTGGGAATCGGTGATGATCGCACCCATTGAAAATTTCTGGCAGCGTCCCGGATTGCTGTTCTGCGCGCTGCTTATGCTGGTCCATTTTGCCAGTGTCAAATTGACATTTTTTTGCGCTGTAACCCCGGACAACGTCGTCGTCGTATGGCTACCCAATGCGGTGTTGCTGGCGGCGTTGCTGCGTTTTCGCGGACAGCGCATGCTGCTGCTCGCGGCGGTCACCTTTGGCTCTGACGTACTGGCCAGCGTTGGCGCTTTTTCATGGCAAGAGGCTGTTCCGCTCAGCGCGGTGAACGTGTTTGAAGTGCTTGTTACCTATGCGCTACTCAGGCGCAGCGGGGCCTCACTGCGCCTGCAGCGACTGGAAGATCTGGTCAAATTCGTGCTTGCCGGCCCCGTGACGGGCGCACTCCTGGCCAGCCTGATGGCTGCCTTCGTCTTGCAGCACGTTGCCGGTGCCACCACCAGCTACCTCACCCTCGTGCGACTTTGGTGGTTTGGTGACGCGCTCGGGTTGCTTATCTATACGCCACTCCTGCTGACCCTGACCCAGCGTGCGCAACAACACATGCACCTGACCTGGCTCGACAAAGCGTTGCTGACCACCCTGGTGCTGATCACTGCTTCCTTCGCCACCCACCACTATGACGGCAACCTGGACGAAATAACGGTCACGCCCACGCTACTACTGCCCGGCGCTGCGATTATTGCGTTTCGCTTCGGAGTCCGCTCGACGGCCGTCTTCGTCGCACTGGTTTCATTGTCGATGACCATGATGATGACCTCAGGCTTCAAACCTTTCGGTGATATGCCCATTCAACTGGAAGTGCTGCGGGCGCAGGAGTTCATTTTTACGCTGAGCCTTATCGGCGTCGGGTTTTCTGTTCTGGTCAAGGAAATGCAACTGCGCGAGCTGGAACTGGAAGCCCGCGTGCGTCTGCGCACACAAGAGCTGGAACTGTCGAACCGGCAACTGGCGACGATCAGCGCAACCGATGGTTTGACGGGCATCCCCAATCGTCGCCAGTTTGACAAGACCCTGACAACCGAGTGGGGCCGTGCGCGCCGCAACGGTCAGCAGTTGATGCTCGCCATGATCGATGTCGACTGGTTCAAACAATACAACGACCACTACGGCCACCAGGCCGGGGATGAAGTCTTGCGCCGGGTGGCGTCTGAGCTGACATCCCTCGTGCGTCGTAGCGGCGACTTCGTGGCACGCTACGGCGGAGAGGAATTTGCGATCATCCTGCAGTCAACCAGTGAGGAGCATGCAGCAGCGTTTGCCGAGATGCTTTGTCGGGAGATTGCGCAACTCCGGTTGCCTCACAACATGTCGCCCCTCAAGCACCTCACGGTGAGCGTGGGGGTCGCAGTCCTTCGCCCCGATGGGCAAACCAGCATTACGGGCTTCCTGAGGGCCGCAGACACGGCGCTCTACCGCGCCAAACAGCGGGGCCGTAATCGAGTGGAGCTGGCAACAGAGGTGATGAGTTAGACCACTGCGCGCCGCGACTGGAAGCAGGCGATCAACCGTCAATGCGCCGTTGTATGCACCTATTCACGAGCAACAGCAAACTTGCCAGGATAACTGACTTCATCAACATCGGATGCACATAAACCACAGACGCAAAAAAGCCCGATTTTAGCACCAGGCTTAAATCAGGCTTATTTGTAAATATGGTCGGGGTAAGGGGATTCGAACTCCTGACATCCTGCTCCCAAAGCAGGCGCGCTACCGGACTGCGCTATACCCCGTTTGAAACTTTTTAAAGACGCCTCAACCAGCCGTCTGCGATGTGATGCTAATGGCATCAGATCTATAAGATTCGGCCCCGGCATTGCTGCTGAGGCCAAAAATGGTGGGTCGTGTGGGATTCGAACCTACGACCAATTGGTTAAAAGCCAACTGCTCTACCAACTGAGCTAACGACCCAAAAATGGTCGGGGTAAGGGGATTCGAACTCCTGACATCCTGCTCCCAAAGCAGGCGCGCTACCGGACTGCGCTATACCCCGATACAGCTACATATTGAAATCTGGCTCCACGACCTGGACTCGAACCAGGGACCCAGTGATTAACAGTCACTTGCTCTACCAACTGAGCTATCGCGGAACTTATCGATTTCAGATGCAACTTCTACAACTTTACAGCTCTGAACTAACGCGCTGTTAACGTGTTAATTCATCCTCTTCGATGTGTTTGCATCGCTGCGTTCACGTCTCTGAGGCGCGCTATTCTACAATTTTAAAAACAGGTGTCAACCCCCCAAATTGCTTTGAAGACAATGATTTGCGATTTTTTTTCAGATCGCCTTTCAAGCCAGAGAAATCAGGGTCTGGTGGTCAATCATCCATTGCAACCCTCAACAGCGGCCGCCTGCTGGCGATAGATGCTTCACCAGCAAGCGGCCTTCTGCTTATCAGGCAAATACGATCTCGTCGTTCACCACCGTGCCTGTGACACTCGAACCGGGCATCAAGCCGCCCGACAGGATCAACTGCGCCAACGGGTTCTCGATCCAGCGCTGTATCGCACGTTTCAACGGACGCGCGCCGTACACCGGGTCGTACCCCACGGCAATAAGCTTGTCCATCGCCTCAGGGCTCAGTTCAAGCGTGAGTTCGCGCTCGGTCAAGCGAGCACGCAGACGGCTGAGCTGAATATCAGTGATGCCGGCGATCTGGTCGCGAGCCAATGGTTCGAAGATGACGACTTCATCAATCCGGTTGACGAACTCCGGCCGGAAGTGGGTACTCACCGCGTCCATGACCGCTGCACGTTGCGCTTCACGATCTCCCACCAGTTCCTGAATCTGTACCGAGCCCAGGTTGGAGGTCATGACGATCACCGTGTTGCGGAAGTCCACGGTGCGACCATGGCTGTCGGTCAAACGCCCGTCTTCGAGCACTTGCAGCAGGATGTTGAAGACATCCGGATGCGCTTTCTCGACCTCGTCCAGCAGGATCACCGAATAAGGCTTGCGACGCACCGCCTCGGTCAGGTAACCGCCCTCTTCATAGCCGACATAGCCTGGCGGTGCGCCGATCAGCCGTGCCACGGAATGTTTCTCCATGAACTCGGACATGTCGATCCGCACCATGGCCTCTTCAGTGTCAAAGAGGAATTCGGCCAACGCCTTGCACAGCTCGGTTTTACCCACGCCGGTCGGGCCGAGGAACATGAACGAACCGCTGGGGCGATTAGGGTCGGACAACCCGGCGCGGGAACGACGCACGGCGTTCGACACGGCAACCACGGCTTCGTCCTGCCCGATCACGCGCTGGTGCAACAGGCTTTCCATTTTCATCAGCTTGTCGCGCTCGCCTTCGAGCATCTTCGACACGGGAATACCAGTCCACTTGGACACGACTTCCGCGATCTCCTCCTCGGTGACCTTGCTGCGCAGCAACTGGTTTTCCGGCTTGCCGTGTTGATCGACCATCTGCAGGCTGCGCTCCAGGTCGGGAATGATCCCGTACTGCAGTTCAGCCATGCGATTGAGATCACCGCGACGACGGGCGGCTTCCAGCTCCTGACGCGATTGCTCGATCTTTTGCTGGATCTGCGCGGAACCTGTGACCTCGGCTTTTTCCGAGGTCCAGATCTCTTCGAGATCCGCGTATTCACGCTCCAGCCGGACAATCTCTTCCTGAAGTTTTTCCAGGCGCTTGATCGCCGCTTCATCGTCCTCTTTCTTGAGGGCCTGGGATTCGACCTTGAGCTGGATCAACCGGCGCTCGAGACGATCAAGCACTTCCGGCTTGGAGTCGATTTCCATGCGAATACGGCTGGCCGCTTCGTCGATGAGGTCGATCGCCTTGTCCGGCAACTGACGGTCGGTGATATAGCGATGGCTCAGCTTGGCCGCCGCAATGATCGCGCCGTCGGTAATGGCCACTTTATGGTGGACTTCGTAACGTTCTTTCAGGCCACGCAGAATCGCGATGGTGTCTTCTTCGCTAGGCTCTTCCACCAGCACTTTCTGGAAGCGACGCTCAAGGGCCGCGTCCTTTTCTATGTATTGGCGGTACTCATTGAGCGTGGTGGCACCCACGCAGTGCAACTCACCACGGGCCAGAGCGGGCTTGAGCATGTTGCCAGCGTCCATCGAGCCTTCGCCTTTACCGGCGCCGACCATGGTGTGCAACTCGTCTATAAACAGAATGATCTGCCCTTCCTGCTTGGACAGCTCGTTCAGCAGGGACTTCAGACGCTCCTCGAACTCGCCGCGAAACTTGGCGCCCGCGATCAACGACCCCATGTCCAGGGACAGCAAGCGCTTGCCCTTGAGGCCATCCGGCACTTCGCCATTGATGATGCGCTGGGCCAGACCTTCGGCAATCGCGGTTTTACCCACGCCAGGCTCACCGATCAGGACCGGGTTGTTTTTGGTGCGGCGTTGCAGCACCTGAATGGTCCGACGAATTTCATCGTCGCGGCCGATGACCGGATCAAGCTTGCCTTCTTCGGCGCGCTTGGTCAGGTCGACCGTGTATTTATCCAGCGCCTGACGTGACTCTTCGACATTGGCGTCATTGACTGCCGCACCGCCGCGCAGGTTGTTGATGGCGTTCTCGAGGGCTTTTTTGCTGACGCCCTGGCCAAGCAGCAACTTGCCCATCTTGCTGTTCTCGTCCATGGCGGCGAGCAGCACCAGTTCGCTGGAAATAAACTGATCGCCCTTTTGCTGTGCCAGGCGATCCGCCTGATTCAGCAGGCGCGCCAGATCCTGTGACATGTTGACGTCACCGGTGGGGTTCTGGATTTTTGGCAGTTGGTCGAGCTCTTTGCTCAGTTCCTTGCGCAGGCTGTTGACGTCAAAGCCAACCTGCATCAGCAACGGCTTGATGGTGCCGCCTTGCTGCTCAAGCAACGCCTGCATCAAATGTGCAGGTTCAATGGCCGGATGGTCGAGGCCGACCGCCAGTGATTGTGAATCCGATAACGCTAACTGTAATTTGCTGGTCAATCTATCGATACGCATTTGTCACCTTCCTATATAAGCAGGCCGGAGCAATGAACACACATAGAGGGTCTGTTATCGTTTCAGCACGAGCGGCGTTGCTGCGTTTCTCGACGCTCATTCGAAAAACCAAACTTCGCGTCTCTCGCCTTGCCTCGCGGCAAAACGGGCTCCGGCGCGGCCGTGCTGAAACGGTAACAGACCCTCGAGAAAACCTGCTGGATGCCAGATAGATGCGGGCGATTGTGCGAGATTCAAGCGGCGTTTGATTGATGCAGGTCAGAGTTGCTGCGTAGCAAGCCTAGCTGGCCTGCGGACAGGCTGCCGATCAATCAGGCGCGATCAATCCAGATCAGCGACGCAAAACGACCATTGCGGGGGCTGCGGCGATAGGAATAAAAGCGAGGATCCGTGAAGGTGTCGAAGCCGCCGCCATACACATCCGTAACTCCGTGGGCTGCAAGGCGCAGACGCCCGAGGGCGTAGAGGTCCGCCATGAAGCGTCCGGGGTTTTCGCTCGGTATAAACGCTTCAGCGGTGTGCGGATGAAGGCTTATAAACGCTTCACGCACTTCCGGCCCCACTTCGAATGACTGTTGGCCAATCGCGGGACCGAGCCAGACCATGATCTGCTCAGGCGGCACGCCCAGGCTGTCGGCCGTTGCTTCCAGAATCCCGGAGGCCAGCCCGCGCCAACCCGCATGGGCGGCGGCAACGCGTGCGCCGTCCAGCGTGCAAAACAAGGCAGGCAGGCAATCGGCGGTCATGATGGTGCAGGCGATGCCCGGCGTTGCCGTCCAGCTGGCGTCGGCTTCCACGACACGCGTCGGGTCCGCTTGGGTGACGCCAAGGCCGTGGACCTGCTTCAACCAGGCGGGACGGACGTTCAGGGTCGAGGTGAGGTGCAACCGATTGCTGGCGACGGCTTGCGGATCGTCATCCACATGATCGCCCAGATTCAGCGCGTCGAACGGCGCCAGACTGACGCCACCCTCGCGGGTCGTGACACAGGATTTGATCCCCGCAGGCGCGGGCCAGTCGGGAATCAACCAGTCATTCACCCGATGAACGCCTCGCGATCCTGCTTGAGCAACGACAGCAGCCAGACGAAATCGTCAGGCAGCGGCGATTCCCAGCTCATGCGCTTACCGCTGATCGGATGGTCCAGCTCAAGGAAACGAGCGTGCAGGGCCTGGCGCGGGAAGTTTTTCAACGACTCGACCATGGTCATACTGGCCGCTGGCGGAATACGGAAACGACCACCGTAGGCCGGATCGCCGACCAACGGATAGTTGATATGCGCCATGTGGACGCGGATCTGGTGCGTACGACCGGTTTCCAGCTTGACCCGCACATGGGTGTGGGAGCGGAAACGCTCCAGCACGCGGTAATGACTGACGGCCTGTTTGCCGCCTTCCATGACCGCCATGCGCTGGCGCTGCTGACCGTGACGGCCAATCGGCGCGTCGATCTTGCCGCCGGAAGTGACAACGCCGATCACGATGCACTCGTAAATACGGCTGACCGTGCGGCTTTGCAGCTGAGTCACCAGCTGGGTCTGGGCCTGAATCGTCTTGGCCACCACCATCAGACCAGTGGTGTCCTTGTCCAGACGATGCACGATGCCCGCACGCGGGACGTTGATGATGTCCGGAACGTGGTGCAACAGGGCATTGAGCAGCGTGCCGTCGGCGTGACCGGCAGCGGGATGGACAACCAGCCCGGTAGGCTTGTTGATCACCAGAATTTGATCGTCCTCGTAGACGATATCGAGCGCAATATCCTGCGCAACCCATTCACCCTGGGCTTCCTGCTCGGCGATGAGCTGCAAAACAGCGCCGCCATGGACGATGTCACGTGGGCGCAATACGCCTCCGTCCACCGTCAGGCGACCGTCCTTGATCCAGGCGGAGAGGCGCGAGCGCGAGTGCTCAGCGAATAATTGTGCGGCGACTTGATCGAGGCGTTGACCGCCCAAATCGGACGGCACCTCTGCGCGAAGTTCTATATTTTCGGACATGGCCAGACTAGGTGGCGGCTAGCCTTTGGTTTCGGCAGCGCGCTTGTGGTTAAATACGGCGTCTTTTGCCCCGGGGGTTCCGCGGGGCGCCCATCATAACAGGACGGTCACGCCCAAGACAGCGACCGTTATAGGGACGCAAGCCGCCATGCAAGTGAAACACCTGCTGCTGATAGCCATCCTCGCACTCACCGCTGCCTGTTCGTCAAAGGAAGTGATCGACGAAAATCTGAGTGAAGTCGAGCTGTACCAGCAGGCGCAGGCCGATCTGGTTAATAACAGCTATAGCACTGCGACTGACAAGCTCAAGGCACTGGAATCGCGCTACCCGTTCGGTCGCTACGCTGACCAGGCACAGCTCGAACTCATCTACTCGAACTACAAGAGTGGTGAGCCGGAGGCTGCGAAGTCGGCCGCCGAGCGTTTCATCCGCCTGCACCCGCAGCACCCGAACGTGGACTACGCCTACTACATGAAAGGCCTGACCTCTTTCGATCAGGACGTCGGCCTGTTGGCCCGATTCCTGCCGCTGGACCAGACCAAACGTGACCCGGGCGCGGCCCGCGACTCGTTCAACGAGTTCGCTCAGTTGACCAGCCGCTTCCCGAACAGCCGTTATTCCCCTGATGCCAAGCAACGCATGATCTACCTGCGCAATCTGCTGGCCTCCTACGAAATCCACGTAGCCGACTACTACCTGACTCGTCAGGCCTATGTAGCCTCGGCCAACCGCGGTCGTTACGTGGTCGAAAACTTCCAGGAAACCCCTTCGGTGGGTGACGGCCTGGCGGTCATGGTCGAGTCGTATCAGCGTCTGCACCTGGACGATCTGGCGGCCACCAGCCTTGAAGTGCTCAAGGCCAACTACCCGAACCACCCGCAACTGGTGGACGGTCAGTTCGTACCGCGTGAAGCCGAAGCCGACAACCGCTCGTGGCTGTCCAAGGCAACACTGGGCCTGATCGAGAGCAGCCCGCCGCTGCCACCGGGCGAGACCCGTGCCAACCAGGACGTGATCAAGCAATACGAAGATGCCAAGCAAGCCATCCCTCGCGAACTTCTGCCTGAGAACCAGGACGAAATCGACGAGCAGGAACGCGAAGCAAAAGGCACTAAAAGCCGTTCGTGGTTCAGCTACATGACGCTGGGCCTGTTCGACTGATTGACCGATGCGTGAGAAAGAGGCCTTCGGGCCTCTTTTTCGTTGGAGCGAGGCTTGCCCGCGAAGAACGACAACTCGGTGGGCCTGGTTCACCGCGGCGCCTGATTCGCGGGCAAGCCTCGCTCCAACGGGGCCACTGCGGCGTCTTGGACAACGGGCTGTTCGACTGATTGATCGATGCGTGAGAAAGAGGCCTTCGGGCCTCTTTTTCGTTGGAGCGAGGCTTGCCCGCGAAGAACGACAACTCGGCGGGCCTGATTCACCGTAGCGCCTGATTCGCGGGCAAGCCTCGCTCCAACGGGGCCACTGCGGCGTCAGGGATAACGGGCGATCTCGTACAGAGACACAACAGTCACTCCTTCGCTACACTGCGAAATCTCAATCACCAAGCTGATAGTCATGATTCGCTTAATTATGTGGGTTGCACTGATCGCGGCAGCCGTATGGTTCATCAAGCGTCTGCTCAACCCGCCCGCCAAAAAATCCAGAGCGGCACCGCCGGAGGTTGCTGCTGCCCCCATGGTCCGTTGCGCCCAATGCGGCGTTCACTTGCCCCGTGATCGCGCCCTGAGCCAGGATCAACAGTGGTATTGCAGCGAGGCACATCGGCTGGAAGGCCCCGCTAAACGTGATCGCTGAGGCGTTATCCCTGGGCAGCCCACAAGCGCAGCGGATTCTGCGGCTGTATCACCTGTATCGACTGACCATCGGCATCATGCTGGTGCTGTTGATTTCCAGCGGCATGGACCATGAACTGCTGGAAATCGTCAGCCCCAGCCTGTTTCAGGCCGGTTGCTGGCTGTATCTGGTGTTCAACATCCTGGTTGTCGTGCTGCTGGACCGTCCTGACCACAAAGCACAGCTGTTCGTCCTGGCCATGATCGACGCCATCATGCTGTCGGGATTGTTTTATGCCGCCGGCGGTCCACCCAGCGGCATCGGCAACCTGCTGATCGCATCAGTGGCCATCAGCAACGTCCTGCTGCGTGGCCGCGCCGGCGTGTTGATCGCTGCCGTCTCGGCCATCGGCATTATTTACCTGACGTTCTACATCAGCTTCAGCAACCCTTCGGCCGCCAGCCATTATGTTCAGGCGGGCTCGTTGGGTGCCCTGTGCTTCGCCGCCGCCCTTTTGGTGCAGGCGTTGACGCGGCGGCTGCACCTGAGCGAAGTGCTGGCCGAACAGCGCGCAGCCGATGTCGACAACCTGGAAGAACTCAATGCGCTGATCCTGCAGCGCATGCGCACCGGGATTCTGGTGCTGGACGCCCGTCGCCAAGTGGTTCTGGCCAACCAGAGCGCACTGATTTTGCTCGGGCATGAGAGCCTGATGGGCGAGGTTATCGACACCTACGCCCCTCAGTTGGTAACGCGCTTTCGCCAATGGCTGATCAATCCGGTGCTGGTCCCGCAGAGCATCTCTACGTCAGCCATCGGACCGATTCTAAGGCCGACATTCATTGCCCTTAATCGCGGCGAACAGCGTCAGACGCTGATTTTTCTCGAAGACCTGTCCCAGATTTCCCAACAGGCGCAACAACTGAAGCTCGCCGCGCTGGGTCGCCTGACGGCCGGGATAGCCCATGAAATCCGCAACCCGCTTGGCGCAATCAGCCACGCGGCGCAACTGCTGGACGAGTCCGAAGCTTTGGAAGGCAGTGACCGCCGCCTGATTCAGATCATTCAGGATCAGTCACAACGCATGAACCGGGTCATTGAAAACGTGCTGCAACTGTCGCGGCGCCGCCAGGCAGAGCCGCAGATGCTTGATCTCAAGGTCTGGCTTGAGCAGTTCGTCGCCGAGGCACGCTCCCGCGCCCTGCCCTCCCAGACCCTTCATCTGGAGATTGAAGCGGAGCCTCTTACCACCCGCATGGACCCGGAACAACTCGCCCAGGTGGTGAGCAATCTGCTGCAAAACGGTTTGCGCTACAGTGGTAAGCAGCATGAACACGCGCAAGTCTGGCTGCGCTTGTTCCGGGACCCGCGCAGCGAGTTGCCGGTACTGGAAGTACTCGACGACGGCCCCGGGGTGGCCGAGGAGCATTTGAGCAAGCTCTTCGAGCCGTTCTACACCACTGAAAGCAAAGGCACCGGTTTGGGTCTTTATCTTTCAAGAGAGCTTTGCGAGAGCAATCAGGCGCAGCTGGATTACACCTTTCGGGAAGGTGGCGGCAGTTGTCTGCGTATCACCTTCGCCCACCCGTTGAAGTTGAGTTGACCATGATCCAGCGGCAGAAAATTCTGATCGTCGACGATGAACCGGACATTCGCGAACTCCTGGAAATCACCCTTGGCCGAATGAAGCTCGACACCCGTAGCGCCCGCAACGTCAAGGAAGCCCATGAATGGCTGGCACGGGAAGCCTTCGACCTGTGCCTGACCGACATGCGCCTGCCCGACGGCAACGGCCTGGAGCTGGTCCAGCACATCCAGCAACGTCATTCACAGGTGCCGGTGGCGATGATCACCGCCTATGGCAACCTCGACACCGCGATTCATGCGCTCAAGGCCGGGGCGTTCGACTTCCTGACCAAACCCGTGGACCTGGGCCGTCTTCGGGAACTGGTGAGCAGTGCCCTGCGCTTGCAAGTGCTCGGTCAGAGCGAACGCAGCATCGACCGACGCCTGCTGGGGGACTCGCCGCCCATTCACGCCTTGCGTCAGCACATCGCCAAGCTGGCCCGCAGCCAGGCACCTATCTACATCAGTGGCGAATCCGGCAGTGGCAAAGAACTGGTCGCCCGGCTGATTCATGAACAAGGCCCGCGCAGCGAACGCCCTTTCATTCCGGTTAACTGCGGGGCCATACCCGCCGAGCTGATGGAAAGCGAGTTCTTCGGCCACCGCAAAGGCAGCTTCAGCGGCGCGCACGAGGACAAGCCCGGGCTGTTTCAGGCGGCGAACGGCGGTACGTTGTTTCTGGATGAAGTCGCCGATCTGCCCTTGACGATGCAGGTCAAACTGCTGCGCGCCATACAGGAAAAATCCATACGCAGCATCGGAGACCAGCAGGAGCAAGTGGTGGATGTGCGGATCCTTTGCGCGACCCACAAAGACTTAAGCGTCGAAGTCGCCGCCGGCCGCTTCCGCCAGGACTTGTATTACCGCCTGAACGTCATCGAACTGGCCGTGCCGCCCTTGCGAGAGCGCCGCGAAGACATTGATCAACTGGCCACTCATCTGCTGCAACGCCTGGCAAACAGCTCAGGGCTGCCACTGGCCCGCCTTGAGCCTAAGGCCCTGTCCGCGCTGAAAAGCTATAGATTCCCCGGAAACGTGCGCGAACTGGAAAACATCCTGGAGCGCGCCTACACCCTGTGTGAAAACGACCGCATCGACATCAGCGACTTGCGCCTAACCCCATCGCCCAGCACGGCCGAACAGAGCGAACACAACCTCGCGGACATCGACAATCTGGAAGATTATCTGGAAAACATCGAACGCAAGATCATCCTCCAGGCACTGGAAGAAACCCGCTGGAATCGCACCGCTGCGGCCCAGCGCCTGAACCTGACGTTCAGGTCGATGCGCTACCGGCTCAAAAAGCTCGGCCTGGAATAGATTCTAAAACCGTAGGAGCGAGGCTTGCCCGCGAAGGCTCGTTTCAGACGATGGATATGTCGACTGGAGTACCGATTCGCGGGCAAGGTGGATCGCCACCCCGGTAGCTCCTTGTATGTCGCCAGCACGCATTGGCGAGTTGACGATCCAGGGTGGCGCCTGTTGAATCGGGTAGCACTCACACCCTTTTCAGCGTTGCGCACTGAGGTTCCGTCCTGACGGCCGGGTCCATTTTGTCGTGGCAAAATAGACGAAAACCGTTTGCGCTGACGTCCGGCCCCTGCTTCGCAGGGGTTCCTTCGCTCCGGTGCCGTGGTGTGGG